>CAZMNT010000023.1:0-25683 GCA_964567715.1 uncultured Nitrosopumilaceae archaeon | reverse complement strand
GACTTGAATGAGAACTTGGTTTGGGTAGAAGACGACTTTGTAAACGCCACATCAAGCATAAAGTCACGGCCAAGAAAAGCAGTACATCCCAAGTCCTTTTTGACTCCTCTTGAGACAAGGACGTCTACTGAATCCTTGATCTTTTGCAACTTTTCTATTCTTGCCTTTACATCCTCCAAGGCCTTGAAGCAGATCTCAAGCTCTCCCCTAAGTCCAATGCCGTCATAAATGGAGACTCCTCCAATGTCGTGCCAGTTTCCTTTTTGGTCCTTTTTCTTAACCGGTTTTTTCCTTTTTGGGTCGCTTGGTTCTGCAATCTTTTCTCGAAGGTCAGCAAGGTCTGCCTCGCTTGATGCATCGCTTGCCCTAAGCTTTTCTCCAATTGTCTTGGAATATTCTTCTGATCTTTTCTTTAATTCATCAAGATCTTTATCTAGTGATGACTTGAATGCTGCCATGTTTCTAAATGACATTACCTTTCCTTCTTCCATGTCTAGCTACCTGCCTTCTCAAAGTGGAGTGACTCGTTTCCTATTATCATCTCCTCTGCATTGGTTCCAGGAAGTCGCTTTAGTGCCTTGGTGCTCTCGCGCAAAAATGAAAGTTTTCTGCCCTTTGAGATTCTGTCTGACCTTGCCAGACTAATTACTTGAGGGATGGCATACTGCAAGACTTTGGTTGCTTCATCTAATGTGAGCTGGTCAAACCTCTTTTGTTCTGACTTGTAATCCGGCTTTATTATGATTATATCAAGAACAGGTGTGAGTGTGGCCCTAGAGTTCTCAGGAAGGTTTAGGATCCTGGGATCCAAATCAATTGAAAAGCCAAGGTATGACGTGATTATCTTAAGCGAGTTGTACAGGTCGTCTGTTACGTTTGCCTTTTCCTTTTCTAGTTCGTAGACCTGTACTGCCTCGTCAACTAGCTCCTCCATTGACCTTACTGCCAAGGCTAGCTCGTCGTCACCTACGTTAGCTTCCTCTGACATTATATCAAAAAATGGACTTTTTTAGATAAAGAAGATGTGTATGTAAGTAAAAGTTACAGTCTGATAGTCTACTCTAAGTATTTGCTATTTTCGTCTTAATATTATAACCATGCAATTTATGCCGTTATTGTTAATCTATGATGATATTATTCCTTCATACGGGATATTTTGGCCGAAGAAGTTGTTAGACTGGACAGAGTCCCAATAACCGAATGTTAAGATAGATATAGCAAATTGTCCCTGTTTAGGAAGAGCTATGGAGCCAGACCCGCCTGCTGAACTTGCCCCGAAGTAAACTGTTATTGTGGAATTGGCTGGTATGGTCTGACCGTTTGTAGGGTATAGATGTATTCCTGGATAATCATTTTTAATGATATAAAATTGTGTTGCGGTATTACTACCGGCGAAGGCACTAAAGGCAACTAAGGTAGTATTGCCGTTGAGTATGAATGATCTAATGGGATCATTGTTAGTGATGGACAACCTCCATACATCAGTGTTTTGACATTCACCTTTACCATTAGAGCTACAAGGTACAGACCAGTTATTAGTCCATCCCGTTCCTCCATTCTGAGCATATTGTAAAGAAGTATAATTGATAGATATGATACCCCATGTGGTAGACCAATTACTAGAAGTTGCCGTTATGGGTCTTATAGTAACCGTAGCCGATGCATTATTGCCGGCAAATCCATTTTGAAGTGATGCAAAATAGGTACAAAATTGATTAGATTCTCCTGCTACCTTTAAATCCCACTTGAAGATTGCAGAGCTGCCCGGCGCTAAAGTGCTAACCCTAGGTGGGGTTGATGTTGCACTAGGATTACATATGGCGTTAGAAGGTGAAGGGTTGCCAGTCCATTTAGAAAGCTGTGGAGTGAGATTGACCAATGTGTTTGACTGATTATTAGTTACTATCATCACTAGTTCAGTTGTATATCCACTAGGGATGGTAGGTGGAAAAGCGTAGAATTGGATATTCACAGGTGCAGCTGCAAGCGAATTCACTGTAAACTGTTGCGTATTTCCTCTCGACGTTACTAGTTTGACATTATATGACTTTGTTGGATTAATGGATATTGGAATGCTCTGACCCATGTTTGTCAACACTCCTCCTGGTGAGGCAAAATTATTTGTTGGGGTATAGCTTTTAACCCAATCAGTCGTGCTTGTATTTTGAATCCACATCTTTGTAAACTGAATTGGAAGACTGCCAGTATTTGTAACTGTTATGTTGAGTTTATTATTGGATGGAACAGTTACGCTTGAAATTTGAAACTTTTCCTTGTCGACATCAGTTATCTGCTGATTTTTTGTGAGTACTGACTGGTTGTAGTTGTTTAAAATTCCCATGCTGTACGAGATATATGTGATAGTAGTTGTTAGTGCTATTATGGCAAACACCATTCCAACCACGCTGCTGATTGCTCTTCGGGATCTCATGGTGCCGCCGCCTGTGTTTCGTATACAGAACCTCTAGCAGTAGTAACAGTAATTGAATAAAGACTAGCACTCTGCCACTGTGCACTGCCTGAAAACTTTGCTCCCACGGTGTAAGATTGTTGTGGTAAAATGTTTGCAGGCAAGGACGTAGCAGATTTGGAATATTGGGTTATAGTAATTCCATTGACCTGAATCTGGTTTACTGTAGTACCTACAGTTCCAGTATTGGTAAGTGTCACATTTATGACATTTTTGCTACCGCTACAAGAACAAAATACAATATTTTCTATGACCAAACCTTCAGTAATCTTGTTGGTATAGTTGGATGCTGAAGTGGATAGTGCAGTCTCAAAGTTTTTGAGATTGCCGTTTGACCAGGCAACTAGCGAACCGCCCAGAACTGCAACAGTACTTAACATCAGCGCAGCGGTAACAACAGTGGTAAGACCTCTTCTACAAGAAAATCCGAGTTTTGTTAGACCCTTCTTGTTAGATCTAGCGATATCAACCATGGCAGCTAAACCGTGCGGATTTCTTGTTCCTGAATTAGAGATTCCGAACTCTCAAGCTCAATATCTGGCTGTTTCTCACCGTTTGGAAGGCTAACTAATGATGTAGTCTCATGGGACGTCTCTGTCGTCATGTGTTTCTCTTTGGTCTTTTCTAAGGGAGGGGTCATGTCACTCTGACTGGCTTTTGTAATATCTGACAATCTGTAGGCAGGACAGGGTATCTGCATGGTCTTTGATGTTATGTACAGGTATGGAAAGATCTCCTGATATAGTGCATTAACTACACGCGGGATGTTTTTCTCGTCATTTCCAAGATGAACTGCTATCTCTTGCTGGTTTCCATAAACTGTAGTAAACCCATCCATGCTTATTTTGACATTGGTTGGATTTGAGAGCAGGACAAACTTGTATCTCAGTTTAACATGATCGTCTTCGCTTTCCACCTCGTCTATTGAGGCCTCAATGTCATACTTTGTAAAGAAACCGCGTTCCTCTTTTAATTTCGTTACCAAAAATGAGTTTAACTCTACCTTCTGGTGCATATTGCATATCTTAAAAGCCTGTCAAGACTTAACATCCTGTCTGTAGTTTGATAGTACATATCACATAAGATTAGATGCGGTCCAAAAAATACCTCATGAGCAGTATAAGTAATGGCCTAGGTCCGCATATGAAAGAAGTTAGCACGTCAAAGGTAAGCAACGAGAATTTTTCACTAAACATCCAGATATCAAAATTAAAGAAACCCAACAGCGAGCTTTCAAAAAACTATGACATCAAAAAATATCTAGATCCATCCAAGTTTTCATTCTCGCCAGAAATATCAGAGCTTATACCAAAAAATACGCCTCCATACCTTGACAACGGGGAGCGTTACGTTGAAAGAATTGCAAGGTCACTTGCCTTCTTCAAGCAATGTGCTCTTATAGGACCGAGCGGGACTGGTAAAACCCACATTGTATATCTTGTAGCAGAGCTTGGAGGCCTGCCCCTGTGGGAGATAAACTGCGGCTTGCAGACTTCTGTCTTTGACCTCTTTGGAAGATACGTTGGTCTTGGAAAGGAAAACTGGATAGATGGGTTAATTACAATGTGGTGCAGGCATGGGGGAATACTGTATCTTGATGAGGCCAACATGATGAAGCAGGATATTGCAACTAGGCTAAATCCTATACTTGACCAGAGGGGGCATATGGTTTTGACCGAAAAAGACAACGAGGTGATTCCACGCCACAACGACGCATTCCTGATAATCAGCATGAACCCCGTATCATCAGAATTTGCAGGAACAAAACCAATCAACGCAGCCATGAGGCGAAGGATGAGTGTCTGGCTCAACTTTGACTATATGAGTGTGGGACAAAAGATTGATGAAAAGGAAATCGATCTTGTGGAAAAAAAGGCAGGAATTGGCAGAAGCGACGCTGAAAAGATAGTAAGGATTGGTGCAGAGCTGCGAACACAGTACAAGTCAGGTGAGATTCCTTACGGTCCATCCGTTGGAGATTTGGTAAACTGGGCCAAACTGATACATGACGGAACTCCATTGAGGGAGGCTGCGGAAGAGACGATTGTTGCACTCACAAGCGATGATCTTGAAGTTCAAGACATGGTTCGAAAGATAATTCGTAAAGTAGCTGGGTCTTGAATCAAGAAAGAGATAGCGATTTTTTTGCATACGTGTATGATATCTTTAACGATATTGCACAGAAAAAACCTGAATCAATTAATCTAAAGTTCTCAAGAAAAATCAACTATCCGTCGATAAACCGATTTCCAGAAATGTCAAGTGTCATACCGCTGCCTAGGTTCAAAAATGGGTTATTCTATTTTGAAGGTTTTGTGTTTGAAGATACCTTAGAACAAAGATATACAATGTGGTCTCTCTTTCTTGTCACACTGTATCATTTTGCTGCTCATGCAGCAGTATCCAGATACGGCATATATGAAAAATGGATGAAAAATAAAACCCACGAAATATGTATTACTGTAATAGATTTCATCGAAGACCTAGTTGTTGAAGATTATATCTCATCTACTTATCCTGAAATTTGGAAAACTATATCTGGCATAAATAACAAACTTTGCAACTCAGAAAACGAGGCGTCTAAAACCAGTAATCATAACAAAACGGTGGTCCCAGAACCATGCACTGTTAAAGATAAGAACATGTTACACAAAATAATCTCATCAATAAAACAGTTGAGAGACGGCTCTGATTATGGGAAAAACCTCATAGAAATTGCAGATTTGCTCTACAAAAACCGTCAGTTATTGCCTAAAACAAGAATGCCATATTGCGAACATGATAGTGCTATAAACCTCGTATATTCTCAAAAATACATCCCGCATTTTGAACTTGATGACGAATGTCGAGAAACCATATCAAGACTGGATGAATTGTGGGAAGCAAACGAGCAATCAAGGATTAGGCTTCTTAAAAGATACGAGAAACATATGAAAGGACTTCACTTTGATTCGATAGTGGTCTTGCAAGAAGACCTGCATGAGTTTATCCAAATTAGAGAAAAAATACTTCCATTGTTGCGACGAATCAAACAACAGATACGAATGGTTGTGAACCTGACAGACTCGCCAAAGACAGACCAAGTTGGATATGTAGACATGCAGATGGCAATACAGGCTATTGCATCAAAGGGTCAAGTAACTGATGTCTTTGAGAGAGACGAAGACCGGAGAGCAGAAGAGGCCTGGGTGATCTTGATTGACAAGAGTGCAAGCATGCACCTAAGGTTTGATCATATCAAGGAATTTGCAATATGTGTAGCAGAGGCAGCAAACGAGCTTACGGGAAGGCCTGACGCATGGGCCATGTACAGCTTTGACAACAACTTTCAGATTCTAAAAGATTTCAAGGAAAGATACGGTCAAAGGGTGCAAGCTAGGCTTGGAGGTCTTCAAAACAGTGGCCTGTCCTTGCTGCCAGACGCAATTGAATTATCATACAGGATACTTGCTGCAGACCCGAGAGAGAAAAAATTTCTTTTTGTAATAACCGACGGACACCCCTCGGGATATGAGAGGATTAACGAGCATTTTTCAAAGATTGCAAAAAAGGTAGAGATGTCCGGTGTAATCTTGGTCGCAATAGGTGTCTCACGGGCAACATCCAAGAGATTTAGGAACAGTGCAAGGGGTACAGACCTCAAGCAGCTTGTAGCCAAGTTTATCACTGCCTATCGCACGGCGTCGTCTGATATGTAAGTGAAAAATACATACTAGATCAGATAACCCAGTTGTTACCAATTCTGGTAACAGAAATGTTCCTTAAAACAAAGAACAGAAAAGCAATCAGTGCAGTACTGACCACACTGATTATCTTGGTGGCATCAGTTGTACTTGGAACAGGTGTTGTGTTATTTGGTACAAGCCTTTTCCAAACAAACGCCCAAGGCTCCGGCCTTGCCGTCCAAGGTGTACATGTGTGGGTAAACTCGAAGAGTACTCCAACTTATGCTTGGGGAGCTGCAGAGATAAGAAACAGCGGAGACAAGATACTGTCTGTAGACCAGATTAGTGTCCGTGGGTCTCAAATACCATTCTCAAGTTGGTATTTTGACAACAATTCCACAAGAGTTACTGCTGGAAACTTCCAATCTCAGCTGGTCTATTCATCAACTTCGATTACAGCAAATGGCATGATGGCATCATACGAAAATGGTGCTGCAAAAACAAAATTACCTGATGCCTGTCTAAACACAGGTGCAATATTTGGTATGAATGAATCCACTACAACTGCACCAATAGTTTGCTTCTCACAAGCAACCGGTCCAATTTCTTTAAAACCCGGTGACAAAGCAATTGTGTACTTCCAAGTTCCTAACGGAATCTTGAGTACAGTCGATGGTGGTTCAGCAAGCAGTGTTGCACTATATGCTGGCAGCGTAGGTTCGCCACAGTCAGTAACTGTACAAAGCCAACAAAACTAGGGGGCTAAAAAAATGCCCAAACTCCTTTCTTTTTTATTTTTGGAGGATGAGAAATGAAAGACAATAAACTAAAACAAACAAACGAGATTGAGAGCTTTCTTGCAAGCCAGGTCATAGACGAGGATCAAAGCCATATCCCTTTGGGATATGAGGTTGTAAAAAATTATCCGTTGCAGCCGCCATTTAGTTATGCAAATATTTTATACAATTCTGAAAAATCATCTTATCTGTATTTTGTAGACGAGTCAAAGCTCAATTCAGAGGAAGCAGCAATCTTTCAAAAACTGTACCGCCTTATAGAAGAAAGTCTCGAGTCTCCAACAGGTCTTAAGAATACCACCAACTTTGATGAACAACTAAACATGGTCCTGAAGGATAACGAAAAGATCTTTTTGAATAAATCAAGCACCAGCATGGAGAAGGTCAAGTACTATCTCAGGCGAGACGTAAACGGCTTTGGCATCATCGACCCACTCATGCATGATATCAGCATAGAGGATATCAGCTGCAGCGGAACTGACAAGCCAATCTTTGTCTGGCATAGAAACTATGACAGCATCCCAACCAACATACGATACCCCTCTCATGAGAACCTTAACGCATTTGTATCAAGGATTGTATTCCGGGCAGGAAAGCACATCAGCTCGGCTTTTCCAATCTCAGACCTTGCGCTGCAAGGAAACCACAGAATATCGGTTCTATACCAAAAGGAGGTAACACCGAAGGGTACAAGCTTTACAATACGAAAGTTCAAGGAGGACCCATATACAATAATTGATCTAATCAAGTTTGGCACACTAAGTCTTCCAATCGCAGCCTATCTCTGGATGCTAATTGAATCCAAGATGTCTTTTATAATAATAGGATCTACTGGCAGCGGCAAGACCACCATACTTAACGCAATCACCGGACTGGTTCACCCCGATTACAAAATTTTCTCAGTTGAAGATGTGGCTGAAATCAACATAAACCACGAGAACTGGTTCACACTTATATCACGAAGCGGCTTTGGCCTGAGCGGTGAGGGTGAAATAGGCATGTATGACTTGATAAAGGCAGGTGTGAGACACAGGCCTGACTATATTGTTGTAGGTGAGATTAGGGGTTCGGAAGCTTATGTAATGTTTCAGGCCATGGCAACAGGACACGGTGGACTGTGTACAATGCACGCAGACAGCCTCGAGTCTGCAGTAAAAAGGCTGCAGCAAAAGCCAATGGACATTCCTCCTGCGTACATCTCTCTTATGAACTGCGCCATTGTCATCAAAAGGGTAAAAGAGAATGCAACTGGCCAGAGCACAAGGCGGGCCATTGCAGTATCAGAAATCATGTCGTCAGAGTCTTCACACGCTGCCTTTTCATGGAACCCAAAGACCGACTATTTCGATGATGACGTCAAGGAAAGCATCATGTTCAAGAGAATTGCAGAGGCAACAGGTAGAGATATACAAGAAATAATAGCCGAACACCAAAAGCGAATCTCTATCCTAAAGTGGATGCTTGAAAATGACATCCGCAATTACAAAAAAGTGGCCGAGGTTGTAGGAAAGTACTATAGAGACCCCGACTCGCTTATGCAAAAGATGGAAGTAGGAGCATAACAAGTTGCTTTCCTTAAAGAAACTTGACGAGGCAGAGTACGAAAAGAAGCAGAACCAAAAGATAGAGAGGGAGCTTCCATATTTTATAACGATAGTATCGCTTCTTGCCTCAAGCGGCTTTGGGCCATATACCATACTGCAGAAGATAAAAGACCTCAACCTCCTTCCAATTATCCAAACGGAGACAACCAAGATACTAAAACGCATCGACCTTCTTGGAATAGACCCCCTCACCGCACTAAGCGAGGCAAAAGACAAGCCTTCCTCGCGTGGCCTTGGCGAATTTCTTGGAGGATATGTATCTGCAATCCAAAGCGGTGGAAATGTAATTAATTATCTAAAAAGCAAGATGTCAAGCGCATATGAAAGGCTTGAAAGTTCCGAAAAACAATCGGTAGAGAAACTGAGCGGCATCGTACACGCCTGGCTTACCATGCAGATTGTCATACTGGCTGTTTTTATCCTAGTTGCAGCGATTGGCTCAAATCCATTGAATAGTACCAATGGTACAAACAACTCGCAGCCTCCCTATCTTCTTCTAATCTTCTCTCCAATTATTTCGATTGCATTTATGAAGATGGTGCAAAAAATGAACTATGCTAACATCCAGGAAATATCGATGAAAAAACTGTTAAAGTCACTACTGCCGCCGTTTCTTGTAGGATTTGTATTAATTGCAAGTAACGTGTTTTCAGGCCTCAACATCAACGCCTACATCCTGGGCTCTTCCTTGGTTGCAGGCTCCATATGGCCTGCAATCAGGTTCAAAAAAATATACGTCTCAAATCTTCATGCAGAAGCTGCCACGCCGCAAATTCTTCGTGACATCACCGAGGCAAGAAAGGCAGGCATGGGGCCTGAGAAATGCATCATACACGCGTGCAAGAGAAAGGACTTCAAGTCATTTAATACAATAGCAAACACTATAGCAAACAAGCTCGAGTGGGGAATTCCACTCTATAACATCTTTGATACACTACAAAAGGAAGTCAGGAACTTTCAGGTATTGATTACATTCAGGATACTGTTTGAGATCATATCAGCCGGAGGAGGCAACGTCAACACGCTTGATTCTCTTGCAGACGCAAGTGAGAAGATCCACGACATTGCAAAGACCAAGCGCGACATGCTGCAGCCGTATGTGATAGTTGGCTTTATGCTGATTGTAATTACCGGCTTTACTACCTTGCTTACAATAGATTCTTTTACATATATAGACAGGGAGAAAAACCTAGCTCGCGGTCCCAACGGACAACCGCCATCTAGCATACCGACTGGATTTCTTGACGTGGTATCAATTGCCATAATTGCACAAGCTTGGCTTGCAGGACTTTTTATTGGAAAGATAACAAAGGGTGCATATTCAGGCGGATTCATGTTCTCAATGATGCTTACTATAATCAGCATGGTAGCTATTGGCATGATCCAGTCACATGTAATCAACATAGGTGCCATTTTACGCCAGTCCCAATGAGTTGGGACTGCACCAGTATGTCACTTGCCAAGTCATACCGCCTCTTATATCGAGTTTGCAGTTACATATGGATAATTTGAGATATAGTATCATAGCTGCGCTACTTGTAACGCTGATGGTTCTACCAAACTATGTATTTGCTGACAGTGGGAACCAGCTTGATACGACACTTGTGCCAACCAAGTTAATTGCAAATACAGACGGCATCATCGAGGTATATCCAAAGGATTTCAACGGTACAATCGATAACCTGGTGGCAACCTCGTCCGATTCCTCCACAGTTCAGATTCTTGGAGTGGAAAAGGACACGACCCATAATGTTTTCAATGTAAAGATAAAGGCACTAAATTCAGGACAGGCAACGATCAGCATGGCCGCGCCAGGTTTTGTTCCACTTGAGGTGCCTGTCACCATTTATTCTGACTCTTACACTCCAACCACTCTTTTAATCAAAGCAACACCTCAAACCTTCTCAACTACAGGGCCAAACGGCGGATATGTCTCTGTTGAGACTGTAAACTCGGATGGGGTTCCAACTCCTGTGTCTGAGGATACCACGATAAAACTCAGTGTGTCAGACAGCAGCATTGCCACACTTGACAATGGCCAAATGATAATAAAACAAGGCTCTTATTTTGCCACAGAAAAGTTTGGCGTGTCCAAGCCAGGCACCGTCCAGATATATGCATCGGCTTCTTCTATGCAGCCTGTCTCGACCTCTGTTACTGTCAACAACGAGGCAGTGCAATACACACTGCAAGCTTATGCATATCCTTCAATAGTAAATGTAGCCAAAAACTCTCTATCGTACATCATAGTACAGTTGCATGATGCTGCAGGCAACCCAGTTTTGGCAAAAAATGATATTCCTGTATCTGTCCGAGTCGTAAACCCTAACGACACATCCTCGATTAACACAAGCGGCCAGAGTCCATTTGCACAGGTAAACAGCGCACTTGTTATTCAAAAAGGATCTTACTGGGGGTATGTACCTGTGGCGTTTAGCGCAGGTGTTAATGCAACGTACAACATTGCCATCTCAGCCACAGGCTATGCAATAAGCACCATTCCTGCTACTATGACAGTTACAACAAGCACCACCACAACTACCGGAACAACCGCTCCTGGCAGCTCGACTACCACAACTGGCACAACAACTACAACTACTACCACATCTGCAAGCGGTACCACAAACACAACAAGCACCATCTCTACAAGCGGCACAACCACTGCAGGCAACATCACCGCTACCGGTACGACCACCGCATCAAGCAAACTGATCTCGGTCTGTGCACGAAATCCAATCAAGACCTCGACATCTCAAATACAGATTGTTGCCATCGCACAAAATTTCATCATGGATGACAAGACGCCGTGCTTTTATCCGCTCCCAGTTCTTGCAACGGGAAACAACGAACTAATTGGCGTCTTGGCATTGAAGGACTCGCAAGGATATCCCGCACTTACCAAGTCAAACCTGTCATTTGAGATAGACTCTTCTGATACATCCACAGTATCAATACCGGATGTGAAGATGGGTTATGGAGTACAATCCGCGCTTGTCTTTGCAAAGGTTGGCAAGACGGCAAACCCAGTAACATTTAATGTTGTTTCTGGCAGTCCCCAGCAAATAACTCCTGTTGTTGCAGCAACCACTTCGATAACATCTGGTTTGGTAGCCAACTCACTTCTTGCAACGGTCTTGACAAACACCCCATTCCCGCTGGCAATTTACACTACAAACAATGGCGCGCTCATACCATTTACAAACAACCTTGAGGCACTAATCTCGCCGCAAGAGTCAATCTCGCCAATACAGCAGTCAGTAACAAGGGGCGGCTCGATATTTCTTGCCAACGAGACTCTGCTAAAGAGCGGCACACAGAGCATTGCAATTACAACTGCTGACTATTCATCAGGATTTACTATCGTAGGCGCATCATCAAAGCCAAGCAGCATAATGCTTGGATATCCGAACCAAATCTTTTCAAATAACACACTGCTGTTTTCAATAGAATTACTTGACGACAAACAGCTTCCGATACTGGCAGACAAGGACATTAACCTCAAGCTTGTCTCAAGCGATCCTGCCATACTTACTGTTCCTGATATCGTACAGATCAAGAAGGGTTCATACTATGCCACATTTGATGCCGATGCAAGGACAGGAGGTACGGCGCAAATGGCAGTGCTTGCAGACGAGCTTCCACTATCAAAGCTTGACGTAACCGTAACAAGTTTTACTCCGGTATTGACCATTGCCTCAAATGACTATGCTGATAACAACTCTCCACTTGCCGTTACTGTAGCTGCAACTTACAATAACCTGCCTGTTGCTGGCCTGTATGTGGACTGGCAGGTAACAGGCGCAACAATCCAAGCAAAGGATTCCATGACTGACAAGGACGGCAAGGCAACACTCTCCCTTCTCACAGACAATCCCAACAGGGTCACCATACAGGCAAGTGCAGGAGGTGGCCCATATCAGACAGTTAGTGCCAGCAAGCAAGTAAGCATCAATTCTCCCTTATTGCCTGCTACCCAGTCACCGTCTGCACAGGGAAACACACAACCAAATGGCTTTTCGATACTGGGCTTCAGTCCGATACTATTCGTGATACCAGGCGTAGCAGCTGCAGCCTTTGTAGTCTTGAAAAAGAAGAACATGCTTGAAGGAATATCTGAAAGAATCAACATTTCAGAGAGATTCTCTGAAATGATTGGAAGGGTATCAAGATCACAAGAATAATTCTATTGTTTAACAATGGCAACAACATCTAAGAGATGAGTCATCAATGCCTTTCCTGCTTGCTCATTTCTGCTAAGCATGAACAAGGAGAAAAATCCCTCAAAAAAAGTCATTGAGCCTTGAAGTAGACTCATGGATCATCTGCAACATCATAAAAATCACAACGCAGCTTACAACAACAAGAACTAGGGAATAGTAAGCAACACACCTCTGACTTTTTGGATTGTGCATGGAAGAAAAAATCTTCATGAAGAAATCATCGTTTATCTAAAATATAATAACTCTTTTCCATTATTGGAAATGAGAATCTAACGCACAAATATTAATTTGAAAATCGGATCAAGGAAACAAACAAGCTGTCCTGTAAATCGATTATGTACACAGATTTCGTGTATGTAATATCCAGTTACATGCAGATCTCTATGACCACTATAGTGTCAGTGTTACTGATGACAACTGACATTACAACTCATTCAGCGCTGGACAGTGTCCAGTCAACATCACACGATTACGAGATGCTGCTTGAAAAACTAAAAATTGAATTGGCAAAGTTTGGACTCACGGCAAACCAATCCAAGGTATTTCTATTTTTGGAAAAGTCAGGACCTAGCACAGCTACTGAGGTAAGCAAGTCTCTGAAGATCCCACGAACTGAGACCTATCACCTTCTGAGCAATCTACAAAACAGGGGTATTGTTCTTGCATCTTTTCAACACCCGATCAAGTTTGCAGCGCTGTCACTAGAAAAGGCAATTGGAACTCTCATCACTGCTGAAAAAGAGAGGGTAAAACAACTTGAAAATCACGAAAAAAGCTTGGTCGAACTCTGGAACATCATTCCAGGATACAGCATAAAACAAGACTGTGTCAAAGACGGCAAATTCCAAATGATACAGGGCATAAATCAAATGACTGGCAAGATCGGAGACATGATATCAAATGCAAAAAAATCCATTCAGGTTCTTGCCTCCGAAAAAGACTTTATGAAGTTCTATCATTCTGGCTTCTTGGAGAGGATCGAGGACTCGGCAGCAGCAGAGGTACAGCTCATCTCATCCTCTTCAAAAAATACTCCATACATCTTCAAAGGAAAATTAAAAGACAGAGCAAAGAGAATGCCAAACAGGATAAAAGAAGACCTCTGTTTTATTATAAAAGATGATGATGAGTTGATGCTATTTATGACAAATCCAAGCAAACCATCCCAGGACATATTTGCAATGTGGACTGATTCCATATCCATGGTCTATACGCTAAAATTGCTATTTGGTTATATCTGGTCTAATTCTAGATACTTTACTTAAATTCAGACGCCAGACTGATTGTTGTCATATTTTCATACACCTTCAAATTTTATTTACCATAGAACTATGGGTCTTCATGTCAGGACTTGATATGCTCATTGGTCAATCATTTGAGAATGCTTTAAAGAGCGAACTTGGGGAGAGAGTGCTAAGGAAAATACAAGACATCATACTTGAAAAATATGGGCTAACAATTAGCGAGGCAATAGAGGATTTTGAAAAGTTAGACTTTGCCTTAAAAGAATTATTTGGCAACAAGAAAGATATTGTTGAAAAACAGATCATGGACAAGATATTCATACGTGAGCAAAGTGAACAAAATGACAAAAGCTGGATTACTATAGAAGATAATATCCTTGCGATGGTAATCCTCGAATCGATTGGAGATCATGATAAAAAAAATATCTTAAATTCAGTTCTTGACGAGCCAAGGGTAATATCTGATATCCTAAGTATGAACAACATGCCACAAACGTCTGGCTACAGAAAAGTTAACGCATTGATTCAAAACGGCATGTTGATTCCTCAGGGTTTCATGTCCACACCTGACGGGAAAAAAGTCACAAAATACAGGTCCGTTTTTGAAAACATAATCATACGGATAGAAAAAAACAAGGTTGTGGTGCGAATACTACCCACTACTGCAGCTATGGAAAAAAGTACTATGCTGCAACTGATAAATTCAAGATTCCACTATGATGGTATTCATTGCATGTGAAACAAAACATTATGGTATTTCTCTTTTCACTTTAACTATAGGCAAACTATTCTAACAACGTGTATCTGTATTTTGTGAGTGATAGAAGTACATTTTAGATATGCATTTAGTCCAGGTAAAACGGGCATTTGAAATTTAGATGACATGGCAACTGATTAGGATAAATCAAAACTGTGAAAATTATAAACCGATTTAAATTTGGTATTTATGACGCGTCATCTAGACTGTATCAAAGATACTGCCTCTTGCCAGGCCTAACCAGACCACAATAGGGGATGCAGCATACCAGTTGCTTCCCCACAGAGTTTGCAGAACAATTTACAAAGATAACTCCAGATGACAAGAGATGGAACTATACTCATCTTGGAACTGGGCAAATCTATACAATTTATTTTTCAAGACATCTAGTACAAATTTCTGATCTCAAAGTCTAGGATCATTTTTTGAATTTTTTACTTGTAAATCTTGTCAACCCAAGCTTTCGTAGCTCATCAGATTCTTTGAGAACCGACCTATGTTGTTCTTCTTTGTATTTTTTTAATTTTTTTCTCAGTTCTAAAGACTCGTTTGCTAGGATCTTGACTGCATAAAGTCCCGCGTTTGCAGCCTTGTTTACTCCCACTGTTACTACAGGAGAGCCAGTTGGCATCTCTGATATTGACAAAAGTGAATCTAATCCGCCAAATGCAGAAAACTTGAAACGGTCTGAATTGCCCCTGTCATTGTAAACCATTATTGGAACTCCTATTACAGGTATGACGGTATGGGATGCAACCATTCCTGGTAGATGTGCAGATCCTCCCGCGCCTGCAATTATCACCTTAAATCCCTCTTTTTCTGCATGTTTTGCATAGTCTTCTAGTCTTGTGGGTGTTCTGTGTGCAGATACAATTTGGTCTTCATGCTTGATTCCAAACTCGTCCAGAACAATTGCTGCAGAATGCATGACTTTGCTGTCTGAGCTTGAACCCATGATTATTCCAACTAGAGGTTTTTTTGAGTATTCCATGGACTTGTACATTAACGAATTTTAATAAGGCTTTATAAAAAATATCTTGTTTTGGCTGTGTTTATCTACAAAAAACTATGGCAATACTTGCCATTTTTCTAGAGATACCTCATCCTTGGGTTGATACTGGACTAGTTTGCTTCTGTGCAATCGGATCGAAAACGTAGTGCCATTTTTGCCCGTTTCTTTTAGCGTTATACTTCCACCATGGTTCTCGATTATGTTTTTACAACTTACTAAACCAAGTCCTGTTCCAGTCTGCTTTGTAGTAAAAAGTGGCTCAAATATTCTAGCTTTCATTTCCTTTGGTATGCCGCCTCCTGTATCGCTTACTTCAATTGTTATCCAATCTCGTTCTTCATCGACCGTGATAGATATTACACCATAATTTTTCATTGCCTGAGTTGCATTTGTTATCAGATTGGCAAACACAATCTCCATCTTTTCCATGTCGCAAAGCAGCTCCACATCTTTGGTTGGCAAAGTGATATGTACTGTGTCAGGTATCTTTGTCCTCTCTATGGCAGTTCTCAATATGTCACAAAGCGAACTGACTTTAGGATTCAATACTGTAGGTCTTACATAATCCAGCACCTCTTCTACTTGGTGCGTCATCCTGTCTACTGATCTGCCTAGCCTATCAAAATATCTCTGCATGTCTTCTACCATGGCAGGATTTTTTAGTTTCATCAAGCTGATTGTGTTTTTTATTATATTCAATGGATTTCTAAGATCATGTGCCACACGTGCAGTCAACTCGCCAATTACAGCGAGTTTTTCTTGGTTTAGCAGTTCTTGCGATTTTGTCAACCTATACTTTAATTCATAAATTTCTGAAAGATCCTTGCCTGTGACCAGGTATCCTGCAATGTTGTTATTCTGGTCGCGAAGTATAGAACCGCTCCAAAGGGATGGAAAGACGGAACCGTCTTTTCGTCTCATTAGCAGCTGTACGTTTAGGTTTATTCCTTCCGTCTTTACTTGCCCAAATTCGCGCATGGCTCTTTCTCTGTCCCTCTCATCGATTAGATCTATAGGCCCTATGAGTCCAATTAGCTCCTTTTTGGCATAGCCAGTATTGCCCTCTACGTGGTGGTTACATTCAAGAATTTTTCCGTTTTCATCCAAGACTCCAAGCATGTCTGGCGTGGTATCAAAGATTTTTCTAACTATCTCATTTTGATACCACTCAGCCATGTTGTCTTTCTGTAGGAAAATATTAGTAATCAATAACTGTCTGTACGAAACACATGAACTAGAATTCATCAATGAGTTGTACTATCAAGTCACGCAAACCAGAGAAAGACAAGAATCAAACTTTTAAATTATATGCAAGCAAGGTTCCATTATTCTTTATGCAAGATTCACCACTTGAGGTAAGGAAGGCATTCGGTCTGCTGTTTGTTGGAGTTGCAGTATCGGTTGGGTCTGCCTCTATTCTAAATGAGATTACATTTGAGTACCAGAGTCCGATTTATTATTACATCGCGATATGGCTTGGCAGCTTTGCCATAACATTTGGAATAATCTTTGGCAGGTTCAGGTACATACTTCAATCAATAAGGGGGAGAATGAAAAACAGTGTCAAGTGGTCTGGTCCTGTAAAAGTAATCAACGGACTTTGCTGGGCAACACCATTTGCCGCAATAGGTGCTTTTCCGCCTTTGTACCAATACCTTATACTGCTTGGAATAGGATTGGGAAATACCTCGACTTACATATTCATGAAAAAATTTAGCGGTCTTGCAAACCATGAACAGATAATTGTAGGCGCAATCTCCCTTACTGCCATTCCTATCGCCGTCTTTGTTGACACATCATTTGTGTCAAATCAAACAATAGCAGTAATTGTATCAAGACTCATGATTGCAGCAGCATATGGAGGAGGGGGTCTCTATGCCCTTGTTGCCAAAAAATAGCCTCAATCTAGCGGTTCGAATTTTACCAAACTTCTAATCTTTTCTGCCTTTTTTACGAGAGCTTCTATATCTCTGGCATCGTTGATATCTATGATATTGATATGGCCAAGCTTGCGCTGTGGTTTTGCCTCACTCTTGTTGTACATCTTCAGGTAAACCCCTTTCTCGTTCTCCAGCGTGATTGGCTTGTATCTGCCGACAAAATACTTGGGGCCAAGTATGTTGCGCATTACTGCGTAATGTCTGAGTCTAGTACTGCCTAGCGGAAGCCCTAGTATGGCCCTGAGATGTTGCTCAAATTGTGACGTATCACTAGATTGTAACGTGTGATGTCCTGAATTGTGAACTCTAGGAGCTATCTCATTAATCATGACTTGGTCGTCACGTGTGACAAACATCTCTATTCCAAATACACCTGCGCCGTGCAGCACTTCCATTGTTTTCCTAGCTATGCGCTCTGCGTCTTTTGCTGTCTTGGCACTTACTCTTGCAGGAGCAATGGTCATTTCTAATATGTTATCCCTGTGAATGTTTTCTACAACTGGATATGTGGCAATCTCTCCTCTGGTATTGCGTGCTGCGATCACAGACACCTCCATCTTAAAATCAACCCATCTCTCTATCATCATTTTTTTACCCTCAAAGAAATTGTATGCTGATTCGACTTGGTCTTCTGTCTCTATCTTGAAATTTCCTCTGCCGTCATATGCATCACGTCTTGCCTTTAACAAGACTGGATATCCAAATGACCCTATCTTATTTTTCAGGTCTGAAAGAGACTCTATTTGAAGAAATTTGGGTGCTGGAATTCCATTTTCCTTGAGAAAGCTCTTCTGTGTAAACTTGTCCTGTATTATTTTAAGGGTTGCAGGAGAGGGGTTTACAGAGACGGGCGCTTTGAGTGACTCTAGTACCTCGCTATTTCCAGACTCTATTTCATATGTTATGATATCTGACTGGAGGGATAACTCGACTATGGCATTTTTGTCTTTAAAGTCGGCAACAATCTGTTCTGCGCCTGCTAAAGATGCAGGACACTTCTCTGTAGGGTCTAAAACTATGACTTTGGATATGTGTTCGGGCATATTTTTTGCCGCTTCAACCAGCATCATCCCAAGCTGGCCACCCCCTATTATTCCCAGAATCTTTGACACGATGCAGTTTCGTGCGTGCATTTAAAAATAGTTACCTCTTGATGTTCGTACCAGACTAAAAGTCTCTATTTAGTTTGTTTAAAAATGACAACCTATCCAATATTAGATGTATAAAGAAATAGTCAGTAATAATGCTTGAAGTAGGCAAGGTATCAAAGAAGGGTTGTACTGCCATAGTGGCGGACGATGATGAGGATACTGTCAATCTTTTTGCAGAATTTTTGGAAATTTGTCATATCAAGGTATTAGGAAAGGCCTTTGACGGCAACCAAGCTGTAGAGATGTATCAGAAGGTCTTCCCAGATCTGGTGTTCTCCGATGTTATGATGCCTGGCTATGACGGGTTTTACGTATTAAAAAAGATACGACAAATCAATCCCCATGCAATACTTGTAATGATCACAGGCGATGTCAGGCCTGAGACAATAGAAGAATTAAAGGAACTGAAGGCAGACGCCATAGTATACAAACCCTTTGATATGAAACAGGTAATAGAAACAATAAACAACCTGCTTGCCAAATCTGTTTATCCTTCACAAATCAACTGACATAGTAAATTTCAGTACATTATTTTTAATTTCAAAATAATTTCAAAAAGAGTATCATATTCGTGCTGGAATTTGACAGGTCCAGTATGTGGTTTTCTAGGAACTTTGACAGTGCCATTGTTGTTCCATACATTGTTGCGCCGCCTATTACACTTAGCATAGCAATATTGAACCAGACTGTTTTGAAGAGCCCCCCCTGTCCTACCTTTATTGCTAGTCCATTGATGGCAGATGTTATGAGTATGACAAATGGCATCATAATTGCCATAAAATGCGGATCAATTGGACTGAGTGTTATGGCCTTGTTTGAAATCTGAGTGGTTGTAACCATAGTAAAGAATATCTCAATTAGCTTGTTCATTAGGCCAAAGATTGCCATGGTTAAAGCATGAAGCACTATGACAATTGTCTCAAAAGTCCTCGATGTCTGTCTTCTTTTTGCTCTCAACTCGTTTAGTTTTAATGATATCTCAGAAACCTTGTTTCCTACATCATTCATGTTTGCACCTTTTAGCATTGCGTTTGCCATGATAGTATTTCCAGCTACTATGACTGCAGTACCTGCTTCTTTTGAGAATAGCTCAAATGCAATTTCTGGCTTGATCCTGTTCTTTATACGATTCTTGAAAGAGATTATTTGTTTTTGAAGCGGGCCAAAGTTGCTTCTCAAGACAGCGTCTAGAGTCTGTCCGATTGATCCTACCATCATGTATATCTCTCCAAAATGTCTTATAAATGACGGATACCACTCATCAAGAGCTTGCAATCCAGTTTCCATTTTCTTAGCGTAATATCCTGGAATGAAAAGTGGCGCGCTAGCAATAACTGCTACCAACTGTAGGGGGACAACATTCATTACAGATAACACAATGCCAAGGGAGGCGCCCAAACCAATTGCCACATAAAGTAGCATTCTGAATTTTTGCGTCTTTATATCGTCTCCAACAGCTATCTTGTCTCTTGGAAACATGACAAACATTACTACAATAAAAGAACCCATGCTTGCGATGACACCGATGAATGATATCATGAACACGGATTCGGCGTTTGCGCTGCCCATGAGCATGGTCATGACAGAGTTTCCGGATATCATAAAGACGGCAGTGGACGAGATGGTGTAAAACATTTCAAGAAAGAGTTTCTGAGTTTCCAAATTGCGCTCGTATCTTATTATAAAGTTATGGATGGTGGCAGACATTTCATCTGTAAAGAATATTCGTAACTCGTCTCCCAATCGAATGACCTGGGCTAGTTTTACCAATAATTGTTTTAACTGATCCTCATTGTCAGTAAACTTTGCCGCAATCATCTCACAAGATTTTGCAAGACCATATCCCCATCCCACGCCAAGCCTGAACACATCTTTGAATGTTTTGGAGTACTTGCCATATCCCGAACCTTGTGCTGTTTTTATAAGATCAACTGAACCGACTTCGCCCGTAGAAAGGGCGTAAAGAAACGCCATAAAGTAGACAAACTCATCATCGGCCATCTTGATTGAGGCAAGTCTCTCTTTTAGCTTTAGTTTTTGCATCATAGCGAGTTAATCTCCTTCATGAATGCTTCAAGGCCAATTTCTCTACATCGCGATATTGAATCGTAAACATCGTAGAAGTTGAAGATCTTTTTTTCCACCATCTTTTCTAGGATCTTGGCACGCATAGCAAGCTCCTCGTACAAGGTGCTCTCGTCTTTTCTTGACATGCCTCGCTTTTCAAGCACTTTGGAAATAAACAGCGCACTGCTTCCCTTTCCCCTGAACTTTACATCGTCTGTCCCTGGGTCCCAGTTGAAGACTGGTATGAACATCACGTTGTTTGCTTCTGAGTTGTATCCGAGGATTTCGTTGATTGACAATACTCTTCTTACTCTCTTTCCATCAGGGCCTGTAACTGCTGCTTGGAATATTGCAATGTTTAGATTCTCGACGTTTGTTTTTGGTATGTTCATGGGCGGGTTAGTTATTCTCTGTATCAGCGCACTCATGTTGGCGGCGTGAAATGTGCTTACCACGGGGTGGCCTGTCTGCATAGCCTGAAACGCAATATTGGCCTCTGCTCCTCTAATCTCTCCTACAAAGATGTAGTTTGGTCTCTGTCTTAGGGCGGCCTTTAACAGATCGAACATGGTAACACTTGAGCTCTGGTTGCCAGTGTCTCGTGTTACCTCGCTTATCCAGTTGGAATGGGGCAATGTAAGCTCGGGTGTATCTTCGATACTTACTATCTTCCAGTTGGATGGGATAAACGCAGTAAGTGCCATCATTGTGGTTGTTTTACCAGATGCTGTTTCTCCATTGATGAAGACGCTCATCCCCTCTGACATCATCATCCACAGGTATGCTGCTTCGGTTGAGTTGAGGGCCTTGCTTGGAAGTATCTGAGTGATCGATAGTGGTGTACTGGCAAATCTTCTTATCGTGGCGTTTGTTCCTTTTCTGCTTACATCCTTACCAAATACAATGTTGATTCTGGAACCTTCCGGCAAGGTTGCATCAATCACAGGCTTTGCATGAGATACCGTCTTTCCAAATTGTTCTGACATGCTGATTATAAGATCGTCTATCTCCTCAACACTGAGAAATATGGGACATTTGAGAGCACCAAACATCTTGTGGATAACATACATGTTTCCTGCGCCCACGACTGAAACATCCTCAAGGTGTGGATCTGTCAGGAAAGGATCAAACAGTCCCATGCCTGCTCTTTTTCTTAGAAAATGATACTTTAGATTAGAAATGTCTTTTTCATATACTGGCAATTTTTTTAGTTTCATTACGTCAATTTTACCATAGTCGATTGGGTTGTGGTTAACCGATATGGTTTTTTCAAGATACTGCTCCATCATGTTGAATCTCTCTGTAAGCTCCACAGGAGGGTTCATTGTTCCAGCATGGACCGCAAATAGCTTGTCTGCATGCTCCATTAAGGATCTGTCAGGTTCATCAGGTTCTATGATGGCGTACTCTACGTATCCGTCGGCAGAGTTTGAGTGCGGATTGATATGTATGTATGTGGTGTCCGAAATTGGATAAATCAAATTAGGCTCTTTGAGTTTTTTGTGTTCTGCTTCTAGCTTTTCCGTATAGATTGGAATTGGATTTCCTCTTATCACATACATTTCAAGATAGTTGGCAAGATGCGGAGACTTTTTGAGTGCCTCCACAAATTTTTTGTCTTTTACCATTGATATGTCAAAGCCCACAGCAAATCACACTCTTTCTAGTCTCCATTCTGAATCTCCTTATGCATTTGCCATTGATATGGGCACAATCTTTATCCCAAAGTTGGTGTCCACCTCAAATGCAAAAGAAGACTCTGCCTGTGAGGTGGAGCCTATCAATTTTATTATGCTCATGACCTTGACTGATTTGCCTCCTATGTTAGAAGTGCTAAGGGAAAAGTAGACGTCGCAAGCAGACTTTATTCTTAATGCAACATCTTCTGGAATTGATGTAGCATGCATGGTAAGTATGATGGACATCCCTGTTGAAACCAGATATTTGCATCTCGTAAGAAAATCAAGAATCTGGTCTGCATCTGAATACATGGTCAAAAGAGAGATTGAGTCTATTACTACAACATCGCATTTCTTTGAATTGCTGCTGATATATCTACCAATTACTGGTAGAAGAAACGAAGACTGACGTTCAGACCACATTGCACCATATACATGCAATGGAAGTATAGTGAATTTATTTTGTAAAAATGGCTTTGTAAAATTAAATGTGATAGTCTTCATCTTTTCAATGTAGTCTTTTACGCTGTTTTCAGTTATGTAGAGAACCTTCATGTCCAAGTTTAGCATCCCCTTGATGATCTGAGCTGCAATCGCACTCTTTCCTGTGCCGTGCTCGCCTTCAATTAGCATAAGACAAGGGGAAGGTATCCCACCTGCCAGCTGTCTATCCACCTCTTCATTTCCGGTTGGTATGGTCTTTATCATGTAATCGTCACCGAGCTAAATGTTGTAACCCCATTGCTAGTTCCAAATAGCACTGTAAAGTGACCGCCACTTTCTGTAGGATTTGATGGTTGTGCATCTATGGTTGCAACCTTCCCGGGATCAAACATTCCTGGATGGACAGTGTCATCTTGAATCTGTGAAATACACCATTGTCCTCCAATTATGTCAGAACAGTTGTTCGTATACTTGAGAGTCTCAGTCAATATGTTGCTGGTATTATTCTCTTGATAGGTAATTATCACATCAAAATTGTTGTAATCCCATAGCATGGTATTTCCAGTGTTGGTGATCTTGAAGGTGGCAGGCATCGTGCCTCCGCTGTCCTCTAGGTTTGAAATGCGGATATTTGTCTGCAGTCGTGAAAATAGGCTGTTTGACATTTGTGATTGAGATGTACTAATCTTTGTAGCGTCATCGACTATCGTGGTAAAAGACATCATTGCATAAACAATGGAAAAAGTTACAATGCCTCCAGAAATTGCTATACTTAATCCCATTTCGCCTCCTCCCCGCTCAACAGAACCTTGTAAATTGCTGATCACTTACTCCATTTGGCGTAGTTACTTGTAACTCATATGTAGAACCACACTGGATGGCATCTAGATTTGAGATGTTTATCTGTACGGTATTAGTTTGATTCCATACAGATACCGAATTTGCAAATGCCCACGACAGTCCAGACTGCGTACTGCTGTACGGTATTCTCTGCATTTGGTTAATCTGCCCAAAATATACATCAGTATTCTTGGGGCTTGTGATTGGATATGACCCCACATTTTTTACCCATGCGGTGACACTTGTCCGAGTCTCATTTGTGAGATAGATTATCTTGATATTTGTAAGGACGGTTTGTTTCTGGCTTTCTGTTGTTTGTGTAAAAGTAGACTGGAATGTGCCAACCTTTGTCATTACAATACCGGAAAGCCCGGCTGCTACTATTACTGAGGCTACTATCAGGATAGCTTCCGTGAAAACTGCAGATGCCATTTTAACCAGCCTTCTTTTCTACAGTCATTACATTATCATGATTTTTACCCTGATTCATCAATAATTTAGCATAAATCAGATCTGACTCTCTGTCATTCATACCCATTACTTTACCAAACTTGTATAACATGATGAGTGTGTCGTTAACAGACAAACCGGATTTGTCCATCATGTTGATTACATTATAGATTATATGTTCATCTTCCTGCCCAAGGCCCATCATCTTACATTGTTCGATCAGTACATCAATAGAGTCTCTTCCCAATGTTTGCAGTATTTCTTCCATAAGCGATATGGTTGTCATCAGCTTACCCAAAGTGAGTTTTCCATCAAGTATTTGTTTAAAGGGCAATATCTGGCAATCATTTTTCAATACCTCATACTGGTTTTTTATCATCTGTTCAGAAGTATTTTCCTTGCCCTTTGTGTTGTCAGGTATCTCGTTTTTAACATGGTTGTTCTCATTTTCGTATGTGTCTTTTTTCTGCGTGACATCTGAGATTGGTAATTGTTCCATATGTAACGGCAATGTTGGATCTGACAATGACTTGATATCGATTGAATCAAAATATTTACGCATGAAGTTTAATGGGTTTGCAAGCTCGGCCTGAAATGATTTTAAATCAGTTAGCGAGGACTCTACTGTATCTGCTAACGAGTCCATACTGCTTTTTATTGCCCCGATCTCATTTTTCAAATCGCTTATGGTATCCTGCATTCTGATGTTTTCTTTCTGGATAGGTTCCATGGCTCGTGAAACCATATTTTGTATCTCTGCCTCGCTTACAGCTGGGGCCTGAGTTATAACCGGATTTGCCGCTTCGTTGTTCTCAGGCATTTGCGCTTGGATTGTACTCTGAATTGCGCTGGATGCGTTATTGTCAGGTAAGATTATGCCTTGTTCCTTTGTTTGCTCTAAGGAAATTGTTTCAATCTGTGGCTGTGACATCTGTTCTGACAAACCGACATTGATTTCTGGAGTTTTTTGTGAATTCCTTGATAACAAAGATGGCAATACCGCAAGCACAATAACTATTGCACCTGCCGGCAATCCGAAGTAGATTGTTGCTGATGTTGGAATGAAAAGATATTCTGGTAGAAGCTCATACAGAAATAAACCGTAGCAGGCAATTATGCTTCCCGCTACAAAAATTCGTGTATTTTTTGATAATTTTGTCAATAAAAAAAGCGGATTGATAGTGATCATTCCCATATCACTTCTCACCTATCCTAGGTCAACGATGGTTGTAGTGACTGATGGTACTTGTCTTTCCACAGTCAGTGCTGAACCAGTTGGTACAATAATCTCTGCCTTGATGTTGTCAAGTGCTCCTGGTCTGTCTGCATCCTTGTATGCTATG
>CAZMNT010000022.1:0-26663 GCA_964567715.1 uncultured Nitrosopumilaceae archaeon | reverse complement strand
TGGCGGTTAGCTACGATCTACAACGTTATCAAAATTGGATGATTTCTAGGGAGCCCATTTTAGAAAGAAAGTATTTGAGAATATCTGACTTGCATTATAGGTAGGACAAGTTTTCAGAGGGGGATTCTACTTGTACTCTTTCTAAGATGGAGTAAATTGGAGTCTCAAGCCTTGACAGTGTCTTTTTCTTGATAAATCCAACTGTCATAATATCTGCGCTAAATATTAGATGAAGTAACCAGTCAAATGCAACCTTTACTTTCTTTTCATTTGTAGGCAGATTTAGCCAATAGAAAAGCCTCCACAAAAGCCATGCCTGAAACCCATGTATCTTCCTGCCATTGATTAGCGCAACCCCGACACGCTTTCCTATGGTGGCCATTACACCTTTATTCTTATAATCAAACATCTCCATCGAATCCTCTTGCCCGTTTACCTCAGCAGCCAAGTTCGTTGAAACAACCTTTGCCTCTCTTATGGCAATCTGGGCGGTTGTTGGGTATACTGTAGCGCTATGACGATCAACCAAATGTGCACAGTCTCCTAGCGCAAATACGTTTGGGTATTCTTTGAGTCTCAAAAATTGGTCTACTGCCACTCTGCCTGATTGACCATGTTCACATTTGAGCGAAGCTATCAGGGGTTCCACTACCACCCCGCCTGCCCAGATAAGTGTGGCACACGGTATGATGGTGTTGTCACTAAGCAAGACATGATCTTCTCCAGCATCAACCGCTTTTGTATTTGCGATTATCTCAATTCCAGATTTTCGCACATAGTCTAGCGCCAAGTTTCCTAATTCTTCACCCACTTCTGGCAAGATTCCATTTCTTGCTGACACTATTATGACACGTATCTTTGAGGGATCAATATTTTTGTAAAAGTCTCTTGCTGCATCATGCAAAAAGTGATTTAGCTCTGTGGCAATCTCGACTCCTGCAAAGCCTCCCCCAACCACAACAAATCGTAAAAGTTGCTCCTGTAGAACCTCGTCTTTTTCCTGGTCTGCGCATTCAAGTACGCTTATTGCATGATTTCTGATCGCAATTGCGTCTTCCAGAGTTTTTATTGTGAATGCAAACTCTTGTATGTTTATGTTTCCAAAAAAGTTATCTCTACTTCCCATTGCAAGAATTAGGTAATCATATTCAAAGACTGTCTCTTTTTGATCAAATATTCTGATTACTGTAACTCTTCTGTCTTTGAGATCAACTGATAGAACTTTTGCGTGACAAAAGTTTGCCGTCTTGCAAAAAGTTCTGATAGGCGTAGATATGTCACTTGGATGCAACATTCCAGACGATATCTCTGGAAGCATAGGTGTGAAGAGGAAGAAATTGTCTTGGCTTATCAGAGTTATCTCTGCCCTGCTACCTAAACGGTTTTGTGTTTCCCGTAGTACATTGCTGCCGGCAAAGCCTCCGCCAAGTATCAAAATTCTTGGTTTATGTGATTCCCTTGAACTAAACTTGCGTATCATTCCTATCACTTCACAATACTTGGAATTTTAGAATACATGAATGGAATTGTGTAGTCATCCTTACTTTGTACATGTGTCATCAAAGTCAATAAATCTGTAGCTTCATTGGTGTGAACAAACTGACCAGAATCTCCCTACTAGGCCTATGAAGTAAATAATAGGTCAATTATTTCTCATTTAATTAACACTTCTTCACAATTCTACGTATTTTTAATAATTTTTTCCTAATGAAATAACAGTACGTTAAAACTGGCCATACCTTCATTGACATTGCTATTCTTTTCCTTGACTGTCATTCCTGTATATGCCGAAGTAACTTCTCTGCGTACGGACAGGGAATTATATTCTATCTATATGAGCATATATTTTATGGGCACTGTTGATAGTACAGATTCTCAAAAATTAGTGAACCTGATGGTTCAAGACCCTCAAGGCAAGCTTGTCCTGATGACCGGCACCTTTGCCCAATCAAATGATACATTTCAAATAGTTGTAAATACTAACGACCAAAGCCAATTTCACGTGAAGGGAACTTATAGCGCAACTGCGTTTATTGACTCCAAATCTAGTGGCAAGACCTTATTCTTTGATTTTTCTCCAGATGGTTCTCCTGTAATTCATACAACTGAGTCACAAAATAATTCTTCGTCCCAAGATTCGACTGGACTAAACCACCATGAATCTGTATTGTATGAAAGCATGAAAATTACTGATGTGCTAAATTCATCACAAAAAATACTGTCCGCACGCAATACCGATCAATCTTCAACATATGATGTGGCAAGCATTCTATATTCTATTATGGTTGCCGGCGGTGCTGGGCTTATTGGATTTATTTTGTATCAAAGAAAGAAAAGGACTAGTGATTCAACGGTACAATCTAAACAAACTATGTCAATGAATAGTTCTGATGACACAGATTATGCGATGATGATTCTAAAAAATAGATTGGCCAAAGGCGAGATAACCATTGAAGAATTCAACGCTACAAAGGACGCACTCAACGAATCTTAGGATGCCGAGCGAAAGGAGTCCAATTTTGCCAATTGGGCATCTATCTGAGTGGAATTCTCGTTACCATATGATATCAAAACTCTGTCATTGTCTTTGATAACGTAATTTCTAATGTCTTCAACTTGGTGGCGGTTTATGAAGAATTTTAGGCTGTACTTGTCATCTGTGCAGAAGTTGCGCTTGTCTGGAAATGTAAAACACTTGTCTGTCAGTCCTATCTTCAATGAATCAAACAGGAAACCTAGAGTCACGTTTGCTGCATGCATGTGAACTGTCTCTCCGTCACTCTTTTCAAAATCTATGTATCTGCTTTTCACCTGGTATGCAGGCGACGAATAATCAAACTGCTGGCCAAAGATCATGGTCAGCAATCCAGCGCGCACGTTCACCGAGCCATCAAGGGGGCCTGCGCCAGGTGGCATTCCTTGCGGTGTCACACGTGTTGACAATTCATAGAAGTTATAACTTGAGATGGCAAGAACCACTACTATTCCAGCCAAGACTCCGAGCCCAATTGCCTTGTATTTGAATTGCTGCTTCTGGCGTTTCTCGTAAAAGCTTTCACGTTCCTGTTCGCGCTCTTCTCTCTCTTTTTTGCCCATTTAACGATAAAAGTCAAAATTTAACCCTAATTAACTATATCTCAAATAGACTAGATCGTTACCTCGTTATTCTAATGATGGTACCACTAATCAAAAAATTATAAAATTTTGGGATTTGGTTGCCTAATGGTATGCAAATGGAACATATGAAATGTTTACTGCATTGCTTACCTTTGCAGTACCGATTGATAGCTGCTTGTCCCATGCTGTAAGTATTATCCATGACGTGTCCATGGGCTTGTTTGGTGTCAGATGGAATGTCACATACATGAATTTCTGATCATATTTGACATTAGCCGTGACTATGCCCAGCATGTTGTGAGGATCATGTACGGCGAGTCCGCCAGTTTTTGAATATTGTACCCATGTGTCACTATCTGAGGTATTCGGGTTGTAGCCTCTCGCATTGAGAAATAGCGCCAGTCCTTGAATCTGATAGGTACCGCCATACTCCCATAACTTTGTGGTTATGGTTACTGGAGAACCAACGTATAGCGTCTTAGTGGGTATCGACTGCACATACTTTGATATGTCATAAGTACTTGTATTGATGGATAGGCCGTCATTGTACGACATTGCAGAACCGCCAAGTGCAGATCCTGCATCCATGTTGCCAAATGATGGTGCGTATGAAGCACCGTGGCCTGACAGTGCATAAACCGATGAATCGACTCCAACAAGCGTCAGGACTAATATAGCAGCAATTGCGCTTGCAATAATTCGCTTGTACATTATCGAAGGTTGGATTACTCGTATACATAAGCGTTTTCTATAGACTCTGCATTATTTGACTCTCATATGTAGTCTATATTCAGGTATCATTACGATCGATTTGCATTTTTTATGTTTTAGGTTTCTGTTCCACTTCCATGCTGAAGACTGAATGTTGTTAACTCGGCTTCATAAAACCAACAAAAGATGCCTCATACTATAAATAAAATGGGGGGACGCAGAAATCTATGAAATGCATTTTTTGTGATATTGCGACAGGCAAACAAGAGGCGCACATAATCTATGAGGACAAAACTCACATCGCAATACTTGATAAGTACCCAATACAGCTAGGTCACTCGCTTGTAATTCCAAGAACACATCATGAAAAAATAATAGATCTGCCAACAGACGATGTCTCAGCATTGTTTTCCAAAGTCCCTATGGTGGCAAGAGCCGTATTGAAAGCTACCGGAGCTGATGGGTTTAACATTGGACAAAATAACGGCAAAGCTGCTAATCAAATCATCCCTCATGTTCACGTGCACATCATTCCTAGATATGAGAAGATGGGCAATCCTTGGAAACGAAGGATGATTGCAAAGGACGCGGAATTAAAAGAACTAGCTGGTCGGATTCGAAGTTTTATGGAATCAAGATAATTCCTTTATCATGAATTCCATGTCTAATTTTGTCAATCCTACGTGCATTTTTGCATCTCTTCGTGCAATTATGTTTCCTTTCTCAAAGGCAATCATTGTAGGAACTGCCTGAATGTTAAATTTGTCCCACAGTGGATTCTCATCTTCATCTACCAACGCTTCTACTTTTCTTACATTGTTTATGGCAGCAGACTCAAACGAAGTTTTAAAATCTCCACAGTATGGACACCAGCTTGCATAAAAGAGGACAAGTGTCTTCTTGTCGTTGCATAATGCTACCGAATCAAACTCCTCTGGCTTTACGTCTTCCACGTCTGAGATTTGCGCTGCAAATTATTTAGAGCTACCGTATATTTGACTTATTATTGATTCGGATTGTATCTCAAAAATGCACCAACCTTACCTATGCTTGATAGCATTGCGCCGTGCTCGGTGGCACCAGATATTACCTCGACTTTGGCTCCAGTCTGGTCTGCAAGCAAGGAGAGATAGTCCACTATGTCTCTTTCCGACGATTCAAGTTCCATGCTTTTACAGTTAGGGCATGGTTTACTCATGAGCTCCTGAATTCTGGCAATAACCTTTGGTCTTTCTAATATCTCCGATTGCACGTTCTGGCATCTCTTACATGTTATGTCTATTTTACGCAAGTTGGTATCGTCTGTTATTAATATGGTATCCACAACATTTCGCTTGAGCAGGTCGATTATCTCCTTCAAACCATAGGTGGCAAGGCCCTTGCTATTGTGTATGTCATAGAATAATTTCTCTACAAGTTTTTTTTCTTCAACCATTCTAAAATCAGTAAGGACATCTTGTGCCCTAGAAAAAGCTTCCCTGACCCCTTCAGCACCTGCATATGAGGTATCAAGGGTGGCAATAATCATGTTTTGAAGCCTGTATTCTAGATATTCTTCTTTTATGAAATTCTCCTTGGTAGGACCAGGACCTGAGATGACAAGTCCTTTTATAGGATAGATATCTATGAAGTATTCCTTTGTTGTATGTGCTACTCTATTATAATAGTCGTTTAGCTCCATCTCTCTTAATCGCTCAAACCTTCTTGCAGATTGTCCCCCCTGTCTATGTTTGCCGGCAACACCAGACGATGTTTCTGATAACACATCAAGCTTGTCTCCATGTAAAAGCCCCCAGCCAGCATCTTTTGCGTCTATTGCCAAGAAGCCTATCATGTTTTCTTCCTTGAGCATGTCTTTTAGAATGTCGACGTGAAAATGATCATCACAGCGATAAAGAAATGTCTGCAATTCTTTTGGAGGTTCTATCTCATACAACTTGATAACTTCACTACCTATGGGTCCTCCATCTTCCGGTTGCAATGCACCACAAAAAATTACAAGTCCATTGTCAGGTGTCTTTTTGTATAGTTTCAAGCGCTGTATTACCCTTGAGAGCGCGTCAACTACATGGGTGCGAGTAAGATCTGACTTGATGTTGTCAGCAGTCCCTTGTTCTTCTCTTAAGCCGTTTATGACTTCATGCAGTGCCTTTTTTGGAGGAACGTAAAGCGAAATTAATTCTGTTCCACGACCGCTCTTATCAGATAACTCTTCTAATGTTTTTCGTATCTTGTAGAGCTTTACAGAGTCTTGTTTTTCAATTTTTGGCTTGACCATTAATACTACTTCCTAAACTTGACTAAATGTTGTCAAGCACTTGCTTGAATATAGAAAAGGGCTGCACTCCCTCTACTTTTGTTGCCTTTTTGTCATTAAATATGATAAATGATGGTGTTGCGTTAATGCCAATCTCTTGGCCAAAATTTTGGTTATCTAATATCTTGCTCTCATATTTTTTATCATTCATGCATTTGTCAAACTGGCCCAAACCTGAGCCCACATTTGTTGCGAATTTATCAAGTGATTTCTTATTAACCCAGCCTGTCCTTTCTCCACCATCGTTATTGTATGATTCATCATGATATTGCCAGTATTTTCCTTGGTCTCCAGCACAATAGAATGCCTCTGCTGACAAGATAGAATCAGGACCGTTTAACGGAAAGTCGCGAAAAACAAAATTCACTTTTCCCGTATCGACATATTTCTGGATTAACTGATCTTTTGTATTTTGGCGAAAGAGATGACAATAGGCACATTTGTAGTCACCCACCTCTGCGATAGCAATCTTTGCATTGGAATTTCCTAACATGGAAGAGCCGTTTTCAATTAATGCCTGAACTGATATAGTTGAGTTATCATTCTGGTGTGGATAAAATGGGTATGTTGATACTGCGATAATTGCAACTGCTCCTGGTATGGCAATATAGTATTTTTTCACATTTGTTGCTTAATTTCATGTCCATATTAGGATTTGTCAGTTAATTTGGCGTCATTTTATTTTCTTGGTTTTGACACAATGATGTGGTTGCATCATCATGCTTTGAAATAAACAGTTTACTGTGAAGGTCAATCAAGCATCATCCTGATTTTGGGTAAGAATAATTGTAGGCTCTGGTTTTTTAATTAAAATATCTGCTTTACTGATTCTGCTTTTGTATACCTTGAATCTTTTTCCACTGTCTGATAGTTCCCATCTCACAACTTTGACAAGAGCAATATTTTCCAAATCTGTGATTTTTTTGTAAACTGAGCTTAGCGGTATGCGGTATTTCTCGGACAGCTCTATTGCTGTTTTGCCTTCCTTTACAATTGAAAATAGTATGGTTCGTGATTGCGCATCGGCCAAAGCCTCTAGCACCTTCTGGTTCACGTCGTATTTTTTCAATTGCGACAATGAAAGTTTCTTCAATATTTTTTGAATTAGGCATGCCTAACTATTTAAACCAAGTGCGATATTCCAAGGATTTGGAATAACATCGCCACTCACAGGTGTCTTGAAAAGACCTACTGCCAGATTTCTCATGTTGACAGGCCTTGTTGGAGGTGGACTAACTTTGTGGGAACCTACTTGGAAGTTTGGTGTTCTCAGATATTGCATATGTCCTATTTTTGTCAATTGCAGGGGGCGTACTAATATATGTCTCAGTATGGAGGTACAACGCAGGACGAGAACAGACCACTAATGTATGATGCTTGGTATCTTTGTTGGACTGTGTGTAGCATTTGTTACTGATCTTATAGTCACACTTGGAGGGCATAATCTATTCTATTTTGAATTTGGCAATACAATTTACTGGGTGTAAAACAAATCCTCAAAAGCGGGGCTAGTTAACACCGCCAAAAATGATTTACGCCAGTTAAGCTGTATCTTCAGATGAAAATACATGAAAAAAGATTATGCGTTAGGAGACTCGACAAAAGAGATAAAAAGACTGTCTTTGCAGGCCTCTTTTTTTGAACCAATGGCCAAATCCGCTCTGTTAGATGGAGGCATGAGAGAGGGAGCAAAATGTGTAGATATAGGATGCGGACCTGGTCATGTAGCCAGAATGATGGGACAAATTGTTGGAAAAAAGGGTAAAGTAGTGGGCATAGATCTAAGTGAAAAGTATATTAACTATTGCAATAAGACAAACAAGGAAAAACATGTCGAGTTCATTAAAGGAGACATCATAGAGGATAATCTCCACCTTGACTCGATGTTTGACATTGTCTACTCGAGATTCATGTTTGTCCATCTAAATGATAAGAAACGAGCATTGAAATCCATGATACGTTTGGCAAAAAAAGGTGGCACGATAATAATTCAAGAACTTGATCATGCACCAGATTCTTGGTTGACCCATCCTAAAAGAAAATCATTTGAGACTCTTAGGAGATGCTACACTGAGATAGTAAAACAGATGGGTGGCGATCCACTTGCAGGAAGAAAACTTTACCAACTTTTTACCGAAACATCACTTGATGCCAGCGTCGAATGCCATTCTCCATGCATAATGATGGGAAGAGGACCATACAATGTCTTAGGATGGAAACTAGCCGAAAGCCTCAAACCAAAAATTCTCTCGCTTGGTTTGATGAATGTTCGTGAATATGTCAATCTGCTTGATGATCTGAAACAAATGGCACAGGATAAGCATAGTTTTGCTACTTATGCCAGAGTATTTACTATCACAGGCAGAAAAATATAGCTTAGCATGTCTAGGGATAAGAAATAGGTTGGTTATACACAAAACAAGTGTTGGGGATGTCAATGTACTAGAACATGGGGTATCTAATCCAAAAATAGTATTATTGTGTATACATGGATTGTGCAGTGATGCAAGGATTTTCAATTATCTGGGGCTGCAGCTCTCAAAACATGGCATTCATGTGATCAGCATTGATGTATTTGGGCATGGCAAATCAAGCGGTGAGAAGGGCGACCCAGACTTTGACCAAAGTTTGCAAGCAATCCATGAGATAATTCAGGAGTATAAAGAAAAATCTAAAATCTTTATACTCGCGCACAGCATGGGATGCACCTATGCATTATGGTATGTACACAAGTTTCCAGATTCTGTATCTGGCCTCGTTCTAATGGCACCATACATTCGTGTAAAGACGATAAAAAAAAGGAGTAATGTGGAACCAAACATCCGTTTATTTTTAAAACTTTTCTTGAGATGCATCTTTACACCACAGGGAAAGGCAAATGTTGCACAAGTGTTGCCAGGGTTTGTAAAATATGGTGGAGATGAAATTTTACAAATGCTCAATGACAAAGAATTGAATTCCAATTACTCCTATAGGTATATCATAGATGTGCTTGCTAAAAGAAATGATGACATATCCGTTTTGTCTTCACCTGTCTTACCAGTACTAATAATTCATGGTAAAAATGACAAAAACATATTCCCAACTGTGAGCGAAGAATTCATCAAAACAATCAAGACTGAAGACAAGGCATTATTTCTCCCAGACTCGGACCATTGGTTTTATGATGCTATATTTTATAATCAGGATTCAAAAAAATTCGCAGAAGAAGATAGGCAAAAAATAGTAAAAAAGATAGAATCATGGATATCTGCACATTACTAGTTTCTACGTTCACTCTTCCTATGATCAAAAAACGGAGAAGGTATTCTATCAACATACTTAAATCTGTAAATTTTAATGTGTCCTTTATTGTATGTCCAAAGTAGATTGCGATTCTTAGGTTTAGCTATTCTTGTTGTCCTTGTGGCAAATGTTTTTTCCTTCATCCCAAATTCTGGGACAGTCATGGCTATCGAAGGACTGCTTCCACAGTTTGAACCCATTCAACACGTCTCATCCAATCCAAACTTGTATGTTTCTGCAGAAAACAAACTCTATCAAAATTACTTTGCAGGTCCGATGGTAATAGAGGTAATAGTAAGTGATCCAAATCTGAAAAGACTGGATCAAGCCTATGGCGAACCTGTAGTGACCGTTAACGGTCATCGATTAAGAATGGCCCAGGCAACAGATGGCAATTGGTATGGTTATTTTGCTGATAGGAACCAAGCTGAGATGGCAGGCAGGACTGCACCGGTTGCTGGTCATGGCCTTAACTTTGGTTGGTTCTGCGGCCCGGATTCAGACGTGGGAAGCCTGCAAACGGGTCTGTCGTTCTCAGAGACTAAGGGATTTACTATCGCAAGGCAGGCATACGTCAGTACTGGTATAAGCTCGAATGTAACCTCTACTGACTCTTATTCCAACAGTTACCAAAAACCAGCCTCACCATTCTTGGCAAATTTCCCCTCTGGCGGTCCACTTACAAATAATTGTGATCTTGGTACTATATCGTCAGTAACTACACATCTTGGCATGGCGACAGAACACGTAGTGAAAGAGAACAAAACCCTTAACACAAACTCTCCGGGTTTTGGTGCATCTGCTGCATACGAAGCAGCTTGGCCAATCATACAACTGTATGACTTGTCGGCAACTCCAACTCCAGTAATAGTTGACTATCATGTAGCAGGCGGTGATCAAATTGTTAACTTGACGTTTGACCGAATTCCATCAAATGAAATTGCCATCGTAAGCAACAGGCCAGACTTTCCACGAGGAGCTCAAGTTCAGGGAGACTTGTTGGATCCACAACTCAACATTGATCCAACCGATGTAGATTCTTGGACATGGGGGACATTGCCTGCAAACAACACCTTATACTATATGGCCTTTGATAAAAACGGAAATCCAGACGCAGACGGTCTTGTAGCTACTGGTTCCGCCGTAATGCCGTCTCCAACTTTTGCCTCCGCATCTGCAATGCAAAACTTGATTGGCAACTTGACTGCCTTTATGTTCAATCACAACGGCAGGCTTTTAGAAGATGCTGCACCGCAAGGAGTCATTGTAGCCAATCTGCAAAGCAACGGAATCCAGACCTTGTTTCCAGATAACACTCTTCCGCCTCCGTACACGGGACTTTTACGTACTCAATCAATTACTGCCTTTTCCATCCCTATCACAGGACGTGAAATATCTCCAAATGCTGGAATATTCAGTGATTATGATGAAGGTGGAATAGCGGACCTTATCATCTTAAACAACGCACCGCGGGACAAGTCATTTACAATTAGGTATAACGATATATCGTATAGTATAGTGGTAAAGTTTCATGATGCCACGCTGACTATGGGCTGGCCCAAACCATCTATAGATACGTTAAGTTAAAACAGAATTTTCTTAAACCATGCAGTTCTGTTTTCAGTAACGAATTATGTAATAATATTGGATATTCTATTTTCTTTTTCTGCAATCTTTATTTCGCGCGCAATTCTTCGTCCCATGCTCATTGGCTCATCGTAGATAAACGATGAATAAGGAGATCCGCTCACGTAAAGGTTTGTTCCTGCCACAATTCGTGATGAGAATTCAAAAGTTGTAAATCTGCCATTCTCGTCATAAACCCCTTCTAGGCAGAAAGGCCCATTCATGCCCGGTGCGACCAGTTTTTTTGCAGCCTCCACAAATCTCTCACCCATCGAATAGACTTCATCAAGCAGAGATTCTCTTAGCACCAACGGACTATTTCCAATTACATTGAATGACGGGATCTTGTCCACATCAATCTGCTGCGGCGCTGGAATCCTTCCTAAACCGTCAATATCTGATTCGTATCTTCTGTCCACCCCAAAAAATTCCAGCTTGCCTTCTAGCGGAGAGTAGAAATATTGAAGATATGCTGAAACCCCGAATGCATATTCCTGCAAATAAAGATCACTGTCTCCTTTGATAAGCCCTTGTGCCACTAGCCTGTCTCTTTTTTTCTCATAATCTTTCTTGCTTGTGGCAAGGAAGTATCCTTTGCCTCCTGCAGCGCCATGCCTTTTGGCTATGACAAGACCATTGATCTCAGCAGGACTTGAAAGAGATTTGGGTATGTCAAGCTTTGATTCTAACATCAGTTCTTCTTTCATGTTTCTGTCTGATTCCCACCTTAAGATCCATTTGTTTCCAAAAATTGGTATATCGATTGATTCTATCTGGGATGAGCTCATCTGTGAGATGAGTGTGCCGTGAGGTATTATGATGGATTTTCTTTCTTTAAGCCTTGAGCTATACTTTGGTTCCAATATCTCATTGAATGAATCTACGAGTATCAGTTGGTCTATAAAAGAAAACCTTCTATACAGTTTTTCTCTTTTCTTTTCACAGACAAGGAGTGTTTGAAACCCTTCATCTTTTGCACCTTTTAACACTTGTAACGCACAATGTGACCCAAGAGTGGATATGGTGATCATGTCGTATCTTTCACACAGGTAGAGGTACTTATGAAAGTTCCATGTTATTACTTGAGATAAAGGCCATGATATCGTCTATTAATTCCATGTTTAATCTGGGCTTGTATTGTTCTGGCATGCTTTTTAAGACAAAATCAACTATGGATTGGTGCTCGGGAATCTTGCCTTCTTGCATGTAAACAGAATAAAGTGTCATTGCCTGAGAGATTAGGATAACAATTTTTTCTTTATCTGTTAATGACACACAATGGTATTTTGCATTTTTAATTTGAATTTTATGTCGTGTGCTGCCTTGGCAGTTATGTACCATAACTTGAGGTGTAACATCAAGGAACATACTCAAGTATTAAAACTGAAAACCTCTTTCCGGTGTTTATATATTTTTTATATGGATATCATGCTAGCTGAAAAAGGGAAATACTGAATACTAATTACGTTATGCAGGTAATGTATAAGTATTAGTAGATATTCACTAAAACAATGACACGACAAGTATCCACCGACCTGACATTTGATGAGGAGTATTCCACATTGGGAAAACTTTTGCGAATGGAGAAAATGCCACAGCTCGTCGCAAAACTATCTGATATTCTATCCGTACTGTCAAAAAGTGATGCACTAATAATTTTCTTATCTGCAAAGGACGGGCTAGAATCAGAACTTGACACCCCACAAAAAATTGGTTTGACTAAAAAACAATACTATACAAGGCTCAAACAGCTGGTGGAGTATGGACTGTTAAGCAAGAATGAAAGCAAGTACTTCCATACCGAATTTGGAAAAATAATTTACAATAAACATCTCCTAGGCCTGTTGGACAGTATGAAGATCTCAAAGGAACTTGAAATGATTGATCTCTTGAAGAAAAGCTCAAAATTCAAGTTCGAAGAAATTTCTAATTTTGTATCAAAACTAAATCCAGAAATGAACAGAGAAGGCAGTTCGGTGTCTCACTTGGCAACAATCACGAGTTTTGACTCAATGGTAAGAAAAGTAATTGAGATGATTGAATTTGCAGAAAAAGAGATTATCCTGTCAACACGATTCCAAAACGAGTTGATAATTAATGCTATCTTGAAGAGATCTGAAAAAGGAATCGCAATCAAGATACTTTCAGATGTCGGCATGGTTGAGGGATATTTCCAATCCGAGAGGGACAAGATGAAACTAAATGACAAAAACAATAAGGAACGAATCAATGTTGTCTCAAATCCGTTCTATCCTGCCAAGATTGAACGTAGGTATACGAAGGTACCGTATTGCTTGCTAATCGTTGATCAAAAAGAGATAGGCATGGAAGTTGTAAACAATTATGAGCCAAACAAATTCAAAATGGCAATATTTGGAAAAGACAGCGAACTTTCTGCCCAAATGAAAAACGAGTTTGAGACCATGTGGACTCGGTCAACTCTGAATCCTCCACAGATTAAACGCTTGTAGGCTGTCTGTAAACTAAATCACTCCAACCAATACTGCTCCACACAACATGGATAACTGACATGCAAAAATACAGTATCGTATAGATCTCCTGCATCTGCTCAATTCTAATTTGTCGGTGTATTTTTTTGAAGCTTGCAAAATCTTGGTTAACATAAATGAGGTAACAGATATTCCCAATCCTACACCTATGATGCTTATTCCAAGTAAAACGTTTGAAACTAGAAATATAGAAGATATAGCAAATGTCGCTCCAACCATTACCATGATGGATTTTTTAATTCCAAGTACAATTGGGAATGTTCTTCTACCGTCTTCTTTATCTCCTTTCAAGTCGCCAATGTCTCCAAGCGGTCCAAGTATAAAATAAAAACAGAATGCAATCAATGAAGCCATGAATCCAATCTCCGAAAACTCACCTGATGATAAACCTCCCATCATTGATGCAATGAATGCGCCCGCTCCTGTAACTGCAGTTTTTACTACGAACATATTTTTGAGATGAGTTCGTGGATGGGAATAGAGTATGGCCAAACCTGAAAATGCCAAGGATGCTATTCCGGTAGGATAATTTATGGAAAAAGCAAGAATGGTAGAAACTACAAAAAACGCTATCGTATAATATTTTGTTATTTGCTGTTTGGTGTTTTCTAAACTGTGAACTGATCTTCTATTATTTACTACGTCTGTTTTATAGTCTGTTATATCGTTGTAGAGATATGTTGCCAGTGCCAAAAGATATGAAGAAACAACCAAACGCAATGGTATTGTAAAATCTGTAATCTTTCCACCAGTTACAATAAGAAAGACGCCAAGTGCGGATAATGCAAATGCGTACACAAGTGATCTTGACTTTACTAGAGTTATCAGAGTCCTAGTCCATAGACCTAACGTATTGCCAAACGGTTTGCTTCCATACTCACAAGTTGCCGTATCTAATCCCCTCCGATCCCGTATGTATTATTTTGAACACAAACAAGTAAATATTCTCCATATAAGGTAAATATAGGCGTAGATTATAACTTTTTGGTAAACTACGTATCTTTCTGAAAAAACTGTATAGTTATTATCAAATTTTATGAAAATTTCAATTTTTGTGGAAACCATGATTGTACAGGCACGTCAATATATTGGAAAAATCAAGGAAAGCCAAGTACGAAACTATTACGATTCATTTCTACTATCTACGATACATAAATTAACACTAACAAGGGCACATTTGATGAAACACATGATAGGCACGGAGCTTGGCAATTGGAGAAGAAATGTCTCTTCAAAAGAGATCAATCCTTCTCTTGAGGGAAAAGAGGTGGTAGTTATGGGTTGGGTCTCAAGCGTGCGGGATCATGGAAACCTTGTCTTTGTCATGCTAAATGACAAAGAAGGTGAGATACAGATCACTGCAAAAGCAGGAGCGTGCCCAGACGAAATTAAAAATGCCCTAGTAAAGATAAAAGAACAATCTACAATTGCAATCAAAGGAGTTGTAAAACCGTCAAACAAGGCTCCAAATGGCGCTGAAATAATTCCGGCCGAGATGAAAGTCTTTTCCAGTGTTGAAAAAATTGCTCCGTTTATTTGGCAAACCAAAACGGTAGCCAATATTGATACCAGGCTTGAGATCCGTGCAATAGATTTGCGCCGAAGTGTTTTGCAACATGTGTTCAAGATGCGAAGTCTAGCTCTCAAATCCATCCGAGAATATCTCTACGAAAAAGGTTTTCTTGAAATCAATACTCCGAAAATAATTGCCACTGCGACAGAAGGCGGTGCTGCGCTGTTTCCAATATTTTATTACAACAAGGAAGCTTTTCTTGCCCAAAGTCCACAGCTTTACAAAGAACAACTCACACTTAGCTTTGAAAAAGTCTTTGAGATTGCGCCAATCTTCAGAGCAGAACCATCTAGAACCAACAGGCACCTCTCAGAAGCAATATCAATAGATCTTGAAGAAGCGTTTGTAGATTATAACGATATCATGAAACACATTGAGAACATCATCATAAGGTCAATTCATACGGTGACTGAATATGTAAAAACGTTAAAGGGAGCTGAATACAGTGTGCCGGAAATACCCTCGAGTATACCACAATACTCGTATTCCGAACTAGTTGAAAAAATGCAGGGTGCAGGAGCAAAGATAGAGTGGGGAGACGACCTTTACCTGTCTCATCTAAGAAAAATAAACATGTCAGGCTTTTATTTCATAAAAGACTGGCCGCTTGCTCCAAAGCCATTTTATGTCAAAGCAAAGACAGACGACCAAAAAATATCAGAGTCGTTTGACTTGATGTTTGGGGACTTAGAATTGTCTTCTGGAAGCACAAGAATTGAGAAGAGGCATGAACTTGAGGAAAGAATGAAAAACAAAGGATTCAAGCTTGATGCCTTTGATTATCATCTTAGGGTGTTTGACTATGGCGTTCCTCCACATGCAGGATGTGGGATAGGACTTGAAAGATTGATGATGGCACTTACCGGTACAGAAAACATAAGGGACACTACATTTTATCCAAGAGACGTTGATAGACTCACACCATAGTGGCTTGAAATGGTAGATAGTAAAGAAATAGCGCATCTTGGAGATTTAGTCAAGGTAGACCTCAAAGACCCGGAAAAATACATACTACAAGTAGATCAAATCCTAAACTATTTTGAAAGGCTGGACAAGGTAGAATATGACTCGAACAAGATATTGAAAAAAGAAGCATCATACGAAAGTCTGCGTGAGGACAAGCATGAACAATTCTTAATTGATGGTAAACCACTCATAGATTATCTGAAAAAAGATCAAAATAACTTTATTCGAGCTCCAAAGATGATTTGAATGAGTCTTGAAATCTCGGCCACACAGTACCTGTCTCTTGTACGCGAAGGAAACATTTCTGTTGAGGAATTTGTTGCAAAGACATTGGATAGAATACGCCAAGTAGAAGATAAGGTACACGCATACATTACGATAGATGGACAAATTGCATTAAACAAAGCAAAATCAATTGATAAAAAAATCCAGACAAAAGAAAAAGTCGGTTCTTTTCTTGGAATGCCAATTTCTATAAAAGATAACATTTGCACTTTTGGACTTAGGACCACTTGTGCATCCAAGATGCTTGAAAATTTTGTCTCTCCATATGATGCTACGGTAGTATCACGACTGAGGCAAGAAGATGCCATAATAATTGGCAAGGCAAACCTTGACGAGTTTGCGATGGGTTCCACTACAGAATTTAGCTGTTTTGGGCCAAGCAGAAACCCTTGGAATACACAATATATACCAGGAGGGTCATCTGGTGGAAGTGGAGTATCAGTCAGTGCACTTGAATGTATGGTCTCACTTGGGTCTGATACTGGTGGCTCGGTTAGAAGCCCCGCAAGCTTTTGCTCTGTAGTGGGGTTGAAACCAACCTACGGGCTTGTTAGTAGGTACGGTCTAGTTTCATATGCAAATAGTATAGAGCAGATAGGACCTGTAGCAAGGAAAGTTGAAGATATTGCTCTTGTAATGAATGTTATTGCAGGCCACGACCCTCGCGATGATACGACGATAGGAAAAAACAAGGTGGATTATCTTGATGACCTGGACGGTGGTATTAAAGGAAAAAAAATTGGTCTAGTTGAGCAAATGACGGGCGAGGGAGTGGAAAAGGAGGTATTGTCCGCAACAGACAAAGCTGCCTCAAAGCTGCAAGATCTTGGCGCAGAGTGCGTGCCGATATCGCTTGATGCTGTAGAGCATTCTGTGGCAGCATATTACACAATCGCATCTGCAGAAGCAAGTAGCAACTTGGCAAGATATGATAACTTGCGGTATGGATTTGACTTTGGAAGTGAAGGCTATGAGTTCAAGGCATATGTCTCAAAAGTTAGAAGCAATTTCGGACCTGAGGTTACGCGCAGAATGCTGCTTGGTGCATTTGTACTATCTGCGGGATATTACGGCAAGTATTACTTGAAAGCCCAAAAGGTCAGGACAATGATGAAATCCCAGATTGACGAGGCCTTTAAAAAAGTAGACTTCCTTTTAGCACCCACCATGCCAATAGTACCTTTCAAGATTGGTGAAAAAATAGACGACCCACTTACACTATATCTGCTTGACATCAATACTATAACTGCAAACCTAACGGGTATTCCAGCGATATCCGTTCCATTTACAATCTCAAACTCTGGTCTTCCAATCGGTGTTCAAATTCTTGCCAACTCTTTTGAAGAAAAGAATCTTCTCCAAGCAGCATACGCACTTCAAGAGGTCACACAGCTACCGAGGGTTCCGATATGACAAAGATTGGCTTGGAAATACACTGTCAGCTAACAAAACTTGAGAGCAAGCTATTTTGCAACTGCAAGACTGACTATAGAAATCTGCCTCCCAATTCCAACATTTGTCCAGTCTGTGTTGGACTTCCAGGGTCATTGCCAATAATCAACAAAAAAGCAATAGAAAAAGGAGCAATGATATCGTTAGCCCTTGGATGTAAGATTCCAGAACAGATAAGCTTCTTCAGAAAAAACTACTTTTATCCTGACCTGCCAAAGAACTTCCAGATTACCCAGTACAATGCATACGACCCGACAAGCATAGGCTCAGACGGTTCAATTCAGATTGAGGGAAAAGAAATCAAAATAAGAAGGATTCAGCTTGAGGAAGACCCCGGCAGACTTGTGTATGAAGGAAGCTCGGAGAAAACTCAGATCACACTTATAGACTATAACAGAGCAGGCACCCCACTAGTAGAGATTGTGACAGAACCTGATTTTGAAAATCCACGACAAGTTCGAATATTTCTTAATGTTCTTGCAGATCTGGTTGAGAACCTTGATGTATCTGACCCGTACCTTGAGGGCGCAATGAGGGTAGATGGAAACATCTCGGTTGAAAAAGGAAACAGGGTCGAAATAAAAAACGTGGGGTCATTTAGGAACATCGAAAAAGCGTTACATTTTGAGATAACAAGGCAACAAAGCCTTGTTGACCGAAACATCGAGGTTGCAGCAGAGACAAGACATTGGGATGAGGCAAGAAAGATTACGGTCTCGGCAAGATCAAAAGAGGAGGAACAAGATTACCGCTACTTGCCAGAAGCGGATATTCCGATTGTGATGATAACACGAGATAAAATTGAAAGCTTGAAGAAACAGATGCCTGAAAGCATTGTAGCCAAAAGGAAGAGATATGTCAAAAAATACGGAATCCCGCAACAAGTTGCTGAAGTCTTGTCATCCGACAAGTTCTATTCTGATCTGTTTGAAAAAGCACATACAGAATCTAACGCAAAAGAAATTGCGAATATAATCACGACTGACTTGATGGGTTTTGCAGATATAAGAGAGAAGAAAATGGATCTGAAAATCACGTCAAAACACATATCGGATCTGGCAGATGCCATTGTAACTAACAAGATAACAAGAAACTCTGGCAAGCTTGCACTGTATGAAATGATTAAGACTGGCAAGTCTTTTTCAGAAACGGTATCAAGCTTGGATTTGGGTGGAATGAGTGATGCATCATCGCTTGAAAAAATTATTGATGAAGTTTTCAAGGAAGAAGAAAAGGCAGTAAGGGAAGCCAAAGAGAACCCTGACACAATAAACTATATTGTAGGAAAGGTAATGCGCAAGACAAAAGGCAAGGCTGACCCAAATACCGCCCTTGAAATAATACGAAAAAAGCTTGGTTCATAAGTTTCCTTCCCATATTGGTTATTTTTCATTCATTAGTCAACACTAATATTCGTACAATTTATAAGAAGAAATTACAATTTTTAGAAATATGAGAATGGACTCATGTAGGACTTGTGGTAGAGATATGCAAGAATTTCAACACTGTCATGCATGCAATGAAGTAATCAGTATGATATGCAAAACCTGTAACAAGACTAGCGAAGCTCAGATACATGTAGGTTGCGGAGAAATTGATAACGTAATTCTAAATTAGACTAGATGCAGGTTTATCTCTTCTGTGACTCAATTGTTGGTTAATGAAGTTACTCTCTTGATAAACAGTATTGTCGGTTTAGAAGAGTGGCGAGAGCGCTTAGGTTTTTTGACCTATTTTTTATCAACCCGAGAATAACGTTCTAGCCAAACTGATGGAACAACAGAATAATAGTGGAAATGGCGTGATTTCCATAAAATTATATCTGTGGTATAGCGTGAGCGTCTTTGATGAGTTTTGTAGATCTTTATATGAATAGAAATCCACTGATTACCAGCCCAAATGAGGACAGTGATGTTTCAGCAATTGTATATGGTATACCATTTGATTCCACTCATTCATTTAGGCCAGGAACAAGATTTGGTCCTGATGCAATACGCCTTGCATTCAACAATATGGAAATTTTTTCGAACAGATTCAATGTTGATTTAGAATCTGTAAACATCGAGGATCTAGGAAACACAAGACACACGGTTGTAGCAACCGAAGTATTGGACATGATAGCCAAGATTACATCGGAACTTGTTTCACGCAATAGACAACTCATAATTTTGGGAGGCGAGCACCTTATCACTTATGGCACATACATGAGTTTTCCAAAAAATACTGGATACATTGTTTTTGATGCACACTATGATATGAGAGATGAGTATGCAGATATAAAACTCAGTCATGCTGCTTATCTTCGCAGAGTAATAGAGAAACGTGGTGTAGACAACATTGTTCATGTTGGTGCACGCGCTTTTGTCAAAGAAGAGGTAGAGTTTAAGACTGAACATAATGTCAAAACCATAACAGATAGAGATATCAGAGATGGCAAGGGACCAAAACTTGTAAAAGATGCCTTGTCAACATTTGACAAAGTTTACTTGAGTATAGATTTGGATGTGCTTGACCCGGCCTTTGCGCCAGGTGTTGGAAACCCAGAGGCAATGGGAATTACCTCTAGAGAACTGTTTGATATGATATATGCAATGGAGAACAATGTGATTAGTTGTATGGATATTGTAGAATTGTGCCCGCCCTATGATAATGGCGCCACTGCCTCTATAGCTGCAAAATTAATGGCAGAAGTAGTGGCCATGAACATCTCGAGTAAATAATTACTTCAAGAATACTTCAGATTTCAAAGTTTATGGCATATGTAAAGGCAGACTAGACCATTATTTGTGGTCGCTTTGATAGATATCTGCTCATATTCATTTTCAGAAATGGTTTGTCTCTTGTTTTCGTCTTGATCTCATCGATTAGCTCGTCCAATGTTAATTCTTTGACATTTCCAGACTTTCGGTCTCGTATGCTTATCTTGGTTGCATTTACTTCTTTTTCTCCTATTACAATGATGTATTGTATCCACTCTGTCTCCGCATCTCTGATACTTTTGCCCACACTCTCGTTTCTATCATCAAGATCTACACGAATATCATTCTGCGATACTTTTTCTGCCAACCTTTCACAATACTCTAAAAATTCAGGCTTGACAGGAATTACTCTTACCTGTGTCGGTGCAAGCCAGAGTGGCAGACCAGGCTTTCTACCTTCTTTTTGGTCTTTAGCAGCTTTTTCAAGCAGTGCGTATATTACTCGTTCAACTGCTCCACTTGGCGAATTGTGCAATATGATTGGATTTTGAGGCTTGTTTGTCTCATCGATGAATTCAATGTTGTATCTCTTACCATTTTCCACATCAATTTGGTCTGTTGACAGAGCAGAGGCTTTGCCAAGATTGTCGACATAATTGAATTCCCACTTTAAAACAAAATAGAAAAATCTCTCCTTCCACATCTCTACAAGAACAGGTTTGCCTATCTTGCTGACTACCTCTTCAATGAGTGGCTTGTTCTCGTTGTAAAAGTCCTCTGTAAACCTAATTGCCATCTCAAAGTCTGATTCGTCAAGTCCCAGACCTTTGATGACCTGCCTTGATAGGTCAAACCTCTTTCGAAACTCGTCCTTTACCTGTTCCATGTCTTTGCACATCGCATGGCAGTCAGGCATGGTAAATGCTCTAAGCCTTCGCAGGCCGACAAGCTCGCCTGACTGCTCTCTTCTAAAGCTATAACGAGTAAGCTCATACAGCCTTAACGGTAGGTTTCTATATGACATTTGAAAGTCCTTTGCCATGAGAAACTGCCCAAAGCATGCTGCAAATCTGAGAAAAAGATGCTTGCCCTCTGAATTTACATTGTATTGCCTAGCTGGAAATCTATTGAAGTAGCTTTCCATGCTTGGATGGTGTGAGTCATACATGATTGGCGTCTCGACCTCAAACCCTCCATATTCGATCACCTTTTCTGTAACATATCGCTCGATGAGTGATTTTATCAGCCTACCATTTGGGAAGAACCTCATATTTCCTGCATCCGATGCTGGCTCATAATCTGCTATGGCTAGTTTTTTCATTAGTTTGACATGAGGCGGAGGCTCGTCAACTGAGCGCTTTCTTGCTGCCTCGTATTTTGCAAGCACTTCCAAATTTCCATATTTTGCAAAATTGAATTTGCCGATATCATGCATCTTGCCGTCTGGTGTCATGATGTACCAGAAGGACTTAATCTTTGATTCTGCTTTTAATGCTTCAGAGGTAGATTCATTTTCTTCGCCTGCCGATATTGTCTTGGAGTTTTCAGCAAGAGGGTGACCCTTTACCTGAATCTTGTACGACTTTGTCCATCCAAACGGTGCTCTGTATATCTCAAGGTCAGTGGATTTTGCTTCCATTTCCTTGAGAACATACAGAGCAGTATTTGGGGATGCAAGTTTTGAGCTCAGGTGGGCATAAGGATACAACAGCAACTTTCTACATCCAACTTTTTTCATAGATTCGGAGATCTCACTCATTGCTTTTCTTGCCACATCGGCATTATCTCCATCTTCTACTGCAACAAAGGCCACTACAACTTCATCTAGATGTTTTGGATGTGGCTCGATTTCTTCGGCTGATTTTATTTCTTTTTTAACTGGAGTAAACTCGATGTAATCGCAATGAAGCTGTAATATCCGCATGTTTTGCACTTGATCGAGTTATCGAATTAAACCTTATGCCATATAAAGAAGTGCAGAAAAAGAGTTCTTTCTTGTTATAGTTGTAACCAGTGCAAAGACAAAATAGGTGCCTGCTTTTCAAAAGGCTTGGATCGGTGGTCTAGCTGGTAGGATACCGCACTCACACTGCGGTGGTCAGGGGTTCGAATCCCTTCCGATCCATTACCAATAATTTTGATACATTGAAATACATCTCAATTTGCTTGGAAATTACGGCAAAAAATAACCTCGGCGTACTAAGTTTTGTGTTAGCTGCCCTAGGTTTTGTTTTAATCATTTTCTCATTTCTTAATATCCAGAGTGAAAATTATCCATATTTCACCGAAATAGCTTTTGGGCTGCTTGTAGCTTCTATAACAAGTGGTGCCATAGCAAAACGCAAGACCAAACAAGCAAAACAAGAAAAATAATGTCTGTTGATTCTGTCTCTGAAAATTAAATTTAAAAACACTCATTTTGTCAGTTTTGTACCACAATTAGTACAAAACTTTGCATCTTTTTTGATTGGATTTCCACATTGCGTACACTTTGTTATTGCATGGTTTGCAGTTGTTCTCATCTGAACTGGTCGGGGCAAGGTTCCAGCCATGATAAACGAAGCAACGGAACGACTTGGTGGAAAAAATTGAGGAATAGAAAAGCTCTCAGATACATCCCTGTTAACTGTTGACATACCTCCCCTGTCAAGAGATTTTTTTATCTCAAAGATTGCTTTGATTGCCAGAAATTCTAGGGCAGAAAATCACATCACTCCTTCCTGAATCTTGTCAAAAAATTCGGCAACTGAAATCTTCCCCTGTTTGTACATTGTGTTTACCTCAAGAAAAGAGTGGCGAATTTGACCGTATCCATTGAAGATATACTGTAGCTTGTCAAATGTCAAAGTTAGTGTATCTACGTCGCCGCCAAATGCCATTTGTTGGATAAGAGGCTTCCGTCATTAATTATTTTTGGGTTTTCTTTGTTTTCATATTTTTAGATTGTAAGTGATGCAATCTTTGATATTACTTGTTTTCCCAGGGAAATACGATGTATTCCCTCCCTCTGGTCTTTCTTGCGTAGACGAGATACTTTGGATATCTTCTTCCTTTTCGTGCAACAAGTACTGCATACAAAAAATTCTGAGATTTTGAAACATGAGTAATCACTCTCTTGAAAGTCTTGCCTGAATCATAGATGTCATCTACAAACAATGTCTTTGGGGGGGATGTTGTATCTATCTACAAGTATACTTTTGATATCAAATTGGTCAGCCATCAATCTGGCAGGAACCAGACCGCCTCTTGAAACAGTTGCAATCTTGTCAAACTCAAATCCAGAATCTCGTACCTTTCTTGCAAGTATCAGTATGTCATGTTCTATATCCGACCAACTAAGAATAGATCTTCCTATCCCTTGCGTGGCTAACTTCGTTAACGATTTGAGGTTTTATTTGGTAATAATAACCCCTTTCTTTATGATATAAGAGTTAGACTAAGCTAAATAATATAGATTAAGCTAATTTTACATGTGCACTAGAAAGCAGTAATTACAAACAATGGTTGAACACGCTACCAAGGTAAGCAAACTCACGAGATTCAAAGATAACTTTCGTAACAGCCCGATAGGACAACTATTTTCCTACATGGGTCATGCTGTCATTGTTAGTATCGCTTACATGGACCCAGGAAATTACGGCACTGATATCCAAGGAGGTGCAGCATACAATTACAATCTGCTATGGATTGTTTGGCTTGCTAGTGGAATGGCAATGCTTCTCCAGTATTTATCGGGAAAACTTGGTATTGCTACGGGACGATCTCTGCCGGAGATAATGCGAGAAAAACTCAAGAAAAAATTTTTCATTATACCATATTGGCTTGCTTCAGAAGCCGCATCATCTGCCACCGACCTCGCTGAATATCTTGGAACCGTTATTGCACTAAAACTTGTTATTTGGTGTGCCAATGATTTATACTTCAACAGTTGGAACACTAGATGTCATCCTGATATTGACACTTACAACACGCAGATTCCGAATAATAGAACAGATGTTTATGTTATTTGTTTCCATTATAGGAATTGGTTACTTGTACGAGATATTCTTGTCAAAACCAGATCTTACTTCAATTGCATATCATTCATTTGTGCCGATATTTGATAACAACGGTTCATTTATGTTAGCAGTTGGAATCATAGGTGCGACAGTCATGCCGCATGCGCTCTTTGTACATACATCATTTACAGCTAAAAAAGCATATGATAAACCATTGCTTGAAAAAAGAAAAGCTCGAAAACTCCACCTGTATGAGTGTGTTTTGCTTCTTACTATTGCAGGCTTTGTAAATGCAGCTATGATGATTACGGCTGCAGCAGCATTTCATCCGTCCAATGCTAGCATCTCTTCTATATCTGATGCCTACAAAACACTGATTCCTTTGTTTGGTTAGGAGCTGGCATGATCTTTCTTGTGACTTTGCTGTCTTCAGGAATCTCTTCCTCGGTGGTAGGAACTATAGCAGGTCAGACAATATACGAGGATTCCACTGGTCCTTCTGTCAAAAGATAAAAACTTGATGGGAGAGTTCGTTAACAGAAAGAGTACTATAATTTCATTTTCGGTTGTAGGTGTCATACTTGGGTTCAATTCTTACCTTATAATCTCTAGTTTGTAGATTCTCAAATATGTAAAAGGCTGTCTCAAGTAACAATCTTGAACATGATGTTTCGCTGCTTTAGGTTTGTAATGAGTCGTTCTGCATGCTTTGGATTCTCTGTCTCTAAACTAAGTGTTACACCGGCAGTTCCTGCAGGAATATTTGAGCTTAGCCTGTCATGAACCACCTCTACTATATTGACACTAAGTGAAGATATTACATCTACCACTTCCTTTAGTGCACCAGGTTTGTCTGTAAGTACGATGAAAATCTTTACCATTCTGCCCATCTCTGTTAGGCCTTTGGCCACTATCTGGCCTAGCAAATACATGTCAACATTACCGCCAGAAAGTATGGGCACTACCCTCTTGCCCTTGACAAGCTTTTTGTCAAGAAGATATGCCAAACTTACGGCTCCTGCTGGCTCTACTACAACCTTGGCTCTTTCCATGAGAAGAAACATAGCTTTGACAATCTGCGAATCGTCTACCAGTACGATATCATCTATGAGATTATCTATTATCTTGAAGGTTAATTCGCCAGGTCTTTTTACTGATATACCATCTGCGATAGTGCGTTGGCCCTTTACTGATTCAAGTTTTCCGGAATCAAAGGATTTCTTCATTGCTGGAAACGCCGATGATTGCACTCCTATTACTTTGACATGTGGTTTTTTTGCCTTGACTGCAGTTAGAATTCCAGCTGCAAGACCACCGCCGCCTATTGGAAGATAAATCTCATCAACGTTTGGAAGATCCTGCATTATCTCAAGGCCTATTACTCCTTGCGCAGCTATGACTGTCTCGTCATCAAATGCATGGATTATCTTTGCACCCCTGCTCTTGGACAGTTCTTGCGCCTTAGCCCAAGACTCGTCATAGATTGTACCATGCAATACAACATTTGCACCATAAGATCTTGTTGCTGCTACCTTTGCAGGTGATGCAGTGACTGGCATGACAATAGTGCAGGGAATCTTTTCAAGTGCTGATGCAAACGCTACTCCCTGCGCGTGATTTCCTGCAGATGCTGCAATCACGCCTCTTCTTTTTTCTTCAGATGACAAGGTTGCAATCTTTGCATACGCCCCACGCACCTTGAAAGAGCCAGTCTTTTGCAAACATTCTGATTTCAGATACACTTGAGAACCAAGCATCTGACTGAAGGTTCGTGATAGTTCAAGTGGCGTTCTGCGAATGACATTGCCTTGGATCTTTTGCGATTTTATAATAGAGTCATAGGTTAGGCTCAATACGATCTCAACTTCACTTACCGTATATTTGGTTTCTTAAATAGTAAAGGGACAAAAAACATTGAGCATTTTTGATTTTTGAAGATAATTAGCGCAAATTTTGCACTGCAAATTTCTTTTTTGATAAGATTTTAAAGGATCAAGAAAATCTGGCTTGTTGCATAACTAACAACCAGATCTAGATTATTCTACCATACCAGCTAGGATCAGTTCCTTCTGACCAATTCTCATGATTGAGTGGAATCAATACAATGAAAAACTTGTCAGAAGG
>CAZMNT010000021.1:0-27207 GCA_964567715.1 uncultured Nitrosopumilaceae archaeon | reverse complement strand
TGCTACAGAATTACTAGGAATTATTTTGTAATTTATGAATGGTTTCTACAGGGCCTTACCAATCTTAGTTTTTTTATACATAGTCTGCAACAAGGAGTTGGCAATACCAGCCTGGGTAAAGAAGACGGCCGGTTGGTGGTCATCAGGCCGAGTAAGAGGCCAAGACTTTGTGAAGGTAATACTTGTTGTTGATGCCAACTCTGGCGCTGCAATAAACAGCATCGGATTGTAATTCTATTTTAGAAAATACGTCTTTACCGAATCCAAAATGTCTCTAATTGGACCTACATGGCCAAACTCATTCATTATCAGATCGTGAGACTCCAGTATCTTCCTTTTGTTGTCAGGCTCGTCCTTTAGAAACACAATCATGTCTTCGAGCCTGTCAGCAAGTTTTAGCTGGTCTTCAGAATCTACGCTGTTTAGTGCCTTGATATCATTTTGGTCAAGTATGCTTCGATGAGGAGCTGCCTTTGACAGTACTTGTATGGTAGAATCGATTTTAGAAATTGTCTCGTTTGCGTTTTTTGGACTCATCTTCTTGAAGGCCCTCCAAGTTTTTAGATATAAAAATCACACCCTTGTTTCTATTCATATACTAAACGAAATGAAACAATCCAACTATTTTACATTCCAGAATTCAAGAGAGCAAATAGTATAATAATAATCAAAAATCTTATGTTGTTATGCACACAGTAAGAATTCCAAAAACAATTAACTTTGGTAAGGACGCGTTATCTGAAACACAATATCCAAAAAACGCTCTAGTTGTTACAACAACACCTTCCGAAGTATCAAAAAAATGGCTAGCAAAGATGAAGATTACAGACTATATGCTATATGACAAGGTAGAGCCAGAGCCATCAATAGAGACAGTCAACAAGGTTGTTGCCGAGTTCAAAACAAAAAACCCGTCTGCAATAATTGGACTTGGCGGAGGAAGCTCGCTTGATGTTGCAAAATATGCAAGCATTGATCTGAAGATTCCAAAAATCCTCATACCAACAACCTTTGGCACAGGAGCCGAGATGACTACATACTGTGTACTCAAGTTTGATGGCAAAAAGAAGCTGTTACAAGATGAACGATTTCTTGCAGATGTTGCAGTAATAGACTCGTACTTTATGGAAGGAACCCCCGATGCAATTGTCAAAAACTCTGTCTGCGATGCATGTGCGCAAGCAACAGAAGGATACGACAGCAAGAAAGGCAACGAGTTTACAAGAATGTTGTGCAAGTCTGCATTTGACGTACTGTATGATGCAATAATGAACAACAAGCCAGAGAACTACCCATTTGGTTCGATGTTGTCAGGAATTGGTTTTGGCAACGCTTCAACTACACTTGGACATGCACTCTCATACGTATTTTCAAACGAGGGAGTACCACATGGATACTCACTTTCATCATGCACCACTGTTGCTCACAGATTCAACAAGTCAATCTTCTACGACAAGTTCAAGGAAGTAGTCGAGAAGCTCAAGTTTGACAAACTATCACTCAAAGCTCCAATTGATCAAGCGGCAGATGTTGTCATGACAGACAGGGGGCACCTTGATCCAAACCCAATACCTGTGACAAAACAGGATGTCATGGTTCTATTGCAGGAGATTGTAAACGGCAAACTATAGAAAAAAACAGTTACCCTCTACTTTTCCATTTTTATACAAGAATTTCTAATGTAGCAAGGCATTTGCTTTTTTGTGTCTGATTAACCTTTTATGCAACCAGCTCCACAATACTGAAAGTTCCAATGCAAGAGCTATACAGCACAAACGACCTGCGGGGGAAGATACTTGGAATTTTACACGAGTCGGGGTTTGACTCTACGTGCTATTCCAAGATACTTGATTATACAATAGACCTGTTCCACCAAAAGGGACTTGGCATCGATTATTATGGATACCACAATATCATCCACGAGCTTGAGGTGACCTATGTTACGTTAGTTGCTGCCCAGTGGCAGAGCCTGCAAAACCACATCTCAAAAGAGGATGTGAAATACTTGTTTGCATCATCGTTATTCCATGATTATGATCCACAAAAACGAGTCGACAAGCCACACGAGCCTGACGCGGTAAACTTTGTCAAGACCGACAAGACGCTAGGCTTGCTCTTCAAGGAGGCAGACATTGATTCCAATATAGTTGCTGCACTCATACTGAGAACAACATACCCGTGGAGTGGCGAGAAAAAGGAAAAGGCCGAGTTATTAATTGACAATTTCTATTCCATGTCAGATGTAACACGAGACAGTCCGTCTGATATAGAACACTACAAAAAACTTGGATGGTTCCTCTCGGTGGCAGACAGAATAGGAGGATATGCACTTGGCAACTTTTCATATGCACTTGAGATGGCAAAAAAGAATGCACACTCTCTTGCATGGCATCCAAACCTCATTGCGATTCGTTCTGTTGCGTACTTTGAAGATCTTTTAAACAATGAATCAGATATGTGCAACCAGATCCTGGGGTCTCTGCCAAGGGCCATGCGCAAGTCCTTTATGGATAACGTACTTGGATTTATGAGACTTCGAGAGACCGAGATACAAAACCACGCTTCTGTCATATACGACAAGGTTCAGCTTGTGCCAACCATTGACCCGATGAAGACAAGAGAGAAAACAGAGTTTGTCGACTCCCTCTTTGAGATCTTTCAGGAACTGCCATATCCGCTGCAATTTATGAGGATGAATTTCGCAGAATCCGTCCGCGACCCAAGCGTTTTGCTAAATACGTTAAGGTTTGGAAATGAGAACGGACTCATTGTTGGCTTTGTAAAGGGCAGAGCGCTTGAAAACTACAAGCTTCGAACAGGAATTGACGATCCACACTTTGGAAAAAGCGATACCATATTTTTGGAGCCAATCGCGTTAAAGATGGGATACTGGGGACTTAGAGGTGGACGCGAGATGCGCCTCTTGTTTTTCATGCAGGCCCAGTCCAAAGGATACAAATATCTTTCAAGCTTTGCCCTGCGCGATGTCATAAAAGAGAGAATTAAGCGCAACGAAAGGATTGAATTTGTAAAACAGTTTGACCCTGAAAGATGGGACTATTACAGAGTAAAGCTATAAGGATATAGTTCACATACGTTTTTCGAAATTTTTGCTTTGATCTTGTGTCCAATTGACGAATTCCTCTTCTTCTTACTAGACTTAAATAGTGCTTCTGAATGACAAAATTGCAACAGGTTTCAAAAAATGATCAAGTTTGGAATTCAACAGGGGTTGAATGTTGCTCGACTTGGGCTAACTGAAGATCAGATCCTAACAGCATGTGTGCTTGCCGACAAGGTTGGATATGACTCGATATGGTACATGGACCACAGCAACGTACCCCAGTGGAACCATGCCATTGTAAACGACCCTTGGGTCATGCTTTCTGCCATTGCTTCGATAACAAGCAGGGTTGAGCTTGGAACCTGTGTAACTGATGCAGTAAGACGACATCCATCAAACATTGCACTATCTACGATTACACTTGACAGGGTATCACATGGAAGAGGAACCCTTGGAATTGGTGCAGGCGAGGCCCAGAACATCAAAGAGTTCAAGATCCAGTGGGACAAGCCAGTTGGCAGATTTGAAGAACAACTCCAAGTAATCAAGTTACTTTTTGGCTCTTCTCCTTCGCATAGAGTAAGCTTCAAGGGAGAGTTTTACCAGCTAGAAGAAGCCTGTTTGCAGGCAAAGCCGATACGAAACCCACATCCTCCAATATACATGGCAGCAGGCGCACCACGAACTCTGGCACTGTGCGGAAAATACGGCGACGGGTGGATTCCAATTGGATATACGCCTGAGCTTTACGAGGAACATGCCAAGGTAATAAAACAGTCAATGAAAGAAAACGGCAGGGATAGCTCAAACTTCCAGTTTGGTGTTGATATAGACGTCTACTTTGCAGATGATGCCGAGGCAGCATGGGCAAAGATGAAGAATGCTGTAAAGGTGAGTCTTTTCAAGCCCGAGGTTCTCAAGGTACACGAAATAAAAGACATTGCAGGATTTGATTTCAAGAAATACTTTACAGAGTACTCAATGTCAAACCAAGAATGGATTGTGAAGATGAGAGAGGCTGCACAGACAATCCCTGACAAGGTGGCACGCTCTTCAATTGGAATGGGAACACCAGACGATATCATTCCAGTCTTTGAGAGGTTCATAAAAGCCGGCGTCAATCACTTTATTGTAAGGTTCTGGGGTTCTGGATACTTTGGCTCAATTGACAAGTTTGCCTCTACTGTCTTGCCTTACTTTAAAGAACAGAACAACCCACGTAAGTAGTTTTTTAGGTATTTTTTAGATTTTTTTTACAAATTCGAGCAGGAAAGCCCCTAACTCTTTAGGGTCTGGAGGAGGTCAGAGGTATCGAAATATCGTCATCTTCTCAGAGTTTGGCAGATCAGACACCAGAGCAAAGTTGTACAGAGGGTAGGCCTTTTTGTACTGCTTCATAAAGCTCCACGCCACGTCATGAGTCTTAAATTCGGTTCGTATTCCCTCTAGCGCAAACTCTTGGCCAAAGACATCGAAGACCTTGATTAGATATCGCTGTGGCCTTTTGTGTGGCTTTGCCTTCAGCAGCCATGCAATTGCAAACACAAAGACTGCGATCATAATCAGTGCGGCCCCAATCTCCTTGAGGTGCATCCAAAAGACTGAAGGTATTGTATTTCCAAACAAGTTGTAGACAAAGCTTGAAAATCCTGCAACAGACGAGCCAATCACCAGGAGTGCTCTAAGGTTTGATTGCTCAACTTCAGATTTCATGCCAAGTGAGGGCATCTTCCCCAATTTAACTATTCATCCATACGCAAAAATACAGACTGGTAGAATTTAAAACATGCAGCTGCTTGGACGACTGGAAATAAAATCAAAAGAAAAGGTAATAGAATTTCTAAACAGTCAGGAGACCGGCAGGATCTGCAGTATCGACAAGGATGGCTATCCGCAGATAATTCCAATGAACTTTGTTTATGCAAAAGATGCCATATACATGCACTCTCACATCAAGGGTGAGAAGCTTGAAAACATTGCAAGAAACCCAAAGGTGGGCTTTGAGGTAGACCAGAGTCTAGAGTTTTTGCCGTCATACTTTACACACCCAACAGACGCGTCGCAGGCAGACACGCTTTACATAAGTGTTGTAATCAAGGGAACAGGCAGCATAGTAACTGACAGAAACGAAAAGGCGTTTGCGCTAAATTCCCTAATGGAAAAGTACCAGCCAGAAGGAAGATACGAAAAGATAAGGCCTGAGATGCATGTTGTAGACGAGGTTGCTATAATCAAGGTGGTTCCTCAAACAATGCGCGGCAAGTACAAGATAGGGCAGCATTTAGACAAAAAGATACGACTTGGGCTTGCAAGACAGATACTTGAGAGAGACTCGCCTACAGCAAGAAATACAGTAAGAATCATGGGAATAAAAGAGACAAAGGACGGCCTTGAGATATCAGAAGAGCCAAGCTGGTAATATACAGCACAATACAGTTTCTTGCTTGAATATATTGTCAACGACAAATCGAACTCAAAGTTTTAGTTAGGAATCGACTACAAAGGAGACGTCTTGCTTGAGAATCCAACCTTTGAGATAGTATCAGACTTTGCGCCAACAGGGGACCAGCCGCAGGCAATCGAGGCCTTAGTTGATGGAATAAGAAAGAAGAAGGTTCAGACACTGCTTGGCGTAACAGGCAGCGGCAAGACGTTTACAATAGCAAACGTCATCCAGAGAACTGGCAAGAACACGCTTGTCATATCACACAACAAGACACTTGCCGCCCAGCTGTACTCTGAGCTAAAACAGTTCTTTCCAAAAAACAATGTAGGATATTTTGTAAGTTACTATGACTATTACCAGCCTGAAAGCTATATACCGCAAACTGACACTTACATAGAAAAGGACACCCAGATTAACGAAAAAATAGAAAAGATGAGGCTTGAGGCAACTGCAATGCTGCTCTCAGGTGAGCCAACTGTGATAGTTGCAACAGTATCATGCATCTACTCTCTTGGCTCACCTCATGACTGGGAGGTGATGTCAATTACAGTAGAAAAGGGCTCAGATATTGGGCGCAGCATTCTGATAAAGCAGCTTGTCAACGCAAGGTACGAGAGAAATGATACCGAGCTTGCACCGGGCAGGTTTAGGATAAAGGGCGATACAATTGATGTAATCCCGGCCTATTCTGATTCCATTGTCAGAATATCGATGTTTGGAGACGAGGTCGAAAAGATATCAATCTGCGATCCCGTATCTCTCAAAGAAAAAAAGCAGGTATCAAAGACAAAGATCTATCCTGCAAAGCACTACCTTGTTGCATCAGATGTCAGAAAGAAGGCAACCGAGTCCATAAGAGCAGAGCTAAAAGAGAGGCTGCGCCAGATTCCAGAGCTTGAGCGCCAGAGACTTGAGATGAGGACAAAGTATGATTTAGAGATGATAGAAGAGCTTGGATACTGCTCTGGTATTGAGAACTATTCAAGACATTTTGATGGAAGACTGCCAGGCGAGCCACCATTTTGTTTGCTTGATTTTTTTGGCAACGACTTTTTGCTTGTAATAGACGAGTCCCATGTAACACTTCCGCAGCTACACGGAATGCATAACGGTGACCATACACGAAAAAAATCATTGATAGATTATGGCTTTAGGCTCCCAAGCGCATTTGACAACAGGCCGTTAAAGTTTGACGAGTTTGAAAAATACATCGGAAACACAATCTTTGTCTCTGCAACGCCAGGAGGGTATGAGCGAAAGAAGAGCTTTCAGATAGTAGAACAGGTTGTCAGGCCAACAGGGCTTGTAGACCCCAGAGTGGAAGTACGAAGGACTGAGAACCAGATGGACGATCTAGTCTCCGAGATAAACAAACGTGTCGAGGAGAACCAGAGAGTTCTTGTGACAACTCTGACAAAGCGCATGGCTGAAGACCTTGCAGAATACCTCTCAAAGCACAAGGTAAAGGTAAGATATCTACACTCTGAGATTGAAAACCTCCAGAGAACCGAGCTTATCAGACAGCTAAGACTTGGAGAGTTTGATGTCATAGTTGGAATAAACCTGCTCCGCGAGGGGCTTGATATCCCAGAGGTCTCACTTGTTGCAATACTTGATGCTGACAAGGAGGGCTTTCTTCGAAACGTGACTAGCCTTATTCAGACCTTTGGGCGCGCTGCAAGAAATGTGGATGGGACTGTCATAATGTATGCTGATACCACCACGGAATCAATGAGGCTTGCAATACTTGAAACGGAGCGAAGGCGCAAAAAACAACTGGAATACAACAAAAAGATGAAAATCACACCTGCTACAATCATCAAGGCAATACCAAAGCAGACTGTACAGCTAGACGAGGTAAAGCACATGTCACGCCATGACCTGGAGGTATACGCAATCGAGTTGGAATCTGCAATGAAGAGGTTTGCAGAAGAGCTTGACTTTGAGCGGGCAATAGAATATAGAGACAAGCTGACAAGGATTCAAAAAGAACTGGCAAAATGAACGACAAACTAATAATCCGTGGCGCAAGGCACCACAACCTCAAAAACATCAATCTTGATATCCCAAAAAATAAACTTGTAGTGATAACTGGTCTTTCTGGGTCCGGCAAGTCTACGCTTGCATTTGATACTATTTATGCGGAAGGGCAGCGAAGATACGTCGAGTCGCTTTCTGCGTATGCAAGGCAGTTCCTAGAGATGATGGACAAGCCAGATGTGGATTCAATTGAGGGACTCTCACCTGCAATATCAATACAACAAAAGACCACCTCGAAGAACCCAAGGTCGACTGTTGGCACCATAACTGAGATCTACGATTATCTAAGACTGCTTTATGCAAGAATAGGAATACCCCACTGCCCCAAGTGTGGCAGAAAGATATCAAACCAGTCAGTGGAGTCAATCTGTGAGTCAATTCTCAAGGAATCAGAAGGTCAAAAGATAATGATTCTTGCTCCACTCATACAGAGAAAGAAGGGAACCTATGAAAAGTTGTTTGAGCAGGTCAAAAAACTCGGATACTCTAGAATCAGAGTAGACGGTGATGTCGTTGAACTAAATGGAGAATTCCCAACACTTGACAAGCAAAAATGGCACAACATCGAGATTGTAGTTGACAGGCTCAAGGCATCATGGGAAGAAAAAAGCAGGTTCTTTGAATCAATCCAGACTGCAACCAAGGCAAGCAAGGGAACAGTAATGGTTCTTAATGGCAAAGAAAAGATCTTCTCCCAGAACAATGCTTGTCCCCATTGTGGACTCACAATAGGCGAGCTTGAGCCGAGGGCATTTTCGTTCAACTCTCCTTTTGGAGCATGCAAGACATGTCACGGGCTTGGCGTAAAGATGGAGTTTGACCCAGACCTGCTCATTCCTGACAAGTCAAAGTCAATCCTTGATGGCGCCATAGTACCATGGTCTGGTAGATTCTCCTCTTTTAGAAGGCAGACACTGCGCGATGTTGGCAAAAAATTTGGCTTTGACCTGATGACTCCAATCAATAAGATGACACCACGACAGCTCAACGTGATACTTTATGGCACAGATGAGCTTGTCCAGTTTTCCTACGAGGCCCAGACAACTGACTCCAGATGGCAGTACACAAACACCTTCAGTGGTGTGATACCAAGCCTTCAGCGAAATTTTGCCGAGACTGATTCTGAATCAAAGCGCGAGGATCTAAGCAGGTTCATGCGCGAGACCCCTTGCAACTCTTGCAGTGGGAGAAGGCTTAGAAACGAGGTGCTCTCTGTCCTGATAAATTCCAAATCAATCATGGATGTCTGTGATTTATCAATTGATTCGTGTTACGAGTTCTTTAACAGCCTGCAACTAACAGAGACTGAAGAGTATATCGCAAAATCAATTCTAAAAGAAATTCTATCACGATTAGAGTTTTTGAAAAACGTTGGCCTCAACTATCTCACACTAAACAGGGTTAGTGCTACACTCTCAGGCGGCGAGTCGCAGAGAATAAGGCTTGCAACACAAATAGGCTCAAACCTGACAGGCGTTCTCTATGTGCTTGACGAACCGACAATAGGACTACATCAGCGCGACAATGCAAAGCTCATCAAGACGCTCCTCAAGCTTCGTGACCTTGGAAATACAATACTTGTAGTAGAGCATGACGAGGAGGTCATGCGAAGCTCCGACTGGATACTGGATCTCGGTCCCGGCGCCGGAATACATGGAGGAAACCTGGTCTATGCAGGCACTGTTGACGGTATCCAAAAGAGCCGCGAGTCTGTTACAGGTCAGTATCTACGTAACCACAATGCCATTACACTTACAAAAAAGACACGAAAACAGTCTGGCAAGTTGATAGTAAGGGGAGCGTCTGAGAACAACCTCAAAAACATCGACGTCGAGTTTACACTGGGACTCATGATATGTGTCACAGGAGTTTCAGGCTCTGGCAAGTCCACACTTGTAAACGACATACTGTTTACGGCACTTGCATCACACTTCTATGGTTACATCGAAAGACCTGGAAAGCACAAGAAAATCGAGGGCATCGAGAACATTGACAAGGTAATCGGAATAGACCAATCTCCAATAGGCAGAACACCTCGCTCAAACCCTGCCACATATATAGGCGCGTTCACTCCAATCCGGGAACTTTATGCGAGCACCGAGATCTCAAAGGAGCGAGGATACACACCTGGTCAGTTCTCGTTTAACGTTGCAGACGGAAGATGCTTTGCATGTGAAGGAGACGGTGTCAAAAAGATAGAGATGCAATTTCTCTCAGATGTGTATGTAATGTGTGACGAGTGCAAGGGCAAGAGATACAACTCTGAGACTTTGGCAGTTCTGTACAAGGGCAAGAACATCTCAGACGTTCTCTCAATGACAGTAGACGAGGCGCTCGAATTTTTTGAAAACATTCCGGTAATACAGAGAAAGCTCCAGACAATAGCCGACGTTGGTCTAGGATACATCAAGCTTGGCCAGCCTGCAACTACACTATCAGGCGGCGAGGCACAAAGAGTAAAGCTTGCATCAGAGCTATCAAAGAGGGATACTGGCAGGACATTTTACATCCTAGACGAGCCTACAACCGGACTTCATTTTGCAGATGTTCAAAAACTTCTTGATGTCCTAAACAGGCTTGTCAATCTTGGAAATACGGTAATAATCATAGAGCATAACATGGATGTGATCAAAAACTCGGACTGGATAATCGACTTGGGGCCGGAAGGAGGACATGGTGGAGGAACAGTTGTGGCAGCAGGAACTCCTGCCCAGGTTGCACAAAATCCCAAAAGTTACACGGGGAAGTATCTCAAGCCCTTGCTTAGATATGTCACTTGACATTTCAGCTCAGAGCATACCGACGCACTCTGGAATCTACATCATGAAAGATTCCAATGGTTCAATACTCTACATAGGAAAGGCAAAGAACCTCAAAAATAGGGTAAGGTCATACTTTGTCAAGAACCAGAACTACAAGACCCAGAAACTTGTTGAAAAGATACACGAAATAGAATTTGTACTAACTGACAACGAGGAGGAAGCTTTTCTGCTGGAATCTAACATGATAAAGCGCTACAGGCCACCATACAACATAGAACTAAAGGACCAGCAGAGATACACATATCTTAGAATCACAAACGAAGAGTTTCCACGCCTCTTGGTTGCAAGAAGAACTAGGACCGGAGAGTTTCTCGGAGGAGGTCGAGTATACGGCCCCTTTACACATGGCAGCTCAAAGATGCTCTCCATTGGACTCTTACGAAAGACATTCAAGATAAGAATATGCAAACGCCTGCCAAAGGAGGCCTGCCTGGAGTACCATCTTGGAAACTGCGAAGCACCATGCCAGTTTGCAGAGGCACGAAAAAAATATCCAGCGCATGTTGCAGAGCTTGAATCCATTCTGAAAGGAAGACAGAGACTTGGAGACTTTGTGGATAAACTCGAGTCGGAGATGAAAGAGGCGTCATCAAATCTGCAATACGAGAAGGCAAAGGAGATTCGCGAGACACTTCAGAGGTTGCAGAATCTGCAGACAAAACAAAAGATGGAAACGGTAGGAAATACTGACGAAGAATACTTTGGGATTCGGATAAAAGATCAAACAGCACATGTGATGAGCTTCAGGCAGACTCGCGGAGTTATCAAGGACAGAAACAAGTTCTCGTTTGACCTTGTTGGAGACAATTCTTTTTCAAACTTCTTATCGCAGTACTATTCTACAAATCCAATTCCAAAGTATATAGTTGCAAGCGAGATGCCAGACCAAAAAGACATCTTAGAAGAGATATTCTCGCGCTCTGTGGGGATTAAGGTAAATATCGTAGTACCGTCAGGTGGCAAGCGAAAGGAGATGTTAAACCTCATTTTGAAAAACATCGACCTGTCGTTATCAAAAGGCGCTGATGCTTCTGTAATAGAATTACAAGAAAAACTTGGACTTGACCGCATACCAAATAGGATAGAGTGCTTTGACATATCAAACCAAGGAGCAGACTATGCAGTAGGCTCAATGTCATGCCTTGTTGATGGTAAACCACTCAAGTCAGGATATCGCAAGTTCAAAATAAAAACAATATCCGGAAGGGACGATTTTGCCATGATAAATGAGGTTATAAAACGAAGATACTTGCGACTGAAAGAAGAGAAATCCAAGATGCCAGACCTTGTGCTAATTGATGGTGGGCGAGGCCAGCTAAATGCAGCACAAGACGCATTAAAGTCTGTTGGTGTCAAGATACCTCTGGTATCGCTTGCCAAGGAAAATGAGGAGATTTACCATCCCGACCTGAAAAGTCCCATTGTCCTGCCAAAGTCAAGTCTCGCACTCAAGGTCTTGCAGCATGCAAGAGACGAGGCCCACAGGTTTGGTATAGCATACAACAGGGCACTGCGCAAGATTCAGAAATAATCGTCTAACGCATTTTCTGCCAAAGGTTGCGCGTCATATCCCATTCTTACAAGGTCTAATGCAAACTCTTCTACAAACCCGTGCACTGTATAGATTTTTTCAGGGTTGCATTCCTTTACAAGCTGCAGCAACTCGTTGTAATCGCAGTGGTCGCTCAGCGGCATGGAATAGTCGTGCTGCCTTGCAAATGCAAACCTTGGAGATTGGGCCCACCCGCTAAAACCGATTGTTATTGCATCATACTTTGATTTCATGTGCTGCACAAATGCGTTCTTGCCGCTAAGGTTTGGGGCAACCATAAGCCATGGTTTTTTCTCAAGCAAGCCAGCGCTTTCTGCCTCGGAATGACCCAATGAATCGTACAACTTGACACCAAACCTTCTATAGATATCATTTACTTTTTTTACGGAATCATGGTAGTATGGCGCCCAATGTGAAAATAAGTAGGAGAGGATCTGGGCTTTTCCAAGCTCGTATCCCAAAAGTATCACAGGCTTTCCTCTGGAATATGAATCAGATATTATCTCGTTGACGCGCTTGACGGTCTCCTCAACCTTTGGAAAGACATATTCTGGAATGCCAAAGGTGCACTCTGTTATGAGCACTTTGCACTTTGGGACCCTGGCACCCTTCATAAAGGCACGTTCGCGTATGCTGATATCTCCTGTATAAAATATGCCGTCTCCAAAGAGCAATCCCTTTGCACCAAGTATGTGACCTGCATCAACTAGCGTAAAGTCCTTGTATTCTTCTCTATAGTTTTCAATGGCATACCCGCGAAGCTTTGCAATCTCGCTTGTCTGTTTTGAAGTAAGCACGAGTCCTCCATTTTGTTTATGCAGATGGTCGATATGCGCATGGGATACAAATGCAATACCTCTGTCTGTGCCTTTTTTTGGGTCAAGGTGCACTGTCATACTGTCATATCTTGATACGATTCCGTTTTGTGTCATCTTTACAACTTGTTTCAAATTTAAAATCCCTGAAAATGCATTGAATATAAGTTGCAAGTTGATCGGCTACAACATAAGGTCTAAAGTGATTTAATACCGATCTCCCGATTCCACATACAGTAGATGTTTATTTATACAGAAATCAAGACCAAGATATTGTGATAAACCTTGCAATCTTGATCTCAGGCCGTGGCTCAAACATGGAAGCAATTCTGCGTGCAGCCAAAAAGAAAAAGATCCCAGTGATACAAACAATTGTAATTTCAAACAAGCCAGATGCAAAGGGATTGAAGGTTGCGCAAAAACTTGGCGTCAAGACTGTAGTGGTTGAAAGTGCTGGAATCAAGGGCGGAAGCTGGGAATACGATAAAAAGCTGGTATCAGTACTTGAGGAAAACAACGTCACATCAAAAAACGGACTTGTATGTCTTGCTGGCTTTATGAGAATAATGAGTCCGGAATTCATCAAGCATTACAGGGGAAGGATACTCAACATCCATCCTGCAATCCTGCCTGCATTTCCTGGATTGCATTCCCAGAGACAGGCGCTAGAGTATGGCGTGAAATTCTCTGGCTGCACTGTACACTTTGTTGATGAGGGAGTAGACACTGGCCCCATAATACTGCAGGCAGTAGTAGAGGTAAAAGACAGCGATACAGAGGAGAGCCTTTCAAGGCGCATACTCAAGCAGGAACACAAGATATACCCACAGGCAGTCAAGCTTTTTGCCGAAGGAAAGATAAAGACAAGCGGCAGAAAGGTTACGACATCCTAGGAATCAGGACCGCTAAAAAAGTAAATTACAACAAGTTCTTTTGTGTTACCATGAAACCTGTGTTCGACGTTTTTTGCTACAAAGTATGACATTCCTTCAGATACTTGATAGTCCTTTTCTCCTACAGTCAGAAAGCCGTCCCCCCTTACAACATAGTACACCTCGTCGCTGTCATGCGGAGCCTGTGTGTCCTCTTGCCCTTGAGACAACCTGAGAACTCCTGCCGCAATGTTTTGCCGGTTTATGAAGGTGTGAAAGTAAGACTTGGATTTTGCAATATCTTTGATGTATTTTTTTGTGTCAAACTCTATTTTCAACAAAACTAGACTGTACCTTGAGATTAATGACTGTTGCTCGAGTCTTGCTTTTTTATCTTGTCTTCAAACTTTGCAATAAGGTGTGCAATCTTGGAATTTTTGGCATCATCTTTCCGCAACAAATAGTACAATTCTTCAGTTGCGGCATGGTAATCAACACCAATTGTCTGGGCAAGATACAGTGCAAGATAGCTTAGCAAGAGTTTTCGCAAGATTACATCGTGTGATGCAAAGTGCAAGTCGGATGCAAGCTCGTCAAGCACATTTGAAAAGTATGCCTCAAGGTAGCTGTCCTTTGACTCCCTCTCCCTTGCTGCAAATGCACCTCCCATGCCCCGCTCCTTCAGGTGTATTTGTTCTACTACCTCGATGAACTCTGAGTTTAGATTGGAATCATGCGTCAGTACTTCAGAGAGCAGGTCTGCCGCATCCTGCTCTGACCTTCCTGAACTTTGTTTTAGTGAGAATAATACATGACATGCAACGCATCATTTCTCTAATTCAATCTCGTGGTTTTTTATCTTGCCAAGCACATCTCGAACAAGAAGATCTGCCTCTCTTTGATTCATTGGCATACCATATGGTATTGGAGGATAAAAATTCCATAGAATAAATATCGAGCAAATTACTCAATCATGTTTGACCGGCCAGAAGATTGACGGTATTGCAGTTGCAAACTCTGTCAAAGAGAGGGTCAGGGCAGCCGTAGCCGAGCTAAAAAAGGACGGAATGGAGCCCTGTCTTGCCACAGTTCTAGTTGGAGACGATCCTGCATCGGCATCTTATGTAACATCGAAACAGAAGGACTGTGCAGAGGTAGGTATTGCAACAAAGGACCACAGGCTGCCACAGACGTTCTCGCAAAAAGAACTTGAGAGTTTGATTGACATGCTAAATAATGATGATACCGTTCATGGGATACTTGTACAGCTTCCCCTGCCAGAACACCTGGACGAGTTTGGTATAATAACCAAGATATCGCCGATAAAGGACGTTGATGGCCTCACACCATACAACATGGGGCTTTTGGCGTCAGGAAGAGCGATGCTAAAACCCTGCACGCCGTCTGGCATCATGAAGCTTTTTGATTTTTACAAAATAGAATTATCTGGAAAACATGCCGTAATCATAAACAGAAGTAATTTGGTTGGAAAACCACTGTACCATCTGATGCTTGAAAAAAATGCCACTGTCACCACCTGCCACTCTAAGACTCGCGATCTCAGGTCGCTCTGCCTTGGTGCAGATGTTATTGTAACTGCGGTAGGAAACAGGGAGAGGTTTACACTAACACAGGACATGGTAAAAGAAGGTACAGTTGTTATAGATGTTGGTACAAGTAGGTCAGATGGCAAGCTTGCAGGAGATGTAGACTATGACAATGTCATCAAAAAGGCATCGTATGCAACTCCGGTTCCCGGCGGTGTGGGACCCATGACACGAGCGATGCTTTTAAAAAACACTGTTACTGCAGCCTCAATTAGTAAAGGAATTGCCACAAACCGTTGAGAAAGCTCGCCTCCGCAAGCAGCTTTTAGATCAGCGAGACGGCCTCTCGCCTGACTTTATTAAAATAGCAAGTAGCAAGATTCAGGATAACCTAAGAAAGGTTGAATTCTACAGAAATGCCAAAGTCTTGGGCGGTTACCATGCAGTAGGAAGCGAGGTTCGCACACAAGATATACTCCAAGAAATACTAAACGCTGGAAAGGAGCTGTCTCTGCCCAAGGTTGAAAAAAACGACCTTGTGTTCAAAAAGATATTGAGTTTCTCAGACCTGGAGATAGGCAACTTTTCTGTGATGGAGCCAAAGGAGCGATGCGAGACAGTAAAGAAATTTGAGGCGATTTTAATTCCTGCAATTGCAGTGACCCGTGATGGGTACAGGCTTGGATACGGATTTGGGTACTATGACAGGTATCTGCACAACAAGCGCTCAAAGAAGATTGCACTATCTTATTCAAAGCAGGTTGTAAGGTCAATTCCCCATGACAGCCATGATGTCAGGGTGGACTGTATCGTGACAGAAGACGAGGTCATCTATCCAAACAAATGATACATTCTTTGTACATGTTATCACTTTAGCTAAATCCTTTATCTCTGGGTGTCGTTATTCCAATTGTTTGAAAAAGATAATCATTCCAGCATCTGGCGTAGGTGCAGCAGTTGTTGCAGCAGTGGTTGCGTTTGTACTATTGGTTCCAACCCAAGACCATCTGCTGTCAGTTGATGCCACACTGTCCAGAGGGGAGACTGGAACCTACACTCATGTCTTTATAAAAAATATTGGAAGAGAGCCTGTAACTAATGTAAAAGTAGACTATGGAAACCAAAAGTCGGACTCTGTGCCAGTGCTAGACCCCGGTAACAGAATAATGTTATCACCTCCAGATGGCAGTGATCTTGAAGAGGTCAAGGTCACAGCAGATGATGGCATCAATATCGTAAAACAGTATACAATCCCTACAAGCGCGCCAATGATTGGCAACGGTGGATTTGGACAGTAAATTTCAGCTTTGTATATAGACGGTATCTACCAGTTGATCTTTATCGGTATGGAGTCTTTTCCCCAAGGCTCGTTTACCTCAAAGGTGTAGCTCTTTTGCGAGTCAAAGGTATCATAGTATGTCCAGTCTACAAACGTCGGTGTGTTGGGTACAAGCGTGAGACTTCCGTAGACTAGCGTGTTTGTTGCCAGTTGAACATTTCTAGTTCCGTCACTGAGTACATAGTTGCAAGAATTTTGGTTCTGGCACGACATTGTAACTTGCTGGTCACCATTATCTCGTATCACAAAGTGTAGTGTAAGCATAGACTTGCCATTGTCAGCAGGCTCGACTTGGTCTCCAATATAGTAGAAAGTGACTTGTCCTATATCATACGGCGTAGCACTTGCAATTGCGCTTTTGATTTTAGTATCACGTTGCTCCTGTTCAATACATGTCTCCTTTTCTGCTGGAGTTGAGAGGTTATCGCATTGACTTGTATCATTTGTCGATTTTACATTTATTATGCCTTCTTGTATGAGATACTGGATTCCTTTAACAAATTCGTCATCTGAGATTTTTCCATCTGCCCACCAGCCAGCGTTATTTTTTACCCATGAAGGTATCTTGTTTTCTTTTATCGCAGTAGAATTCGCAGGAGGTATTGCCATGATATCATTTTGTATCAGGTATTCGATTCCCTTTGTAAAGTCACCATCACCTACCTGTCCTTCCGACCACCACTTAGCAGTATTTTTAATCCAGGAGGGAATTACAGTTTGTCCAGTCGATGTACCGACAGTACTACCTAAAAATATGATGATTGCAATAGTGAAAAAGAGTTCGACAGTTTTCAATTATAACAGTATGCACGTTCTTGAAAATTAAGTTAGCTGAGAAATACAAAAGTTCAGACTAAATTGAAGACTGGTTGACTGGAACCTCTTGTATTTGTGACGCATTTTCACTAAAAATTTTCTAGTATCATCCTGATTCCTGCATCTAATGGTTTTAGAGTTACAATCTTTACTTGAGAGGGATCCCTGTAGAAGTCAAACGCATAGTTGTATTTTGTACCATTAACGCTTACTGCAGTCGTCGTAGCTAGAATCAGGCTATTTCCTGCCTTGTACATCGTAGAATACTTACCAGCTTTTTGAGATAAGAGAATGTCATGATTTGTACAGTTACAGAATTGGTACTTTACCAATGGATAGTACAACTGACCGCCTTCGGCTTGGTAGCCAATGCTGCCTGCATACCAGTCTCCTTCTACTTGTTGAGCATACTCACCGGTAGTAAGCCTTGTTGGTGCATTGAACGTGATTTCTTGTGCCAAGGTTTGTTGCCTTTTCATAAATTCGGTGGTGTCATCTATTTTCTGCTTTAGGAGTGTTCTTCCAATCCCAATCGCACCGTTCTTATCCTGCGTAAACGTTGGCAGTTCTACCGCAATGTATCCCTCTTTGTCAACAATGAGGTCAAGCTGTGGCAGTCCGACATTGTTTTGCAAGAGTGTAGGATTTCCTTGCTTTACGTAGAGATAGCCGTCGATTGCCCTGTACATGTCACCACTACAAAGATCCTCTATTCTCCATCTTCCTTGTTGTGGCCAGTAGAGCATGCAATGATCAGATAGCCCTACTGCACTGTATGCACGATATGATGTGATGCTGTCGTTTTCACCTCCCATCCATGATGGCAGCCTGATGAGGATGAACCTCTGATATGCATCATTGTTGTCAGTAATGTTAAAGGAGTTTGGATACATGAAAACTCCTGCGGAACGCACACTACCTAAAAATGTTAAAGCTTTAATTGATAGTCGAGATACCATTAAGAAAATAATATGGTAATTAAGGAAAATAGAATCGGTGATGACAATGCTTGATTGCTTGGCTGAAAACCCCGAAATTACACAGCGACAAGATCAAATACACAAACCCCAGATAATACACAGAAGTCGAAGATTTGCATCCTAGATTTGCAAGCAAGAAATTATAGTATAGAAAACATTGAAATTTTCCTATACTGGAACCGTTTTGACATAATTTATTGAAACTGTATACATGATCTATATTGATCATATTTTTATTATTTGAAGACGTATTATACTCCAGATAGCAATCATAGGCGACAACATCGAACCCACAAGTGGAGTGGCGGTGGATTGACAGTCTTTGGATTGTCACGTCCTGATGATCGCTATCGGAAATGAAACCATCCGACCGGCAAAGGTGACGATACGCTTGTCAGATTTGAAGACCAGGTAAAGGCTTGGAATCTTCTGGCCAGACAATCGTCCGCTAGCGCTCAGACACGGGAGACTGGGTCAAAACCCGGGAATCTCAAAGGGTGTTGACGAGGGCAAACCGAGCAGCGACTGGGATGCAAAACTGTGCATGTCGCTACAGAGGAAAGCCACATCCCACCGAGCGTCGGTATGGTGTTTTTTATCAATTATACACCCCACTGAATTGACAAGATGCATCAAATCTCGGTCTAAAAAAACTTGAGTCAATCTTCGTAAAAATATTCCTTTGGCAGTGTAAAATTTCTTGCAGGATATGGAATAACACGGATACCCAAACATTTGCCTTGCGGCAACGTTGGGCAGTTTTATAACCTTGTTTTTCAAAGATTCATAGCCAGAAACATTTTGTGATTTGATGGTATTTGCAGTTGCCATGTTACTTTTTCTTACAAGATTTGAAACAATTAAGATGTGCAAAAATTATTTGCAAAAGGCAAGTCCTTTCTTTCCAATGTCAGTTCTGCAGTATTTGCTAGGCCAGCTTATCCTGCCAGCTCTTGCATACGCGTTTGATATTGCATCCCGCAGCGTGTCCCCTACAGCAGTGACACCAAGCACACGCCCGCCACTTGTCAGGACCTTTCCATTAACACGGCGGGTTCCTGCATGAAACACATGCGAGTTTGCATCATTGATATCAAGTCCCAGTATCTCCTCGTCTTTTGGATAAGAATCAGGATACCCCTTTGATGCAAGTACAACACAGACTGCACTCTGGCGCCTCCACGATATACTTGGAAGGCAGGACAGTGTGCCTCTGATGCTTGCCTGGATGTAATCAACCAAGTCAGACTCCATGCGCACCATTATTGGCTGGCACTCGGGATCTCCCATCCTTGCATTAAATTCCAGAACGTACGGTCTGCCATCTTTTACCATTATTCCGGCATACAAGAATCCCTTGAACTGCATTTCCTCCTTCTTCATAGCAGATACTGTTTTTTCAATTACATCTTTCTGGATGGTTTCAGCCAAGGCATCATCAATCACAGGAGTTGGCGAGTATGCGCCCATCCCTCCTGTGTTTGGACCCATATCGTTGTCATAGATTCGCTTGTGGTCCTGGCTTGTTGCCATCGGATAGGCAGTATTGCCGTCACAGATTGCAATATACGAGGCCTCAACCCCGTCGATTCTTTCTTCAAGTATAATACGGAGGCCTGCCTCCCCAAAGCTTCTCTCAACTAGAATTTTACCGATTGCGTCAACTGCCTCTTTAGAATCATTGCATACAATCACACCCTTTCCTGCTGCAAGCCCGTCTGCTTTAACAACAAGCGGATAGTCAACTGACTTCGCATACTCTATTGCAGGTTTGGCATCATCAAATATCTCAAAGCGTGCAGTTGGGATACGGTTTCTTTTCATGAAATTTTTTGCCCAGACTTTGCTTGATTCAAGCTGAGCTGCTTGCCTTGTGGGACCAAATATCTCAAGGCCCTTTTGTGCAAAGACATCCACAATCCCTGCTGCAAGAGGCACCTCAGGTCCTACAACTGTAAGACATTTATTTTCAGATGCAAACTTGGCAAGAAGTTCAAGGTTATCTACACCAATATTGACATTGTTTGCAGTTCCTCCATTTCCCGGTGCATGATATACTTTGCCAACCTTTGTGCTTGAGGCAATCTTCCACCCAAGTGCATGCTCGCGCCCTCCAGAGCCTACAACTAGAACATTTATCAATGGGTTTTCTTTTTTGCTGCTTTATAAAAGCTAAAGACCCACTGAAAAGAATTTTTCCATACCAGCAAAACTTGATTAATAATCAAAAATCTTCTCTATGTATGAGTACAATAGATTCTACAAGATCAGTCTATCTCTTCGTACATGGAAGAAGGGATTTTGAGCAAAAAGCAATTGATGCGTTGGTATCAAATGGGTTTGCAAAGGACAAGATAGTCTCTGCAAGGCCTGATGCAGTGGGCACAGTAGGCGATTACATGGCAATGCTCTGGATGCCCCCAAACCCAGACCACATCAAGATTCAAAAGATAACCAAAGTAGAGCCAGTCAAGCCAGAAGGCATGATAGGACTGTGGAAAGGCGTATCAAAGGAAGACCTTTTTACAGTCAAGATTTGAGGAATTACAACACACTGAAAAAAGAAAAGGAAGGGCCTATGGAGCCACTATTATCTGTCCCACTGCACTTGGGTATGTAGGGTCGGTATAGGTATAGACACCTGGCTTGTCAAAGGTTATCGTGTAGCTCTGTCCCACATGGAGGAGGTTGCTGTCAAATAGATCGTTTGCAACACCTGTGGTACTATCAGTTGAGAGTATAGAGTGTGCTATACCGCCTGCAGTTCCATCTTGGTTGATGAATACCACAGAGTCGCCTGTTTTGATGTTAAGGGTGGAAGGATAGAACCGCGTCTCAGTTCCGGTGCCTGCTATCATCGCCTTTGCTTGCACCGGTGTGTTCTTTTGTTGTGCGTTTACGTCAGGGACTTTTTCTCCCGCCATTGCAGGTAGCAGCAATAATACAATTGCAAGACCTGCAAAACCGGCAAGTATCAGACCTTTTTTGGGATTTGTCATGCAATTACAATGAATCTGACTTGCAATATAGTCTGGTAAACTCGAAAGTGTACAGTATCCATCAATTGTTACCAGTCATGAATCGAGCTTACCCGAAAATATCTTGCCACTCTGTCAATTATACCACATGGGAACAATAAACCAAATTCCACAAAATGCCAAGACAGAATCACACGAGCACAAGTGGACTGTCATAACATCACACTGGCAATGTGAGACATGCGGGAGGACATACGGCTAAGATGGCAAACTACAGGAGATTGGCTTTGGTGCTTGCAGCATTTGTAGTGATATCAGGCCTCAGTATTGCAGGCTCTGCGTTTGCATACCAAGATGATGGCGACTATTCACACTCGCATGCCACCGCAATGACCAACCCAAGTCTTGTCTGTGGAGACCACAAATGTGCCCCAGGCGAGTCATCATCTAGTCCTGCTCCGGTCGTGCCAGTCAGAGGGAACTAGATGAGCTCGCAGATTTCAATCAGGCTTGAAAAACATTCTCACCCACTTTCTTTTTGGATATGCCACAGGTGCAATCCTGACTCTTCATACAGAATCTACAGTATCGCTGCACAATGAGATCACAAATCATCTGTAAGAAAGATTGAGCTTCAAAAGAGAGGCTAAGCATATCGTTTGAAATGACGAACAGTCAAATAAGAAAGGTTTTGAAGGGAGTGAAACTTGTCTTGAAGTATTTGGTGTTTGATGTTTAATACATACAAATCAAGCGTTTACTCTGGTCTTTTCCCAAATACCTTTTATCGTAATACTGGTTCCCACATTACATGGGGGATGCAGAGAGATCACAGTTATCATCAGAGATATTTCTCGAGCTTGCAAGCGATAACGGTGTGAGATTCTCAAGATGCTGTACTCAAGCTCCTCTCAGGCAACCAAGATTGCAGGTACTTTGAATTTGACAAAGCAGGAGACCCACCGCAACACTGCAAGACTAGTTCAGGTGGGACTGGTAAGAAAGAACTCGGAAGGGTTGTTTGTCCTTACTGGATTTGGAAAGGCAGTGACTAGGCAATTTTCATTCTTTGAATTCTTGAACAGGCACAAAAAGTTCTTTGAAAACCACACCTTTGAGAATATTCCAGAGAAATTTGTATACAGGTTGGGTGAGCTGGAGGACACAGACTTGATTACAAGTGTTGCAAATGTATTTGAAAAGCTGAAAAAGCTCGAGTCGGGGGCAAAAAACTATCTCAAGATAATGGTGCCTCAGGCGTGGGCAGAAGAAGGCGAGATACTGCTCAAACTGATAAAAAACAATGTGAACGTAAAGAGTTTGCTTGCAGAACACTCTGTCTTTCCTGACGAGATAAACCAGACCATTGGTAAACGAATCGAAAAGATTACCCTCTTGAAAGACAATGCAGAGCAGAGACAGGTCGATAAGTTTGGAGTCGCTGTATATATCACAGAAGGTCCGTGCGCCATAATGTTTCCAAATAAGAGAGACCGGATAGAGATGAACAGTATGTTTGTAGGCGATAATGAAAACCTAAGAGAATGGTGTAACGATGTCTTTGACTATTATTGGAGCAGTTCAAGACCACGTGTAAGACGAAGTGACAGCAATTCGTAACGGTTCAATTCTCAGTTTATTTGCAAATCGTGTACACTAAGCCTCAGTTCCAGTGGTTTCAATGTCTTTTTCAAGCTCCTTGACCAAGTTCTCCCACCATACAGGAACCTCCCTCATTTCCTTTCAAAATATAGTAACCATCCCTTATAGATCCTTCGATCCTTTTCCATGATAAAATGTTTAGTTTCATATTTTTGATAACAATGATGTAAGAATGCAGACGAGATCATCAAGACATCCCAAGTCTCAGAAGTTTCTATTCCTGCGTCTGCCACTCAGATTTTGTATATCATGTTTAGAAGATAAACTTGTTTACGTGTCCAGTATGAAAATAAAAAGAAGAAAAATTGGTTTTGGGCTTACTTTCTCAATTTCAGCCCTATCTTTGCAGCAAGCCCCCATGAAAGCAGTGTAAATCCTATTGGAAATACTCCGCTTGACAGAACTGAGGGTATTGCTTGTATTGATACCCCGTTGCTGCCATATGCTGCAAGAGCTATTGGCAGAACAGCCAAACCAATGACTCCCAATTTCTTTTGGGTCGCAGAGGCGCCGTCCTGTGTTGTCTGTACGTGTTGTGTAGTCATTTTATTTCTGGCACGCTATATGCTAAACTTGTATTTAGAATCAGCCGAACTTTTAGCACAGTTTTTGTTCAGTTGTTGAACTTTTTGACAATTCTAGTTCAAGTTTTGAACTTGGGTGTGTATCTTACAATTTTACCCTATATACAGTGCAATGGATGAGATTGACAGAGAGATTCTCAACATACTCATCTCAAACGGAAGGACGTCAGCTCGAAACATCGTAAAGAGACTAGAGGACAAAGGAATCAGGATGTCAGAGCGAGGTGTGGGAAAGAGGATAGCAAGGCTTGAAAAAGACAGGGTCATTCGCGGATATACTACAATCGTTGACCCTCAGATGGTCAACATGGCTGTTCCGCGTCTAGTTACAGTCAAGTTTACCTCCCCAAAGGACTTTCTCCAAAGAGTAGAGGAGATGAAAAAGTATCTAGAGGATGCCCCATACTGTGACTTTTCTGCAAGAACAAACGGCGACATTGACTGGATTGAGCTGAAATTTTTCAACAATGTCGCGCAGGCAAAAAAGGAAGAAGACCTTTACAGATCATGGTTTGGCGATATCATAGAGGACTACAAGTCATACGATCTTGACATAGACAAGTGGGGATGGCAGATATTTGATGAAAAAGCCTTTGACAGATACATAGAACGGATGGCAAAGAGGGACGGCAAGCCTTCTCTGAGCATTCTTGAGCAGGAACGAAAAGGCAAGCTTGTCGAGTACCAGATATCACGCTGACTTTCGAAATTAAAAGTGATTAAATATCATCATTTTGCAGTTTTTGGATCTAGTACCGCTACCTTTCGCCCGATGGAGTAGTTGCTCCCACACTTTGGGCAGATAAAACTTGCCCAGCCTACCTGATGAAGAATTACTTCCTCGTCTGCATGGTTTGCGCATGTCAGTCTTTGTTCCATGGAAAAAGCGAATGTTTTCTTTCTTAAAAGATTGACGTATCTTTTGTACGTAAGAAAGATCCACAGCTCTATCTAACGAATCGTAATTTTTACAACTAGTTTTTTGAACATATGCAATTTAACAAACGTTATCAATCTTGTCAGAGAAAATTATCTAAATGTCCCGTTATGCCGATACATTAAAACTTCAGGAAAAGCTTGCCTCGCAGGTCATTACACAAGACAAATTCAAGAATATACAGACTGTCTGTGGTGTTGATGTATCTTACAGAGGTCAGGATGCATATGCTGCTGCAGTGCTGATGGATATAGAAACATTAGAGGTATTGAAGCATGTGACAGTCAAAACTAAGGTAAAGATTCCCTATGTGTCAGGCTTGATGATGCTGCGAGAGTCAGAGCCTGCCATATCGGCAATCAAGTCACTGAGGCAAGATTTTGACCTCCTGCTTGTTGATGGAAACGGCAGGTTACATCCGCGCAGGTGTGGACTTGCCTCCTATCTTGGTATACTTTTTGACAAGCCGACAATTGGCGTGGCAAAGAGCCTGCTTTGCGGCAAGATATCAGGCCGTTCTGTGTTATTAGATGATGATATCATAGGAAGGATAATTGAGAAAAAGGACAAGAAGATCTATGTAAGTATAGGAAACAAAATTAGCTTGAAAACAGCAGTAAAGATGATAAAATTACTTGTAAAAGATGAAGAGTGGATGCCAGAGCCGTTACGTCTTGCTGATAAATATTCAAAGGAATATAGCAAAAGTATCAAAAAGATCTCTAGATCAGGTCCTTGACCAATGCTGCAATAAAACTCTCAAACTCTGAATCAGAGAATTTCACAGTCTCTACCTTTCCCTGCTCTTGTGCAGTGCGAACGGCGTTTAGATGATAGCACTGCCCGCCTGTGCCAAGCGTGTTATAGTAATAGTCCTCACACGAGCAGAACCCAAGGTCGGGGTCAAGCCAGTGCTCGTTTTCCTTTCCCACCACAGTCCACACCTTCCTTCCGCTTGGCTCAAAGTAGTGTAGCTTGACTCCCATGGAAGATACAATCGAATCTACATTGCCGCGTCCTTTCACAAGAATTTAATTCAAAACTAGACGTATTATGTCTGATGGTAACAACGAGGCTTGTCCAGTCACAGCCTGCACTAATTCTAGAAGACAGCAAACGCTATCTTATAGTGACGGATTTGCACATTGGCTTTGAGAGCAAGCTTGTCGCAAATGATATCCATGTAGACACAAATTACATTATTTCAGAGACAGTACAAACCTTGGAAAAAATAATCGATTCCACAAAGCCAGACTTGCTGGTACTTTTAGGCGATGTAAAATCAAGTGTTTATTCTATATCCAAGATAGAGTGGAGCGCAGTACCACACTTTTTTGAGATTGGAAAAAAGATAGAGACCATAGTGATTCCAGGAAACCATGATTCCAACATACAAAGGCTTGTGCCAGACTGGGTTACAGTATCAAGCTCTTCAGGGCTTGTAATAGAGGATGTGTTACTGACACATGGTCATGCGATGCCCTCTGAGAACCTCTCTTATGTAAACAAGATAGTGATGGGCCACGTTCACCCGGTCTACTTTCATGAAGGTTCTGTGCTTGACGGCCATAGAGTATGGGTATCAATCAAGGCAGAAAAAAACCTAGTCTTTCCCTCTACACATGGACAAATTGAAATTACAGTCATACCTTCGTTTAACAAGTACTTTTACGCCACATACAAAAAAATCCACAAAAGATCAATCTCGCCAATAATTGAGGCAGTCAAGACTGCCCACTCCGCCAAGATTGCCACACTTGACGGGTCGATCATCGGCAACGAATCCATGCTCTCAAGCGTCCTCTAGGATATCGTAATTATAATAATAATGTAACAAGGTTTCCCAAATGTTTTATCTTAAAAAATCCCAATCACATATATGGGACAAGAGTTGGAGATTGGCACCTATGCATGGATGCTGACTCGTGCAGTGACAATGGAGACTGCCAAGCGGTGTTCCTACAAGACCCAGCTCGTCTCTTATGACAGACGTATGCCTTATGATTTTGTGAAGGCGTTCTTGCTGCCTGCAAGAAATATACAGACCGAACCTGCAGATGGAGGATTGAAAATATTTGACTTGTGTTACGTTGTATAGATAAAACTAGATTGCCCTCATTGAATAAATAAAAGGAGATCTAGTGTTTTGAGATTCTCGCTCTTGAGGTTACCACTAGTGTGCTGATTATAGCCACTACAAGTACTATTGGAGCAACCTGACCAAACTCTGGAACCACATTGAATGATATTGTATCACCCTTTGGACCTGACCACGTAGACGGGTCTGTACCTGGCAGTCCTATCCCATTGAGGGTTACTTGGATGTCGACTGGGTCAGAAGATGAAAGAGCAGTTGTGGTCTGGGTATCAAGTCCTGTGTGAGTGTGTAAAGTCGAGTTTGAGTAGATTGTATTTCCATCTTGCATGACAACTATGTTGTAGTTTTGATGTTTAATGTTGATTCCACTTGAATCTGTAAAGTTGAGCGATATGGTCAGTGGTTGACCATCTGTTGGTGCTGCGGGGGTGGTGTTAATAGATACCATCTCAGAGCCATCACTTGACATGGACTGCTCTGATGTCATTGCTACCATGTTCTGTGCAAAGGCTTGTGGAACTAGTGCAGCAATTGCAACCAGAGTCAAAACACCAAATATTGTATGCAATGGTTTTGACTTCATTGTGGACAATATGTTCCTCAAAATACTATAAAAGTATGATCGCTTTTGGGCTCTGTTGCGTCTTAGGGTTAT
>CAZMNT010000020.1:0-27346 GCA_964567715.1 uncultured Nitrosopumilaceae archaeon | reverse complement strand
GGTCCGACCCGGTCCCATTCCGAACCCGGAAGTCAAACCCAATGTCGCTACTGTGCTACTAAGGTGCGAGAGCCCTTGGGAAGCAGTAGTGCTGGCGCCTTTTCTATTCTAAAGCAACCGAGTTGGGAGATCCTTTCCATACTGTCTGTGTTGCAATGTTCTTATCTACTCCCCTTTTCTGGGCGTCGTCAGGGAAACTGTCTACATATTCTGATATCAACATCCTTATTGTCTGGTCAATCTTTTCAACCGATGTTATATCAGTAAATAGATAGGGTATTTCACTACATCCTACTACATACCCATTGGCGTTAGGAGTAATGGTAAAAGTTAGTCGAGGCAACTTTTGCGGCCTTGCCATATCTGTCTATATGGTGACAAAGCCTAAAAAAGATCTTCTTATTTTCAGATATATTGGCCAACTGCGCAATTTGTGGCGAAAAATTTACTGATAATATAAGATTCCTAAATCACATGATGGAAAAACATGGTTTTAGAAACCCCAATACAGGCACGCCTGACAGAAATAGCAGAGGATACTAGATCAGTACTACTACCTAGTTACATTGGAAATTGTTATAATGGTATTTTCTGGCTGTTTGCGAGAAGGGTTTTTGTTCTAATAAAGAACGTCTTTGTAGTCTTGCAATCATTTCCATATATCAAAAGAATTTCCTTGAGGGGCGATTTCCTAGTTCTTTTTGTTAATATCGCTAGCAATAATGGAAATATTTCAGCCCTTCTTCCATATGCCATTTTTTCTGTCACAAACCAAAACATTCTGGTTGAATCATAATCTTTAGGGAAGATCTCTGACTTGATCTACTTGACAAGATCAGTATGATGACCACGATTAGGATATTTTTTCTTGCAAAAGACTCTGCAATGCTGGCAAATTTTGAACAATGATGACAACTATCATCGTAAATCAATATGGGCAAAAATTCCAAGATATTCACATCTTTAATTAGTTAACTTTGGATTAAAATTTTGTGACATTAGACACTAATTTGCCATTGTCTGAAAATAACTTTTTATTGTCTCCAAATACGCTAAAATTCATGAATTTGAGTTCATACGACGAATATCTAAAAATTCAAATTTTTGAACAGACATGGGCCTAAATTACTATTACATTCTAAAAAGAGTAAGAGAAGCCAGAAAACTTGTCATAAAAGGTACAACGGCAGCCGGTTCTGGCCATCCAGGAGGTTCGTTTTCTATGGCCGAAATTATGGGGTGCATGTATTCCAAGTTCTTACGATACGATCCAAAAAACCCGCTTTGGCAAGACAGAGATAGGCTAGTTCTATCAAAGGGCCACGCCTCTCCAGGACTTTTCTCTAATCTTGCAGTGGCAGGATACTTTGACAAATCTGAAATCGAAACCTTGCGAAAATTCGGAAGTAAACTGCAGGGCCATCCAGATTTTAAGTGCCCCGGTGTAGAGTTTTGCGGAGGCTCACTTGGCTTGGGACTATCGTTTTCAATTGGTATGGCACTTGCTGCAAAGATGGATGGAAAAAATCATCGCATTTATACCATAATCGGGGATGGGGAATCTGACGAAGGACAAGTGTGGGAAGCGGCTATGGCTGGCTCAAAATTTAGACTTGATAATCTTACAGTATTCCTAGACAGAAATTTCATACAACAAGACGATTACACTGAACGTGTTATGCCTCTTGACGAAGAGTTGATTGGGGATGATATCTCTGAAATGTGGAAAAATGCAGCAAGGTGGAAAATAGGTGATAAATGGAGGTCATTTGGTTGGAATGTTTTAGAAATAGATGGTCACCGCATAGAGCAGATTGAAAAGGCAGTAAATTCAGCACTGCAAACCAGGGGAACTCCATCAATAATAGTGGCGCGTACAATAAAGGGGAAATCTGTAGAACATATGGAAGATAATCCAAAATGGCATGGAGTTGCTCCTAATCCAAAAATCTCTCCCATAATAGAACTTGAAATTGACTGCCAGTTCCTCATATCTCCATCTATTATAGCAGGTGACATGACCAACTTAGAAAATGAGGTGAAAAGGGCTTCTCATGGCAGAGCTGACTTTATTCATCTTGATGTCATGGATGGTCAGTTTGTTCCAAACAAAACTTTTGATCATGAAAAAATAAAACAACTCCGACCAATAACTCCTATACCGTTTGACGCTCATCTGATGATAAACGATCCAGTTAAACATATGAGAGATTATGTCAATGCTGGTAGTGACACTATAACAGTTCATGCCGAGGTATGTGATGAATCAAGCTTTGGAGAAATTCACGATATTTTGCGCTCAAATGAGGTAAGCGTAGGACTTGCAATTAATCCCGAAACAGAATTTCCATCTTGGGCTGAAAAATTCATTCCAGATTTGGATCAGCTAATAATAATGTCAGTTGTTCCTGGCAGGTCTGGTCAGAAATACATCGAATCCACTCATGAAAAAACTCAAAGAATATCAAAATTCCTTGTTGAAAGAAATTTCCAAGGCTTGATTGAAGCTGATGGGGGGGTTGACTTGACAAACGTAGAATCATGCTTTCTAGATGGTGCTAGGGTATTTGTTGGTGGTAGTGCTATAATAGGACAGAAGGACATACGTTTTGTTATATCTGAATTTAGGAAACGACTGATGCATGCAAGGAGAACACTTTTGATAAATAAAGCCCATAGTCTTGGCGGTTCTGAACTTGTAACCAAATGGATAGAACTGCATGAAGTGGACAAGAAAAAAGCTGAGCTTATCCAAATTGCAAAGGAATCTGGTTTTCTATGACTGAGTTTGCAGATATGAGGACAGTTTATGGAGAGACTCTGATCCAGATAGGAGAGGAGAATCCCAATGTGGTGGTAGTAGGAGCAGACACTACTGATTCGCTCAAAACAAAGGCGTTTGGAAAAAAATTCCCAAATAGATTCTTCAATGTTGGCATTGCTGAAGGAAATCTAATAACTATTGCAGCCGGTCTTGCCAACGAGGGAAAGATTCCTTTTGCTAGCACTTATGCTGCCTTCTTGCCTGGTAGATGTGTCGATCAGATAAGAAATACAGTTGCATATCCTTCACGAAATGGCAAAAATGGACTAAATGTAAAAATGTTCGTCTCACATGGAGGGCTCAGTGTAGGTGCTGATGGAGGTTCCCATCAACAAATTGAAGACATTGCGATAATGCGTTCTATCCCAAATGTTAGAGTACTAATTCCAGCCGATGCGGTTGCAGTAGAAAAACTCGTACGGCTATCTTCACAAACATACGGCCCATTTTATATGAGAATGACCAGATCAAAAACTCTAATTACACATTCACAGTCGCAAGAATTTCAAATTGGAAAAGGAATAGTACTGCGGGAAGGTTCTGACTGTACTATTGTAGCATGTGGAATCACAGTACAGATGGCACTTGACGCAGCTGATGACTTGAAACAGGAGGGAATCTCGTGTAGAGTGATAGATATGTTCTCAATAAAGCCCATAGATTATGAACTTTTGGAAAAAGCTGCTCGTGAGACAGGCGGAATTGTCACATGCGAGGAACACAACATAATGGCAGGCTTTGGTTCTGCCGTAGCTGAGGTAGTCTCTGAGAATTATCCTGTGCCCATGAGAAGGATAGGAGTAAGAGACCAGTTTGGAGAATCTGCCAGAGATAATGAAGTTTCACTATTATTAGAAAAACATGGCATAACATCAATTCATATAGCTAACGCTGTTAAGGATATCAGGAGTAAGAAACAATGAAGATGTTCCTTGACACTGCAAATCTTGCTTCGATAAGATTGTACAACGACATGGGTCTTGTAGATGGAATTACAACTAATCCATCACTTTTAGCAAAAGAAGGAGGAGATCCACAAAAAACAATGGAAGAAATTGTCAAGATCGTAAAAGGTGATGTCAGCCTAGAAGTGGTTAGCACAGAAACCTCAGGAATGATAGAGGAAGGAAAACGACTTCGCAAATATGGCAACAATGTTGTTGTCAAGTGTCCCCTAACAGCAGAGGGCCTAAAGGCATGTAAGGTTCTAACCTCAGAGGGAATACCCGTCAATGTTACACTGTGTTTTTCTGTAAATCAAGCAATACTTGCAGCAAAGGCAGGTGCAAAATATGTAAGCCCATTCATAGGAAGACTGGATGATAATGGACAGGACGGAATTCATTTGATAAAAGAAATCCATGAAGTATTCAAAAATTACGAATTCAGTACACAAATTCTAGTGGCAAGCGTAAGACATCCCATGCATGTTGTAGAAGCAGCAAAAATTGGAGCTGATGTAGTAACATTGCCTCCAGATGTATTGGGAAAGATGCTAAAACATCCCTTGACTGATATTGGCCTGAAAAACTTTCTAGCAGACTGGGAAAAGCTCAAAAAGGAAAATCCCAGCATTAGAATTTAGCTAGGTCAGAAATACTATCACTTCAATGTTTTCCGATCCACTGGTACCTGTGCTCTTCATCAAATAACTCTGTCCTGATCTCATTCTCGCTTATCTTAGGATCTAGCTTGACCTCGAAAAAACCCAAGCTCCCTTTATACGGGATAGACACTCTAAGCTCCTTTGGGTTTTTCAGCAAGAATCCATATCTGTGGTCAAGATATTCTTTGCTTGCAAAATGTCTGCTATGGTCTGCCTTTATCTCTTCTCTGGTCTTGTATACCTTAACATCATAGAGTTCAACTCTGCCTATTATTACACCTCTCCTAAGTCCTGCTGTATCAATGCCTAGCTTTTTGCAAACGTCTGTTTTTACCTTGAGGGGGGCATGAACAAGAAACTCTCCCCTGAATCTGGTATTCCATGTTCTCAGCTCGACTGTTTTTTTACCTTGGATTATAAGATCTGCATATGGTTGGGAGACAGACAAGCATTTCATGCTAGTCTGTACCTAGTACATTTAGGACCCGTTTTGGAATGTCATTTAGCCTGCTTACTGCCAGCGTGCGTTCATAGCCTAGTCGTCTGAGGTTGTTTGCTATAGTTATTGCGCCTGCTGTGTTGGGACCAACTCCTATTGCAACCATCTTCACTCCAAGAAGTTTGAAATCCATCATTACTGATCTTACGGCATCTGGGTCTGACGGTTCTCCATCAGTTAATGTAAGGAATATGTCTGGTTTTTTTGAACGTAGGGTGGGAAGTAAAAGGTTGTAAACTTCAGCCAATGGCGTACTCCCATTTGCTTTAATCTGTGCAAGTCTTTTTGCAGCTGCATTATTCCATTGTAAATTTTCGGGTTTTATAAGCCAGCATGTAACTTGCTTCTGCTCTGTGTTAAATGCATAGACTGAAAACTTGACCTTTAAGAAATCTAAAACCTCACAAAGTGCAAGTGTTGCTTTTTTGTACTGGGTTTCTTCTTCTGCTATGCTAGAAGAATGGTCAAGCAGAATGAATATCCTAGTCTTGATTGCTATTTTTTTATCTGTGATAAACGGTTTGTGGCCTTCCATGTAGGTTTCTTGGTCGAATTCATCCCCTGTTACAACATGCTGTTCCTTCCATCCTGATTTCCATTCTTTGAATTTGGCCTTTAGATTATTGATCAAATCCATGTCGTAGATCTTGGTCTCGTCCACGTTTGTTAAAGTAGGAATGCTAATCCCTACCACCTCAGTTATGAGGCCTTTGTTTTCGCTCCTTTTTGCCTCTTCAAGCAATACCTTGAATTCATCAAACACTTGTTTGCCCTCTATTATTTTTTTCAGCTCTAGTTGACCAAAGTAGTTTTCTCTGTATTTTGAAAACTTGCTCAATGTTTTCATGAAATCCTGCTCGGACATGGCAATACCTGAACTGATTTTTGGCAGGGAGATAGGTATGGTAAGAAGAGGGTCAATCTCCAAAACTCTGATGATCTCAGAAACCTTCTTTTCAAGCCAGTCGGTTCCGTATTCGTTTTCTACTGCTTCTTTTGCTGCTTCATTTGCTATTCTGGCGGCCTTCTGAATTTTTTCAAATGCGCTTGGCTGTATCTCTCCTTTTATGTCGCCAAGGAGAAAATATTGTGCAAATCCTTCCACAATTCTATTGTGGCCGTATAATGAATTAAGAATGGGCCTATACAACCACGCAAATCCATAATTGAATATTATTTCCTCGTCCATCCCCTGCCAATATTTTCTCCCAATCGTCTCTATCCTTCTTGTATCCAATGCATTTAGAATAAAGCCAAATGCATGGTCATTGCTTAGAATCTTGCTTGAGTGTCGTATTCTCATTGATTCATACCATAATGCGGTCCTAAACTGTCTGTACTTTTGAAAGTCTGTACCATGATATTTTTCCAGTGGAAACATTATGACCTTTTTTTCGCGCAGCTTTGTCTGAATCTCTTTTTGGTCTTTTATGGTCAAAGTAACCTCTTCTCTTCCAGACCATCGTCTGACCAAGAATGTGCCTATCTCAAGTAATGTGTCATTTCTTAGCTGTAATGAATGCATCAATTCCCAAACATCGACATTATAATATCATTTACCTTCTGGTATTCGACATTGCCCCACTGCGCATATACATTTGCAAATACAATGTCAGCTGCCTGTCTTGGTTTTAGGCCTGAACCAAGCATCTTGCCAAACGCAATGGTTTCACGCAAGCTAGGGGAATAGTACAGCTCCTCAACTGCAGCAGCCTGTCGTAATGTATTTGCAAGTCTGATTCCCTGAACAAGTTCATTTTCATGAGATCCACTAACATATTTTTTTACTATTTGTAATTCAATGTCTTCTGGTGGATAATCAAGTCTAATCCTGACCGGAAACCTACTGAGAAGCTGTGGGGGAAGTTCCTTTGTACCGACATGAGAAAGTGGATTTATTGTTGCAATCACAAACCATCCTTTTGCAGCCTCGACAAGTTCGCCACCAGCTTCTTTGAGTACAAGCTGTCTTCTGTCATCTAGCGCTTCATCTAATCGAAGTAGTACGTCTGCTTCTGCAGAATTTATCTCGTCAAGATAAAGCATATTGCCTTCCTTCATGGATTTGACCAATATGCCTTCTTCAAAGTCAACTGTTCCACTCTCTAGAGTTTTTGAACCAACTAGGTGGCTCTCACGAGTCCTTAAACTAAAGTTGATTGATTCTAACTTTTTCCCTTTTCTTGCAGCAAATTCCCTTACAAGTGTAGTTTTGCCAGTTCCTTTGGGACCTATTATGAGAACAAACAAACCTGACTCGTATGCTTTGTCTAAAACCTCAAAGGAGTTATTCCAGTCTATGTACAACGATTCTGCTAACACGACTAGTAGGCGTAGTTTCCTTAATTTAAGACTGTCTTAATTTATTATTTCATCGAGGAAATCAATTTCCAAGTTTTGCGTAAGACTCGTCCAAAATATTATGTAGAGTCTTGTGCCAAACATCGTAACCTTCTGGCTTTTTTGGGAAATTGTGGTAATGTTCTGTCAAAATCTTGTTTTGTTGCGCCGTAAATCTTAGTCCGTCTGCTAATTTTTTGTTCAAAGCGCCTCTTATCATCATGCCAAGTTTTCCAACTGTGCCAAAGTCAGGATGCTCTCCTTTGCTTATGGCCTCTACGTCTAACTTTGACAAAAAGTGTTTCATGCCGTAGTTTATTTGGTCATTTGTAAGGGTTTGGAGTAACCTTCGGAAAATTTCCAATCCCGCAGTTTTGTAACCATAGTCATTGATAAAATCAATATTATACTGCCACAGACCTGCTTCGCTAATATCTCCTGTCTCGATTGCTTCGACTGCATTCTTTCCTATTATTGTAGCGGCAACTATTGCAGGGCCAATGCCTCCTGCATCTAGCGGTTTTGGCATCCAGGCAGCATCTCCCACAAGCATGTAGCCATTTGCAACTAGGCAGTCATTTTGTCTTCTTACCGAGACTTGCCAATTGCCGGAGACGTTTGCAGAGTCGCTAGGGTCATCAGACAATCTTGGATTTTTCATTGCCTTGTTAATCTTGACATAATCGTTTATCAATTTAGTAACATCATCGTTCTTTCCTAACCTCTGGTTTCTTTTCTGAAGTTCTTTTTGTTGGACCCCCAGCCCGATGTTTACCTTGTTTTGGCCCTTTGGAAAGACCCATCCGTAGCCTCCTGGTGCGATATCTTGATCAAGATGTATTATGCAGTAATCTGGATCAAAATCGGTCTTATCAGCAACACCCTGTTCAAATTTCATTATGTGTCTTCCAGTGGATTCCAGATCGTCTCGGTCGATCTTTCTTTCAATTTTTGATTTTATGGAAAGTCCATTTCTCAGCATTGAGGTGACACCCGTGGCATCAATAACTATCTTTGACGTCTTTTTGTATGGTTCATTAGTGATAAGATTAGTTCCCTCAACTCCTATGACAGTACCATTTTCATATATGAGATTCCTTAATGCTACAGAATATTGTATGTTGATTCCAACCTTTTTTGCATCACTGAGTTGGCGTTTTGGAAGCTGTTGTCTGTTTAACATATAGCCATCGCCATCAAAGGGGATTGAGGTTTGTCTGTCCGGTGAAAAAGCCATTACTCCTTTAACAGGATGTTCAATCTCTGGGCTTCGCCAGCTGATCTTTATTCTTTCTGTCATGTAATCTACCGTGTTCTTTCCTACTGCGTCTCCGCAGATCCAACCGTTTATCGTTTTTTTACCAAGAGTGGGCTCTTGATTTCTGTCAATTACAAGAATTGATAATTTCTGTTCTGAATAGAATGCAGCTGACTGAGCGGAGATCATTCCAGCAAGACCTCCTCCTGCTATTATGATGTCGTAATCCATTTTCACAGCCACAAAACAGGATCTACTCTATTTAAAAGAACCGTATCAATGCGGATCAGGTTTGTGGGTCGGTTCGTCGCGGCTTCCTCACAGCGTGTGCTCAGACTGGAGCGGCAAAAATATTACCTCATTCCCTTCTATCTTTGGTCTTCAAATATTATTAAATCATCCTTCAAGCAGATGATTTTTGTAACTTAGGCTCGTAATAATTCAGTATATGTTCTTACACTGTCCTCTTTTTTGTAAATTGGTACCTTGATCTTGATCTTAATTGCATTGTTTTGTTGTAAACTAATTATCTTGTTTACAAGCTCCTTTTTTCCTATTCTGAGAAAGAGGGAAGAATCCTCAAAGTACATGTCTATGTTATCCAATACTTCATCTAACTGCACTTGGGAAATCTTGGAAACTAGAACATGCACAAACTCTTCTGCTCTTTTTTTTGTAATTGTAGCACTGAAAAACAGAATTGGGTTACCATGATGGCCTACTATTCTCTTCTGAGAAAACTCTTCTTCTCTTAGTTGGAATATCTCGGAGAGTGGCTCGAAAATCTTCTTGCTGTCCTCTGTAGCATGAAATATTATCTCAATACTTACTTCTATCTGATTTGCCATTTAGGATAATATCTTATGAGGCGATTAAATCTATTTGGCTTGCAGCAGCACTGTCTCGGCCTCTGCAGTCCTGATGAGCTTTGCCTTTTCGATTCCTATGTGTCTCACATGAATTACTTTCTTAACTGATGCCATGATATCAGAATTAATCTTGCCAAATGCGGTGGCCTGAATGAATTGGTCTATTGTCATTTCCGGAATGGTTTTTGTCATCACATCCTTTGCAATCAACCTTAATGCATGTTTTCTTGAGGTATTGAGTTTTTTATGGGTCAGCGCAATTATCTTGATTCTGAATAGATATCCATCCTTTGTTCTCACATCGCCGATAAAATTAATCAAAGACGAACCGCGTCTTACAAGGCTTCTTAGAAATTCTTTAGCATACTCGTATCGTTTAAAGATTGAGGTGGCAGTTTCACCCTCTACCTTGTTTATCTGGAAATATAGTTTGAATTGATGTTGAGATGGATCACCTTTTACAATATCAAATAGAGTTACTTCTACTACTCTACCAATTGCACTTTCATCATCAGTTATGGGGATGTATGCAATTGGTACGTTATTGAAAGCGGAAGGAGCAAGAACTGTAACCCATTTTTTCTCTCTCCACTTATCTTTGACCCTTGTGGTCTTTTGGCGTGCCAACTAAAATCAACCTCTTGAGCCAAAATATAAGTTGTACGACTTTTTAGATCGTGTTTGAGCCGACATACTTCTGTATAGACTTGGGTATGGAAATGTGTCCGTCCTTTGTTTGAAAGTTTTCTAGGATTGCAACCATTGTTCTAGTAGTTGCAACAAGCGTACTGTTTAGCGTGTGAAGGTATTGTGGCTGCTCGTCAGTTCTATCTCGAAACCTTATCTTGAGTCTTCTTGCTTGAAAGTCAAGACAGTTAGAACAGGATGCAACCTCTCTGTAGTTATTCTGGCCTGCCATCCATGCTTCAAGGTCATATGTTTTTGCAGAAATCTTTCCCATATCTCCACTTGAAAGCAACATGATTCTGTAGGGCACCTCGATCTTCTGATAAAACTCTTCAACGTTTGATAACATTCTTTCGTGCTCCGCCCAAGATTCTTCAGGCCTTGAAAAGACAAACTGTTCTACTTTGTCAAATTGATGCACACGAAATATTCCCTTTTGATCCCTCCCATGAGCTCCTACCTCTTTTCTAAAACATGGACTAACTCCTGCATATCTGAGGGGCAGACTTTTTCCTTCAATTATCTCATCTGAATGCATTGAAGCAAGTGCGTGCTCGGACGTTCCTATAAGGTAGAGATCCTCACCTTCAACTTTGTAAATCACGTCTTCAAAGTCTCTAGCTATTATTGCACCCTCCATGGAATTTCTGTTTATCATGTATGGTGTTTGAACTGGCGTGTAATTCTTTTCAGACAAGAAATCTAGAGCAAATTGAATCAATACTTGGTTTAACCTAACAAGCTGGTTCTTGAGATAGTAGAATCTCGCACCAGCTACTTTTGCAGCCCTTTCCAAGTCCACAAGGCCTAGATTTTGTGTCAAGTCTATGTGATCTCTTATCTTAAAGTCAAAGGACGGAGTGTTTCCCCACTTTCTTATTTCTCTGTTTGCCGTCTCATCCTTTCCTATGGGAACAGATTCGTGAATCAGGTTTGGCATTGTTAAGGAGAGTTTCTTGTAAGCATCCTTTGACTTGATTTGAGTCTCTTCTAGTCTTTGTAGTTCTTGCGAGACTGACTGCATTTTTTCTATGAGAGCTGACGCGTCTTCATTTGATTTTTTTCTCTTTGCAATCTCAAGTGATATCTGGTTTTTTGTTTTTCGCAGCTCGTCTGTCTTTATTATTAGCTCTCTTCTCTCTTTGTCTGCTCTTATGAATTCATCTAAGGGAAAATCAAGGGCTCTTGCAATGAGCATTGCTCTTATTTTCTCTGGATTGTCTCTGATGAGTTTTGGATCTAGCATTAACTGGTCACTTTGAGAACAACCTGTGTCTGTTCAAGAACTTCATCAATAGTAGAGATCAGTGTTCGTATATTTCCTTTCCCCTCAAATGTAAAAACCAGAGTACGATTACCCTTTTCAATTTTAAAGGATAGATCTTTTGGAAAGTCTACGTTGTCAGGCTCTAAAGCTTTGCTTATGGCCTCTGCTCTCTTATCAGATATGTTATTTAGAAACACTTGCACTTTGCATTCTAGAGACATTTTCTTCCAAGTAATCCAGAAATTCGTCTAATTTATCCTTGGTAATTCTGGCTCCGGCGGCTGCATCATGTCCGCCTCCTACGCCGGAAACTTTGGTAGCGCACTCTCGCATGAGCAAACCCAAATTCACTTCTGATTTGCATCCTGTTGATTTTCGTGAAGAGAATTTTATGGTACCTTCTTCACCATTTGTTCGAAGTATTATTATCTTGCCAGTGTTTTTTTGTGATCCTCCAAGGAGCGATGATACGGCTCCTGTCATGTTTTCAGGTACTAACCCCTCGCCATTTACCAGCAGGTACGAACCGTTGTCAGTAATTCTCCATCGTTCACTTGAGAGTGTGTTCATATACGTTCTCAGAAATGTCCTGTATTCTACCAAGATGTTTTCCCCTTCTTGTAGCATCTTGGTTCTGTCTCCCATGCATATGGCAACACCTACGCCTGCCTTGCGTATCCTGCCGCATGAGTTTAGCATCGTGGAAAACTCTCTTGCATCTCGCAAGAAACTTCGCTTGTCTTCGCCCGCCAACGTATAGGTGTATCCAACCAATTCATCAATTATCTCGCTTGCATTTTTGTTTGGAATGAATTTGGATATAGTCTGTAAAAGAATTCTTTTCTCATCTTCGGTAAGCTCTGCCGGCACCCTCCATCTGCTACCGTTCTTTAGTTTTATTCCAGACGAATTTAACAATGAGAGGCATGCATCGCGGTTCCAGGTAAGGCCCTCTATGAAAGGCTGTGAAGTAAAAGCAAGGGCATCAGGCAGTGGCCTTGTCTCCCTCCCAACTAGGAGTATATCAAGATCTATCTCAAGCTGATAGTTCTTTTTTGCTTCTGCTGCAATCTCCACATTGATTCCGGTAAATGATTTTTTTTCGCCTCTGTCTTGTCTGTCTCCCAACGCCGCTACCACTGCAATCCAAGCCAAGTCTGTGTTTTCTTTATGCAACGCTTTTGAGACTAGATATGCCATGCCACCTGCAGATACCTCCAGCCCTCCATCAATATCATATTTCCACGCATTGATTACTCTTTCATTGTCAAACTCCTCCTGTGGAATCTGGTGATGATCTACAACTATCCAATTATCATCTAAAGCATTATCCAAGTCTTTTGCAAAACCTCCACCGAGATCTGTTACGATGTGAAACTGTCTGGAATCATTTTTGAGTCTGTCAATCAGGTTTTTACTAAACTCATTTACTGTCTTGACAGTGCATTTTGCACCTGATCTGATAAGTGATTTTGTAACTATGCTGCCAGAAGTTATTCCGTCACAGTCTAGGTGAGTTACTACTGAAATGTTCTTGCCGGACTTGATACAATCCGAAACCTTGTCATGAAAATAGGATAGTGCTAGGTCACGATTGCCCATTATTCAAGTTGAGCAATGACTGCCTTATATTTCCAGTTCTTAGGAATGCGTCCGATCTTTTTGTAATAGGAAGAAAGTCTATGTACCTTGGCCTCTAGCAACTCAAGCGATCTGACATTTCTTCTGTCGGATTTGTTGGCCCTTAGATGTTTTTGCAAGCCTAGGGTCTTTGTAACTAGGTTGTTAAGGTCTTCTGGCATGTCTGGATTGATCCCTTTTTGTTCCAAAATCTGTACGACAGACTTTTTGACAATCTGCTTGGTAAGAGGTATTGCATATTGATCGCGTAGCTTTACTCCAATCTCACTTGGTTTGAGGCCCTCTTTTACATATTTTACTACGAGTTCCTCTATCTCATCAGGACTTTGCTTTACCCATGTTGGTGCAGTGGGGGTAACAGGTCTTATAGAATGAGACTTACCATGTCTATGTGAATGGAGTCGACCCACGAACCGCTTGTTTTTTAAGCAAACATAAATGTTACTTACAGATCGACAATATTGATTTGCATAAGAGTTAAATACTAACTCAAGTCATTTTGAGATAGGTGCCAAAATGAACAAACCAATAATTATTGGAGCCGCACTACTTGGTCTCTTTGTGGTATCATCATTTGCTCCATTCGCGGCTGCACAGTACGCAGGTGTGGGTGGCGGTGGTGAAATTACATTGGAAGATCAATTGAAGCTAGCACGCTCAAGAATTACCGATGTACAGGCAAATCCAAAGGCTGGTTCTGGTACACCATATCTTGACGCTAACGGTGTCGTTGGTGCAACCATCATATCAGGCGCAATCTTTGGCGGAATCTTCATTGCTTTCGTCGTAAGAGCAAAGCAAGTGGAAAAAGCAAGAAAACAACGCTAGATCTTCTCCTTTTCTTATTTTATTATGTACTAGTTAGATCCCATTTTACCAAATCTCACAGAAATGTATATATCGTACATAAAGTGTTCTGAATAATGATGAGCGCGATATTTGCTATGCTCGTAGGCGTACTGTCAAATTTTGCAGGTCAAATAGGTCCAAACTATGACCCATTATTCTACGATGTCATGACCTACATATTTGCAACCATGATGTTCGCAGTATTCCTACTCGGCGTCATCGCTTTCTGGCTCAGGGCGCACGGTATGGGTGCAGGTGCTATCAGAGAAAGATGGGTTGCTGAACTTGACAGGCACTTTGAGAGAGAAGGCATTGGTCTGATACCAGACAACGGAAAGTACTGGTAAAATCCATCCTTTTTCCTTCTTTTTACTTTGGTTGTTATTGGTAAAACTGATTATCCCTTTGGTGGAGTGAAGGTAGGCGCTCCTTGGCTGCCTTGGGAGACAAACTCTGCCCTATAGCTGGCGCCGTCGCGCAATAATGTATGTATGTACTTTGGCGACTCGATGCCATTTTCATAGATCTTTGATTTGGCATCATTCATACTGCGTATGTCAAATCCCATTATCCAGAGGAACTGCCCGACCTCAAATGGATATTCTTTTGTCCAGCCTGCATGAATTACTCCGTCATCTGATAGTGTGTAAAGAGACCGTTGACAGTCTTTTGTGATTCCAACATTGGCAGGTATGTTTTGTTTTACACCATCAATGTAAATCTCTAAAGTGGCAGATAACTGGTATTTTATGTCGCGACCATTTAGGCACTGGTAGAGAGGATCGTCTGCCTTTATTATTTTCTGTACGACTAGTGTATTGACTAGCGCTACTCCTATTCCTATGGCAGCAGTAATCGCAAGATACCTGATTGTTTTCCTTCGTTTCGAAGGATCTCCCATTCCAGGCCAGATCATACAAGCCAGCTTAGGTTGCTCGAGTTATATACATTGACAATTTGTGCCTGGAATGGATAATTTGTATAAAATAGTAAAAGAAATTTAGAGTGAAGACTCGCCACGTTTCTTGGTTCCTACATCTATGGCGTCGTCTACATTGTAGACGAATATCTTGCCTTCCCCTGACATACCAGTACTTGCATGAGATGTTATAGCATCAATGACTTTGTCCACCATGTTATCATGTACCACAACAAAGATGTTTACGTTCACGTTATAGGCAGATAGAAATCTCCCGCCTCTTCCGGATGAAACCATCTCTCTTGGTCTCTTACCCCTACCCTTCGCTGTGAAGTATGTAAAGCCACCAATGTCTAGTTGCGTTAATGCACTAAAGACTGGATCTAACTTGTCTTCTGGAATTACAGCTTCGATTTTTTTCATGGCTTGAATTCAGTGCAACTATGGGGCGCTTTTATTAAAATTATTGTTTACAAGGATACTAAAGAAAGAATAATATCATAGAAAAATGATTTTGGGATAAAATACCTTTTATAGATCAAAAACCGCTTTTTCAAAGAATGACCGAATCTAAAACGAAAAAGGTTCGAATAGTGGAAAAAGTTCAGGAGAAACTAAAAGAGGGAATAGATAATTACAGAGCAGCAAGTGACGCCGCACCAAAATATGATGTCTACGATGTGATAGAAGAGGTATTTGCAGCAATAACTCCACAAGTTGCTGACGAAAGTAAGGTAACAGTAGATGAAGTCAGCGGTTGCCTTCGAGCTTCATATCTGGATAGAAAGGATCCATCTGAACAAACTCACAAACAGATGCTGACAAAAATTATGCAAAAGAGTGCATTAAGCATTATGGAAAAACCCGTTGAGGGTCAGCTTGATGCTGGTTCTGGCGTAAAATTAGTTGGCCGAGCAGAGCGAGTGGAAGATGATGTGGTGATGGTGTTCAAAACAGTAGAGGAATTGCCTGAGATGCCATATGCTGAACACTTCATACAACTAAATTCCTACCTGCATATGTTTGACAAACCAGAAGGCGTGATCGTTTACTTTGATAGGGAAGGAAACGAGATGGAATTCCAAGTTCCAAAAAGTGAGAAACTGCTAGGTGAAACTAAACGCAGAGCTCGAATACTAAATACGCTGCTCAAAAACAACATAGCTCCTGCCATAGAGCCGTCTGAGAGATGTCATAGTTGCCCGCACAACGAAAAGTGCTACTACACATCAGAAGACAAGCAAAAGTGGGGATTCTGGGCTCGTGGAAAATGGCGCGAACTCAAACCAAAAGAGAATATCCTATAACTACACTTTTTTATTCTAATTTTATTTTACAAAAGCCCTATGATGGAGTTTGATTCGTCATCTCTTATTACAACAGAACCTTCTGGAACCCACTCATATGACTTCTCCAAAAAGTGCTCAAGATAAATAATGCAAGAATAGGTATGATAAGAAATTCTGCTTGGTTTCTTGCAGAGGGGTTTGATTGTGAAGCAAAAACTAGAAAAATTTGCAAAACAAAAATTGCACCAAAAGACAAAATAAGCAAAAGCCAAAACTGATTCTTGCGGTAGAACCACGATTGTATCTTTTCGATGAAGATCCATCTATCTTCTGCATATTGACTTCTTTTCACAAGAATATATGCATAAAGTGCAAGTTATGTATTCTGTATATCTACTTAAGCGCATCTGAATTTTCTATGTTCTTTAAAAAAACACGAGTCTTGAAGGGTTTTGACGATTCTTTATGATGATACATCACTTTGATGCCATGCTCAAAAGGTGTTATCTGAACTAAATCACTTGACTGCAAAGAATTATCTGTTTCTCTTAGATAGTCCAGTAATTCTTTATCTGACATCACAAGTATCTCCTCTATTTTTTTTCTGGCCGAATTCAACAAATTCAAGACTCAATTCTGGTATATATAACACATTGTGATAAGATATACAGGAATAATCATACGTTTAATGTTAAATAGGATCTGATTTGAAACCTCTTACATGACTGATAGCAAAATAGAGTGGTTTGACGATTTTCTGGGTCTTGGATATCATCTTTATGATGTAAGGCCAGTCCTACTTTTACTCATAGATCAAAGAAAAAAAGTGGCAAATACTTGGAATAAAATCTTCAAGTATTTTCCTGACGATGAAATCAAAGTAAGATTTATTGAGACAGATTCTAAATATGAGTTTGTTCTCTATTGCGAATCACGCATATTGCAAAGCACGTGGGTTTTTTTCAAATCGTTAAATCTATCTGAACATTATAGGCAATTCAAAGAAGACTATGACGGCGCTGCTATTCTGAAATTGGCACTATACATAAAAAAGAAAGACAAAGAAAATGAACTTGAGATATTCAAATATCAAAAAAGGCTCACAAATGTGAAATTCATCAAAGAAGAAGAAGCGCAACAGGACTTTGTAGTTGCACGTACATTAAATAAACTTCGTAATCCAGAGGGTAATTAGGTGACAAGCCTACGTTACTACAAGTAAGAATTTATTAGATTCACCCAGTCAGTCCAGTCTAAACTATAATACATCAATGGTTGTCGTTGTGGATAATTTATAACAGATCTTGTTATTGCAAACTCGTACTTCTTTAATCTATTCTTTTGATCCTTGAATGTAACTCTAAGAAAGTTTACTTTTCTAGTGGTAACGCTTTCTGCCTTTACTATGGAATTCAATGGAATCATCAAATTTTTAGAATTCTTTGAAATGTCTTCATCCAAGTCAGCCTCTGAATAATTTGCAAGTTTCAGCACTCTTGCTTTGTCATCACCAAAGTATTTTTCTCTCTCTCTAGGCGTAATATACAAATAATGAGGAACAAAGATCAAATTTTTGTTTGTTAACGCAAGTACTCCTTCCTTACTTTTATGAAAGAAACCGGCTAATCCAAGGGCAATTCCCCACATCTTGGGTAGAGAAGCTACGATATACTCTTCGTCTTCTAAATTAACTCTCATTTGAAGAAATCAATGAGGTTACGGTAAATCAATCTTTGTTAGTAGGAGAGTTAAAAATAACGTGTGGATTTTATGGATGACCTTCGCCTTCGTATTGCATTCCATAAGTTCCAGCATGTTTGCCTTCTTTGATTCTCCTGTATCGATATGCCCTTTCACCAAAGTAAATGGCAATTGTGATGCCAAGAGCTATTGCAGTTGCGACAAATATTTCTATACCTGCTTCTGCCATGCCAGAGATACTTCGATGCTTGTATAATAATTTTATTTAATATTTTTTGAAATTTTATGATACCACGATCCAGATAAAAAATTTGTTTATGATATATAGTATCATAAAAAAAAAAATTTAAGATAAAATACCTTTTATAGACGGGAATCATCTCTACGAAAAGATGTCGGAAACAATCTCGAGAATACCATTACAGACAACAATCTCTAAGCACAAATGGCCGCTCGTTTTTGCCGTAGCAGCTTTGGTCGTTACTATATCCGGATTCACTGCTATGCAAGGCGCACAGGCACAATTTGGCCCAATTGGAAATCTTGCTGATCCACAAAAGACAAATGAAATTCACTGTGGTCAACCAATGACACCACCGGGGAATGGAACCTTTGGTGGTAGCTTAGCACCATGCATTGATACAGGAGACACCGCTTTCATGTTCACTGCAGCAGTCTTTGTCATGATAATGACTCCTGCTGGTGTAGGTCTCTTGTACGGTGGCTTGTCAAGACGAAAACAAGCACTTACAGTAATCTTACAAAACTTCATGGTCTATGCCATTGTCAGTATCCAGTGGGTCCTTTGGGGCTATTCAATAACGTTTGGTCCATCTGCTGATCCATATGGTTTCATAGGAAACTTTGATTGGTTTGGACTCAACAATGTCTTCAATAATGCACCGGCTGATGTTTACGCCCCAACAATTCCGCATTTGGCCTATGTGATGTTCCAGCTCATGTTCGCTGCTATCACTCCTGCGCTTGCAATTGCAGGATATGCTGATAGGGTCAAGATGAGTGCATTCCTGATCCATATAGTACTTTGGTCTACATTTGTCTATGACTTTGCGGGACACGCAAACTGGTCACTTGGAAGTCAAGGTACGGCACCAGGTTGGTTGTTTAAGATAGGAACCGAAGACTTTGCAGGAGGTACAGTCATCCACATTACATCAGGTTTTGCTGGATTGGCTTCAGCGATGTTCCTTGGACGTAGAATAGGTTATGGGAAGGCTCCATTTGAACCTCATTCAATTCCATTAATTATGCTAGGAACCTCACTACTCTGGTTTGGTTGGTTTGGTTTCAACCCAGGCAGTGCAGGATTTGCTGGATTCCTTGAGACACAAGCATTCCAAAACACAAACCTTGCAGCAGCAGTTGCGGCCATGTGGTGGATGTTCTTAGCGTGGGCTCATACTGGCAAAGCAAGCGCAATAGGTGCAGCCAATGGAGCAGTGGCAGGACTTGTAGCAATCACGCCAGCGTCGGGATTCATTGGCACATGGGCGTCAATAATTATGGGCTTTGCAGCTGCGACAGTCTGCTTCTACGCTGTTCTAATAAAGAACAGAGCTAGAATAGATGATGCGTTGGACACATGGGGTGTCCACGGCATGGGTGGTGTAGTTGGTGCCCTCTTGACAGGAGCATTCAGTGAAGCACGTATCAATCCGTATGGTCGTGACGGACTGTTCTTTGGAAACCCAATGCAGTTTGTGATAAACGCTGAAGGTGCAGCCTTTGGTGCAGCATGGTCATTTGGTATTACATACATCATATGGAGAGTACAAGATGCAATATGGCCAGGCGGTGTAAGGGTAACGCCAAAAGAAGAAGAGATCGGCTTAGACTTGTCACAAGTAGGAGAAAGAGCTTACTCGCAGTTTGCAGAGTAGTGCTTCAGACCCCCTCATTTTTCTGTTTATTTCAATACTTGAAAATATGAAATGAATTGATCTTAGAAACGGTAAAAAGGATGGGAGATTTGATTCAAGCATGGTAGATAAATGGCTAATATTTTGTGCAACACAATTTGTTAGTGCTGCACTTGGGTTTTACTGGGGATTTGCAGCACGAACCGATTCACAATTTTATAATCTGATATTCATGTATGTTGGAGGTTTCTTTTTTTCACTTGGTGTGTTTGCCATAACACGATGGGGTTATGATAGATGGAAGGCAAAACAGAAACCAAGAAAACGTAGATAGTAAAATAGTGCGTTTGCATTGGGGCATATTTTTCGGAAGAAGGTTTGTTTATATCGGCCACTATCACGAGTACTTTTGATCTTATTTGTACAAAGCAAAATCATCTCGTTTATCCCGAAAACAACGATATGCAATTTTTGCAGTAGTTACAGCAATAGGGATAGCAATTGCATTTTCAAACGCGCTGAGCAACTTCAACTATTCCAATTCAAAAGAATGGAACTTTGATTCCTATCAAAATAATGCCATTCCTTCTGACTTTGCTGCTTTTCAATCAAATTCACCACAAGGGCAATGGATTGTAAAAGCAGATGACTCGGCACCCTCAAAGCCTAATGTATTGGCATCGTTACCTGGAGGGAATAGTTCTGGGTATCATATACAAATCATGCCGGATTCCCCTACCACCTCTGATGCTAGAATTAGCGTGCAATTCAAGATAATGCCAGGTCATACAGTAGAAAAGGCAGGGCTGGTGGTTCGCTTCATTGACCCAAGTCATTATTTTGTCTTGATGGCAGATCCGCAAAACAACCGGCTGTCTTTATGCAAAGCTGACATTCAATTCGTCGTATGTAACTATGAGAGGAATGTAACGATAAGCGCCGGACAATGGCACACCTTGGAGGCAACCATATCTTCAATGGGGATAGGTGGATGGCTTGATGGTGAGGAGATAATCAAAGCCAACAATCAATACTATTCGAGCGGGCAGATAGGACTGTGGACCAAGGGTGACACTGAAGCTTACTTTGACGATCTGAAAATAAAATATTAGCAGATTTTAAAAAGCCAAAAATCTTTTTAGAAATTAAATTGAAAGTTTAATTAAATGCTAACTTGAAAACAAAATGTGCTCTTTGGTGTATTTGCGACACATAGCCCGGAATCATGTCCATTAAACAATACAAAAAGCAAAAAAATCTTCTTGGAAATACAGAACAAAATGAAAGCCAGCCTAAAAAAGAATAACATTTCAAAGCTTATTGCCTTTTACATGTCTGTACTTGAACATGAATGGATAATCATTTTGGATGCAAAACGTGCACATGACATAGAAAAGCTCTGTATCGATGTTGGTATCTCGGCCACCAGTACGGTTAAGATTGTGCCAATAAACGACTTTAGAGATGTAGTGAAGAATCTAGGCTCAAAATAATACCCCCATCTTTGGCATGATAGTCAAGAATTAGTATAAGCTAGTCTGAGACTTGGTGTGGACTCGGAACGTGTTTCACTCAAGACTCAGCTAATTCTGGCAGTAATTCCAAGCTTTGTATCTCAGATAATTGCCTTCTACAGGATAAGAAAACTGATTTACGGATTAATGATTGAGGTCGTAATCTTCGTCATTGATCTGGTAATACAGCTTATGATTTCATGGCCTGTGGGAATGATTTTGTCTCTGCCCATAACTGTAGGAATTCCAGTCTATTGTATTCGCAAGTGGACTTTGGAATTTAATCATAATAAACCAAAAGGTTTGTTCTAAGTCTTGGTATGATAAAATGAAAAGAGAGGGAGTGATTTTTTAAATCACTTGCCAGGGTCTTGTCGCAAACGTAACTGCGTAGCCGACTCCAATTATAATTGATTGGTACACGATGTTTGTGTATGGAATTGGTTTTACGATTGGATTGCCGGTTACGACTATTGTCTGACCTGGACCTAGACCTGGACCGATGCTTGCGATGTTAAGCTGCGTGTGCATGTGGTAAACTGCTGGCTCTAAAGCCTTGATTGTGAGCTTGTATGGAACCACACCGTTTGCTGGAATAGTAATGACGTTTCCTGGTGGGTCTCTTGCTACAATCTCCCATCTGTTACCTGCGTTTGGAGAGTCACCGTATACTGTGTACCAGCCTCTGAGATCTCTGTTTACAAGACTTGTAAATTTGCCAGAGTCTGTTAGAGTGTCGCCTGTTTGAACAGATTGCTTTGACCATGTCTCATCGTCTATTCTAACGAAACGACTCTGTAGTTGTGCCTGTACACCGTGTGCTTCTGCGTGTTGGAACATTTGTGCAAATGATGGTCCAACTGCGCCAAGTGCTACTATCACACCTATTGCAGCTACAATAAACTTCTTATCGACCATATCGCTTAACTAATCCAACTGACAAACAACAATGATATATGTTTTGCCCTATTTGTGGCAGATCGTGATACGTCATTGAGATAAAATATGATAAACATTGATGTTAATCATCATCGGTTTAATTTTGTAATGATGATTTATCATAAATTCTGGCTCTTAAAAATTAGTATTTTATAATTATATTATTTATATTATGAAATAACTGTATAGTAAATTAAAATTTCTACAACTCATACTTTAAATAAACAGAAAACGACTCACAAAACATGGCACAAATGCCAGCACTGATTCCAAAAGAAGTTGAGATCCAGAGACTGAAGAAGATCTGGATGGTCGTTATTGCATTGGGATCGATCGCTGCATCCGTAGAGGTCGACAACTTCGTAGATGGATCTCTACACCAGACATCAATCAGAGATAGTGCCTTCACACCAGCACACTGGTGGTTATACAGCCACTTTATTGCATTGCCACTTGGTTGGGCTGCAATAGCGATGTATGACAGAAAGGTACCAATACTGAGAGGTCCAAACAACTCAATGAACACCGGTCTGAAGATGACAATCCTAGGTTACCTAGCAACCATGTTCACAATCGGTGTCAATGAGATGTGGCACTTCTGGTATGTAGAGGAAATCTTTGCAGTTCCAAACCACTGGATGTTCAACATGGGTGTAGTCGTAGCATTCATGGGCGCACTTGCCTATGTAGTAAGAGTCTACGCACGTCTAGTCGAACTTGGCGCAGAAACACCAGGTGAGAACCCATACGTTGCAGAAATGTACAAGATGGCCCTAGAGGGCAAACTGTACAGCAGATCCATCCCATAAACGAGCGCAAAAATGCGCCCTTTTTTCTTATTTTTAGCGATCAATTAATGTAAAATTAGCCTCTTCCTTCAGGAAAAACTTAAAAGCAAATGGCTTTCTAAGTAAGCCAAATGACCTTACCAAAAGGATTCGGTTCAGGTGGCGGAGCCTCCGGTTCTGACGTTTCCAAGATGATTGGCAAGCGTATTGAGAACTACGTTGGAGTAATAACAGGCGTGTTTATCGGCGCTTGGTTAGGTACATGGGGAGGCGTTGCCGTCGCAGTTACCTACTATCCGTGGGCATATCCACCGCCAAGTGCACACTATGCACTCACTGTGCTTACAATCATTGAGGCTATCGGATACCTGCTATCTGTCAAGGTAGCAACTGAGGGCACAGACAAGGCAAGGACATACAATGGTCTTATTGCCGGTGTGATAGGAGCGATCGCTGTAGCCACGATATTGACAGACAGCTTCTTCTTCGGCGGATAGAAGAACACCCATTCTTTCCTTTCTTTTATTAAAAATATGATGTAGCGAAGGCTAAAACCTGATCTCGTATGTCATAAAATTTTATATACATCACTCATTCAATAGTAGCTAATGGTCTGGCTAAGACGATGTACCCACTATTTGTTCATAATAGTGGTGGCAGTCAACTCGACCTTGTTGACAATCAACGCGGGAGACTACATCTTCTATACTGACTGGATGTGGACATCATATGTGATATTCACTTTATCACAATCACTGATGCTCGCCGTCGGTGCAGCATATTACCTTACGTTCACTGGTGTACCAGGAACGGCAACCTACTATGCGCTGATAATGACAGTGTATACATGGGTTGCAAAAGGTGCGTGGTTCTCTCTAGGATATCCGTACAGCTTTATCGTTGTACCAGTATGGATTCCATCTGCTATACTGATGGACTTGGCATATTGGGCAACCAAGAGAAATAAGCACATGTTGATCTTGGTTGGAGGTGTGCTGGCCGGAATGTCAATGTCGTTGTTCAACATGATCAATCTATTGACAATAGATGATCCGTTAGAGACTGCATTCAAGTATCCAAGAACAACATTGCCACCATACATGACTCCAATAGAACCCCAAGTAGGCAAGTTCTATGATAGTCCTGTAGCTCTAGGAGCAGGTGCTGGTGCAGTTTTGACAGTTACGATGACTGCATTAGGCTGCAAACTAACCACCTGGACTTACAGATGGATGGCAGCTTGGTCTAAGTGGGATTAAATCTCCCCTTTTCCTTTTACTTTATTTTATTGTATACCATCGCTAGATTTGCCTCATCTCATTTTGATTAAAAAAAGCTACACAACGTGTGATCTTTTGTTGCCACATTACGCAAAATAAGATTCTGAAATTAACCTATATTGAAGCAAGAATATAGGCTGATTTCATCAACGCCCAAGCCTTTTGTAAAATGGGCGGGAGGAAAAAGACAGCTCTTACCTATAATTGCAAGTAATATCCCTCAAAAATTCGAGAGATACTTTGAACCCTTTCTTGGCGGAGGAGCAGTATTCTTCAGTCTGGTATCGCAAGAAAAACGCACAAAATGGATAGTATCCGATCTGAACTCTGATCTAATCCTGTCATATGTGACAATCAGAGACAGAGTAAGTGAATTGATCTCTGCTCTGGAAGATCATTCCATAAACTATTCCAATAATCCAAGCTCTTACTATTATAAAATCCGCGAGAGTAATCCAAAAGGCCAGATTGACAAAGTATCACGACTGATATTTCTAAACAAGACATGCTTTAATGGCCTCTACCGGGTCAACAGCAAAGGCAAGTTTAACGTGCCTCTTGGAAGATATGTCAACCCAAATATTGTAAACAAAGAAAATCTTCTTGCTGTAAGCAGGGTTCTTCAGTCAAAAGACATCTCTATAAAATGCCATGATTTTGAGGCCGCACTCAAAAACGCATCAAGTGGCGACTTTGTCTATCTAGATCCACCGTATCAGCCAGTTAGTGAGACAGCAAACTTTACAAACTATACTGATGCCAACTTTGGCTTTGATGACCAGAAAAGGCTCTTTGCCAAATTCAAGGCTCTTGACAAAAAGGGAGTCAAGATTCTGCTCTCAAATTCCAAGTCTGACGAGATAATTGAGCTCTTCCAAGAGTTCGCTGATGGAATAATGGGAATAAACTCAAATCGATTCATAAATTCGGTATCTCAGAGACGAACTGGACATTCAGAACTTCTCATTAAAAACTATTGATTTGATCTAGCCATTGTTTTAGATAAGGTAAAATCAAAGATACCTTACAGATCGACTAAGATGGGCAGTCCCAGAGAAAAGATCTTACGGCTTGCTGAATCCACAAGTGTTGATCTTTTGGAAGAGAAAAAGTCCTTGTATGATATACTGCTAATCTGCAAAAATATAGCAAAATCGCTGAAAATATCTGATGAAAACTCTTGGATAGATCTTGAAATCAACGGATACCTAGTCAAATACAAAACAAGGGATCATCTCTATGATAGCCTCCCAGACTATAGAAAGACGACCTGGAAATTCTACGACCTTTATGGGAACTTAGTATCACTTCCCCCTGATATAGTAGACCTATTTGGCAAATCTACGGTGTATCATTCCATCAAAGAACTAGAAAATAGTAACCAGATTATCATCGGGAACCAATTTTTGGAAAAATTTAACAAATTCATATCTGATCACGGTATGGACCATGCATCAAAAAACGTAAGAATTCATGAGGCAAAAATTTCAAAAAACGAGATAGATCAAGTTCTAAAAGGTGTCAAGAACAAAGCGCAAGAATTTCTTGACATAGTCATATCACTTCTGGAATTTGATTAACGTTACACATATTCAATGAAAAGTTAATCTTCCAGTACCTCGTTAAGATATTGTTGGAGGGGGTTACTTGGAAATCCTTGAGAAATCTCTATTCCATTTCTGTGTGTCTAGCATTAGGCTTGTACTATTCCACTCTTGGAAAGAGTAGGGAGGGTTATCTATCCATGGAGGTATTATGAACACATTTGGCACCGTCGGAGGTCTACTAATAGCGGTACTTGGGCTTGCAGTAATCGATATTGGAATAAACCCTGAGAACAAGTTTGCATCTCAGGCCTTTTCACTTGGTGTCGCAGGGATTGCAGTTGGCGGTGTTATAGTATGGTCAAGCAACAGAAAACCTGCAAAATCAATCCTAGAACAAAAGTACCAAGTAGAGTCTACCAAAGTCTCACCGACCACAAATGATGGAAAATATAGAATTCTGTACGAAAATTCTCCTGTCATGCAACGAACTGTAGATACCAATGGAATAATAATCGAATGCAATCAAACCTATGTAAAAAATTTTGGCAATTTCAAAAGCGATGTTATTGGAAAATCCCTCATTGACCACACTGCCGAGAAAAGTCTAGCAGACATGCGTCGAACTTTTGAGACATGGAAGGCAACAGGCAAGGTGGATAATGCCGAGATTTGGTTCAAAAGAAAGGATGGTACAACCTTCCCGGGACTTATTAGCGCAAACAATATTCATGACGAGAAGGGCCGCCTGATAGGTAGCAATACTGTCATAAGAGATATCTCAGAAACATATCAAGCACGAAAAGTACTGGAAGAAAATGAAAGGCGTGGAATCCAGCTAGAAGAATTGTCAAAGATGGAACGCCTAAAAAATGACTTTTACATTACAGTCTCAAAAGAATTCCAAATTCCTATAGAGCCAATAAAAAAGTACTGTGATATGTTAAAAGATTCAGCTATTGGCAAATTAAACGCAAAACAACGAGAGGCAATAAGCGAGATCTACAGCAACGCAGTCAGACTGGAACAATTAATTCAGGATATCGTGGACGTGCAAAAGTTAGATAGTAAAAGAATGGAATTCCAAAAGGAAGACTTTAGGGTAGACGAATTCATGAAAGAGATTGTCAACACATGCTCCAATATGATGAATGAGAAAAATATAGAATTTGTTGACATGAATAGTTCCAACTCTGTTATAAAGAGCGATAAATCCAGGCTGGCCCAAGTTTTTTACAATCTAATACAAAATGCCATAGATTTTGTGCCTAGAGAAGGGGGAAGGATAGAGATATCCGCACAGGACAAGGGGAACTCTTTTCTATTTTATGTAAAAGACAATGGCATCGGAATATCAGAAAAAAGAAAAGACTCTATCTTCAAAAAGTTTTACCAGGTTGACATATCCCTGAAGCGAAGATATGGAGGAAGCGGCTTTGGTCTTGTCATTTGCAAGGGAATTGTAGAAAATCTTGGCGGAAAAATTTGGTTTGAAAGCAAAGAAGCAGAAGGAACTACGTTTTACTTTTCAATTCCAAAATGAGCCGAACTTCCAAAAACACTATAAGCTCCGAGCGGGATTCGATCCCGCGACCTTTACCTTACCAAGGTAACGCTCTACCAGGCTGAGCTATCGAAGCATGAGATGCTCG
>CAZMNT010000019.1:0-30934 GCA_964567715.1 uncultured Nitrosopumilaceae archaeon | reverse complement strand
GCAGAACGCAAAGTTGTCAAGGTGGGAAACGGAAACATGAAGATTGCAAGACAGATAACCAACATGCTAAACCTTAGGTTCTGTTCGCACTTTGAGCTGGAGTTTGTGGACGAGCGCAGGACATCACTTCGAGTAAAGAACTACAACAAGCGCGGAACACGTGACAAGATATCTGCACGGTACATTACTCAAAGAGAGGGATACAGACATCTTGTACTGCCTCTTTCAAGAGTCGGTTGAAAAAAATCGAAAAACCATCAAAAACCCTTAAATATTTGGATGAAAATGTATGGGAAAATTTGAAAAATTTCGATTTTCAAAAGGGCATACATATTTATAGAACATTTCCTTCATTTTCCTGAAAACTATTGATCCTTCCATGGATGGTCATGTATAATTTTTGTATAAACTGCTGTTTAAAATTATAGAAATTTCTGATCTATGCTTAAATCATACTAATACTACAATATTATTACACAAGGTAACAAGTGACCCAAAAATGACATGTAAAGGAATATGCACAAGATACAAGGCACAGAAGCCAGTAGGTACGGGCCGTTATGCATCAGGACAAAAAAGATGTCAAATTTGTGAGATCTTCATCAAATGGGAAGGTCTTTGGTGTCCATGCTGCGGATACAGACTCAGAACCAAACCACGAAACCTCAAATACAAGGCAAAACTACGCGCAAGAGTCGAAGCAGACCAATTAGAAGCGATAGCAATAAAGGCGTAGAACAGCTGACGTAAGCTGATGGTATCACAGGTCGGTTATAGAAAAAAAACCGTCAACGTGGATCATCGGAATTTCTTGGTACAAATTGTTCACTTCGTTAATGGAAATTTTATTTCTATAACGGAAGGCAAGGAAAAGATTGGAACTCTTGTGGTTTCAATAGGTTCTGGCGGTCGTACAAGTACTGCTACAGTAATACCCTCCAAGTCTGAAACAATTTTTTTAAAGATGGTTTCGGAAAGAGTAGCTTTAGCTATAAACGGCATCTGCATTTTTTCATTAAACATACAAAAAGAGCTGGATCTTGAAAGCATGAAGGCACTAATGAACGAGATAATGGAGTTAATCAAATAATGGTAACGGATCTGCGTGGATACCTAAGCCAGGTCTCCAAGGCAAAAGAACTAGCTGTTGTAAAAAAGAAGGTTTCTACAAAATACGAGATTGCAGCAATAACTGCAAAACTTGATGGCTCAAAAGCCATACTGTTTCAAAACATCAAGGAAAACAAATTTCGTGTAGTATCAAACCTTGTTGGTACAAAGAAGAGGTTTGCACTAGCTGTAGGAACAACAGAAGACAAGATCCATGACAAGGTAAGCTATGCCATTAATCACGCATCACGGCCAAAAATAGTAACCAAAGCCTGGTTCATGGAAAATCACTCAAGAGATCTCTATGACCTGCCAATCATAACGCACTTTGAAAAAGAGCCGGGAGCCTTTATCACATCCTCTGTAATTTATACACAGAACCAAGAGACCGGAACACAAAATTCCTCCTTTCACAGGCTGCTCAGGCTAGACGAGCATCACCTCTCTGTAAGAATGGTGGAGGGAAGACACCTCCACAGGTCATTCATGTACGCAAAAGAGCGTGGCGAGGACCTGCGTGTTGCCATCACCGTTGGGGTGCATCCTGCAGTGTCCATAGCAGGTGCCTATCAGGCTGATTGGGGCAAAGATGAGCTTGAGACTGCCAATGTCTTGCTAAACAAGAAGCTCGCACTTGCAATGGGTCCTTTTTCTGGGATGCTTGTGCCGTCTGAGGCAGAGATCGTCCTAGAGGGCCGCATACTGAAGGACAGGACCCACAAAGAGTGGATGGTAGAGATGCTCCGTACATATGACTTTAAGAGAGAACAACCGGTCTTTGAGCTTGAAAGGATGTACTATAGAAACGAGCCAATATTTCATGACATCCTGTCTGGATATGCAGAACACAGATTACTGATGGGAATGCCAATTGAGGCAAAATTAAACAAGAATCTCAGACAGTCAATGCCTCAGATAAGGAGGGTCGTGCTAAGCGACGGCGGATGTAACTGGCTGCACGCAATTGTACAGATATCAAAGAAGAAAGAGTCTGACGGCAAAATGGCAATTGATGCAGCATTTGGAGCTCACAAGTCGCTCAAGCATGTAATTGTAGTGGACGATGACATCAATCCATTAAATCCGGTAGAGGTTGAATATGCAATAGCTACTAGGTTCCAGGCAGACAAGAAGCTTGTCATTGTTCCAAAGGTGCGAGGCTCAAGCCTTGACCCATCAAGTGATCAGAAAAACTTGCTCACAACAAAGATGGGCATAGACGCAACCAGATCTTTTTCAAAACGTCCGGAAGGCTTTGAGATTGCAAAGATCCCGGGATTTGAAAAAACTTTGCTCAAAAAATATCTCTAGCCTATCTTAAAGCAGAGTCTACCATCAGTGCAATAAACAGGATTGCAAGATATGGGCTTGAAAACTTGAAAAGTGTCCATGATGCCCGCTCAGAGGGTTTTACAAGAAGCCACAGACTCAGTGCTACCATTATTGCGCCAGACACTATTGCGATATAGAGATAGATCTCATGGAACAACTGTTTTCCAGAATTGTCTGTCATGAAAAATGGCAAGACGCTGAACAGCACCATCATGAGAGTAGTTCCGGCTATCACTCTAACTGATGTCTTTTCAGATTCCACTGCAGTAAGCATTGGCACTTTTACTTTGTTGTAATCTTCTTTGACATGCAAGGTAAGGCTCCAGATGTGCATTGGGATCCAGACAAAGACAAGCCCTGCCATGATAAGTCCAAGGTCCCAAAGTCCTGTTGTTGTTACTGCTACATAACCTATCATCGCAGGAGCGCCGCCTGAGAATCCACCAAGTACTATGTTGGTCCTGCTTCTTCGCTTCAGTAACTTGCTGTAAACTAGGATGTTGTCTGCAAGGCCAAACGCCATGAAGATTCCTGCCCATGTATTGATTGCAAATGCTAATACAAGTGATATACCGGCAAGAATTAATCCAAAGTGCAGAGCTTTTTCTGCGGGATAGATTCTTCGACTTGGAATTGGTCTGTCCTTTGTTCGCTCCATAATCGCATCAATGTCTCTGTCATTGTAGTTTGTCAGAGTGTTTGCTGCAGCAGAGCCTGCAATAACACCAAAGGTGACAAGTGCCCAAGTCAGGGCCGATACTGGAATGTGATAAAGATTAGAAGCGGTATAGGTTGCACCCATTGCGGTAAAGACTAGCAGGTACCATATCTTTGGCTTGGTTACTTCATAGTATGTCTTGATTCTGGAACTAGCTTTTGTGGTTAGCACGCTTGTCCCTTTTTGGGGCTTGTTTGATATTTATAGGTTGAATATTCAACGATTATTTTGAGGGCCTGTAGGGCTTTGGCTTTGTAGTTCGCTTCATCTCAATGAAACTCTCAGAGCGCTGTACGCCTTGTATCCGCCCAACTCTCTCTGATATGAGCCTGTGCATCTCGTCAAGATTTTTGGCATACATGGTAACTATTATGTCAAACCTACCTGTCACCTCCGAAATCTCCCTTACCTCGGGTATCTTCAACAATTCCTCGATCACGTTGTCTCTCATCTTAGAGTCCATGTTTATGCCCGTGAGTGCCTTTACGGTGTAGCCAAGTTCCCTGTCATTTACTACTATGGTAAAGCGCTCGATGAGCTTCCTTTTGATAAGCCTCTTGATTCTGCTGTAAACAACTGACGAGTTTACGTTTATCTTCTTTGATATTCGTGGAACTGAGATGTTGGCATCCTGCGATAACTCTGATAAAATAATCATATCTAAATCATCAACTTTTGCCATTCAAAACACCATTTATTGTGAATAAATGGATCTTAATAAACTTGTTATTATAATTTTTCCAAAATTTGTGTCTGTCTAGACGTAGCCTTTTTTATACAACATCTCGGCCAACAGCACAGCTCCTTTGGCAGATCCCATCTTCTCGTTATGTGAAAATAGTACATACTTGATGCCGTTGTCAAAGACAGTGTCTTCCCTTATCCTGCCTACTACTGTTGTCATGCCTCCATTTATTTCACGATCTAGTCTTGGCTGTGGCCTTGCGGGATCTTCGTTGACCATTAGATACTCCTTTGGAGCAGAGGGCAGATCTGCTACGCTTACCTTGCTAGAAAATTCCTTCATTGCATTCTTGACAGCTTCTGGATCTGTGTGCGCTGCAGTTTCTACAAATACAGTCTCGGTGTGACCATCGATAACCGGTACTCTTGTACAGGTGCAGCTGACTTTGAGCTTAGCCGGGTCTATCTTTCCGTCCACTAGTTTGCCTAAAATCTTGCCTGTCTCAATTCTTACCTTATCTTCCTCTCTTGGAATGTATGGAATAATGTTATCTGTGATATCCAGCGCGGAGACACCTGGAGACCTTCCTGCACCAGACATGGACTGCATTGATGTCATGATTATCTTCTGAGCTCCAAACTTGTCTAGAAGGGGCTTCATCGTAATTGCAAGTCCTGTGGTGGTACAGTTTGGCAGAGGTGCCACAAATCCCTTCCAACCCCTGTTCTTCCTTTGCTGGTCTAGGAGTGCGATATGTTCATCATTTATTCCAGGAATAAGGATAGGTACGTCAGCTTCATACCTGTATGCAGCAGACGTGCTGATAACGGGCACGGATTGTGCAAATTTTGTCTCTATCTCTCTTGCAGCCTCGCTTTCAACGGAAGTAAATATCAAGTCAAGATTTTCCGGCTTGATGTCGTCCACTGACTCTACAATCATTTCTTTAATATAATCAGGAATGGGGTCTCTGATGTGCCACCTGAGAATGCCGCTATTTTGGTCTCTGATTGCATCAACAAATTTTTTCTTTGCGGATCTCTCCGATGCAGCTATCTGCTTTACCTCAAACCATGGGTGGTTATTGAGGGCTACTACGAACTCCTGTCCTACTGCTCCAGTAACACCTATGATAGCTATACGTTTCTTCATATGAAAAAATTTCTCTCATACAATTAATATTCTTTTAGAAGATCGAACCAAAACACAAAATACCCACACGGTATCAAAAAGGCATGAGACTGGGGGTAGCGTCATCAGTTGCCAACCACAGGAAAGTAGCTCACGGTGGTATTTACTCTGCGGGAATAGAGTTTGATCCAAAAATACTGGACTTTAGTTCCAATGTAAACCCTCTCGGATTTCCCATATCTATAAGAAATAGCCTGAAAAAAAATTCTAATTTATTTTCTGTGTATCCGGATTCTGATTCAACTAATCTCAGAAAAAGCTTGGAAAAATATGCCAAGGTCACAAAGGAGCAGATTGTGGTAGGCAACGGCGCAACAGAAATAATCTACAACTTTTGCAAGGCATTTTTGAGCAAGCGTCGGGTCTTGATTCCCATCCCGACCTTTGGGGAATATGAAGCTGCAGCAAGACTGGAAGGTGCCAAAGTATCTTATTTTAAAACCATGAATCTGAACCGTGACATTAATGACTTTGTAAAAGAAATTCCAAAAAATTACTGCACCTTCGTTTGCAACCCCAACAACCCAACTGGAATCCTTACAAGTCAAAAAAATATGCTTAAGATATTGGAAACCTCACACAGAAACTTTTCACTGGTATTTGTGGACGAGTGCTTCATCGAGCTCTCAAATCCAAAAGAAAGCATCGTGCCAAAACTGCATAAATTCGATAATCTCTTCATACTGAGGTCTATGACAAAGTCCTTTGGGCTTGCGGGTCTTAGAGTGGGCTATGGACTTGGAAGCAGAAACATGATTGAGGTATTAAACAGGATAAAGATACCGTGGAACATAAGTGGTATTGCCCAAAGCATTGCGATAAAGGCATTGTCAAACAAATCACACCTTGACAAAACACGGAAATTAGTTGAAAAAGAACGACAATTTCTGAAATACTCGATATCTAAGATAAGCAAGTTCCAATGCTATGACTCTGACACAAACTTTGTTTTGATAGAATCAGAGATACCATCAAAGCAACTACAAAAAAAACTTTTGAAAAAAAATTTACTTGTAAGAGATTGCAGCTCATTTAAAGGACTTGGCGACAGATTCATCCGAGTAGCGGTGAGGACTCGTAGCGAAAACCAAAAACTTGTAAAAGAACTGAGTAATCTATGACAAAAACACTAATGATTCAAGGTACGTCTTCTGGTGCAGGCAAGACAACCCTTGTAACTGCACTGTGCAGAATTTTTGCAGAAGAGGGGTATAGAGTAGCTCCATTCAAGTCACAAAACATGTCGTCGTACTCTTATCTGGGAAAAGACTTTGAGATCTCGCGAGCCCAAGCAATTCAGGCTATTGCAGCCAAGGAAGAAGTTTCTCCTCTTATGAATCCAATCATGCTCAAGCCCCTTGGTGACTACAAAAGCGAGGTGTTTGTCTTGGGAAAGCGTCACAAGAATATGCATGCCGATGAATATTACAAAAAGTTTGTCTTGACAGAGGGGCTTGGGATTGCAAAAAAATCTCTTGATACCCTACGGTCCCGCTATGACCTTGTCATTCTAGAAGGTGCTGGCTCTCCTGCAGAGGTAAACATGCAAAAATACGATATTGCCAACATGAAGATGGCAAGACATTGCTCATCGCCCGTCTTGCTGGTATCTGACATTGACAAGGGAGGTACCTTTGCAGGTATAATAGGAACAATGGAATTGCTTGGGACAGACAAGAGACTTGTCAAGGGCTATGTGATAAACAAGTTCAGAGGGGAGCAGAAAATTTTACGCCCCGGAATTGCATTTTTGAAAAGCAAGACCGGCAGGCCTGTTCTTGGAACTGTTCCGCTATTGAAATTTGACATACCAGACGAGGACTCGTTGCACGCAAACCCAAAGCATGTATCGTTTACTACAAAATACCTCAAATCGCTTGAAAAAGAGATAGATAATTTAAGTCGCACAGTGAGATCAAACCTTAACATGAAGGCAATAGGTGATCTCTTGAAATGATGTTAATACTTGTTTTCTCGGTTGTTTTTGCTATAACAATTGATCTAGTATTTGGCGATCCAAAAAACAAGTACCATCCAACAGCTTGGATTGGAGCTCTGATTGGAAAGTTTGCACCCTGTGGCAAGTCAAACAACGCTGTATCCGAAAGACTGGGAGGAATATCTCTTGTTGTTGCAGTAGCTGCATTTGTTGGAATTCTGCTGTATCTTGCTTATAATACACTTGCAAATCTAAATAATCTGGATCTTGGAGTTTCAAAAATTCTAGTTCTTGTAGCTTCTGTTGTTTCAGTTGGGATCCTGCTCAAGACCACAATTGCAATCAAGGGAATGCAAAGACACACATCTAGAATAATGGAATCTCTCTCGCGTAATGATCTTGATGGCGCACGGGAAAACCTATCGATGATTGTAAAGAGAAACACAAAGAATCTTGACAGGCAGCACATCATCTCTGCCACACTTGAGAGCATAAGTGAGAACATTGTGGACGGTATCACAGGACCGCTCTTCTATTTTGCATTTTTTGGACTTGCAGGCGCATTTGTTTACAGAACTGTAAATACAGTTGACTCAATGATTGGATACAAGACAGATCTTTTCAGAAACTTGGGATGGTTTGGCGCAAACTGTGACAAGGTGCTAAACTTTGTTCCGTCACGGCTGACAAGCATGGTGATGATACTTGCAGGAATGATTGTGGGATGCGACTGGAAGCATTCTGCAGCAATAATGAGGCGTGATGGGCCAAAGACTGAAAGTCCAAACGCTGGATACCCTATGGCTACAATGGCAGGTGCACTTGGTGTAAAATTTGAAAAGCTAGATCATTATGTACTGGGAGACGGCAGCACGGAATTTACAGAAAAGCACTTCAGGACGGCAATATTGATGATGAAGATAACAGCTGTTCTGTTTGCTGTTTTGTTCACAATTCCTGTGACTGTATTGTTGTCTTACTTTGGATGGTGGAGTGTTGCTTAAGGGGATCTCGTCGGTAATATCATTTCTGACACTTATTCCCTCAAAGTGCGCTGAGCTTGACACCGTTGCAAAAAACATGTACCTTTTCCCAGTTGCTGGCGCAGTCATCGGGTTGTTGATTGGAGGTGCAGGATATGGGCTCTCCCTGTATGTACAGCCGCTGATTGTGGGTCTTGTTCTGACCGGAGCGCTAGTTATCATAACAGGGATACACCATACAGATGCGTTGTGTGACTTTGCAGATGGCATGATGGCAAAGGGCGCAAAGGAAAAGAAACTCAAAGCAATGCGTGACCCCGCCGTGGGTTCTGCTGGAGTTGTAACCGTAGTTCTCTATGTTGCAGGGATGATAATGTCAATTTCTATGATGAAGGGCCTTGTATTGCTAGAGGCAATACTTGTCAGTGAGATTATGGCAAAGTTTGCAATGGTGTTGCAAGCAAACCGCGGCTCTTCAGCGTGGGAGGGACTCAGCTCTCCATTTACTCAGTACATGAAGAGTCCTACCAAGCTTGCTGCAGCAGGTGCACTTGCTGTCATACCTACAGTGTTGCTTGGAGGAATCACTGGGATTATTGTGATTGGTGCTACAGTTGGCATGTCATTTCTACTTCTTGGAGTATCAAACAAAAGCTTTGGCGGGATCTCAGGGGATGTCTTTGGGGCAAGCAACGAGCTTGTAAGGCTTGCATCACTAATAATTTTCGCATCACGATGATAGGCCTTGTTATGTGTGGTGGGAAGGGGATAAGGATGGAATCTACAGAGGAAAAGCTACTTCTCAAGTACAAAAAGCCCGTAATACAGCATGTCATTTCCGCGCTAGAAAATTCCCAATGCTTCTCAAAAATAGTGTGCGCCACAAGCCCCAATGCACCAAAGACTTCAAAGTTTGTCAGGGATCTTGGCATGACAGTCATAGAAACACGAGGGAATGGATATGTGCAAGACTTGAGAGCGGCGCTAGAAAATTTTGGCGAGCCTGTCTTTGTAGTATCTGGCGACCTTGCATTGCTAGACCATGAAATCATACAAAAAATTGTGAAACAGTATGATGACAAGCAACCGTGGACAAGCGTTCTTGTAAGCAAGAAATTTTTGGACAAAATAGGAATCAATCCTGAATATCTTGTAAACCACAAAAGGCAAGAATGCGCCTTTACAGGAATATCCATCGTAAATCCAGAAGATGTGTCAGGCATGAAACAAGTAAAAGAATCCTACATTTTGATTGACGACAAGCGTGTTGCGATAAATCTGAACACAAAAAGAGACTTTCAGCTACTCGGCACTGCCTAGTACTTTGCCGTTAATCCTTCCAATAGAACCTGTTGGTTCAGCCAACGTGTTGCCACATGCCTTGCATGCAACTGTAGTAGATACATGAGAATAAACAACGCTTTCTTCTCCGCACTCTTTACACTGGACTCTTTGGAACTTGCTTCCGGGTTTTGGAATGAGAACTTGGGCCTTTTTCATTGTGCTACCAACTCTAATTTTCTTAGTCTTATTCCAGCCACGTTAAATTTCTTTTTACATTCGGGGCACAGCAAGATCGGTGTCATCTTCTTTGTTGTTTTAGCTGGCTTGGCTAGCTTGGGGAACTTCTGACCGCCATATCCCTTTTTGTCTTCGGCGTGTCTTCTCTCACCGATTGCAGAACCTCTCCTCTTTCCTGCCTTGTACAGGGAGACCTTCTGTAGAGTATGCTTCTTACACTTGGGGCAATACCTTCTGATCTCCTTGGGCATGTTCATAAAAGATGTCGGCTCCAGACCGTAATTTAAGGGGTTCTGCCAGATTAGTGCCTCATTGAACTTGATATTTACGAAATCTTGGTGCCGCATCTGGGGCAATAGTTACCATCTGAACGCAACCCGCATACGTTACATATGTACGAGGGCTCGGAAGGCCTTTTGAAAAATCTCAAAAATGGAATAAAGATTATCGGCAAAAAGAAAAAGTAGATTCCAAGCTTGAACAAAAGAAAGGATACAGCTAAGGACGCCGCAATTATCAGAAGCGTCAGCGGAAGGCCTGACCATCTCATGGTTACAATTTACGTATTTTCCAGAAATTAAGGGTCTTGGTATGGCTATAATGGTGACACTTAACAGGGACTTACATATCTAACAAAAAAGACCTATTGAGGATCGCAGACATGCTTTTAGGTATGCTCGAAGCCGACGGGTTATAGAAGGCAGTTTGCTAAATAGAATAGTCTTAAGGTGCAAAGAAGGTGTTACAAGGCATCATCTTTTTCTGGCTTTGAAAGAGATTCAGTTGAATATACCAGTCCTCCAAGAACCTCAATGGATCTCTTGACTAAAAGGCCTTTGAACGAATCGGTAATTGCTACCTGGTCGTCGTCCCCAACCAAACATACTATTCCAAGGGAGGCCACTGTATCTATTGTGATGCAAGAATAGCACATACAACCACGATCATGAACTGTGTTGATCATGCGATACAGTACCTACATGTTGCTTAAAGCATCTTCTGATAGTTTCTTCACGTTCGCAAAGGCCATATGCTATATCGCTTTAATACCGTGTAAGAATAGAATCACTTTGTGAAGGCTAGATCTCTTGCAGAAATGGCAGGTCCACTGAACCAAGTTGCAATGGGTGAGAAAAAGGCAGACATTGTATTGAAAAACTGCAAGCTTGCCAACGTCTACACTAGGGAGATCATACCACAAGTTCAGATCTCAATTCTAAAGGACAGGATTGCATATGTTGGCAGGGACGCAACGCATACGGTAGGAGAAAAGACTGCAGTAATAGACCTCGAGGAAAAGTTTGTCACGCCAGGGTTTGCAGACCCGCACGTACACATAGACCAGTATATCTTGCCTTCTGAGCTTGCAAAGCACTCTCTGCTTTGTGGAACTACATCATTGTTTTCAGACCCTATTGATATCGTCAGCGTTTGCGGATACAAGGGATTTAGAGAGTTTGTCAGGATGACAGAGAACCTCCCAATCAGGGTATTTCATATGATACCTGGCGGACTTCCGGTTGACAGAAGGTTTAGCCATGCAAGAACTATATCGAGAACAGAACAGAAAAGGGCGTTTGATCTTCCAAACGTACTTGGCATGGGCGAGGTGTTTTCTTGGACAAAGGTTACAACACGTGACCCAGTTACCATTCAAAAGATGCACTACATTTTGGAAAATGGTGGAATTGTAAACGGCCACACTGCTGGTGCAAGCGACAAGAAGCTAAACGCCTACATTGCATCAGGGATATTTTCATGCCATGAGCCAATCGACTATGATCAGGTAATGGAGAGGCTTAGGCTTGGCATGTGGGTCATGATGAGGGAGGGCTCTATACGGAGAGACCTTGAAAGAATAGTGCCTAACGTTCTTTCTCAAAAGACATACTTTGACAGACTGATGTTTTGCACTGATGGAGTAACACCAAAAGATCTGGTGGAATTTGGCATGATTGACCACTGTATAAGAAAGTCTGTATCTATTGGCATGGAATTGATAGACGCAATTACTGTAGCATCACGAAACTGCTTTGAATATTACAGGATGGACAACGATCTTGGAGGAATTGCTCCAGGAAAACTTGCCGACATTCTGGTTTTCGATGACATAAACAAGGTAAAACCAGACAAGGTCTTTGTGGGAGGCAAACTGCTTGTTGCACACGGCCAACTTGTGTCTCAAGGTCCAAAACCTGTACTCTCAAAGTGGATTACAAAGACAGTAAAGTTGCGACGCAAGTTTACCGAAAAAGACTTTCACGTAAAGAGCAAGAAAAACTCTGTACTGGCTACTGTGATACGACTAGACACTGAAATCATAACAAGAAAGGATCAGGACGAGCTCTACGTAAAGGAGGGCAACGTGGTATCCTCACATGACAAGGACATTTGGAAGGTTGCTGCAATAGACAGGACCTGCGGAACCGGAAAGCAGTGTGTCGGGTTTTTGAAAAACCTTGGCGCAAGTATAGGGGCATTTGGGTCCACGCAAAGCTTTCATGAAAATAACTTGATAGTAATTGGCTCAAACGAGTATGAGATGGCTCTTGTTGCAAACGAGCTTGTAAAGACACAGGGCGGCATGGCTGTTGCAAAAGACGGCAAAATAATATCAAAGTTTGAGATGCCAGTTGCAGGCCTAGCCTCCAAGATGCCACTTGAGCAAGCAGTTGCCAAATACAACGAGATTGACCAAAAGATAGTAGAGTCGGGTTGCAAGTTTGGGCAGCCACATCTCATCCCGCTCTTTCTTCCCTTCCTTGCACTGCCAGAGATTAGAATTTTGTACAACGGCGTGGTCGATGTCAAAAACAGAACTTTTCTTGAGATCTTGGACTGATAAAGTATTAAAGGGGGAATTCTACCAACGGATCTCAGGTAATAATTTTGGCTTCAATTCAACAAACACCACAGGGTCCGGTTCTGGTGCTCAAGGAGAGTGCCTTGCAGCAAAAGGGACGCGATGCCCAGAAAAACAATATCACAGCGGCAAAGCTAGTTGCTGAGCTTGTACGAACAAGTCTTGGTCCGAGGGGAATGGACAAGATGCTCGTGGATTCCTTGGGCGATGTTACAATTACAAACGATGGTGCTACTATTCTAAAAGAGATCGACGTCCAGCATCCCGCAGCAAAGATGATGGTAGAGATCTCGAAAACAGTAGATACGGAGGTAGGAGACGGAACAACATCCTCTGTAGTCTTTGGCGGCTCGCTTTTGGCAAAGGCAGAGGAGCTGTTGGAAAAAGACGTCCATGCCACCGTAATTATTGAAGGGTTCCAGGCAGCATCGGAAAAGGCCCTCTCACTGCTTCAGGAGCTTGCCAAGTCTGTGAGCCCAAACGAGAGAGAGGTCCTCTTGAAAGTTGCAAAGACAAGCATGGAATCAAAGCTTATCTCAGAGGACAGCGACATGCTGTCAAAACTTATTGTAGACGCAATACTGCAGGTGGTAGAAAAAGAAGAGCGTGGCAACAAGGTTGACCTTGACAACATCAAGGTGGAAAAGAAGGCAGGCGGCTCGATTCGCAATACGCAACTCATCAAGGGTATAGTTCTTGACAAGGAGGTTGTGCACAGTGGCATGCCAACAAAGATAGAAAAGGCAAAGATTGCATTGCTCAACTCCGCACTTGAGATCGAAAAGACCGAGATGAGCGCTGAAATAAGAATTACCGACCCGACACAGATGCAGATGTTCTTGGAGGAGGAAAACAGGATGTTAAAGTCCATGGTAGACAAGATTCACGAGATTGGCGCAAACGTGCTCATCTGCCAGAAGGGAATTGACGACATTGCACAGCACTACCTTGCAAAACAAGGAATTCTTTCAGTAAGACGCGTAAAGGAAAGCGACATGACAAAGCTTGCAAAGGCCACTGGCGGAAGAATCTCAAGCAATATCGACGACATGACATCAAAGGACCTCGGCACTGCAGAAACAGTGGACCAGAGAAAGGTCGAGACAGAAAAATGGGTCTTCATCGAAGGATGCAAGAACCCGCGCGCAATAACCGTACTCATCAGAGGCGGATCACAGCGAGTTGTAGACGAGGTAGACAGGTCGCTTCATGACGCATTGATGGTAGTTAAAGATGTAATCGAAAAGCCAGCAGTTGTGGCAGGAGGGGGCGCTCCAGAAGAATATCTTTCATCAAGCCTCAAGGACTGGGCAGACAGGTTTGAGGGACGAGAGCAGCTTGCAATCAAAAAATATGCAGAGGCACTGGAGATCATTCCACTGACAATTGCAGAAAATGCTGGCATGGACCCAATCAATACAATGGTCACACTGCGCGCCAAGCAGAGTCAAGGAAAGAAATGGACCGGAATTGATGCACGAAACACCAGAGTAGCAGACATGTACTCACTTGATATCATTGAGCCTGTTGCCGTAAAGGAGCAGATAATCAAGTCTGCAACAGAGGCAGCATGCATGATTCTAAGAATTGATGATGTGATTGCAGCATCCGGCAAGGGCGGCGGAGGAAAAGGCGGTCCACCGATGCCACCGATGGGCTAGACGAACCATTTCATGCTAAAAAAACTGCAAAACATTGACCTAGGACCAGTTGTTGTTTTAAACGACTTTTTCCTTGACAGAATAATCTCCGTATCTGATGTTGGAAGTTTTTACACCCAGATAATGGCGAAAATAAACTTTGGTGGAAGCATCAGGGATATACCTCAGAGGGACCTCAAGGGGGGAAATGCGACTAACGTTGCATATGCACTTGCAAGGCTTGGCTGTCCTGTATCCCTTGTTACGATTTCAGATAAAGCCGGAGCTGCGCTGCTAAAGGAGACTTTTTTCGGGCTTGAGAATGCGACGCTCTATGTGATTGACGGCAAGCCCGGCAGAACTACCGCACTAGAGTTTCAAAACGGAACCAACATTGTAAATATCATGTTCTCTGATCTCGGTGGAAACGAGAACTTTGGCCCAGAAAAACTTGGGACAAAAGAGCAGAGCGCAATAAAAAAAGCCGAGGCAGTAATTGTCGCAAACTGGGCAAGCAACAGGAAGGGAACCGAGCTTGCCAAGTTTGCGTTTGCCAAGTCAGGGGGCGCACTTCATCTACTAGACCCCGCAGACATTCAGACAAGGTCAAAGGAGTTCAAAGAAACCCTTGCCAAGATAGGCTCTGAGATGGATTCCCTGTGTGTCAATGAGAATGAATGCAATACACTGTTGGCACAATATGGGCTTGGGAAGTTATCTGGAATTGAGGAATCAAAGAAGCTTGTCATGGAGCTTGCTGCAAAGTCTTCGATTCCAATCGACCTTCATGCCATTGCAGGCTCCTTCTGGAGTGACGGCAAGGATGTCTCCTTTGCAAAATCATTTCCTGTCACGCCCATACTTGTAACGGGTGCGGGGGATGTATGGGATGCTGCAAATGCGATTGGGTACCTATCAGACCTTGAACCTGATGAGAGGCTGCTATTTGCAAACGCTGCAGCTGCCCTCTACATTGCAAATCCAAAGGGAATTCCGCCCACCATGGACGAAACTATATTCCTTGTAAGAAAATAAAACTCTGGGTTTACTGCTTGAGCGAGAGAACCTTGTTGCAGTCCATGCACTGGATGCGGTCCTGACCGCGATGAAGGTTCTCAGACCCACATCTTATGCAGATAAGTATGTGTTTTCTTGAATTCTTTACTCCAAAGAAGTTCAAGAGTGCGACCTTGTTGCTTGAGGCCATGTTCTGATAGTTGATAGTGTGGTAGGGCAAGATTTAATGAGTATGTATGCAATGAATTGCAAAGCACTCAACGACACTTTAATTAGACTCTAGAACGTAATTGAAACAACCCGAGTGGGGTGGGACTTGAACCCCGTGCTGAGGTAATCCCAGCTAAGGATTTTTCAGATCCCCCCATACCTTTCTTGGCGAGCCGCTCGCCAATATGATACACGATTAATTTAAAATGCTAATCAAATAGAAAATACTTACCATAGGTTAATGAAAAAAGCTATTATGCAGTTCTATCAATCTGATTTGGATCACTTGAGCGTACTTCCAACCAATATGCTATTTGCAAAGTAATCTCCGGTTGTACTATCTGGAAGAATATCATAGGTATATTGATACTTGTAAAGGATCAGATCTGCCGATTTTATCGTAGATCCATCATACATTTCCCTAACTTTGAGGCTGCCAATTGTTCTGCCATCATAGGTAGGATGGTTGGGTGACACAAACAGTTCTCTTCCACCGTCCAGTTTTAGATCAATTACTTGGTGTTTGTTTCCCACAAACACCTTGTTAACCATGATAATTTTTGATTTTATCTTATTATGACTGCTATCTGCTGACCAGACAACCATTCCTTCCTTGATATCTTTCACATTTATTTTGCCCTCAGGAGTATCAATTTCTGCATCAGCTGAGAGGCATATTGGACATCCACCGATAGACCCCGATGTTGGTTTACCAGTAGATACCGTTATGGAATTTGGATAGTTTATTGCTGTTATTACAAGCGGGGCAGAGCCATCACATGTGGGATTAAGTATATCACCCACATGCATTATAGTGAAAGCTCCAAGACCGGGACGCGCAACTGGATATGGATTGTTATAGTATCCAGTTACGTTATACTGATTTATTGCAGCAATTGTAAACACTCCAACCCTTTGCCCTACTGAATATGTAGTCGCATTTGAGAGAGGAGGCGGATTTGTTGGCTGGCATGAATATGATCCTTCCGATATCATGAATACGTTGTATCCTGTTTGGCACTTGGGAGGACTGTAGTTACAAGCTGTTCCAAAAGTGTCTCCTTGCAGACCTGTTGGGCAGGGAGAAGAACCTGGCTCGCAAATGTTTCCACTGAAGACTCCGTTACAGCTTGGATAGGCAAATACCACAGAGGGACATGCCGCAGTACTTGGATCACATTTTGTAGATGGAGATGGTGGGACATACGGCGGTGTGGTTGTGCAGACGCCGTTTGAGAATGTCATGTCGTTTGGGCATGTCGGAGCGGGACGCAAGCAAGGTAAGGCATACGAATAGGGAATCAATGTGTCTCCTTTACACAATTGCATTGTATTTGAGGTTGAGATACATTTGCCATTGACCAAGTTCCCGCCAGGGCAAGAGGGGGGAGAAACCATCGTTCCCCACCCACGCTTTACCAGTTTTTGTGCAGTGTCTTGTGTTACACAAGCTGGCAAGTTGCTGTGCGACTTCATCAGGACCAAACCTTGAGAACAGGTGACGCTCTCTGCAGCTATGCCTTGATATATCATCTGTTTGAGTGGAGGCTCTACAACTTGGGAACTAGTGTGGTTGCCGACGCTTGGACTGGTAAATTGTGGACCAACACATGGATTTGGGAAAGTAAAGAGATGACCAGAAGGATCTTTCCAAGTTGTGATTACCTGACTGCATACTGCATCTGGCAGGAGTTCCTTTATCTGAAAATACGAGTTGTCATAATGGCAAATCTGAATTGGATACATACTGGTTGTTTGGTTCATTATGGTTCCGTTTAGGATGTTGCAACCAAGTGTGGTAATTGTTCCATTTACTGTATAGCTTGTAAGTGTCTGACTTGCATCAGATGAATGTAGACTAGAGAGCAGTATAACTTGAGCAAAAAGAAATGCCCACCAAAATTTTGGCATTGTAAAATGTTGTTTCATAAAACTTGAAAAATGTTTGGATGAAATCATTCGTTTCATCAAGTCATAATTTTCGTTGTAATTCTAATTGATTTGTATTTTTTCGAATTTTGGAGAGTAGATGATACCAGATTGATTTAACACTAGCTTGGCGGAAGAATATTTTTTCGCAAAATCTCTAACAGCTGGCTGAGACCACTAATGTTTCCCAATCCATATGATATTATTTTCTCAATAATTTGCTGCTGAGCCAGGCACTTGCTGGCAATTCTAGAACTTCTTTCTTGTCTGAAAAGGGATCAATTCCTTGAGAGAAGACTAGCCTTGAATTTTGCACTCTGATCGAAAGGCCGTAACCATGAAGGAATAATGATTTCATTAATTTTTCATACCTGCGAGGGTCACCAGAAGGCTGAATACTTTTTAATGATTGAGGAGATCGTTGTTAAAAGAGCTTCAAACCCTTCGAATTCCTTTTCTAGAATTGGTTCGCCATTTCTATCAAAATCCACAAAGGTATGAGCAAGACGGATATGATGTCCATTCAGTGTTATGTTTTGCCTACGTTCTTTCCAGTAGTTACCAAAACTAAGAGATCCATAAAGTTTTTCTACCGTGTAAGGTATGGCAGAACCTTCAATATATTCAGACGGTTCTGTAAGCTTGACAGCTTTTGCCAGTTTAGTTTCATGATCATATAAACAATCATCTTTAGTTATTGTGATTTTATCTTTACTCGCCTTTAGCTTATCGGAGATTATTTTTGCTTTGCCAATTTCTTCCAAGGCAAATTCGATTGGAATTATGATGTGGTCAAGTTTTTTGCTTGCCTGCTTGCATATCTGCAATTTTTCTTCCGTCACCTCGCCCATTATTCTTACCGCAAGACCGGGACCAGGGAACGGATGGCGGTACAAAAGCTTGTCAGGAACTCCCAGCATCTTGCCAACTCTTCTCCCCTCGTCCTTGTACAGAAACCTCAATGGCTCTAGTACTTGTAAATCAAGCCAAGATGGCAGTCCTCCTACATTGTGATGCGTCTTGATTACAGCAGCAGGTCCCTTTGATACACCGCTCTCAATCACATCAGGGTATAGCGTTACTTGGGCAAGCCACTTGAACGGCCCGCTCTTTTCTGCAAACTCGGTGAACACTTCGACAAACTCTTCTCCCACAATCTTTCGTTTCTGTTCTGGGTCGGTCACTCCCTTTAGCCTTGAGAGAAATCTCTGCTTGGCATTGATTGCAGTAAAATTCATTCCAAAGTTCTTCTCAAACATTTCCTCTACCTCCTTTTCCTCCTTTAACCGCAAAAGGCCATTGTCGACAAAAACGCACTTTAACCTGTTTCCTATTGCCTTCTGAATCAAGAGGGCGGCAACGGTAGAATCCACTCCACCGCTTATTCCACACAGAACGTTTCCGTCAATCTTTGATATCTGGGATACCGTGTCCTCGATGAAATTCTCAAGCGTCCAGTCCTGCTTTGCCTTGCATATGATCAGTACGAAATTCTTGAGCACCTGGATTCCGTTTTCGGTGTGTACTACGGGGTGGAACTGTATGCCGTAAATTAGCTTCTGCCTGTTTGCAATTGCTGCAGCAAATGAGCTCTCCGTATGCCCGATTACCTCAAAGCCCTGTGGGAGGCTCTCTGCAGCATCGCCATGGCTCATCCATGCCCTAGTTGACGGACCCATTCCTGCAAGAAGGTCCGAGCCATTGTCTATCTTCAGTGTGGATGATCCGTACTCCTTGTTTGCACGCTTTACCTTGCCTCCAAAATTATTTACAATCAACTGGTGGCCATAGCATATTCCAAGCACTGGCAGTCCCATCTCAAATATTTTCGATGAAGGCTGGGGCGAGTCATTATTGTATACGCTTGCAGGTCCTCCAGAAAAGACAATCCCCTTGGGGTTGAGCTTTTTTAGCTCCTCAAGCGATATATCAAATGGCACAAGCTCTGCATACACTGAAAACTCTCTAATCCTTCTGCAGATTAGGTGACTGTACTGTGAACCAAAATCTAAAACAACTATCTTGTCCATCTACTCACTTTCTTGAATTCTCGATCATTCGAGCAAATGACCATGTTGCGGTGTTAATTATCTCGTTTAACCTCTCCTTCTGCCTATAGTTCTTGATAAGAATCTCCCTTATTCTGTTTCCTTCCCTGTTTACCATGCAGCTTATGGCAGTATTCTGCGGAATCTTGCCGCTCTTGATATCTGAATTGTCCTGGCTTTCCATGTTACCAATTATTCTGCCAAGGAAAAATGACTTGAACGGCTGTGTCTCTATATCAAGTGATACTTCTTCTGATGGTATTATCACAAGCTCGTCTTGGGTAACGTGAGCATTAGCTATTATCTGATTATCCGGTGTCTTCATTGGAATCACGCTTGCGGTCTCCTGCACCGTAGGCTGGGAACTCTTTTTGATAGACGATGACACAAGGTGTGATGCCTTGCTAAAACTTGACTGTTTTACAAGCGAATCTAAAATCCTGATATTTTGTGTGAGTTTCTCTATCTCTTTTTGGCGCTTTTCTATCTCTTCTGATATCCACTCTCGCAGCTCTAAGATGTCGCGAATTTCTTCTTCAGAGTGGTATGCCATGTTTTTTCTACTTGGGATGTAATAATAAATCTTAAAACAAGCTTGGAGTTGAGCTGAGCCTAGTTTCTTACCAACTCCTCAATATCGGATAACCTGATCTTCTCAAACCCTGTTATCTTTTCTGATACCGTATAAAACTTACATCCTCCTTTTGATGCAAGCCATTCTAAAAGATCTCTTGCCTTTGCAAGTTTTCCAAGCTTTACTTTTTTGTCATACCTTCCCTCTTTTGAATAGACCCCAACCTTACTTCCAAAATCCATCCCTAACATGATTATTCTTTTCGCCCCAAAGTATCTGGCAAGAAAAACACATCTATCCCCATCTGTAAAGCCACCGAAGTTTCTTATCTTACCAAATGGTCTTCCTTCTGTCGTTCCAATACAGCCCCTGAAGAGCAACGCTAGAGGTAGTACACCCATGTTATCACCATGGGAGTGTACAACCATTACGGCATTTTTTTGTGATGCTTTTTTCAGATATTCCAAGTTACCGTCAAGGTCTGTCACTACAACATCCGGTCTTACGCCATTCTCAAGGAGAGCCTTAGTAGCACCATCGGCTACAATCTTTGCCACACTCTTGAATTTTTTGACATGTCGTATCGATTTAGAAAGAGAAGGACCTGCACCAATAACAAATACTGTTCTGCCTCTTATCTTGCGTTCAAGCTTATCCAGAGGAACTTTGGTTAGAAGTAATGAGTTGAGAAACTTGGCTGCCTGCAAGTCATCCTTTTTACTAAAGCCAAATTGACGCAGTATTTCATCATACTTGCGTTCCCATCCTTGCAATCTCATAGGTCTAAATGTCGATACTCCAATCCATAAACCATATGAACCGACTAGGTCCACTTGCCGTGGGTGGTACAAACCCAGTACGAGTGATGGGCATAATCAATACTAGTCCCGAGTCATTTTACAAAAAATCCGTTTACACAGAACAAAGAGAGATTGCCAAGGTAGTAAAGGAGATGGAGGAAGACGGTGCAGACCTTCTCGATGTTGGCGGCATGTCTACTGCACCATATCTTAAGACTCTAGTCTCAGAAAAAGTTGAGATCAAGCGGGTCACACAGGCAATTAATGCCATACAAAAGGTATCAAAGCTTCCAATCTCAATTGATACGTGCAGGGCAAGTGTTGCAAGAGCTGCACTAGATCTGGGTGTTGACACTCTAAATGACGTTACAGGGTTGCAGTATGACAAAGAGATGGTCCGGGTACTTGAGGAATACTGTCCCTCTGTAATAGTTTGTGCCTTTAGCAAAAATCGTATATCCGGAAACCAAGTAATACAGACAAGGAATCTTCTACGTTATGGTATATCAATTGCAACAAAGTCTGGCATACCAAAGAACAAGATTGTGGTAGACCCAGCAATAGGCTTTTTCAGAAAAAAGGCAAAAGGAATATTCTTTACCAAGATAGATTCTGACTGGCTCAAAAGAGATCTTGCTATAATACAGAATCTGAGATCGATTAAACTTGGACAGCCACTTATGATATCAGTATCAAGAAAATCTTTCATTGGCCAGATACTGAATGAAAAGGATCCTGAAAAGAGACTTGCCGGATCGCTTGCAGCAGAAACTGTTGCGGTTCTAAATGGAGCTGACATAATAAGAACACATAATGTGAAGGCAACTTGTGATGCAGCACAAATTGCACGAGTTAAAAAGTAGGAAAAGGCTTATAACAGAATGTAAATCTAATCAAAAAGGTTTCATTGGATATCAGGGAAGGACTAACTTTCGACGATGTGCTCCTTGTTCCCAAACGCTCCAGCATAGCTACTAGATCTCAGACCAATCTACAGACAAAACTCTCACGCAATATATCGCTCAATATTCCGATCATAAGCGCCAACATGGATACTGTTACCGAGTCTGCCATGGCAGTGGCTATGGCAAGAGAGGGGGGAATCGGAATAATACACAGGTTCCTTACCATATCCGAACAGGTCACAGAGGTACTCAAGGTTAAGCGCTCAGGAAGCATAATAATTGAAAATCCATACACGATAGGTCCTACCCAGACAATTCGAGAGGCAATTGAGAATATGCGAGAAAAGGGTGTCTCAGGACTTCTTGTTACAGAGCCAGAGGGCAAACTTGTAGGAATACTGACAAGAAGGGACATTGCAATGCTGGAATCTGCAGACGAAAAAAAGCAGGTAAAGGAAATAATGACAAGCGATGTAATTACTGCAAAGGCTGGAGTCACCATATGGGAGGCCCGCGAACTTATTCGAAAGAACTGCATTGAAAAACTGCCCCTCCTAGACGAGCGGGGAAACGTGAAGGGATTGATAACAAGCAAGGACATCATAAACGCAGGAAACTTTCCACACGCATCAAAGGACAAGAAAGGAAGGCCGCTTGTTGGTGCAGCAGTGGGAGTAAAGGGAGACTTTATGGAAAGAACAGAAGCCTTGCTTGATGCGGGAGCAGATGTGATTGTAGTTGACATTGCACACGGTCACAGCGATAATGCAATCAATACGGTACGGCTCATCAAAAAGGCGTTTCCAAACTGCGAACTTGTTGCAGGAAATGTTGCAACTGCGCAGGGAGCAGAAGATCTGATAAAGGCAGGAGTTGACGCAGTCAAGGTTGGTGTGGGCTCTGGCTCCATATGTATTACCAGAGTAATCACAGGCTCTGGCGTCCCACAGCTTACAGCAGTAGTTGACTGTGCACAGGTTGGCAAAAAATACGACATTCCAATAATTTCTGACGGCGGAGTCAGAAACTCGGGTGATGCAACAAAGGCTCTGGCAGCAGGTGCATCAACTGTCATGGTTGGAAGTTTGCTTGGGGGAACAGATGAAAGTCCCGGTTCCTATGTGATGAAAAACGGCAAGAGGTACAAGATATACCGAGGAATGGCCTCGTTTTATGCCGCCCTTGGAAGAAAGTCAAAGGAGACTGGAACTGTAGCCATGAGTGAGGATCTCAACGATTATGTTGCAGAAGGTGTAGAGGCGATGGTGCCATACAAGGGCAGTGTTGTGGATATCGTAAAACAACTGACTGGCGGCATACGCTCTGGCCTAAGCTACTGTGGAGCAAACACTATACCGCAAATGCAGCAAAATGCAGAATTTATAAAAATGTCTACCGCCGGATACGCAGAAAGCCAGCCGCATGACGTTGAACTTATGTAAAAAATTCATAAATATGGATTCCATCTAGCCTCGAGTAGTGCTAACAAAAAAGACTGCGATTGGAATTGGCTTAGGGGCACTTGCAATTGCGCTTGGCACTTTTTTCCTTATACAGTCACTTATATCCAACGTTAATGTAGTCGATGATACAGTAGACATTGGAAAAAGCGACATCTTCAAATTTGATGCACAGAAACATTTTCATGAATTTATCAATGTGACAGGGAGTTCCTTTCATGTAACAATAAAAACCCCAGCTGACGGACTGCAGGTGGACCAAGACTTTCAAAATAGCACGAGCTTCGAGTGGTACAGCCTTGCAGATGGAAAACACTTCATCAATGTGACAAATACTGGAGGCTCAATTGTACGTGTTACAGGAAAACTTGAGGCAGTTCAGAGTCCACTTATCTTCATGTCTCACCTAATAGTGATATCCTCGGGAATTCTGATAATTGGATATAGCACAGCCATTTCTATAAGAAAACCAAGAGGCTTTTAGCCAAGCTCTGCCTTGGGATATGAGCCTAGAATTTTTAGAAATATGGTATTTGGTTTTATCTTCTCAAGAGCATCTCTGATGTTTCTGTCGTTCTGGTTTCCCTCAAAATCGACATAAAAGTTGTATTCCCACGGTGTGGTCTTTGTGGGGCGTGACTCTATCTTTGTGAGATTTATCTTGTTTGTATGAAACTTCTCAAGCACATTGTACAGAGCACCTGGAACGTGCTTTATTGAAAATATTATTGATGTCTTATCTTTTGCTATAGCATCACGCGTTCCTTTTGAAAGTACAAGGAACCTTGTGTAGTTGTTGGCATTGTCCTCTATGCCCTCTTTTATGATGGGAACCTTGTATATCTCAGCAGCTCTTCTGCTTGCTATGCATGCGACGTTGTTCTGCTTCAATTCAAGCATAATCTTGACGCTCCCTGCGGTGTCATAGGTGGGTATGGACTTGAGGTGGTGTTCGTGGATGAATTTCCTGCACTGCCCAAGTGCCTGGGGGTGGGAATATACTGTATCAATTTTTTCCAAGCTCTCAAATCCGATAAGGCAGTGCCTTATGCGGTGGTAGATCTCCCCGGTAACGTTAAGCTTGGTAGTCAAGAGTAAGTCATAACTCTCGCCAACACTGCCTTCAAGAGAATTTTCAACGGGAAGTACTGCATAGTCTGTCTTGCCACTCTCCGTAGATTCTAAAACTTCGTAGAAGGTAGGAAAAGGAACGGTCTCAATCAAGTCTTTGAAAAAGGTCATGGCAGCAGCCTCGCTGTATGCCCCTCGTTCCCCCTGAAATGCAGCTTTTAGCATGTTTTTAATTAGAATTGAATTTTATAAAATCGCTGTTTCCAAATCTGGTTGACAGCTTTCTCTCTTCAATATATCCGCAATCTACACACTTGACATTGCCCCCAAGTGCTACGACATTTCCCGCACATTTGTTGCATTTGGTAAACAAGACGCCAAGATCCGGTTCGCTGATTACTGCATGAATGACGCCATTTAGAAGACTGATCACTTTGGCAGCTGCAATGTCGCTTACCCTCACAAGAATTCTCTTCTTTGCACCTTTTGCTTGGCAAATTACCTCAAGTCCGGCATGGGTTGGTCTGCCATCAATGTATAAAACATTTATTGCAAACATGTTGTTCATTAGTGCAGATACATTTCCCACTATGACATTGCCTGGCTTGGGCACTGCTAATTTCTTTATCTCAGTAATCTTGGCAACCCTGTTTGCCTTGTCAAATTCAGGCGTGCCTACCACGAGGGACCTTATAGAATGACCGTCATCAAATGTGTTCTGGCCAGTCTCAAACTCCTCAATTATTGCAATCTTGTCTCCAGGAAGAGCCTGCTTGCTTGACAACACATGCTCGTAGGACTTGATGATTATAATTGTTTATTCTAATTTTTGCTGGTGACATCATATATTGCCTTTGCACAAGGGATACTACAACTATAGCCAGTGAGGAATCTGAAAGACGCTTTCGACGTTTTCTTTTTTTAATATCCTAAGAAGGGCGTTGGCCTGCGGCGTGGACAAGACGGGCTTGTGAAAGTGGTTGTCGGTTGAAATTCTGGGACAAGCTACCTGTATAAAGGCGTCAATCCCTTTTAGATTACGCAGTTTGTCGTCTGTTATGTCAGTGAGTGCAAAGAGCTGAACTTTTTTCCCAAGAGTTTCCAGTTCCCTTTTGAACTTGAGAGCAGTAGTCTTTGAGAACTGGCCTTCCTTTAGGCCTACAATTACACCAAACGACTCGGCCTCGGCTGCCTTGTATACTGCAAGTATTGATTTTTTTTGAAGTGTTTTGGCAAACTCTGTCACTTCCCTTATCTCATTAAAGTAAGGGTCAAGAACATAGGTCGGCTTGTTGGTTGACAACGCAATACCAGCTGCATGAAAGTTGCTCTGGCCCAAGAAGAGATTTGCATCAACTCTCTCTCTTGTCTCCATTACTGGATAAAACTCACAGCCAAAAACTTGGCCGTCATTTAGCTGACCCCTCCCTTTTCCTACCCTGACCTTGACTCCGCCCTCCTCAAGTATGGCTCTCACCTTCTCGACTTCGTGTAGGTGTTGGCTGTCTGTTACAAGGGATACTGTTTTTCCCTGAAACTCTTTTGCGCATTTTTTTGCAATACTCTCAAATGAAATGTTGTCAAACGCATCGACAAGAACTACATTGGCTCCAAAACTTGTGGAATTTATCGTATGTCCTACATGAAAAAGAATCTCTGCCCCAAGCACCTTGGCACCATTTGTATTCATGTCGCACGTACCAAAGCAACTGTCTGCAAGAACATAGGCAGGAATCCCAAACCTCTCCATTATCTTGGATGCGGTCTCCTGGATCTTTGGTAAAATTCCGTCGGGGCCATTCAAAGCTACTGATACGGGTTTTCTTTTTTGGATCACGCCGAAGATCGTTTTTTCATCTATTACTATCAAACACTATCTAGGATTATTTTTTTAATTTAAACCAAACGAACTTGCACAATATTTAATATCATACCTAATCAAGACCAAATGATGCCAATCGCGTTCGTCTTGCTCAACGCCGAACTAGGAAAAGAAAACGAGCTGCTCACAGAGGTAAAATCAATCGAGCACGTCAAGTATGTCTATGTCCTTTATGGAGCCTATGACCTTGTGGTAAAGATAGAGGCACCTGACAACGAGACCCTCAAAAAGACCATATCGAACCGTATAAGGCAACTCAAAAATGTACGCTCTACACTTACAATGACTGTAATAGAATGAAACAAAGCGTTTTACACATAGGTTTTGATGATACCGATTCAAGGAATGGAATGTGTACCACATTTCTTGCCTACAAAATTGTTGAACATCTGAGAAAGAAAAAGGTCAGGTTCCTTGACTATCCCTATCTGATTAGATTCAATCCAAATATTCCATGGAAGACCAGAGGGAACGGTGCTGTGGCACTAAAAGTACAAACCCACAATCCATACCTCATCAAGAAAAGTGTAATCAATTTTATCAAGAAGTATTCTGCTATACAAGAGGGGGCCAACCCGGGCCTTGTCTTTTATGAAAATGATATGATCCCAAAGGAATTCTCCGAGTTTGGCCGGCAGGCTCTTTGTACTCTTGTAAACAGAGATAGGGCAAAAAAGTTTGCAGCGCAAAACAAGATTGAGACATTTCACATGGGAAATGGACAGGGACTGGTGGGTGCGATAGGTGCTATTGGCTATGACTTTGATGACCATACATTTGAGCTCATCTCGTACAGACACAAATCAAATTTTGGCAAGAAGAGACTTATCTTCAATGACAGCGTAAAGAAGATGCAGGATCTCACCTCGCCTAAAACGTTTAACAGCTTTGACGATACCAAGAAACGAGTGCTTATAGCACCTCATGGGCCAGATCCAGTATTTTTTGGAGTGCGAGGAGAGGATGTCATCTCTGTTATCAGAGGCGCATCTCTTGTAAAATCCAATGAAAAGTTTGCAGGCTATATGGTCTTTCGGTCAAACCAAGGAACAGGCGACCATCTGCAAAACGAGCTAGACCTTGACGAGTTGAAGCCCTTCTCGTCAGGATACATAGTGGGCCAAGTATCCACAACACCCAAGACTAAGAATGGTGGACATGTAATGTTTACAGTTTCCAAATCTGGCAAAGAAGCAAACTGTGCAGTATACAAACCAACAAGACTCACAACTATTGCATCAAGTTTGATCGTGGGAGATGTGATAAAAATTGGTGGCGGGGTACGAAAGGCATCAAAGAGATACGGCAGGACCATAAACATAGAGTTCATCGACGTCATAAGACTTGCAAAAAATACTGTCCTTGCAAATCCCACGTGCACAAAATGTGGGAAACGTATGAAATCAAAAGGGAGGGGTCAGGGTTACAAATGTGCAAAATGTGGTCAAATCTCACATGAAAAAGTAACAGAAGAGATTCCACGCAAGATAAAAGAACAACTATACCTACCTATATCATCTGCTCACAGGCACCTCACAAGGCCGCTGCAGAGAATTTCTAGATTCAACAAAAAAATAGAGTTTGACGACTCGAAGTGGTTCTACAATTTGAAAAGGTAGCGGGGAGTAGACTTTCAGGAACCTAAAGCTCCTTTTGAACTACTGACTTGCGGGTGTCTCATCCGGATTGATTATGAGCCCGCCGGGATGACCTAGCCCCGTAGTCTGGCTTCCCCACCCCGCTAAGGGAAAAGAAGTTTCGGGGTGATATATACGCTTTATCTAATTTTAGAAATAATTAATAAGATTTCAACGGTTCAAGACCCGTGGACAAAAAAACTAGAATTGCAGCAATAGCTGCTGCAGTTGCCGCTTCAATAATTATTATATCGTCTCCATCTAACCCAATTGTAATTCCACAACCAACAACAAGCCAGACTGGCACGGACGCAGTACAAATTGTTGCAACAAGCTTGCAAAAGCCATGGGCAATGAGTTTTGGAGAGAATAAAATTTTCTTCACAGAAAAAGTGGGAAGGATAAGAGTGATTGACAATGGCACACTCGTAAACGACTCTGTAGCAGATCTCCATGTGGCAGACATTACGGATGCGGGCCTGCTTGGAATAGCACTGCATCCAGACTTTGAAAAAAACCACTTCATTTACGTATATTATACATACAAAGAGGGCGACAATTTGTGGAACAAGGTGTTGAGAATTACCGTCTCCAACGATAAAATCACTGACGCCAAAGCCATACTTGACAGAATACCTGGCGCTGAGTTTGACAACGGTGGAGTGATAAAGTTTGGTCCTGACAAAAAACTCTATATCGGTACAGGCGATGCCACCGACCAAAACTCAACCCAAGACCTAAGGTCCCTTGCAGGAAAGATACTGCGCCTAAATGATGACGGTTCCATACCGCAGGATAATCCGTTTCCAAATTCTCCTGTCTATTCCTATGGCCACAGAAATCCACAGGGGCTTGCATGGGATGACAAGGGAAATCTCTATGAGACCGAGGAGGGTCCTACAAGAAACGACGAGATCAACCTGATCAAGCCAGGTCATGATTATGGCTGGCCCGCTCAGGAATGTTCAGGCTCACAACAGTATGAAGCGTCAGTTGTCTGCTATAACCCAAGTATAGGTCCTGCTGGAATTGCATATTATCAAGAAGGAAAACTTGACATCAAAAACAGCCTAATCTTTGCCACTCTGCTTGGGCATGGTCTGTACCAGCTGCCCATTGAAAATGGTACCATGCTTGGACAAAAGATCATATTGGATGGAGTGGGAAGAATCCGGGATGTCAGCGAAGGACCCGATGGATATCTATACATTCTCACCTCAAATACAGACGGAAGGGGTTTTCCTGCTAGCAATGATGACAGACTTTTGAGGATTGTAAAATAAATTGACAGACTTGCCCCCTTCCAGATTTCATGAAAAGAGCAGAGAGGAAAGAATTGATGCTGTAAGATCTTTTGCCGGCCTCTTAAAAGAGGATGTTGAGGTTCTAAAAAGTAACGGCGGAATCTCGTTTGCTGATGCCGACCACATGGTGGAAAATGTGATTGGCACACTGTCATTTCCGCTTGGAATTGCGACCAATTTTGTGATAAATGGCAAGGAGTACCTCGTTCCAATGGTGATTGAAGAGTCGTCAGTAATTGCTGCGGCATCAAAGGCAGCAAAGATAGCAAGAAAGCTTGGCGGCTTTGCCATGGAACCTGACGAGTCATACAGCATAGGCCAAATTCAGGTAGTTGATGTAAATGTCAAGTCTGCCATACCAAAAGTTCTCAAAGCGTCAAGAAAGATTCTCAGTCTTGCCAACTCAAAGAGCAAGACACTGTACAAGATGAACAAGGGAGCAAAGAAGGTGACATGCAAGAAACTAGAAACAAAATCTGGAACCATGTTAATAGTTGAGCTGCTAATCGATGTGGGTGATGCAATGGGTGCAAACGTTACAAATACCATGTGTGAAGGAGTCGCGCCATTGATAGAAGAGATAACCGGTGGGAGGACTGTTCTTAAAATTTTATCAAACTATTCCACAAAGAGACTGGTAAGGGGCAGAGCTGTCTTTGACAAAGAAGAGGTGGGGGGCAAAGAGGTTGTTGACAATATAATACACGCCTACAATTTTGCCGCAAATGATCCGTACCGCGCGGTAACCCACAACAAAGGGGTAATGAACGGAATCATTGCGGTTGCAAACGCGACAGGGCAGGATACTAGAGCAATCGAGGCAGCATCGCATGCCTATGCGTCAAAGGATGGCAGATACACATCTCTGGCAAGATGGAAAAAAGACAAGAAAGGAAACCTAGTAGGAGAGATTGAAATGCCAATGCCTGTCGGAATTGTCGGCGGAATAATAAACGTCCATCCAATGATAAACGTCTGCATGAAGATTCTCCGTGTCAAGTCTGCAAAGGAACTTGCATGTGTGATTGGAGCAGTAGGCTTGGCTCAAAACTTTAGCGCGATAAGGGCTCTTGCCTCAGAGGGAATACAGAAGGGTCACATGAGGTTGCATGCAAAAAATATAGCAATAAGTGCAGGCGTGCCAAAAGACAAGATTCATGAGGTGGCCTCAAAGATGATTCAGGAAAACAACGTCTCAGTTACTCGAGCAAAAGAAATACTCGATTCTGGCGACTAGATATATATCCAAAAGGCTCGGTAGGGGCTACGTTGGCTAGAGTAAAGTTTGCAGTACCAAAAGGCAGCATTGAAGAATCAACCTTCAAGATACTTGAAAAGTCTTGGACTAGGGTTGTCAGACGGGAGAGAACATATCGCGTAATGTTAGATGATCCTGAAATTGCAGTTAAGATGCTTCGACCACAAGAGATTCCAAACGTAGTAAGCGATGGCCTATATGATGTTGGAATAACAGGAAGAGACTGGGTTGCCGAGACAAAGTCTGATGTTGAGATTCTCCTTGACTTGGAATATGGAAGAATCAAGCTTGTAATCGCAATTCCGGATTCCTACAACTTCAAGTCTCTTGATGAGATGATACTTGCTTATGCAAAGAAGAAAAAAATACTGAGAATCTCTTCTGAATATCTTACTACCGCCTCCAAGTTCATAACCCAGTGTAAAAGCTACAAGAAATTTTATGGCTCAAAACAGCCAATGATTGTTACTCCCTGGCTGCGACTTGGCACCAACAAGAACGTGCAGATCTTTCTTTCCTTTGGAGCAACGGAAGCAAAACCTCCAGAAGATGTTGATGCCATAATGGATGTGACCGAGACTGGAACCACTCTTACACAAAATCAACTAAAGATAGTTGATACTGTCATGGAATCAACCGCGGTCTTGATTGCAAACAAGGCATCGCTGAGAGACAAGGTCAAGCGCGAAAAGATCTATGACATTGTAACCATGCTGCATGGAGCAGTTGAGGGCAAGAAGCACCTGCACCTCTTCCTTAATGTAAAACAAGAAACCCTCAGCAGGTTACTCAAAAACCTAACATCCCTTACGCGTCCCAGTGTAAGCCTGCTAAGAGAGAAGGGTTTGTACGGCATT
>CAZMNT010000018.1:14266-31086 GCA_964567715.1 uncultured Nitrosopumilaceae archaeon | reverse complement strand
CACACTGGATAGTTAGAGGTTGAAATGCTTGATACTACCAAGTTGTAAAGATTCGGTTGGTTTTTTGGTGTTAGATTTTGACTGTATAGTTACGGTTGATGATTAGTTTGTTTACAAAAAACATCCCGTACAATATTTAATTGACAGTTGTCTTATACCATTAACAGGTGGGAATTGACAGAAAATGGATGATAAGGAAAGATTACTAGGAGATGTAGTTGCATCTATTGTTGAAAAGGTTCTCATGAAGATCGGAATGAAGACACATCATGGGGTAAGCAACATACTGACTGCACACAGCCTTACATTTTCAGATTGTTATCAACACCCCGATATTCTGAATTTTGCTCTAAAGGAATTGTTTGATAATGAATACATGACAGTAGTAGAAAAAATCAAGACTGAACTTGTTGGGCTTGCAGATGACGATCACAAGCTAGCCAAATTCATACAAAAATTAAGTGAATAGAATCAATTATTGGTTCTTACAAATTCCATAATCTGACCAGTTTTGGAACTTATCTTGACGTGGAACTTTCTGTTATTTGGTGCAGAAACTACAACGTCAACTAACCAAACACCTTCATTTAGGACTGGTGCTTCTGTCTGGATAACAGAATAATGTTGTTGGAGAAATTCTCTTGCAATTTCCTTTGCCTGACTTGCGTCAATAATACAATCTCCCCTGAAAATATGGTGGAAAGTCATTATTTAACAATGTATGAAAGATTTAGTGAACATTCTTCTACCTAACTAGGTTTCCAATACCTTCTCAGTCTCTCCTTACAATCATCACACCACAAGCCTCGGCAGGCGTTTGACCATTCAATCCCATATGAGGTCTAAAGTAGTTATGGTACATTCGGTAGTCATGTATCAAAACCGAATCGCCTTTCTAAATTTTCCTTGCTATCTTTTCACTGCAAATTTCCTTCAAATGAACTTAGTGGAGGAATCAGCCAGTGAACGAAATCGGGCACGTTTATACCAAGCCCATAAAGAATTAACGGTATTGCGGTACTTGTAAGAAGTATTCCTGCAATCAGTCTTGTTATCCTCAATGGAACCTTCTTTACCACTCCAAGCCATAACAAACCAATAATGATGCCTATTGCGCCGGCAAACCCTATCAAAGCGCTTTCCAGATCGATCAAACTAAACGTAGCAAGTGCAACAGAATTTTCAACTGCCTCAAGAATTGCTATGTAAAAGTAGGTAATCTTGTACTCAGTTGTATCAACCTTGGTCTCATTTTCAAAAAATTCTTTGAACATCAAACTGCTAAAAAACAGCAATCCAATACCTAGGGCAATCTCAAGAATGTTGACAGGAACAAAACCTGCGTATCTTAGAAAGATGAAATACAGTATGATTCCTACAGCAAACCCGAAGCCGGTAATTTTGAGTGTCTTTCCTAGTCCAATCCTGCTTGCTACTCCTATCCCTACTAATGCCTGTTCGCCCCCCTCAACAAAGATGTACTTGAATGATGTAAAAAATACGATTAGTTCAAACACAAATGACGGTTAATTTCTATCAATATTAACTTCGTTTGTCTGACTGATAAAACAATTATTTTTACTTCTTTTTTCCGTGGTTTTTGATTGTCAAGTACAATACTTTTACTTCTTCAAAGGCCAGCCTGTTGTGATTGTCAAGCAACTCACGTTCAAGCCCAAAAGCCTCTATTATGTTCCACATCTCATCTAATGATGGACTGTGCTACACGTATCTTGATGTTGATTCATTGTAAATAAAGCATAAAACCCATTATCAATTTTGATAATGACAAGAATCCATTACAATTATCTCTGAGCAAAACTAGTGTCAAAAAATAGGAATAGTTGTTCCCATTTAGGAACAGTTCAGTTGCGATAGTATCTGTGCAATAAGATTTGCATCTATACCTGCTTGTGCAAGCGTACTTGCTATTGTATCACAGTACGATACAGGAATTGCTGGCGGGTTTGCAGGTGGCGTCGGAAGTGCGTTTGCTGGTGCATTCGACAGACCAATAACAGCTACAATAGCTGCAACTGCTAACACAGCCAATATTTTTGACTTTGTCTTTTGATGTTATTTGTTCTATATTGCAATATGCTAACTTTTTTCTATGATATTTTTCTATTTCTTGAAAACAAATTTTGAATTGCTGTATATCATATCATTTCAGCCTTTCATTATTTTGAAAAACCTATCTCTTTCTTTTTCAATGTCAACCAGCTTGGACAGTTCCAGTTTTATGTCATCTAAAACAGAACTGTATTTTTCATTGTACACCTCTTTTAAGACATCTCGCAGATATTCTGGGTGTTCATAGCAATTTGCAATTGAACAATGGTAAAGCGAATCAAGTTTGGCCATTACCAGGCAGTAGTTTGTGTTTCCCCGTCTCATCAAGACTATCTCTACACATGTCATAAAAGCAGCTTGTTTTGTTCCGCAAAGGAATCCACAGCATTCTAACATGCTCGTTCAGAGATAAAACATTTGCCTAGTCTAAGTGATAGTGGCAGGCTTTATCTCCACGTCATCCCTGTTGTAGAATATCTTCTCCTGCGTTATTGTAAAGGTACAGTTTCGTTTGAACTTCATCTCCCTTGCATTACCTATTGCGTCCTTGAACAGTATTCTTGGGTCCTTGGCTGTGTCTACTGTGTACTGTTTTCCCTGCTTGGTTGTCTTGGGTTGTTCACATCCTCTAATGTCTATCAACTTGGAGCAAGCAATCGAGTTTGATTCGGTGCTTGACATGAACTCACCAAACTCGTCACTATAAAAAAAGATTCTGTTATGACAGATTACAAAGATATCTCAAAATGAAGAGTGTATTTGAGTTACAATATGTACCAGGTTACTTTCTTCTCTGACCCGGTTTGTTCTGCCCGGGTACTCGCTTTAGTATGAATCTCTTTCTAAAATTGTCTCGATTTCTAATGATGCCAATCTCTCCGTGTCGTTCTCTTGCTTGAACTTTGGGAGTCTGTCCCCTTACTTTTCCTGCTTTGGTAAGCGATCCGTGAGTTGGCACGAACTATCTCCCCTTCTTTATACAATTTATGTATTTGGTTTACCAATACTTTGCCTTGATGGTATCTATGACACGCTCATGTTCTGCGCCCTTTCTTCTTGCATACTTTTCCATAGCGCTTAGAGGAACACCACCAAGAGACCTTGCAAGTGCAGTAAACAGTTTTCTCCTGACTGGACTGTTATGACCTGTCTTGTCCATGAACTTTTGTATTCCATACTTGAAGTTGTGCTGCCATGTCTTGTACATGACTCCAAGTTGTGCTGCAGTCATCTCGTTTCCTATATCGAAAAACTCTGACTTTTCAAGCAGTCCAATCGGTACAAAGGTAAGTGGTGTTGTTGTAAACATTGACTCTGGCTGCTCTCTTTCAAGCTCACTTATGAGGCGTATTGTCTCCCATGCATCGTCTTCAGTCTCTGCATTGTCAAGTCCCATGATTAATGTAAACGCGGGAATCCAGTGATGCTCGTTTAGTGTCTTGACTCCCTCCTTTACCACCCAGTGCCATTCTTCCGGCTTGTACGGCGAAAGCTTCCTATCTGCATACTTGCCTATCAATCGAAGGCTTCCGGTCTCAAATCCACACTGGATTCCAATTTTGTTGTCAGGCCCTGAACGGATAATCTTTGAGATGTTTGGAATCAGTTTTTCGTCAGCTATTGCGCCTGCAAGCGTGCCGTGTGTCGGGTTTGTATGTGCAATGCCGGTTGACATTACTGCACTGAAGAGTTCTTCTAGTGCCTCCCTGTTTGGAGCCATGTTCTTTGTCTTTCTTGGATCAAGTCCATACACAAATATGTCATCGCTGTGGAGCCAGGCGTTCTTCTGTCCGCCTTTCTTTATGTTGACTTCTATCTCTCGTTTTACTTTTTCTGGAGGATAGTATCGCAGAGGTCGCAGAGTGACATCGCAGAACTTGCAACCTCTTCCGCATCCGCGCATGACTTCGACCATTCCATGCATGCTTGGTTCTACAATCTCAGGAATCTGATCAACTTCCGGCTCGTCCCAGTAGTGGATGAACCTTGCATGGAACTTGTTTCCGTCCTTTCCAAATTCTTTTACCTCAACTTTAAAGTCGCTTTTAACAAATGGATTCATGTTTTCAAATTCGTTTGCGATCAATTTGTTAAAGAAGAGACCTGCGTGCCCATCAATCTCGGGTGCAATGCCGCCAAGTTCTCCCTCAAGTACAGCATACAATCCATATTCTTGGATCTTCTTTGGATCGTAGTTGTACTGCCAAGTTCCTGACGCACCAGCAATCACCTTGGCATGGCTGCCGTTCTTTTTCTTTGCCTCGATAATTTTCTTGTGCAGGTATGCGTTGTAATACTCGTCATATGAAATCTGTTTTCTACCATAAGTAAATGTCATTGTAACAGGGCCCATTCCCAGCGGATCCATCTCATAGGTGCCCACCACCTCTGTCTCAGGACCGATGAATTTCTCGATGTGGTCTGGGTGAGCTACTACCACATCCTCTCGCTTGAATCCGTCTCGCAAGAGTGCAGCCTCGACCTTTCGCAGTCCATACGGAGCATAGGATGCAATGCCGTTTGTGTGTGCAATCGGATTGCAGATAAAGTCAAAGAGTACCTTTGGGGTTACTTGGTTTTTTAGTAGATAGTACCACATGCTGTTTTTCGGTCTGTGCGGATCAAGTGCCGGTGCGCAGCCAAAGAACGTGGCCAACGATATTCCACGATATGGGGACATGAGTGTGCGATCAGCACTTAGCACAATTTTAGGATGGTCCAATTTTCAATCTCAATGAATTGCTATAGCATATTAAAGTTTCCAGCATTCGCGCGAGCCTAATAGTTTTCTAAAATGCCTGATTTGCTTCTGTGAGTGTATCCAAACTCCTTGTTTGTTAGCAAGTATTGACCATTAAAGACAGTCCCATCCTTGCATGCCAAGACATTGCCAAAGCAGCAGCTACCACAAAGGCCCATCCCACACTTCATCATCCTCTCAATGCTTGCCTCGACATAGATATTTTTTTCAGATGCAAGCTGTACTACTTTATGCATCATTTTCTCAGGACCACATGTATACACTGCATCAAACGTGTCTTCCTTGAGCAACCTTTGCAGGGTATCTGTTACAAGACCCGAGTCTCCATATGTACCGTCTTCAGTTACAACCAAGACCTTGTGCTTGTTTTGTTTTAGGATGTCGTTTGCAAGACCCTCAAAGAAGACCTCTTCTCTTGTCTTGGCACCCATTAATACCGTTAGCTCATCACTCTTTTGCAAAAATGTTGCAAGCCTCATTAGTGGCACAAGCCCTGTTCCTCCCCCCACAAGCAAGAGCTTGCCCTGCTTTATGGTAAAGGAGTTTCCATATGGTCCCCTCACTCCTATTTGGTCGCCTGGTTTAACGTAATAAAGCGCAGTTGAGGCAAGACCATGTTTTCGTACAGTAAAGGCAGCCTTTGTCTTTTCTTGTGTTACCATTATACTCATTGGCAGCTCGTTTACTCCTGGAATCCAGACCATTGCAAACTGCCCGGGCAATACCCTTGCCAAAAGCTCATCAGAAAAAACCAGAGTACGTACAGATGGAGTCTCGTCAATTATTTTTTCAACTGTTACTATTTTGATAGAGTCAATACTTTTTTGAAATTCCAACCATGTCACCAACTTTTCTAAAATTTTTCCTTTCCATGTACCTTGCTATACCTAGGTTTATCTCCGAGAAGACCCCTGTCCACCTCTCTGCAAGCGCACTGCCAATCTGGACTGCGCTGGCACCTCCAAGCATAAACTCGACCGCATCCTCCCAAGTTGAGACACCACCGCAACCAATTATCGGTATGTCAAACTTTGACGAGATCTCGTAGACACATCTGACCGCGATTGGTTTTATTGAAGTTCCCGACAGTCCACCTATCTTGTGGCTCAGGACAGGTCGTGTTGTCTCCACATCAATTGCCATCGCTCTTACCGTGTTTATTGCAGTGATTGCATCAATTCCCGCATCACAAGATGCCCGCACCGTCTCAAGATAGTCAGACGACCCAAGGCCTACTTTAGCAATCACTGGAACCCTGGATGCTTTCTTTACCTCTTTTACTATTTTTTGCACAAGATCCGGATCATCGCCGACTTCAAGCCCAACCTTTTCCACATGGGGACATGACAAGTTGAGCTCGTACGCCAAGACCTTGACATTCTCAAACTGTTTTATCATGAAGACAAAATCTTCTGGAACGGAGCCGACTAGACTTACAATGATTGGAACAGATTTGTTTTGTGAGATCATCTTTGCAAAGTAAGCAGCTCCCGGATTTGAGAGTCCGACTGCATTGAGATATCCGCTCTTTACGCCAACTACTGTTGGATTTGGATATCCCTCCCACGGCTCTTTGCTCAATGACTTTGTTACAAGCGCACCTGCTCCATCCTTATATAAGCGGGCAAAGACTTCAAGCGATATACCGAGAATACCTGAAGCAAGCATTGTGGGTCTCTCAAGCGATATCGGACCCACACTAGTCGATATGTCGGCAGTCACTTCTAATCATAAAAAATGTTTGTCTTATAACAGTTGATGTGCGATTTGCCTACTGTTACCTTTTTTAGTAAGACATGAAAATGCTTTGTATGCATTCTGTGATTCTAACCGAGCTTGGTATTGCAGTTTTTGACAATAACAAATGTGTGAAATCAATTCCATTTAGAAATCCTGCAAGAGACTATATCGAATTAAAGAAAGAGAAGGCAGACGTTGACGAGCTTGAACAGTTCCTCAGCAAGTTGGGAGCTACAAGTGTGTCAGTCAGCGATGCGGGACTGGTCAAGCTGTTGAAGAAAAAAACAATTGATGCAGAATTAATGGAAGAAAACAAGATCGAGACAATCCAGTCTTCCAAGATCAGAGTCCTAATAGATTCTGGCTTTGCAAGCAACGAGCATGATGCGAGAGGAAAACTAAGAGAGTTTGCAATACAGTTATCATCTTCTAAAGTTACAGAGATCTCGGAGAGCCCAGATCTTCATATCATACAGGCCATAAATGCACTAGACGAGACTGACAAGATAATCAACCTGCTAAGCTCAAGGCTCAGGGAGTGGTACGGCCTTCACTTTCCAGAACTAGACAACCTGATTGATACCATTAGTGGATATTCCAAGATAGTTCTTGCTGGTCGTCGTGACAACCTAAATCAAAAGGTGTACAGCGACGCTGGGTTTCCTGACGAAAAGGTGGAGATGTTATCTTTATTGCAGGAAAAGAGCATAGGAGGACAGATCTCAGGCGAGAATCTTGCCATGGTTCAAAGTCTTGCAAAACAGATTCTGGAACTAATTGAGCTTAGAGCAACATTAGAAAAACACATCGAGTCCCAGATGAAAGCAATTGCTCCAAATCTTTCCGGCATCTTGGGAACATCGGTTGGTGCAAGAATACTTGGCAGGGCAGGAAGTCTCAAGAGACTGGCAACCATGCCTGCAAGCACGATCCAAGTTCTAGGTGCAGAAAAGGCACTTTTCCGCTCCCTTAAGACAGGCGCCCAGCCGCCAAAGCACGGCCTCTTGTTCCAACACACTCTTGTTCACGCAGCTCCCAGATGGCAGCGTGGCAAGATTGCAAGAGTAATAGCTGCAAAGGCAGCACTTGCAGCAAGGGTCGATTTTTTTGGAGGCGGAAGAAACGACACACTCTTTGAGAAATTAAACGTGAGAATAGTGGAGATTGGAGAAAAGTACAAGGAACCGCCACAAAAACCTGCAGTGCCTGTGCAACAGCGCAGGCCATACGAGCAGAAAGAACGAAGACACGGCGATTTTGGCAGACAAAGAGACAAAAAGAGCGACTGGAAGAAGTCAAAACGAAGGAAATTTGGAAAACGAAGAAGGTAATATTTTCTGGGTCACGGTAGAAGGGGAAAAAAGACTTGCTACTCTGAATCTCGTTCCAGGAAACCAAGTATACAAAGAAAAGCTGGTCAAAGTCAAAGACGAGGAGTTCAGGGCATGGGATCCTTACAGGAGCAAGCTTGCCGCTGCCATACTAAATGACCTTCAGATACTTCCCATAGTTAGAAAGTCTCGTGTTCTCTATCTTGGAGTCTCTACTGGTACTACTGCAAGCCATGTCGCAGATATTGTAGGTCCAAGCGGCATTGTGTTTTGTGTAGAACACACAAGCAGGGTGGCTCGAGAATTTCTTGATAGAGTTGCTTCATACAGGTCCAACATAGTTCCTATATTACAGGATGCCAGAAACCCAAAAGAGTATTTTGCAGTGTATGGTACCATCAATGTTGTCTATGTAGATATAGCACAGCCAGACCAGACAGAGATTGCAATTTTGAACTGCAAGACATTTTTGAAAAAGGGTGGATGCCTGATGCTTGTAGTAAAGACACGAAGCATCGATGTAACAAAGGAGCCCTCCCAGATAACTAGAATTGAGGCTGAGAAATTAAAAGAAAACTTTGAGATAGTTCAAGAAATTGACTTGTCGCCATATGAGAAGGATCATAGCATGATAATTGCCAAGTATAAAGGATGATTACGTAGAGGCAAGCAGAACCCTTACGGGCTTCCAGCTTTTTCGCACAAACTTGGGCGCCGTACCATTTGAGACAATTGTTTCTCTTATGAAATTCATTGTCGTTGCGTCCGACGGATAGCCGCTCCCCACGTCATAGTCTTTTCGTATCTTTGCAATCTCCCTGTCTCTATTTACCTTAGCAATTATAGATGCCGCAGAGACTATAGGAAATCGCTTATCGGCATGATGGCTAGAGTGTACCTTGTCTAGTTTTGCCAGTCTTGATATCAGCAATCCAAAACGTGCCGGATTTACATCGCACGAGTCCACATATGCAGAATCGGGCCTTAGATTGGCAATTACTTTTGCCATGTATCTCCCTTCCAGCTGGTTTAGCTGGTTTTTTTGCACGCTTTGATCTATTATGCGTGGCGAGATCTTGGCCACATAGTAGTCGGCTGCAAGTGCTAGTATTTTTTTATACAGGTTTTCTCTTGAGCGAGGAGTGAGTTGTTTTGAATCCTTTACACCAATCTCTGAGAGACGTCGTATTTTGTTGCGCTCTATATTTATTCCTGCTATTACAAGCGGCCCAATTGCCGAGCCCCTTCCAGCATCATCAACGCCACATACTAGCATCAAAGATGTACTTTCTATATGTGTATTAAATCATTTTAGAAGTTATTTTTTGATGCACTAAATCACTTTTGCACAATCACTTTTCCGTTTGGCAGGACTCCGACATACTACCAACCTTCCCCGGTTAGTTACTCTGTTTTCTTATTCAAACTTCCATAACATGATTCTATAAGGGCTCTTCAGTTTCCACAATCCGTGAAGGATCAGAGAGAAAACTGCAAGCCAAAGATCGTATAAGCGTGGAATTCTTTTAATTAGGTGAGGATCTTTTATAAATCTCCATCAAAACATACAAAGTCAAATTGATCCCTCAAACCATTCATATTAATTGGTTCAAAAATCTTAATTATTCATGGCTATTTACACGCATAAGATACAATTGGTGAAAGACATGCCATCGAAAGATAAAGCTAGAAAAATAGCAGTACTCGATTTCGGTGGGCAGTACGTCCCAAACCTAGAGCGAAATTTCAAAGAGAGTGGTTATCTAGTAACTGTTTATCCATGGAATGTCACTGCTAGACAACTCGAAAATGATTCTGTCAGTGGTGTAGTTTTATCTGGTGGCCCTTACAGCGTCTACGATGAAAATTCACCCAAACTATCGCCAGAAATATTTCAACGTGTTGAAGGAGGTCATTGGCCTATGCTGGGCATTTGTTACGGTCATCAGCTTATCGCAGATCACATGAAGGGTAAAGTAGCAGAAAGTTTCAGTGGTGGAGAATATGGCTTCACAAGAATCAAACTCACCAGAAAGAACAAACTATTTGATGGCATTCCGTCAACCGAGTTTACTACTTGGATGTCTCACCGGGATAAGATAGAAAAAATGCCAGTCAAATTCATATCTTCTGCCAAGACAGTTGGCAATGAGGGGGAAAACGCGGCCATAAAACATGAAAAGCTAGAGTGGTACGGTCTTCAGTTCCACCCAGAGGTCACACACACGGAATATGGTGATTTGATGCTACGAAACTTTGCAACTATATCTAATGTTACAAGCCAGTTGTGGAATGTTTCTGATTTCATAAACGAAGCAGTTGAAAACATACGAAGTGATGTGAAAAATTCCAAAGTGATAGCAGCTGTCAGTGGAGGAGTGGACTCAACCGTAGCAGCAGTCTTAACGAAAAATGCAATAGGGAGTGATAATCTGTTATGCGTGCATGTAGATACTGGGTTAATGAGAAAAGACGAAAGTCAATCGGTCCTAAATCAATTACAAAAAATAGGTCTAAAAGTGAAAATCATAAATGCACAGGATAGATTCCTCAAGATTCTGAAAGACAAACTGGATTCAGATGAAAAAAGGCGCGCAATTGGAGAGGAATTCATAAGAATATTTGAAGAAGAGGCCACCAAATTTGGCGCCCGACATTTAATGCAAGCCACTATACAACCCGATGTCATTGAATCTACTAGGGGACAATCAAAGAAGCTCGAGGGCTCTAGCCACGGAGGACATGTAAAACTTCATCACAATGTCGGAGGTTTGCCTGATAAGATGGATCTCATGCTAGTCGAACCTCTCAGAGCATTATACAAATATCAGGTGTGGACACTTGGCAAGGAACTGGGCCTTCCAAAAGAACTTTCTGAAAGACAACCCTCTCCGGGGCCATCTGCTGCAGTCAGAATAGTGGACAACATAACACACGACAAGGTCATCCTGTGGCAGGAAATTAATGATTATGTGGAAAAAAAGATAGAACCATTCTCCCCAACCCAGTATTTCTCAGTTCTAATTCCAAATCAATACGAATTCAATAAAGACAAAGTTACAAAAAACAAGGATGTCATTCGAAAGACGCTAGGTAACTCAATTTCTATATCAATTCAATTTTTTAAACACAGGACAGTTGGAGTAAAAGGAGATGAAAGGGTGTACGGCAAAACTATAGCAGTCTCGATCCAAGGGCATGACAAAGAGTTTGTTCTTGATAACTACGATCACATACAACTACTTAATCTTCAATGTGGTTTGACGGGAGCAGATCCGGAAACTGTTAGAGTTGCATTTTTACTCTCGGAGAAAATAGACATAAACAAACCTTATGCAGTGTTGATCAGGGCTGTAGAGTCGAGAGATTTCATGACTGCTGTTCCAAAGAGCATTCCGTGGAATGTTCTGCGAGAAATTGACAGAAACATAAGAATGAAGCACAATCAGATCGGTGCAACATATGTAGATTATACCACAAAACCCAGCGCAACAATAGAATACATGTAACAACATCTTTCAATTCAAACTTCTTATTTTCTATTCCTATTAATGGCATAATTTTAACTAGCATCAATGGAAACATGACTACAGCAATTGGTCTTTACCAAAGAACAAGCAGAGAAATACGTTAGACAGCTAATGGGAGGATATCCAGACGAAACTGTACATGGGGCTTGGAATATACTTCTTATCTGTAGAGATGACGACCCTCCTCTACTCGAAAATTTTATAGATGAACTGATTTCTTACCTCGAAAAAGAACCCTCAATACTACCTCTGGTTGAAGTTTCTGAGAACGATTTCAGATTGAGAAATTCTCTTGATTGGGTTGCAATGGCCCTAAGATTCATGGCCAATAGAAAACCCTCTCTGCTTAGAGAACAGAAAAATTTTTTCAAATCAGCAGTATACGAGGGTGTATCTAAATCCCGGCTTAATCGAGTAATGCACGATATGAAAGAAATACTGCTTTTGTTAGATTCACAATAATAAATCGAAAAGGATAATGAATAAAACAAAAAGTTGTTTGATAACCAGAAACAAAATCAATTTATTTAATTTGTCGAAAGGCGCCATCTCTGTACATTCTTTCAACGTATTGTACAAGTTCTATCAAATCGCTTTCCTCAATCTTACCCTTTACCACACGACAATATTCTTTTGTACCCTTGAATAGCTTGTGTATTTTGACATCTTTTTCTGCAAGTACGATAATTTTTTTCTTTTGTCTTTTAGCTCGTTTTACTTCTCGCAATATTCTTTTGGAATCTTTAACAGCTTCTACTGTCCATAATACCACAAGCGCAACGCAGACATTTATGTTAGGTATTATCTTGTCATTCCAAATGTCTAATCCAGGACTCTTGTCGTTTTCGGCTAGATATCCTCTAAAGCCTATTTTTATCAAATGGTGATCTAGTCTTGCACCAAGTTGTGTTTGCACAGGATCTTTATGGCTAATGAAAAAATGTTTTTCAGGTGAATGGCGTCTATTGAGGATTAGATGTCTCAGAGAGCGGAATAGCACTAACAGTTTTAAAAACTGTATCAAATGTTCTTGGAACACCATCGCCATATCTTGTTCCTACACTCTCAATTGTATCTACCATGTTAGAAGGAATTATCATTTTGCGATACGTGAGACAAATTGCTGAAAATGGAATACATGGAATTTTGGTTTCAACAGGAGGATTCTTTGGATCTCTTGCAGTCTTTTTAGGATCTATGGCTGGTGTGGAGCCTGTTGTTTATCTTGGTGTGGTATTATGGATAATTGGTGGTATTACCCCACGTTTTTCTAATTGATTTAAGATATTCTGACAAATAACTCTACAGAATTCTCAATTAAAAAATTGGAGTGGTGCCCACTACAACAGTTCTAGCGGAACCCCCAGGCTCACTATCAGTTGTTACGAATCTTGTCTTAATTCTAGCAAAAAAATTAGAAAGGGGGTTTTTCAGCCACCCCCGTGGCTTGCCCGTCGTTTAGTGCGTACAATTAGACTCATTAAATCGTTTTAGGACCGATTTTTTGCTGTGTTAAACAAACGGGCAAGCTATAGGGGTGGCTGCACCAACTCCTTTCCAAATTTTTATTATTCTAAATTAGTGTTGAATCTTATCTCATCTTTGTTACTATACGAAAATATCGTGCTCTAAGAATTTAGGTTAGAATTTGAGTTTTAATGGATTTCTTATCCTTGAGAATCATCATTGAATGAACTGTTTTATTATCAATCCCCATGTTGTTGGCATTATATTCACAGGATTGGTGATTCCTGGTTTCAGGGTTTCGTTAAGTAATAAATTTCCTTCAAATGTCCAATCTCCATTGTATAGATCAATCTGCTTTCCGTCTTGAGCGTTTATTTCAGTTGCTATCGCTGGTGTCCAGTGAAATACCGTAATATTGTACTTACCAGTATTAAGAAGCCCACTATTTACTACTATGGGTTCACCTGACTTGTACGTTGTTTTTTGAGTTGATTGCACCAGTATTATTTTAGAATTTTCGTATACCAGTGCGGTATTATTTACATCACCATAAAAGCATTGGATGAAATTGTCACAAGTGTTGGATGTAAGAAAAGGGTGATAATTCCAGCCATACCCTATACTTGGTACAAAAAGCAGAATAAATGCAACTACCATCAACCTGCTTGTAGGCATTATTTGATTCCATACTTTTACCAAAATTTATTTCCCACTTTTATTATGAAGAAAGTTTCCCATTTGGTTGTATGTATACTTGTCCACTAGGGTAGACAAGCAAATGATAACTCGCAAAATGTATCGTTAATGTCACACCTGATGGAATTGTCAAGCTAGAACTTGGTTCAACTATCACGTTTGCCGGTGCGATTACACGAACTGAGCGTACAGCTAGAAGTCAAGATCCAATCGCCTGATGATGGTGGAATACACGCAGGCTGACCAGTTATCTGAAATGTAGCCGAATTGTTGTCATCTGTAGATTGTATTGTATATGTACCAGATGATAAAGAAGGTACTGCAAACGATCCAGTTAAAGTTCCTGAGGAGTCAGTAGTGAATGATGGTAATGTAGTTGTTCCAATTTTGTTTGTTACGACAGAGTTTGCCTTAAAGCCTGTAGCCAGCATGGATACCGTTTGCCCCACCAACCCGCTGGTCGGTGGCACGGATAGATTTGGATAATATACAGTCTGCTGGCTTGCGGTAAATATGGCACTGCCTACATTGCCATAGTTGTCAGTGGCAGTGATAGTGTATTGGCCTGTTGATAGAGGTGGCACTTGAAAATATGTGTAAAAATATCCGTTGGAGTTGGTACCAGATACATATTGATTTCCTGCAAGTGTAAGTGTTATTTGAGCTCTGGCTGGAAAATTAATGCCTTGGACTTGGACGTATTGTCCTACTGGAGCGTTGCTTGGATATACTGTGAAGGGTAACTGGGGTCTGACTGCAAGAGTTTCTTAAAACTGCAAATGTCTAGCCAGCAAGTTGTTACAAGTGAAGAAGCAGAACAGCTGATAAACAACTGATATCTATTCGTAGGCGTCTTGCCAAATGGTAAAGTGATAGTCCAAAAGTGGTTTGGTACGTTCGACTGAACTTATAAAATCGTTTTAGATTAGACGGACCGTTGGAATCAAGACTAGTCGAGATAGTGGAAGGTACCACCAAGCTCCTAGTACCAAAAGAATCACTGGTAGACAAGGCACCACCAAGAGAGCCCGCTTTTTTCAATCCCAGAGCAAAGATTAACAGGGACTTTTCAATAATAGCGTACGCTGCTTTTCTGCAAAACTTCAAAGGACCCAAAGTATTTCTTGACTCACTCTCAGGCATTGGCGCAAGAAGCGTCAGGGTTGCAAACGAGTTACGGAAGGTTGAGAAAGTTTTTGTAAATGATGTCAACCCAAAAGCGCTAGAGATTGCTGAGCGCATTGCCAAACTAAATAACGTCACAAATTGCATCTTCTCTGAAAATGAGGCGTGCAGGTTTCTCAGCTCGCATTCCAAAAGAGAACATCGTGGAGCAATTGTTGATGTAGACCCTTTTGGGTCACCGGCCAGATATCTTGACTGTGCAATCAGGGCCACATTTCATGGAGGGCTTGTTTCCACTACCGCTACCGACCTTACTGTGTTGCATGGTCTCTTCCCTGCTGCCTGCAAGCGCAAATATTATGGAATACCAGTGAGGGCCGAGTATGGCGATGAGATAGCTCTTAGACTAATTCTTGGATGCACAAACCTAGTTGCAGGAAGACTAGATGTAAAGATAGTACCCTTGTTTGTGCAAAACAACATGCACTACTACAAGACATATGTCAAGATTCTTGTAAGGACTGGAGATGAGGAAGAGATTGGATACATCCTTGACTGCAAGAATTGTGGCAACAGACGCCCTACCAAAGAGTACGACATAGAATGCAACATTTGTAAATCAAAAGCAGAGCTTGCAGGCCCCCTCTGGATTGGAAAGATCTATGACAAGGACTTTGTAGACAACATGATTGCAAAGGAGCCAGAGCTTGAGGTAGACAAGTCCTGCAGGAAAATTTTGGAGAGGTGCAAAGACGAGATAGACATGCCTCCCGCATACTATACAATTGATGAGATAGCTCACATGAAGCGCTGCACCCCAATCTCGCTTGCAAAGACAGTAGCAAGGATTCAAAAGGCAGGGTTTAGAGCAACGCCGACAAGTTTGAATCCAGCTGCCTTTAAGACAGATGCACCAATTAATGAGATCCTGTCCATAGTCTAGTTGCCAAGGTATCCCAGACAGACGTGGTACAGTTCGCTGCTGGTCTTTCTGCTTGCCTTTGGCTTTTTGAGCTGCACCTTGACAAACTTTTTCTTAAGATAATCCCTGAATTCATTTGAGTACTCACCGTCAAAGACCTTGAATAGTGCATTTCCTTTTCGTGTAAGGACATAATCCATTATCTTGCTTGCCGAGTAATTCAACGATATTTGCCTTCCGTGGTCCACAGACCATGTACCAGTTACTTGTGGAGACAGGTCGCATATAACAGCATTTACCTTTGTGCCAAAGTGATCAAAGATGGATTCTACGATTGACTCGTCCTCAATGTCTCCCCGAATTATGTGTGCGTTGGGAATCTCTTCAACAAACGACTTGTCCACTCCCATTACCTTGCCCCGATTTCCAACAAGCTCAAGTGCCACTTGGGTCCAGCCGCCGGGAGAGCATCCTAGATCCAGAACATAAAATCCAGGACCTATAATTCTGTAAGACGCGTTAAGTTCCTTGAGTTTGTATGCAGCTCTGCTCCTGTATCCTTCCTCGTGAGCCAGTCTTCGGTACAGGTCTCGTCTTGCATCTAATAGTTTCATTTCTTTGTCTTTTTAGAATTTGCAAATTCAGTTAAAACCCATTGCTCAATTAGCGGGCAGGTTCTTGGGCTTACCTCACCCTCTACCGTACATTTTTGTTCCACTGGACAGATGAGGCATGGTGCCGACTCGATTGACTGCGTGCTTACAGGAACATGGGCAATCTTGAGCTTGTACGTCCATCTGCCGTCCTGCAGAATCTTTTCTCTTTTTATGAGGTGTTGTCTTTCTAGTTTCAGTGCAAGCCTTGAGCCATCTCTGCTTGAGAGCTTGAGTTTCTTCCAAAGTTCGCTTTGAAACATACCATCGTCGCCACGTTTTGCAACCAAATCAAGTACTCTGGTCTTGAGCTTTTCCATGTCAAGCCCCTCAATCTCGAAATTTTCGATCTCTTTTTCGTCGATTTCCTCAAGTTCCTCATCTGTGGGTTCAGCCTGTTTTTTCTTGGCTTCTGCCGCTTTTTTCTTCTCTTCCTTCTTTGGTATCTTTTCTTCTGCTTTCTTTGATTTCTTCTCTTCCTTCTTTGGTATCTTTTCTTCTGCTTTCTTTGATTTCTTCTCT
>CAZMNT010000018.1:0-14166 GCA_964567715.1 uncultured Nitrosopumilaceae archaeon | reverse complement strand
TCCTTCTTTGGTATCTTTTCTTCTGCTTTCTTTGATTTCTTTTCCTCGGTCTTGGTTGGTTTTTCTGTTTTAGCCATAACTATATCTCAATAACAATAAACGCTATTTCCTCATCAATGGTTTGTTAATTGCTGTATAATAACATAACATATGATTTTATTTCATTGTACGCTGAACTTGGCAGTCACGTTTATGTCGTTCTGGTATGCCCTGTCCTTCATCTCAACTACAATCTGATAGGAACCTTTGCTGTTTATGACTGGAGAGAATGGTTGGTGCAGTGGAAGAGTCGAGTTGATTTGCACAAAGCACTGGTTAAAGTATGCATTCTGGGCAATTGCCTGTGGCGGTTGTGTATTCAGATTGTAAATTGTCATGTACAGGTCGCCGCAGTCAAAGGAGGTGTTGTTTACTCTAACAGTAAAGCTGAGTGGTACGGATACAGGATACGAGTTCTTCAAGTTAACTATTCGGATATCCTTACTTCCTTCTTGTGCTGGCTCATTTACAAAGTTAAACTGCCACATGTTTAGTTGTCTGTCTTGTCGGGTCAAAACATCTGACAAGACATATCCACCAAGTATTATCGATATAACTACAGGAAATAGAAAAACTACATAAGCAATTTTCCTTGCAGCCATTTCGTAATCTAACCACTTGAATTCACTTATATCTATTTGGTCGAAGTGTAAAGATTCATGACCATTCTGACGAATAAGTTAAATCATAGACTGGGACAATAGCCGCTAGATGCGCCTCAGGAAGTTTAGAGTAAGAGCTTATCGTTGTATTCACGATTCCGGTGAGATAAAAGTTGGAGACTTGGCTGCTTTTGTGGGAAGAAATGAGAGCGGCAAGACAACAATACTTGAAGCTCTTACACTGCTAAACAAGGATCAAAAGGTTTCAGAGCTGGATCTATGTGACGAGATGACTGAGGAGCTAAAGTCAGAGATTAAACTTGCCGAGGGAGAGTTTGAACTAAATGAAAATGAGATTGGTCTAATAAGAGAAAGGTTCACAAATTTACAGGACATAAGGCGAATCAAGATCTACAGGACAAACAAGAACCCACGTATTCAGTACGACTTTGGCGACGTCAAGATAAGCGGGGAGGCAAGCAAGAGGCTCAATTCGTGGGAAAACTTTGTGGAGAGGATTCAGGACTTTGTCAACTCCATGCCAAACCCCATACGAATACGCCTTGATACAAAGTTTCTAACAGCTCCCCCGCCAAGAACAAGGGATGTTTTCATGAACATAATGGCAGAGTTCAACAACAATATTTACCTGATTGCCTCAGAAGACCCGCGTATAATATCAGACTGGAAAAAGATCTACCAGGACCTTGATTACATTTTTGACAACATGTTGATAGGTACAACCGAGAGGTCTGCGCTGGAGAACTTTATCGAGGATAAATTGCACCCAAGGTTTGTCTATTTTTCAGATTACAAAAAGATACTTGGAAACATCGACCTTGAGGAGTTTTTAAGGGAAACCAAGGGAATCAGACCCAAGGGTCTTGAATACATCGAGGAGTTTGACAAGGCCGAGACTGTGATGAACTTGTTTTATCTAGCAGAGCTAGATGCGCACAAGCTTGAGGAGGCCCAGGATAGTCCTTCAAGGTTGATAAAACTGCTCCACACAGCAAGCAGGAAACTAAGCGATAGGCTAAACCCGGCATGGAAGGGAGACCCCATTCATGTAGAGCTGAGGTGGAATCCAGGAAACGTCTTGAGTGTGGTGATATCTGATGTTCACAAGGATGGCACTGTCACTAACACAGGACTGCTGAACAGAAGAGCTGAAGGGTTCAAGTGGACATTTTCTTTCATAGTAAACTTTGCAGCAGAGACCCAAAAAGCTGAGCTCAAAGAAGCGATATTGTTGCTTGACGAACCAGCAAGAAACCTCCATCCAGCGCAGCAGAGAGGAATATCTGATCTTCTCAAGGGGCTTGCAGGCTCTAATCAGATTTTGTATGCAACCCACTCGCCGTTTATGATATTTGATTACACTCCGGGAAATCTCCTCGTAGTAGAACTTGACAAGAGAAAACATCTAAGCCATATTTATTACGACTATTGGAATGCAGAAGACCAGACACTTATTCCAATCCTATACGGCCTGTCAAGAGGGCTGGTAGAGTCCATTGTTGACAGACAGATAGGGTTCAATTCAAGACCTGTAATCATTGTTGAAACAATGTCTGACTGCATGTATCTAAATGCATTTGACAAATTCCTCAAGGATCCAAACTTGTCTATGAATCCGCTCAACGTAGTTCCTGCCTACAGCAAAAACTCTGTAATGGCCCTGTCCATATTTTACAGAAATCACGGCTATGACACATTTATTTTGCTTGATAACACAGAGGAATCAAGACAGATAGCAGAACATCTTGAAGCAAACCAATTCAAAAAAGTACAGATGATATCATATGAGCTTGGAGGTCAGCCAAGGCAATTCTTGGAAGATTTCATAGTAGACGACGATTACTTGTATGCAGTAAATCAAACGTACGAGGTAAAGCTAAGAAAGGAAGGATACAAGGCACTGACCAAGGACGCTGTCTTGGCAAAAGGAAAAAAAAGCATCATAGACAACCTAAATGAGATCTGGAAAGAAAACCAGCACCTCGGCTGGGAAAAATTCGACAGAGAAGAGATATGCAGATATATCTGTGAGAAAATAGCCATTAATGAAACAGACTTTTTGACTGATAAGACAAAGGACCAGTTCAGGTCTATATACAGGCTGATAGCTGAGCGCATCAGACAGAACCAAAACCTTGTCTCGCAGACAACCTTGCCCTACTCACGATAGAACAAGTCAATTTTTTCCAGTCCGATATACACTTAATGAATGATTTATCATTAAGATTTAATTTAGAGACAGATAGACTCTTTTTTTGAGTAAAGTGTTATTAAAATCTACAATTATTCTAGTTTTAATCATTAGCAGCACATTGACCATCCTAATACCGATGGTACAGGCCTTGCCTGAACAGGTAACGGTTACTTCAACTAACACGGGCGGCAAAACCATACTCCAAATTACCAACAGTCAGTCAAGCACTTCAAATATTGCATCCTTTACACTTGAGCTCAAGTATGGAAACTTTCAATCCTTTTCACTTCAGAATGGCTGGATAGGAAAGAAGACATCCCCTACAACCATATCCTTCATTTCTTCAAACCCAATCAAGCCTGGAGACTCGATCACAATTACGGTTAGCACTGACCTGTCAACTCCAGATCTGGTATGGACAGCATCTAGTGCAAGCAGCAACCAGCTCGGCACAGGGGAGATTGGAGCCGTAACACAGCCAAACCCCAGCAACGGCAACTCTGGTGGTTCAAATAATAGTACGAATCAAAACAACAAACCATCTCCTCCACTTGGTGTCATATTAGATACATCAACTTTCAGAATAGTTCCTTCCACCCCAAGTCCGGGTTTTGACGTCCGTGTGGTGGGACAGAGTTTTAGATCATCGTCTCCACTTGACTTGTATGTGGGAAGCCAGAAGATATACTCATTTTCATCAGACAGTAAGGGAAACTTTGTTGTGACCACAACAGTTCCAGAATCTCAACAGCCTGGAAGTGTAAACTTTGTTCTAAAAGACCAGGCAAACAATCAGAAAACGTTTACGACTACTTTGCAACCAGCTCCGCCGCCTCACGGTTCGAACCTGCAATCAGTACCACTGACGGTAAATGTTGATGCCATCTTGCGTCCAGGAGACACTGGCACCATTAGTGGGACTGCAACTCCTGGAAGTACTGTTGCTATTTCCATTTTAGACTCTAATGGAACAAGCATTACCACTTTTACTGCTACTGCCGACAGAAATGGAAAGTATAACGTTTCACAAATAATCCCTAACGACAGACCATTTGGCAAGTATTCAGTATCAGTCTTAGACGGCAAAGACCAAGTTACTAAACAATATTCTGTAGTTTCAGCTCATAAACTCTTGATAACAACGTCTCAACAAAAGTACAATCCCGGTGACACCATCGTCATAAATGGCACCTCCATATCCAACCAGCCAGCCTCCTTTACGATAAAAGACCAGACTGGAAACCAGGTCTTTGCAAAAGATGTTAATGTTACCTCGGACGGCAAAGTTTCGCTTTCATACCAGTTGAGCAATACGGCTGTAATTGGTACGTATGTTATCACTGCAACACAGGGAAATGATCAAGTGGTTCTTAACGTTGGCGTAGGGGTTGCACCAGCGGCATTACTACATGCAAGCCTAGACAAGTTGAACTATCTGAATACTGAAAAGCCTGTAATCAATATCTCTGGGCCGCGAAGTTCTACATTAAACTTGGTGATAGTAGATCCGTCTTCCCAACAAAAGTTTTCTGATACCATCTTGTTAGGACAGGATGGCTTTGCCACATATTCATTTAATCTAACATCATATTCGCCGGGAATATATGCATCGGTAATCACTAGAGGCAACGATAAAGTAGTAACGAACTTTGCAGTAGGCCTCGAGACAGGTTGTGGGCAGATAAGTCTTAGAACAGTCAAAGACACATACTTGCCAGGAAATAACATCCTAATCTTTGGAAATGCCAATCCAAACTGTATCATACAGATTAGCTTGACAGATCCAAACGGTGTACAGGCAAAATCAGAGCAAACTTTTGTAGATAAGTCGGGTATCTTTTCTGCGTTTGACTTTAGGATTCCTGATGACGGCATGGCAGGAACTTGGAAGTTGGATGCCACCAGTGGTATAAACCACAAGAGTATTCCAATCATTGTAAAGTTAGAGTCCGCGTTAACAGTCCAGCTTGACAAGAATCCACCCAACTATATTGTAGGAAGCATCGTTCAAATTTCAGGCAGCGGCGCAGGTCAATCAGTTGGAGTGATCATCAACGTACTTGGATCAAACCCCACCCCCATTCAGACACTGCAGATACAATCAACAAACCGAGGAGATTACAGCACTGAGTGGGTCATTCCGCAGTCCCTTGGAACAGGAACTTATACGATCGAAGTCTCAAGCATAGCAGGCAAGGTAACTACACACATAACAGTTCAGTAAGCTCTACCTTCAGAAATATTTTTTACATCCACCGATTGTGAAGCATTTGTGAACTTAAAAGATAAGATTGCAGAGATACCTGACTTTCCAAAAAAAGGTATCTTGTTTAGAGATATTAGTCCTCTCCTCAGAGATCCATCGGCACTCTCGCTTGTGATAGACGAGTTTTCAAAGCGTATACACCCAAAGGATGTGGATGTCTTTGTCGGCATAGAATCAAGGGGCTTTCCACTCGCATGTGCGTTGGCCCTCAAGTATAACAAAGGCATGGTAATGATAAGAAAACAGGGCAAGCTGCCCGGTTCCACACACAAACTGACATACAACATAGAGTACGGAACTGCGACCATGGAGATCCAGAGCAATGCAATAAAGAAGGGCGAGAGAGTCTTCATATGTGACGATTTGCTTGCAACAGGAGGCACTGCAAAAGCTGCAGCAAAGCTAGTTGAAAAGATAGGGGGAGAAGTGACCGGCTTTGCCTTCATCATAGAACTCACAGACCTGAAAGGATCCAAGGCAATCAAGAGTTACCGACACGAATCTCTGGTGAAATATTGACAGAACAAGCAGAGATAGGAATTTTTGGCGGTACTGGAATCTATGATCCCGGCCTGCTAAGCGAGAGCAAGGAGATTACAGTAGATACACCCTTTGGAAAAACCTCGGCCCCCATAACTGTCGGCATTTACAAGGGCAGAAAGGTTGCGTTCATGCCACGACATGGAAGAAAGCATACAATCCCTCCACATCTCATAAACTTTAGGGCAAACATTTGGGCCTTCAAAGAGATAGGAATCAGGAGAATAATTGCTCCATCAGCTGTTGGAAGCCTGCAAGAAAAACTAAGGCCTGGAGACTTTGTCATTCCAACCCAGTTTATCGATTTTACAAAATCAAGAAAGTATACCCTCTTTGAAGACGGAAAAGTGGTTCACATATCGGTAGCAGACCCCTTCTGCCCAGAGCTTCAAACTTCGGTATACAGTGCTGCAAAGAAGATCGATCTGCACTTGCACAAAGATGCAACCTATGTCTGCATAGAGGGACCAAGGTTTTCTACAAGGGCAGAGTCCGAGTTCTACAAAAATGTCATAGGAGCTGACATTATAGGAATGACACTTGTTCCAGAATGCCAGCTTGCAAGAGAGGCCCAGATGTGCTATGTGTCAATCTCTACCATTACAGATTACGATGTTTGGTCAGAAAAACCAGTCACTGCAAAGGAGGTCCTAGAAACGCTGTCAAAAAATGTCCATACCACAAAGAACCTTCTTGGTGTGCTCCTTGATCTCATACCTCAGCAGAGAGGCTGCTCTTGCGCAAGGGCGCTTGAAGAGGCAGGTTTTTAGCTGTCTGCAAAGGACTCCTTTTTGAGCCCCTCAGGTATAGAAATGTCACCCCGAACCAGTTTCTGCTGCAGTTCGTTTATCACATCATCTATGTTATAGCCAAGTTTTACCAATTCCTTTTGGACTGCTTTGGAAATCTTTGCACCCACGTTATGACCCCCTATCCTTCCAAAAGCAATGGCATTGAACTTGAAGGAGTGCCCATCCACGGTGAAAACTCCGGTTATCTTTGCCGCTATCTGGCTTCCATGCACGTTGTTGATATGAACCTCAAGATTCATACTAGATTCTAAATCTCTACTGCCTTGTTTACAGAGTTTTCAATTAAAAAGTTCCAGTGCTTGTCGTCTTCTACCTTAAAGTCCTTGACTTTGAGCGTGATGACCTTGTCTCCAAGACACTCGTGCTGAATCTCATCGTTTTTTTTCATCTTGACAAGCTTCCATTTCTCCTTGTGTTTTTTTAGATTACATAGGAGGACTGCCCACTTTTGATCGGAAGAAATTTTTGGCATTCCGACATAATCGACTATGCTTTCAATTCCAAGCTGTTTTTCCTCACAGAAGAGCTTTTTACACTTTACACAGCGCCACGTGTCTACGGAACCAATGGTTCTCTTTTCAGAATTTATGTTGGTCACTCCAAAGTAAACTATCTCATGCTTGCAAGAATCCTGATCTACTGACATCGTTCCTTCTCCATATGGGTTCTATTTAGTCTTTGGTCCTGTAGTCCTTGCAACATCATATGGTTTTTCTAAAACAATTGATATGTTGTCAACTAACAGATTCTTTTTAAAAGGAATGTTCTCTCGCAAGCACATTCTTCTGTACATGTTAACAACAGCAAATCTCGGATGTGTAGACTCAAATTCAGTCTTTATCTCAATAAAACCTCCCAGCTCAACAAGGCTCTTTCCAACCTCGAGTGCCCTCGAGCTTGATATTCCAAGGCTTCGGGCAATATTTTCTGCAGATTTTTTTCCTTCCTTGACAATCAAGACAAAAACTTTTGCCTGCATTTGTGTCAGCCGAAGTTCTGAAACAAGTTTTTCCTCAACATCATTGATGTTTACACTCACAAGTGCAAGGACAAGTTTTGCCATAATTAAAGAATGCCCAAAACTATGAAATTAAATAGCGAAGACAAGCAGTGTTATTATGAAATTAGTGGTTGGAATAACAGGAAGTTCTGGAATTGTTTATGGAATAAGGATGCTTGAGGTTCTAAAACGTTGCAAGGTTGATGCTCATCTAATAATGACAGAGTGGGCCAAAAAGTGCTTGGCACTTGAGACAGATTTTGATCTAAATTATGTTAAATCACTTGCATCCAGCTATTCGGAGGATTCTAACATGGCTGCGAGTATTTCAAGCGGGACTTACAAAACAGACGGAATGATAATCATACCATGCAGCATGAAAACCCTCTCAAGCATAGCTAATGGATATGAAGAGACCCTTGTTGCACGTGCCGCAGGCGTCACAATAAAAGAGTCTCGCAAGCTAGTCATTGTTCCACGAGAAACTCCGCTGACAAGCATCCATCTTGAAAACATGTTAAAGCTTGCAAGGATAGGCATAGTAATCTTGCCTGCGATGCCAGGCTTTTACAACAAGCCAAAAAACGTAGATGATATGATAAATCACGTGGTCGGAAAATGCCTCGACCAATTTGGAATTGAGCACGATCTTTTCAAAAGATGGGGAACCTGACAATCCCCTCCCAACTATCAAAAGAAACATCATATAACCTACTGAATTGGTTTGAAAAATCTACGAGTATTTATATTTGGAGGTATAGTTGTTTATACAGAAATAGATTGACAAGCTACAAAAGCAGATATTCTAATGACAAGTCATTTGATTTCATAATACCATTGATGGTGCTGCTATTCTTGGGAGTCGTATACATATTGTCTCTAAGAAATGATGCAGGATATGTGAGCTTCATCCTGATTGGTATAACAGCAGCAATTATGATCTACTGGGTCAGGGTCCTCAAGAAGATGACAAAGGACACCCAGCCGCAATACACACCCAAAGAGTCTGAGACAAAGAACTGGGTGTATGACCTCATCAAGGGTGAGAACGAGATTGTGTTTGTGGCAGAGGTTCCAGGTCCGGAAGATCAGGTAACTGTGAGGCTGATTGAAGGGATATTGTATGTGCGCGGCTCTGGCCACTTTTCAAAGGAAGTCCCAATTGAGACAACGCCAGACATGGGCATTCACGACTTCAAATACAGAAACGGTGTACTTACGCTGCGGATAAAAAAGCTAGAGGCTTTTTGATTCTTCCAGTTTTGCCGGAAGATACTTGTCTGTGATATTTGTCAGGCCATACTTTGAGAAGGCCTCAAGTTCTGCCTTTCTCTTGAGTTTTAAAAAGACTTCAAGCTGCTTTTTCCAGTTTCCTTCTTGATACCTCGGATCTTTTTGCAGGTCGTAAATTCTTTTGATGTCAGACTCTGTCATCGGTATGGTGGGCAGTTTGTATTTTTCAATGTCTGTTGCCCACACACCAAGCCATTTGGCATCAGGTACTGTTAGCTCACGCAGGTGAGCTGCGTTGGCCGAGCCAGACTTGATTACCATGGCAATGTGCTCGCCATACACATCACCATCAGCCAGTATCACTACTGGAAGACCCATCTCCTGGTTGAGTCTGCGCAAGAGGCTTCTGGTCGAACGAGGTGCCTGTCCTGCCGTATCTACAATGATTGACTTGAATTTTTTGTGTACGTTTTCTTCCACAAATCTTGTAAAGAGGCCACCCTTTTCGATTGCTATGACCAGTTCAGCGCTGGTATCGACCAGCTCTGCACTGCTAAGGCTTGGACCTATAAGATACCCATCAGGATGATCAGACAGGTTTACCCTCTTGCCCTCATATCCCGGTACAGTATATTCAATTGTCAGGTCTCCAAATACACTGCTTCTCTCTTCTGGAAATATGTGGAATTCCTCACGGGGGCTTGAGGTAACAGCCTCCAAGTCCACTATGATATTGTCTGACTCTGGTTGGTCTTCAAAATCTATGCTGAAAGCCTGAGACGAGTAATAGATGTCCCTCAGTGTCGATGATTTTCCTTCTCTTATCAATCTGTTAACAAAGAATGCAAGCCATGCAAGCTGTGTATAAGAGCGAAGCTGCGACATGTTTCTTGAGCTTCGAACTGCACGTGCGTTTCCCAGCACATACTGCCTTATCTTTTTGTCATAGACAATGTTGTTTACAGATCTGCTTGGAATGACAAACTGTGGAAACTTGCCTTGGTCAAGATCATTGTAAATGTTAAGGCCGTGCTCTTGGAGGGCGGAGAGGAGCTTTGCCTTCCTTGACTCTGCTGTCTTTTGTTTACTGGATTTGTTCTTCAATTTCACTTCCCATCTGTATCAGCTGTTTATAATTTGGCTCTTTTTTCTTTCCTGACAGTTCCATTGCAAACTGAGCTATAAGAGGCACATACTTTGCATACAGATTTGCCCGCTTCTTTGCCATATCTGCAGCTCCCTGCCTTGACATGTGCACTGCAAGTTTTCTTGCCAGATACTGTAGTGCGTTTTTCAGTTCGCGCTCAAGCTCTGGCCTGTCTGCTACGTTTTCTTTTCCGACCGTCTTGTATGGAATTCTTGTAGAACATATGTGAGAAACTATGACAAGCGGAGGATCTCCTTTTATCTTGTACCTACTCCAATCCATCTCATTTACTATTTTTAGCACAACATCGCTGCCCTCGTCATAAAGCAGCGGAATTCTGTTGGCAAATCTATATACCTTAAGACCAGCTGGCGGAATGTCTCCACCGTATGCTATGCCCATCTCTACAATGAAGGGAAATCCGGAATACGCAGACGCGCTGCGTTGTATCACAGATGCAAATTCAGGATTGAAGAACTTCATGATGCCTTTTGAAAGGGGTTCTTCTCCAAGAGGCGCAAGACAGCTTGGATCTGGTGCAAGAAAGTCTTCAAATTTCTGCAGTGCGTCTGCAAGTCTTACCAGTTCCTCGTTTGTCATGCTTCCTATCCTCCTTTCGGGCTTGAGCTTGGCAAACTCGCAGAATTTTTCTGCAGTTGTTGGTCCCACTCTCTGAAATCTCTTGGTCAAAAATGTAAGCAGTGTGTCTCCCTGAACTGTGTTTGCAAGTTGTTTGTAGTATGGGCTCTCCGGATCAAGGTCTACAGAGTGAGATTGTGATTCGCCAAAATCCCAGTACGTAACCTTTTTGTTGGCAACATCGATGTCGTCAATTCGTATCTTTTGCAGTCCATCAAAGTCTATATTCAAAAATGACATTACGGCTATGATTGTTCTGACGGGTCTTGATAGATCTGACCATCGCTTCTGTGCCCTGTCAAGTATGTCTTTGGCACTGAGATTTTTCTTATGGCCAAGTTCCTTTTTTATTTTTTCTATCATTTTGTTGTCAACTGCAGGGATCTGATAATGAGTATCCACTATCATTCTTCTTATGGTCTCAACATCCACCCCATGAGGATGTGGTTTGATTACTGTGGGCGGAGGTGGCATCTCCCTTACAATTCTTGGATAATGGAACTTTTCTCCAGAAGGGTCCTCAAATGTTATAGATGCGTATGGAGTGATAAGCGATGTTTGAGAGACGTAATCACGTATCTTTGATCCTGCCTTTGAGTAATCCCCCTCAAGTACAATGCTTACAGAGAGTCCTGTCTTTGCTGCCTCCTTTGTGTTGTGTTTTAAGATGACTGGTTTGTTTTTCTGGATGTCAAGCAACATCACAAACTCGTTGCTTGTCTTTCCATCAGCCAAACTCTTTACAGTAACAGGTTTGTTGGTGGTTATCTGACCATACAGTATTGCCATGGTAGCACCAAGACCAAACATTCCCCTTGCCTGCTTGAGGCCAAACTTTGAACCATAAAGAACGGTGCCAAACGCATGTGGTACATGTTTTGGTTCTATACCAGGACCGTTGTCTTTGACTGTCAGGATGTAGTGTTTTGGATCAGACTGTTCAGGATCTACTGCCTTTATTGAGAGATGGATATCAGGTAGTGTTTTCTTTTGGTCGCATGCGTCAAGTGCATTTTCCACAAATTCCCTCACCGATGTGTAAAGTGACCTGGTAGGATTGCTAAAGCCTGCAAGATCTCGATTCCTGTAAAAGAACTCGCTTGGAGAGATCTGGCTGAAGGTTTCTTTACTCAAATATGTTTTCGCCCTCCCAGAGTTGTAATTTTTCCATCTTTTGCCTTCTCCTTGATTCCTGAAGGTCATTGTAAACTTTGCCATGTGTGCTTCCGTTTGAAAGAGCGGTTATTGCCTGAACGGCAGATCGTAGCTGCTTGCCCTCTCCAATCATGGCAACCGTACGACCATAGACTGAGACGCTTGCTCCACTCAAATCCTCAACATTTTTTCGAACTCTTCCGCTCTCACCTATTATTCTGCCCTTGACTCTCTCTATTTGTGATGTTGATTTGCCCACAAACTCCCGTAAATCAATTATGTGTAATGAGTTTTCGCCTTGAAGAAGTCTCATTGCTTTGTCAGGAGAAAATCCCCGACCTATTGCAAGGACAATCTCTTCTGCTTTAAACGGCATCATGTTCTCGACATCACCGGTTCCTCTAATAATAATCTCTCCTGTTTGCCCGTCAATCGATAACGAGACCGAGCAGATCTTTTCTATCTTGGCCTTTACCTTTCCAGACTTTCCTATTAAAGCACCAACTCTTTCCAAGGGAATGAGAAGTGTTTTTTCAAAGATCATTTCATTATCCTCTTTATCACATCAGACGGATTTGTAACAGTCAATCCTCTCTTAACAAAGAATTTGGTTATATTTTTAATATCTCTCTCAAGAAATTCGCCCGCATTTGGATGCCTGACGTCTACCGAAGAGCCAAGATCAAAGACCACCAGTGCTTTCTCTTTCTTGAATATGTTGTACTCTGAAAAGTCAGCGTGCACTATCTTTGCCTTGTGGTACAGGTCATCAATTATGGATATCGCATTTTCATAATCCTTGTAGTCGACTTCGGTCTCCACCAAGAGGGGTTCTGGTACACCATTTTTCCCCACAAAATCCATCACAAGTACGTTTTTTACCACCGTTATTGGCCTCACGCACGGTATCCCACTGTCATAGCATTGAACCAGGTTGGCAAACTCTTTTTGCGCCCAGAGCTCGATGAGATGCCTTGTACCCTTTCTTACTTTTGTAAATCTTGGATCTCCAAGCAAGTAGGGATACCTTTTTTTGAAGTTTGAGGTGGCAACAAGGTATATCTTTAGTGCAAGATCATTTCCAGCAGGTCCTACCGCCCAGTATGTCTTTGATTCTTTGCCTGAGCCCACCGCGCCGTTGACGTATGAAATTATTTTGGAGTTTTTCAGACCTGAGACTATCATTGTTGTAGATTTGTCAAAGACTTCGTCAAGAGTCTTGTTCTTGCTAAATCCGTCCTTCTCAGATTTTTTCTCTCTGTCTTTTTCTAAAAGTCTGCTGTCAATTCTTTTTGCTAATTTTTTCTGAAGTTCATCGGTCAACATTGTGAGTTAAACAGACTTGGTAAAATTAATTGCGCTCTCAGAAATCTTTTGGCAGATATCCATTATCCTTTAGCCAGTCTACCTGCGATAGTGTGTATCTCCACGTGATGTCGCCCCTGTCATCAGCTTTGAAGTCCCAAGGCGCTATAGTAACGATGTCATTGTCACGAATCCATATCTTTCGTTTCAACTTACCACGAATTCTGCCCATTCTTGTTTTGTCATCAGTACACTTTACTAAAACATGATCACTGCCCAGTAGTTTAATGACTCTGCCAAGCATCTCGCCTTCCTCAGGCATTTTCATTTCCTTTAATTCGCTTTCGCTTAGTACTTTGCGCTTACCCAAAATTCTCTACCTTCGATCGGCTCGGTATGTATATAATTGTTGTATTTGTTCAAAATTTAAAAACTAAAAGGAATGGAACCTCTTCAATCTTTTTCACTCCTTTTTGCGACCCGATGCCGATTTTTACGGAAAGGTTTATGGTTTCTTCGCCTACCATGTTTATAATAGAAGAATTTCGTAGCAGTTGCTCTGCTTCTTTCTCATCCACAATCCTCTCCGCAAAATAGCTTTGAGTGATGTTCATTGTCAGGTCCGCTTCAACAAGAGTCCTTCCAACTAGGTTAGAATCACATATGTTTAGCATCCTGTTGCGCTGATAATTTACAAGTCGTACTGCAAAGGCCATTATGCATATTGGCCCTTTAGAGTTGATTTAGCTCCGCATGCCTCACATACAAGAAAGTGAACACGGTTGGATTTTTCTATTCTTGTATCCGGACTTTTACACATAGGACACTCTACGTATTCTTTCACATATCTAGTAAGGAGTGAGGTGAATTCGTGGGGTTCCTTTTTGCCTACAAATACTGCCTTGTCTCCTGCGTACTGGGCTGGCGTTGCAAACTCTTTTGAAAGATATTGGAGGATCTTTTCAGGTTCCCTGCGCAATACCTTTGGAAATTCCGGAAAGTTTCTGAAAAACGTCCTGTTTCCCTGCCACATTACATCAACCTTGGGAAGTTCAAACCTAGATGAAGAATCTCTTCTGATTTCAGTTACCTTGTCCTGTATCTTCTTGAGAAGTTTCTCGTAATCGCTTTTTGTCATCTGACTATTTGGCACTAGTACTACCTATATTGATTTATGTTTCAAAAAAGAAGAAAGTGGTCCCTAAGGCTTTCC
>CAZMNT010000017.1:24920-31740 GCA_964567715.1 uncultured Nitrosopumilaceae archaeon | reverse complement strand
ATGTACCAACAAACGTGAAAATTTTGCTTAGGAAACCGTCCATGCCAACTATGCGTTTTGTTGCAGCAGCCATCACCATTATGCTTGATACTATTAGAAATGTCAATCCACCGTTTTCCATGACAAATTCATTTATCCATTGCAAAGGATCTTTTAAGATAGAATCTTGCGGTGGATGAGCGCCTCCATGGAGCGCAAATGAAACCAATGTGAATATTGAACCCATCATAAAGAGAAACAGAAATATCTTGATTATTTCCCTCCGCAATGGACTTCGGGGGGCAGCGGGCGATATTACACGCTCTGCCATCTTTATGCCATGGAGGAGGCCAATCAAAAAGGAAGGAATGAACATCAGGTCTATGAGTATGGGAGACTGCTTTATGGCGTTGTTTATCTCATCTCCAAATAGAAAAGAAACCATTAACGAAAGTGCTGCTGCTCCAACGAAGATACTAATGTCTAGCCAGCTTCTTCCGCGCCTAATCTCAAATAGGTCTGGTCCCCACTCATCCAATCTGAAATTTGCTTTAGGAAAACCCATTAAAGAAGGAAATCCAAATGATTTTGCCCAAATTATCAATTCCTTTTGCCTTTTATCTCAAGGGAGGGACTGGTAACATGAGATTGGAATCTTGCTGATGGTAGTAGGCACGGTTGTTCTTGCTTTTGGGGGTCTATTCTTTCTCTAGGGAAACTCGGTAGTGGGGCCAACTTTGTCTTTCATGTATCCAATCCGGCCTGGGTTTTGTACGGTGATCTATTGCTACTGTAGGTGCAGGAATTACAGTGATAAGAATTGTAGCTAGCTTACGACGCCCAAGGTCATAGTTGACCTTACTTTGTCCAATTTTCTAATTTTTTTTGTAATCAGGTTATCAAGCTGGGTATCCGTCTTGGCTTCAGCCTCCACCACTATGTCATAATCTCCATAAACGACTCTTGCATCCTTGACCTTGTCCATTTGTTTTATTTTTTCTACAATATCGTTTTCTGCTCCAAGCTCGCATCCAATCAAGACGTATGCTTTTTCCATACTATAATAATCTAGTACAGCTTTAAATTCTTGATCCAAGTTCAACTGTAACTACAAGTTCCGTGCAGACTGTGAGATAAAGCAGTTTTAGAGTTTTTAAGTGCCTATATTTAACAAGAAGTATGGGACTTTTTGGCAAAGCAAAGCAAAAGGACAAGAATGTGGACCAGCTAAAGATATTGTTTGACAAATTTGAGTATCCTCATCTTGAAAAACTGTGCACCGATGTGATAAAAAGGACCCCGCAATTGCTGGCAGACGAGCGCCTAGAAAGGACTCAGTATCTGGAATTTATCTGGGAACAATACAAGAAAGGAATTGTGAATTTCCAACAAATCATGGATTTTGCAACAAGCCAGGGAATTGTATCAAAAGACTTTTTTGATTGATTTTTGAACCAATCAAGAGCTTATTGCCAAAGTCTTGAGAATATTTGTCTTTAACTCATAAACGCGTATCAGGTGATTGTTGGTATCTGTAATGTATAGCCTCTCTTGGTAAAACTTGACATCGCTTGGTTCGTAAAGCCCAAGTGAATCACAATTTGGTTCATCACGCCTGCATATTCCTGACATTCCCTGTTTTCCAACTATTGTGGATACCATGTAATTTTCTAGGTTTATCTCCCTCAATGCAGAGTTGTAGGTATCGACAACAAAGATTCGCTTGTCTGCGGCACACAGCCCGAGTGGATGCTGGAATAGAGATTCGTCAAGATGCCCGTCCTTGTAGCCAAAAACAAAAAGGCCATGTCCCACAAGAGTTCTAACATGATTTGATGCTAGGTCTATATGACGAATCGACGAAGTCTCACTGTCTGCAAAGTATAACTTGTCGCCCAAGACTGAAAGACCGCTCGGCTGTGCCAGCTGCGACTGCATCCTGTTTCCATCTATGATGTTTTCATAGCCACTTCCTGCAAAGGGGTGCACCAGTTCTGTCTTTGTATCAAGTGTCCATATCTGGTGATTTCCAGCCATGGCAATGAAAACAAGATTGTCCTTTACTGCCACATCCCATGGAGATGAAAGCGACGTCTCTCTTCCTTTTCCGCCACCTGACATCCATGGTCCTTGTCTTCCCGTACCTGCTACTGTGACTACTGTCTTTGTAGCCAAATCTATCTTTCGAATGGCATGATTTTCTGTATCCGCAACAAATATGGTTTCACCTTTCCAAACTACCCCTTGAGGCCTAAAAAACAAGGCACTTTCAAAATCTCCATCTAGAAATCCTCTCCTGCCATTTCCTATAATGTGTTTGATCTTTCCAGTCATGTCAGTTATGATGATTCTGTTATGATTAGAATCAGATATTGCAATCAAATCATTTGATATGGACAACTTGCCAGGATATGACAGAGTTGTCTTACTGTCAGCTTGAGGATGCGTTATTTCGATGGTCTCTCTTGCCAAACTACCATCTCTTGCATGTTTTTCTAGTAAGACATCAACGGTGTCTTCTATCATTTCCTTCTGGCCTTCGCCAGACTGCCTGTAGACGACAGTTCCTTTTGGATCGATGATTACAATTGTGGGCCAGCCTGTGACATCATATTTTTGCCATACTAACATCTTTCTGTCTACCAGGACTGGATGTGAGATTTCATATCGCCTGACCGCCTCTTCAATGTTTTTTCTATCTTGTTCATTGAAAAACTTGGCACAGTGAACGCCGATGAATACGACTGGCTTGTTTTGGTATTTCTTCTCAAGTTGGGCAAGAACTGGCAGTGTATGCATACAATTTATGCAGCAATATGTCCAGAAATCTAATACTACTATGTGGCCCCTCAGCTTCTTAAGCGAGAGGGGAATGTCAGCATTAATCCAGTCAAAATCAGATGGAAATTCTGGTGCTTTCTTTATTTTGGTGTAAAGGCTATCAAACATGCTATATTTTGATATCAATCACAATAAAAGCTCTTCAGGTTTATCACAACTATCGTATCTTACACGTACAGTCTCATTAGAAACCTGCTTCAACTGGATCATCAGGTTTTATTATCTCCCTTAACAAGATGGTAGCATATGAACCACGGGAAAGTGTGAAATGCACATATGGCTCCTCTAGGACAAAGTCATTGCACTGCATAATTGATTGTCTGAATCCGCCTTGGTCACTTGATTCCTGCATCTCTTTGAGAAAGAAATCCTTTGTGCTTGTCTGCTCTTCCTGAAGTATCTTTGAAATGTGGTAATCGAATCTGTTTTTCTTTGAATAAGAGTATCCAACAATTGGTATTGCTAGTTTCTGATTCTGGTCATTTTGATATCTGCCCAGGTTATCATCTGCGTCATAACAGATGTCACCTATTTGCGGTCGTACCAACTCTTCGCCCATCTCATATGACGCACATATTGTACGATTAAAAATAAACGATTGATATGCTTCGACAAAAAATCTTCGAAGTGAGAGCGATATGGAGTGCAACGCCTTTATGGTATTGTTTGATTCTATCATTGCATTTAGAACCGTCCTTTCTATGTCCATCTGAGGAGGCATGTATTTTAAAACCTTGGAATAGTTTGCCTTGTCCTTCAACTCTTCTCTTATCTTGTTATTTTCAGGAAGGTCGTATTCTGATGTAGCTGCAAGCAATATTTCTACTGCCTGCTCAAAGTTTCGTTGTACCATTGACTTTCCTATCAAATGTGAGACTGGTCTTTTACTTCCAAATCTCTGATAGCCATAAAAATTCAGCACCTTGTCATACTGGTCAAAACTCTTAATCTTTGCAAAGTCAGCGCCTTCTATCTTTATCTTGAAATGGTTTCCAATCATGTCTTTTTTTGTAAGAGGCTTTTGCACAAAGCCAATTTTTTCAAGGGAGTACCTGTTTGTTGTTATGTCCCTGTATTCCTTCGAAACGTTCATGTCGCAGACAAACTGCTCGGTGGTGGCGTTTGCATCCTTTAGGCCAAGAGCCTTTAATCTGAGGCCATACTTTTTGAATATTTCTGAAAGGGCATGGTTAGTATCAATTCCTGATTTTTTTAGCTTGAAAACTGCATAGCTTCCAGACTCGGAGATCTTATCAAGTGTTTTTTTTCGTAATACTTCAGAGACGAAGAACTGGTCATTGGATGTCTTTATTTTGCCTCCAGCTCCACTAGTCTTGGTGCAATAGACCGAGATTCCAATCGAAATGTCTAACTTTGGAACCACTTCTTTACGCTATGATTACAGTAATGAACTGCGATACTGTCACATCTTGGTATCTTGCACTGACTAGTACCTTGTATGTTCCCGGGAGAGCAAAGTTGTCTGCAGCTATGTTCACTGATACGGTTTTTTGTTTGTCTGCCACTGTAGATTGCTTGGATGGAGTAACCATCAGGTCCTGAGTGCTAGCTGCCTGCTGTGTAATGATCTCAACTGGACCGCTTAGCTGCTCGTTTGGAAGTAGTGTTATGCTAACAGTCTCATTCTGTCCCCTCTGAAGTGCAATGTTTGATGTAGATACACTTTGGGAAAGTGGTAATGGCACAGACGAATCAAGCACTCCGATGTTGTTCTCAACCCATTCTGGGAACCACACCTTGTTGTGTGAGACTGTAAATGCAAGCACTTGGGCTACTCCGCAGTCTGTCATTGTTCCGCAATCTGACCAGTTGGGGTTCTTTGATGGCACTAGGTATTCCACAAGAGACTCCTTTGCAGGATCATAGACTGCTAGTGAGTTTGCTACCTGTTCATTGAACCATAGTCTGCCTTGATCATCGAATTGGTTCCAATATGGCCTAGTGATTGGGGTCTTTATCAAACCTGACGCATTGCCATAGGTTGAGAGCTGTGGTGGAGATGTGATATACTTGGTAAACTGTTGGGTCTGTGGATCAAAACTGAGGAACATGCTGCTTGCGGTATCAGTTATCCATACCTTTCCGCCAGTTCCAATCGAGATTCCGTTTGGTGCAACTATTCCAGTGGGAAGCGTATAGTTTGAGAACTGAGATGTCTGGGGATCATATTGTATAAGCTTTCCTCCAAACTGATACGTCCATACGGTATACCATATCTTGCCTGCAGGATCCACTATTACATCACTTGTAAAATTATAGTTTCCAGGAGAATTGATATCTGTGGTCTTCAAATTTCTGCCTGTTTGGTTTGTACTAAAAATGGAAATCTTCCTTCCCGTAAAATCATTTACTACTAGATCAGAGCCAGCTGCCTTGAGCATCTGGGGAAATCCCTCTGATTGACCTGATGTTTTTGGAAATACAAAACTAATGTAATCCTTCGTCTGCGTATTAAACTTCCAAATCAGATTTTGTCGTGAATCACTAAACCAAATACTCCCATCTGGTTCATAGTATATTCCCCACGTCATTGATTTCTCACCTTTTTGCCATAAGGGATTTTTGAACTCTTGGAACGAATTTGTGGTTGGATTAAACTCTGCTATATTGCCTGTATTGGTTTCGGTAAACCAGACATTTCCTGAAGGGTCAGTTGTAATGGATAGGGGTTGTGTACAGAGGGTGGGGATCTTGAATTCTTTTATGTATTTGGTCGCCCTTGTCTCATTCTCACTTTGACAAAACGTTGTCCACTTGTCAGGAGGGTAATTGTCCTTTGGCGTTCCTGTACGCTCAACTTGAGAATTATCCAAATTATTGAACTTGAAAACACTGGGGCTAACTACTGCAATTGTTGATAGAGCAAAGACTGCCATAAATGAAATGGCTATAAGCTTTTTTGTGTTCTTTTTCACAGAAAAAGGACAGTTTTTACCTTGTTATATCTTATGCTGCTGGTGCTCATCTTGCAATGTGCACAACCTTATCTCTCGACTTTTTCCCTGACACTAACCTGACACTAGAGCGTGGTGCATCAAAGTACTTGGCAATTTTCCTGATAATCTCCGCATTTGCCTCGCCCCTTTGTGGCCTTGCCATAATTCCTATCTCAATCAAATCGTACTTTACCGTAATGTAGTCTCTCTATGAAATGAGACTGAGACCTTGTAGAACAACTGCAAGGTGGTATTTTACAAGGCAAATATTAAACATGACTGTGGGGATATCATGTCAAGCGAGGACCTAGAACGGTTAAGGCTCTTGGACGTGGTCATGAATAGGGGCATAAACGCGCTCTCAAGGGATGATCTTGAACGCCTTCATTACCTCTTGGAACAGAAAGACTATGGTCATGACCCAAAGGCACAAAAATCAAAAAGAAAACTTCTCAAAAAAATCTCAATAGCAATCTATGACTACGACGAGAAATACAATTCATTTAAAACAAGCTAGTGGCAAGGTCAGGCGATGTTGGCATACATAATCCAAGGGCTATTTCGCGACACTTTATTCATAAAATATGGGCTTGTAGGACTTTTTTTCAACGGAATGTTTTCCTCGTTTATTCCAATCCCAACCGAGATTACAACATCTACCCTGCTCTTGGGCGGTGCAAATCCATATGATGTGTTTCTTGCCTTGACCACGGGATCTATAATTGGGGGATATATTGCATACTATCTTGGCTACAACGGGAGGCTGATAGGAAAATTTCGAAAATCCACTCCAAAATATGAGAAGAAGAGCGAGAGCATCATGTCAAAGTATGGATGGGGTACGATAATCTTCTTTTCACCTTGGATTCCAATAATAGGTGACATCGTATCAATAATAGCTGGCACCAAGAAATACAACATTGTAAAATATTCTATTGCGATGATAGTGGGTAAAACAATAAAATCAATAGCAATAGTTTTTTTCAGCGTACAATTCTTGAATTGGCTGCTTGGTATTATAAGATAAACCAAAGACAAATCAA
>CAZMNT010000017.1:0-24820 GCA_964567715.1 uncultured Nitrosopumilaceae archaeon | reverse complement strand
GTACAATTCTTGAATTGGCTGCTTGGTATTATAAGATAAACCAAAGACAAATCAAGATATATTACTCGTCTATAAGAACCACATTCTGTGAAGACAATTATACCAATTAACTATGATCTAGAGTTCGAGCCAGATTTTAATACATTCACGTTTAAGGGAAAAGAGAAAATTCTAGTAAAGATATCACAACCGACGCGACAAATTGTATTGAATGCGGCAGAACTCAAAATCCGTGAATGTACCGTTGTTTCAAACAAGAAAAAATTAAAGGCAAAAACAAGGCTTGACGAGAAAAACGAAGAACTGGTGGTTTCTCTGCCGGACAAAATTTCTGACAAAGCAATTGTTAGTATTGACTTTGTAGGAACCCTAAATGACAAACTTGTTGGATTCTACAGGAGCAAGTATGAAAACAAGGGAAAAGAAAGGTATCTTGCAACAACACAATTTGAGGCAGCAGACGCAAGACGTGCATTTCCATGCTGGGATGAGCCGGAGGCCAAGGCTACATTTGACGTATCCCTCCTAGTAGGTGGCCATCTTACAGCCATCTCAAACATGCCGGTCATATCAAAGAAGAGAGTTGGAAGGAAGATCCTTTTTAAGTTTGACCGAACTCCGGTCATGTCTACCTATCTTTTGTATCTTGGGGTTGGAGATTTTGAATTTCTTCAAGGCAGAGTGGGAAGGACACTAGTTAGAATTGTTACAACGAGGGGAAAGAAAGAGCAAGGCAGGATGGCCCTTGTGTTTACTAAACAATTCCTGTCATATTTCCAGAAATATTTCAAGATTTCATATCCGCTTCCAAAGCTTGACATGATAGCGATTCCGGACTTTGCGTCGGGCGCAATGGAAAACTGGGGGGCAATTACGTTTCGAGAAACAGTGTTGCTTTATGATCCAAAGACCTCGTCCACTGACACACTACAGCACATTGCCGAGGTGGTGGCGCACGAGCTTGCACACCAATGGTTTGGAAACCTTGTAACAATGAAGTGGTGGAATGATCTTTGGCTCAATGAAAGTTTTGCAACCTTTATGGCAACAAAAGCAGTAGACAAGATTTATCCTCAATGGGATTTTTGGGACCAGTTCCTCATATCTGAGATGACAGGAGGTCTAAGCTTGGATTCCTTGAAGTCATCTCACCCAATAGACGTGGATGTAAAAAGCCCATCTGATGTTCGACAGATATTTGATGAGATAAGCTACAACAAAGGAGGAAGTGTACTTTTGATGCTGGAAAATTTCATCGGGAGGGAAAACTTTCGAAGCGGCCTTCACAACTATCTGAAAAAACACGAATATGCTAATGCAACAACCGAAGACCTATGGAACTCTCTTGGCTCTGCGTCAAGAAAGCCTGTACGACAGATGATGAATAGCTGGGTGCGACAGATAGGATACCCCATAATTGACGCAACTGCTGTAGACTCTAAAATAAAATTATCACAAAAGAGATTCTTGCTTGAAAATAGTTCCAAGCAACTGCGTGGAAACTGGATAATTCCAATCTCAGTTAGGACAGAAGAGGAGGTGGCAACAAAGATGATGCGCGGTCACACAACTATTCCCTATGCGGGTGAGTGGTTCAAGGTAAATGATGGCCAAAAAGGGTTCTACAGAGTACGATACGATGAAGATTCACTAGAGAACCTTGGCAGACTTGTGGAGGAAAAAAGGATCTCAAACCTTGACAGGTGGAGTATACACAATGACTTGACCGCGTTTGTACTTTCAAACCAGTATCCACTCAAGCACTACTTGGACTTTGTCAGACACTATGAGGAAGAGGATGACTATGTTGTACTGTCCGATTTAGTCGGATTTTTGAACTTCTTGTACGTCACACTATCAGAAGAGAAATTCTGGGACGAGATAAAGGAATTTAACCAATATTTCATGAATGTGGTATTCCATAGGATGGGGTGGGATCCGGTCAAAGGGGAAAAACCCACACAGGCGTTATTAAGAAATACGCTGATAAGCTCACTTGGAAAACTTGATGACAAGGAAATATGCGAGGAGGCAAAGCGCAGGTTTTCAAATCTACTAAAACACAACTCGCTAAACCCTGATCTGCGAAGTGCGGTATATTCAACTGTTGCATGGAGCGGAGACCTAAAGACCTATCAACAACTAGTTGCCATGTATCATAAGGCATCAACACAGGAAGAGAAAGTGAGGCTTCTTGGCTCGCTTGCAAACTTTAAAGAGAAAAAACTGCTTGCAAGGACTCTGGCTTTCACACTATCAAAGGAAGTTAGAACGCAGAATCTGTTTGTACCAATCGCAAGAATGATTACAAATCCATACGGCAAGGAGTTGATCTGGCCATGGATACGAAAGAACTGGAAGGACTTGGTAGCAAAATTTGGAGTGGGAAATCCACTGCTGAACAGAATAGTTGGAAGTGTATCTGTAATGAGTACCATGGAAAAAGAAAGGGAGGTTCGACGCTTTTTTGCAAAACACCACGTTCCTGGAACAGAGATGAAGCTTGCTCAGAGCCTAGAAAGAATACGAATACATGCCAATTTCCTTGAAAGTGTAAGAAAAGAATTCGGCCAATAGTCTTTTGGAAAAAATTCTCAATGTTTAATAGTGTCATAAAATCCGCAACGCTGATTAAAAACCCATCTCCACAAAAACTCAAGGCCATAACAATCATCTTTCTTGTAGCCGATGCCTGGGGGCTTGGAATGGGAATGTTCTATTTCACAAGCCCAAGCTTTCCTCTCACTGCCTTGGGAGTAGTTAACCTAGTACTTGGAATATTCTTGGGATTTAGGCAGCTGAGAAAAGATAACAGCTCTGGCCCAGAAAAAAAGAAAGGTAATACATCAACAAGCATTTTGGAACTGTTTTTATAATTTGGTATCATGATGGTTAGAGGATGGTTGACATCAGCATAAGTTCATTGTTCAAGACAGAGTGGATTATTCCGATATTTCTTGGTATGATCTTTTTTGCCTCATTACTTGCTAACAAAATAAGAATACCTTACACCATGGTTCTAGTCGCTGTTGGAATAGCAGTATCTCTTGTACGTATATCCGGGCTTGGAATAGTTGACCAGACCAAGTTCCAGGTAGACCCGAAGCTGATTCTCTACTTCATTATACCACCCCTGATATTTGAGGCCATGATGAAGATAGACTGGGAGCACTTCAAAACTGTGAGGATCTCGTCATTATTGCTTGCAACCGTTGGTGTGGTCCTTGCAACACTGGTGGGGGGATTTTTGATCTCATACGTGACTGGGTTACCTACCCTAGTCGCCTTTGCATTTGCTGCATTGATTGCCCCAACCGACGCCGCTATAGTAATCGAGGTATTCAAGAGGATCAAGGCGCCCCCCTCATTGACAGTTCTGATGGAATCAGAGGCCAGCTTCAATGATGCAACGGGTCTAGTCATATTCTCTTCCATCGTGGCAATAGCTCTTGCACAAGGCTCCGCACTGGAATCAACAGAGACCATCAATCAGATACAGGTAGACATCTTGGGACAAGTAGAAAATTTTGCAATCGTGTTCTTTGGAGGAATAGCAGTAGGACTTGGCTTTGCAGTGGCAGCAAAGTTCCTCATGAAACTAATGAACGAACCGATGCCAGAGACTGCACTTTCAGTTGCTGTCTTGTTTGGTTCAGTAGTTGTTGCAAATGCGTTAGGACTCTCAGGTCTTGTTGCAGCTGCAGCCTCGGGGCTCTATTTTGGAAATCTGGTAATGAAGGGAAAGGGCGTAATCACTGAAAAGGGGCAAATCTATAGTTCACATTTCTGGGACATGATAGCCTTTTTTGCAAACTCGGTAGCATTCCTGTACTTGGGTCTGAGCATGGATATACTCAACATCGGTAAAAACTTGCCGCTTATTGCTATGGCCTTTGGCGCTGTCTTGGCCGCAAGAGCCGCATCTACCTATCCTATTCTTGCAGTAACTCATCGATTTACGAAGGAAAAATGGCCTGCTCCATGGAGGCATGTGATAATGATTGGCGGTATGAGAGGGGCACTCTCTGTAGCACTAGTGGCAACACTTCCTGAGAGCAACTTCAAGGAGATGCTTGAAACCATCACATTCGGGGTAGTGTTATCATCTTTGATAGTGCAGTATACCATTCTGTCAAGGTACATGAAGAAGGCATTTTCTGAGACTGTTTCTAACTAAATTTTCATAATATTTAGAGAAATTATGGGTTCGGTCTGTTAGTTGTTGTGCGTCTTGGACACAAATTCAAAAACAATGATGCCGTCGTGTTGTGATTCATTTGTAATTATGACTTTGAATGATTCTAGAATTGATTTGACGTATTGATGCAGAAATGATATCCACTTTGGAGAGGTGGAATCTGCACAAAATACAAGCCTGTACTTGTTGTGTGATACCTTATCTGAGAATTCAAACCATTTGCAATATTTTCCTATAACTGCAAAGTAATTGTGAATTACATGGTCTACATCGTACTGCATGCCTATTACGTTGAAGAGTTTCTTGACCACGCCTGGTCCTCTGTCCGCCAATTCTTTAATATCGTCCTCATCTAGTCTATCCACTATTAAAAGAAAGAAGTCGTGGGGAAACACCACGTTTAAAATTGCATTCACGTTTTCTTCATAGATTACGGACTTGTTCAAAACCTTGTTTATGAACGCATTGAGTGTCAGATCTGTTTTGGATGCCTCATGCTTTAGAACCTCCAACAGATCAGTTTGCAATCGTAAAGTCACCCTGTTAGTTGGTTGTCTTTCCAAAAGTTCCATCATTTAATTCCTCTCATTATAAAGGGGGTAGTTCTTAAAACGGTTATAGTGTATCATAAGCTGACAACAAGCACTATGTTTTTTATTCAAGTATGGCGTTTTGTTCCTCTCTTGGTGAAATTCTGGCTGCGTCACTGTGAGTCTAGTTGCGTCAAAATGCGTCATTTTATGGGATAAAACATGATCTGTGATGCCTATGATCCTATTTCCGAATTTGGAGTCGTAAATTGGCGATAGACAATTTTGATGGCAAATTTCCATTTTAAAAAATATTCATTTCATATATTATAAAAATTGCGTAGGAATTCTTAGTTTTAAAATATTTGGTAGCTGTAAATATGGATATGACCCATGGAACTTCAACTCGTCAAAACTATTTTAGAATATTGTAAAAATAATATAGAAAACCGTTCTTGCAATTTTTTTCAAAAATTTTTTCAAAACAATTTTGCATGTTTTGACAATATTCTGTTTTAGTTGTAAGTATGGAAATGAAATGACAATTATTTAATTTACAAAAAAAAAAAAACAGTCGGTGATAAATTGGTACAGACTTGGACTAATTTCCACAAATGAAAATAAACAACAGGGCAAACCACATAAATGAAAATAAAGATGTGTCTGAAAAAATTTTATCAGACATCAAAATGTAAGATTCTATTAGAATTTTATTCTAGATTTTTTTAGCTGAGATGACACAACTTGGCGCGATCTGCATCTAAATCCCTATTAACCATTTTTCGATCCGAAAAATAACTAAACATGTCACAACAAAATCAAGTACATAAAATAGACGCACATGTGCCGGAATTTTTTGGACATTCATTTGCTGAAAATGGGCAGATTCTAACAACACCACACTGCACATTTTGTAAAAAGGAAATGGGACTTGTCGAAGGCGATGTGATCTATGGGGAGAATTGGTATCATGCAATCTGTTGGAAATTAAATCAGGGAGGATACAGAGTTGTCTGAAAAACTTCATTTGGTAAGACCTGACAAAAAAATACTTGTCATAGGTCTAGGTCAGATAGGATACAGCAATGCAGAGTACATGACCTCCCTTGGGCTTCATGTGGATGGATACGACATCAGCAAAGCAGCCACAAAAAGAGCTTTGGATGCTGGAATAATCCGCAATGTCGCTCAAGACTTTCGTGGATACGACTACTATGTGATCTGTGTTTCAACACATAGGCCAGAAGAAATGTTCGCTCCCTATCTTGATGGCCTAATAGACATAGCAAGACGCATCTCGCACGAGGGCAAGACGGACGCACTTGTGGGAATCGATTCCACAATAACAAAAGGTACCACACAGGAAGTCAAAAAGATTCTGGGGCACAGGCTGCACGTAGTGCATGTACCTCACAGATTCTATGTTCATGAAAAAGAAGAACACGGTGTAAGACAGACTCGAGTTCTTGGAGGATGCGATCCGTGCTGCGTAAAAGAAGGAACAAAGTTCTATGGCAACGTACTAAAAATTCCTCTGCATGTAGCAAGTTCGGCTGAAATTGCAGAACTGACAAAGATTGTGGAGAACTCGAGTAGATATCTTGAGATTGCATTTGCCGAAGAGATCAGGTTGGTATGTGAAAACCTGTCGATTAACTTCAAAGAACTGCAGGAAGCCATCAACACAAAGTGGAACATCAAGATCCTTGACGCAAAAGGCGGAATTGGAGGCCACTGCCTTCCAAAAGACAGCCAGATGTTTCTTGATCTCTCAAGAAACGTGGTAGTAACAAGCATGGTGCGCGCTGCAAAGATGGTAGACGAGCAGTACAGGTTCTATCTCACACAGCAACAAGCGTCACGAGAAATACCATTTGCAAGAGGCTAACATGTGCCAAAATAGCAGATGGGGTGAGAAATCCGCTTCATTACTTAGTGCATTCGTAATGCCACTGCAATATCTCACATCACAAATTCCCATTTTCACATTATTGTATTTTAACAAAGGTAGGGATACGGCGTCATGAAAACATCCAATAAACTTGATCTGGAATTTGATTCTTTTGATAGATTCGAGTTTGAAGCAGATGATCTACGGGAATTCTTTGAAGATGATGATATAACATGAAAATAGCACATGCGGGGGTTATATCAACTTCAATAGTAATAGTGATGGGAATATTCATCGTACTACCTCCATATATTCCATCACAAAAACCTCTTGTCGCGCTTCTGTTTTTTGATATCAAAGACGAACAAAACTTACCGCAATGGTGCAATGATCTCTCATCTACGTTACAAAAACAGAATGTTCAAGCCACTATTTTCATTACGGGACAAGTAGCACAAGAATATCCATCATGCGTAAACGTATTATCACCAAGAAATGATATTGGTACCTCAACATATGATTATTTCAATCTAAAAGGGCAGGATTATTCAACACAACTTGATGAAGTAAAGAACGGCAAAGATGCTGTTGATAGTGTAGGGCACATAGATTCTAGGTTATTCAAGGCTCCATATGGTGAAACTGACGGTAATATCTATTCAGTTTTAAATCAGTCGGGAATTGTCGCTGATTTCTCATACGACAAACAATACAACAAACTTTACAATGGAAAATTTTTAAAATTTGATATCACTGTATATAACGGAACAGAACACACTCCTGATTTTTTCAAAAGTTTATACAACAATGACCCAGTAATTATTGATTTTGATAACAGCTCTCCGATATCTGATATTGATCAATTTGTTTCTCAGCTTAAAACTCGACATATTCTTTTCCTGAACGCATCACAACTCACTGGACTTGATCTTACAATACGAGGAGTACAAAAGACATGACAACAGAACTTCAGCATACTGTATACAAGTCCATTGAAAACAAAAAATCATTTCAAAGAATATCTGTCACAAGACGTATTCTAGTTAGCAAAAAGGCATGGCTTGCAAGAATTTGTGTTGTTACATTTGGTTTTGTTATTGTAATATACAATATTAACTTGGGAATTCAACTTGAAGATCCTCTTTTAATTTATTCTAATATATTACCGTTATATGGTATTCTCTATCTGACAGTCGGTTGGTTTTTCTACAAAAACCCGGCAACTGGGGAACTAGGAAATGAACTGGTTTCAGTTATCGTCCCAGTGTATAATCAAAAGGGAATGATAGAAATTGTAATGGATGCAATTTATGCATCAACATACAAAAACATAGAAGTCATTGCTGTTAATGATGGTAGCAAGGATGGATCAAAAGAAATTCTTGATGATCTTCAGAAAAAACACCCTGCACTTAAAGTAATTCATAAGGAAAATGAAGGAAAAAGAAAAGCAGTAGCAATTGCCTTTTATCAAGCAAAAGGGGACTATATTGTTCTAGTTGATTCAGATAGTGTAATTGAAAAGAACGCAATCACAGAAATCATGAAAACGTTTCATGGAAATGTGAATGTTGGTGCTGTTGTTGGATTTGCCAAAGTTTGGAATGCCCAAAAGAATCTCATAACAAAATGTCAGGATGTTTGGTATGACTATTCGTTCAACATTAGAAAGGCATGTGAAAGCGTTTTTGGTCTAGTCATGTGTTGCTCGGGATGCCTTGCAGGTTATAGAAGAGGGGCAATTGAACAATATGTTCCATACTGGGTAAGATCAAAGATTCACGATAGTGAAGACAGGGAGCTGACATCATATGTAATGGCATCAAATTGGGGTAAAAAGGAATTACCAAAGCTGTATGCTGATCTTCCAACATATACGCACAAGCTAATGAAATCTATGGCAAATTACGATGATGCCGAAGACCGCGGATTAACTGCCCAATCGATCTTAAACTGGAAGACAGTATATGCTGCATCTGCCATAGTTTATACGGACGTTCCAGAAAAATTAAGAGGATTTCTAAGACAACAACAAAGATGGAAAAAGGGAACTACACGAGTTAACTTTTTTGTAAGTACATTCTTTTGGAGACGAAATCCAATAATGGCAACAATATTTTATTTGGATTTTATGATGGCGTTTATCACACCATTTATAATTTTGACAGTTTTTCTCTATGAGCCATTCTTGCATCAATCTATATGGATACCAATCAGCTACCTTGCAGGGATGCAAGCTATTGCTATTGCTCACGGAATAGACTATCGATTTAGAGACAAAAATGCGAAGAATTGGAAATACAAACCTCTCATGAATATGCTTACTGCATTTGTGACATCTTGGCTGATATTTCCCGCGTTATGGAATTACAAGAAAAACCAATGGCTGACAAGATGACAAGGAAAACCCTTTTTGTTCTTTGTGCTGTTCCTCTTCTGTTTTCTCTACTCCAACCTGTAACCAAGCTATGTCGACTTTCTTCCAATCATATGCTTTATAGTTCTCCTTAAGGAATTGGGAATCTGGTACATGTGCAAAGCTATATCCTGCACTATGTACTAAATCTGCTCACAATGTAAACTTAAATCAATTGCTGTATTCGGTTATAATTAGAAATTAGATCAAATTGGCACAAAATCCAAGCGAGTCTGTTGGAATTGTATCGGAAGGCAAGAGCTATGCCAATCTAGGCAAGCACAAAGACGCCATCTCATTTTTTGACAAGGCACTCAAGGCAGATCCTACAAACACAGACGCGCTGTATAACAAAGGATTATCACTTATTCATCTAAAGAAAAACAAAGAAGCCATAGAGTCTTTTGAAAAAATAATTCAAAAAGAACCTAACCATATCTTGGCCTTGAACAATTTGGGAAACCTCTATGCCGAACAACAGCAATTTGAGCGGGCATTAGGTTACTATGACAAGGCACTGAAGGTAGACCCAAGCCATGTGCCAGTCATGTACAACAAGGGAATAGCTGAGGTAGGGATTGGAAAGTATGACGAGGCCCTAAAATGCTTCAACCACGTCTTATCAATAGAGCCTGAGAACACCGTTGCAACATACTTTAAAGGCCTTGTGCTTGGTAAGCAAAAAAAGCATGACGAGGCATTATCCTGCTTTGACAAAGTAATAGAAAAAGAACCAGAAAATTTTGAGGCCATATTTTACAAGGCAACAAGCCTTGCAGAGCTTGGAAGACACTCAGACGCAATTGCATTGTTTGACCAAGTCCTAAAAAATAGCCCAAAAAACGGAACCGTGATTTATTCAAAGGCAAGAAGCAAAGCAGAGCTTGGCGAGGACAGCGAAGCGCTGGAACTGCTAGCCCAGGCCATATTGTACTATGGAAAGACAATCAAGGGATGGGCGTTAAAGGACTCTGCGTTTAATAGGCTAAAGGACGATCTGAGATTCAAAGCAGTTGTGAAGTAAACATGTCAGAAGATTTTGCAAAAAATGTAAAAACACTACTTGCATCAGGCAAAGGGGATGCTAAACGATTAAGAGAAATTCTTGATTCTATGAAACAAAATAATCCAGTCTACATGTCTGATTACAAATACATACAAAGTCTGATCTCTGCGGAATCTGGCAAGGAAAAGGCGGAGACCCCTAATGTTCCAGCTGGCGTAAAATTGGAGGATCCTTTGGAACTGCTCAGAATACGACTAGCAGAGGGAAAGATAACAATAGAAGAATTCCGAGACTTGAAAAGGGCAATTGCTGATTTTTGAATTGTACAAAAAGAATGAATTCTTCCTAAATTTTAAATCCAAAAGAGACCCCCTGTTACCATATATGGTATACCTACGCATGGAGTCTTCCTCATGTCTACAACAATCAAGTATGCGCTTTACAATCTTACACTCTGGGATTAAAGTGATTATTCCTCTGCTATGATGGTGATAGGTATTGTCTACTATTAACGCGCCCCTTCCGCCGGCTCCGGTACTAATGACCTGTTTTGGTCACTGTGGCATAGGACTTGGCGCAGAAGCCTACAGAAGGCTCTTGATTGATGTGGGTGCAGATCCCCTCAAACCAACACTAAAAGGCGAAAAGGACGAGTCACGAGTCTTGAAAAGATACGGCAGTACAATTTTGAGATTTCCTAATTCTTATGGAGGAAAGGAGATTCCTCTGATTCCACGTGCATTGTTAGTCGACTTGGACCCAAGGGCAGCAAACCTCATACTACAATCATATCCTGACCTGTTTGCATTACGGGACAAACACGTCATCCATGGTGCTGGAGGTGCTGCAAGAAACTGGGCAGAAGGAAGAACGAGGTTCATCAACGAAGTGACCAAAAAGTTTGACATGCAAAAGCAACTGGCGGGACTCTCCCCTGAACCAGTGCGAGGCTTCACCGTACCGTTTGCAATGGGTGGAGGAACCGGCAGTTCATTTGCCAGTGCGTTCATGCAATACATCAAGAAGGATACCAAGGAGCACGCAACAATAGCATCATTTGGACTGCTGCCAGAGTTTGGATGGGACCCTGTCATATTCGAGGCTGCAGCAATTAACATAGTGATGAACCTTGAACACCAAATCAAGTACAGCGATTGTTCTATCCTGTTCTCAAACAAGAGGCTAAGGGAGCTTGCACACAAGCACGAAAAAAAGACAGACAAGCTGCAGTCAATCATTGACGATCTTCCAAAAGAGCACGAGGTTGGGTGGAAGGACTACAAAGGAATGAACCTTATCGCTGCAAACGCAATATCGATGTTTATTGCATCCTTTGCAAGGGAGACAGAGTGGGACATGTCAAACTATAGGACATGGCTTGCAACAAAGAAACCAAGGTTTGCAATACCGTGGGTTATACCGGTGATACCCGAAGAGAAGCAGTGGGGTACAGAGCTCATGTCCGGAGGAAAGGGAAACACAATGGATGCAGTAGTAGAACACCTTGGAAAGAGAAACGATGCCGTCCTGTTTGATATCGATGAGAACGATATACGTGACAAGGGAGGACCTAGAGACTCTTGTGTGGCACTAGTAAAGATAAAGGGAGAGTTTGATGAAAGAGAGAGAACCGTACTGAAGAACATGATAAAGGACAGATTCCACATTGAAGAATCACGCATGATATTTGTCAAGATTCCTATACTCGATACAGAGCAGGCCAATGTCACAATACTTGTAAACACAAAAGCAATTAGTCCAAAGGTTTTGGAGATTGCAAGCGAGGCCGAAGCCTCTTGGGACGGCTACAAGGACGAGTACGGCAAGTGGGGACTTACAACAGAAGAGTTCAAGCAAAGCCTAATGGATGTAGTCCACCAATTCAGTGCGTAGAACATGGCAGACTTTAACTTTCTAGAGCAGGTTGCAACCCAAATAAAGCGAAACAGGCAGCAACTAACAGACGTAGATGACGAGCTCTCCACAATCAACTTTAGGATTCACGAGATACCTCTGAAGATATCAACCGAATCAACTTTTGCAAAGATGATTGGAGAACAATATGTGGATGCCACACAGGAGCTGGAATCTGCAAGAGATAGACTTCTAAAGGAAAAGGAGACTCTCACTACCAAAATAAACGATGACATCTCTACATTCATCTCAGAATTTACATCACCAGAACTTGTCATCCCGCTTGAGCCAAACCCGTTGGTTGCAGACGGAAGCACTTTCTTCAAGTACAAGAACGGCAACACGTACAAGAGCATTTTTGATATACTAAGTGAGCTCTTGGGGCTAAGCTCGCCAATACTTGTCAAAGACGTAATGTTCTCCCCTAACGAAATCGTCATCAAGGTAACCGATGAGTATGAGGCAAAACAAAAGTTCCTTAGTAGCATTAACGAGGTTCAGAAAACCCTCTCAATTAAGCGAAGAAAGGAATAGGACAAACAACAATCCTAAAAAACAAGTTGGAACTAGAACATTCAATGAAAGTCTGTCTACTTTTCTTGGTATTTGCAGCAGTTGTGGTATACTCTACAATTCCCATGGTTCATGCACAGAGCTATGGTGACGTCTTATCTTCCTTGCAAAATGGAACTTGGACGGTACCTGCAAACAAGCAGGTGCAGATTTCTGCAGATGTAACAAACGGAGTAAACAGAAATCTGCCATTTGCATATATTGTTCAAGTACTTGATCACAATGGAGTTGTGATACAGTTGTCATGGCTCACTGGCACTCTGAGTCCAAGTCAATCTCTTAATCCATCCCAGTCATGGACTCCAACTACTAGTGGGAACTATACTGCTCAAATATTTGTCTGGTCAGGGATAGATAACCCTGACGCCTTGTCACCGCCGCTTACATTGAAGATTAAGGTAACCTAGCTCCAAGTTACTGAACTTAGTTCCACATTGGTTATAATTTGGGAAGAGAAGAAACAGATTGATGAATAGAAAGCGTGGGATAATTACAGGTATCATTATTGCTGTTTCATCAGTCTTTTTCTTTATCTTCATCGGTTTTCCACTTTTTAATTCCCAGTCAGGAAACCCGGCAGATTCGCCATTTGCTGATAGCATTCAATCTCAGCAAACAATAAGCACAATCGCAAACGACATTGATTCTTGCATTACAGTACCTTCGTCTGACTGCGATCAAGAGATGATGCAGGTATCCAAGTTCTGTGTGCAAAACAAGGGCCAGGAACAGAATTATCCGTTTTGTTCTGATGCGCGTCTGCAAATGTATGTGGAGAACAGAAACATGGCACAGATCAAAGTAAATGACGGAGGAAGTTGATGCTCAGGATCAAGCTGCTAGCCTACTGACATGTCCTTTAGTATTCTGACACTGCCTTGGATTATTGCATTGTTTGGAACAATGTACTCCTTGCCCTCGTCGGTCTGTATTGTTGTGTACATCAGTTTATCCACGCAATCTTTCCATGAACGTTATCGTTTACAATGCTGATGGGATCTACAATCTTGGCAGGATATGTTGTAAGTATCAAACCGCTTGAAAGTATGTTTCCTACGATGGTAGATACACCAATACCTACTATGATTGCAGCTACACCGCCACTAATTAGGATCTCTTGAGGGTTAACTTCTAGCTGGTTAAGTATTGAAAGGCTTGCAATTAGAGATATGACTATGATGGTAAAAACGAGAGGCTGGCAGAAAACTGTGGATGTGTCATGCTTGTAAATCTCTTAAGCAGGCGTCTTGTTGCTGTAATTATTAAAAACGCAATGAACACTATGGCTACTATCCTAAAATCTGAATGTGAAGATGGGTGATGCCAAACAGGGGCACAACAAACGATGCAAAGAGATGGAGAGATATCCACATTCCAACTACCGTCACCATTGTCTTGATTGAAAGGGTGTAGATCTCCCTGTGGAATGTCTTGCGAGATGACTTGGTAACCTGTTCTGTCTGCAGTATGTCATTCGGAGGTCTGTCTGCAGGTGAGGCATGATCTACTAATGTATCATTTGGTAATTATTATTTCTGTTATCTTCCAGTTGCCTTGAGAAAATTTGCCATGTTTTTTGCAACAAGTGGAATTATCTTCTTTGTAATTATCTGATGGAAATTGTCTGCATCGGCATCAAAGGATAGCAACAGCACATGTGCCAGCCTGCTGTTCTCGTCAGCAATGGGAATTGTGGCTCGTATCAGCTTTGTATAGTGCGAACTTGCATACAGTATCTTTCCAAGCCTGTACTCCCACCTCAGCCTAGTGTATTGCCTTGTTGCAGCAGTAATTGCATACTGTGACCTCTCTTCGGAATTTAGTAGTGGCAAGAGCCCCTTCCTGTCAGCTGTTGCCTCTAGCTTGCCATCGCCGTCGGCAATACCTGCAAACCTTATCTTGGGATCGAGGGCGACAACGCTCTTGCAGAAATCTTCAAACACATTCATTTACTAGACATATTGGGCGTAGCTATATTTGTTTTCTGACGCGGCATGCCGGGAATCTAATATCGTCTATCTCAAAGTGCTAGTTTTTTACACTTGGGGGAATTATCCTCTGGAAGACAAAATTTACAATCAACATGAAGGCTACCCATATTGCGAGGTAGAGGACGGTTGTGTAAGAGCCAAGACACTTGTCACAGAGGAACTTGGAAATGAGAAATATGATTCCTCCTCCAACAAAGACTCCTGTAGCATAATCTATGAGCCTCCACCAAAAATACTTCATTTGTTCCTCCTTGTTATATCGACAATATAAGACTGATTTTCTAAAATGAAGATATTTGCGATTAAAGTGCCAATCATAAAGAACAACTCATAAATTCTTCCCCTCATCTCTGAAAAACCAATGGTTCTTCCACCAAAGAGTCCGAACGAGTCAAAAGCGGAAATGACTGTCAGAATGTTTCCGTCTGACGCCAATCCTGCAGGCAACGTCTTCGGTGGCGAAATACTAAAGCAAATTGATCTGATTGCAGGACTGGTATCTCAGAGACACGCAAGAACCAACACCGTTACTGCAAGCATTGACAGAGTTAATTTTCTCAAACCTGTCTATGTAGGAAATGCCCTGATTCTCAATGCCAGTATAAACTATGTTCATCGTTCATCGATGGAGATAGAGATACGGGTTGAGGCAGAGGATCTGATGACTGGCAGAAGGATGCTTACAAACACTGCATATGTAACAGCCGTGGCGCTGGGTCCTGATGGGAAGACCGCCGAGGTTCCACCTCTCCTACTTGAGACCGAGGATGACAAGAGACAATTTGCAGAAGGCGAAAAGAGAATGTTGCAAAGGCTCAAGGAACGAGGAAAGGTCTAGACCTTAACAGCTAAAAGAACCAGGAGGGCCGTTTCCAAGCACGCCTTGGAACTGTTCTGCAGTGTACTGCTTTACTATTGAAAACGGAATTGTACCAAATATGGGAGCATCAACCGTTGTAGTAATCTTTGCAAGGGCAGGGTCAAACGTCACATTTTCTTGCTTTAGTCTTAGCACTACATCAGTGTTTAGTACAAATACTCCATCCAATGTGGAAGAAGACTTGGGTAATACCGTTCTGCCATCAAGTTCTGCCCTCTCTATCAAGTCAGAATTGTAAAAGGCGCTTATCTCATACTTGTTAAAAGTTGCAGGAAAGAATGAGGGGTTGCACACATCTGCTTGGATGTGAATCTGTGTAGGCGAGATCTGATATTGATTGCCAGAGTGTGGCCTGAACTGAAGCGTACTTACGGAATAAGCATCAAGCCCTACATATACAAACACTATTGCCACTATTACTGATGCTATTATTGCAATCTTCTTTCTTGAAGGTGAGTTTCTAGTCTCGCTGATTACCTCTTTTTCAAGGGTCTCATCGTTTTTCTCCTCTTCAACTGAAGAAAATGGTGATCCTATCTTGTCTTGCTCATGAGGTTCCGCAGATTCTTGAGGTTCTGAAGGCATAATCAACGAAGTTTCGCTTGTAATTGATCGTATATAGTCCTGATCTGAAATGTCAAGAGGCTTGCCCCCCTGCAACTTCTCCAAGATCTGTTGCAGTCTGAGAGGGTCCCCTTTTTTAGAATCAATAAGTGATTGTACTACTATAATTATATTTTCATCTGACATCTGCGTTGAAGGTAGATCGACTTAATTTAAAGCAAGTGATTAACTACAACTTTTAATCCTAGAAAATCTTTATGAAAATATGCCAAAAATCAAAGTTGAAAAAATAATCAAGGCAAACAGGGAAAAGGTCTTCCAGATGGTAACGGACTTTGAAAACCTGCCAACAAAATTTCCGCAATTCTTCAAATCAATCAAGGTAGTATCAAGAGATGGTAATACAGTAACAACCGAGGATCACGCCATGATGGCAGGAAGGGAAGTACACCAGACAACAAAGCACATACTCACCCCCCCTGAGATAGATGATGTTTACCTTCTATCGGGTGATGCAAAGGACAGTCATATAGTTACAACATATACTGCAATCCCAGAGGGTACTAAGGTTACTGTAGAGGGTGACTTTAAGCTGGCTGGAAAACTCAAGCTGGTTGGTTTTATGGCAAAAGGCAAGATAGAAAAAAGTGTGGAAGAAGTAATTGATGAGTTTGGTAAGGTAGCTGAAACCTCTAACTAAATGCATACAGTCAAGTACGCTTACCTAGGCAATCTGTATTTAATTGGCAAAGAACTATTCTAGTTATATGGTATCTCTCAAATCGGTTGCAAAAGTATTTGTTCTTATAATTAGCGGAATTGCTATTGTAGTTGTTGGCGGATTCATGATGGGCGCTGTTGCAAGGCTGTGGTTGCCAAAGGATTCCAAAAAACCACATACTGAAAATGATGATGTCAAAAAAGAATAGTGCCTATTTGAAATACGGGCAAGAAAAGTATGGTTAAATATGAATGTCCTTTATGCAATATTCTAACGGACATTGACTATGATTATAAAATAAAGTATCTATGGTGTGATGATTATAAAATGAAGGTAATTAGCTATTCGGCAGGAAAGGAGGTAGTGTAATTTGGAAGACATTAAGAGGAAAATTCAACCATTTCTATACAACTTGGCTGAGGTCATCACACTTTCAACCTCTAACTATCCAGTGTAAAATTTTCAGAGAACTTAAGTATCTGATCCTGATATTTTACTACATGTGCGAAATAATGGATGAGATAGAAATAGAACACGTGAGAATGGCCCTTGCCAAAGCACGAAAAGAGACATGCGAAGAACCAATCAAAGAAGAAGAGCCGTTGGTTGTAACTGCCTAAAGGATATATCTAATACTTCCACTCGTCTGTAATGCCGTTCCACCAAGACCTGTAGGGCTTGGCGTCTTTGTGAATCTCCTCACTTATTCTGTTTTGTATTGCAAAGTACATGTTTTCCATGGCGTCTACACCGCCGTCACTGTAAAGCTCCTTTCCTATCTCATGCACTCTCTCCTTCTTGTTGTAATCAGGAGAGGAACGCTCATTTTGGATGCAAAAGGTCATCAAGTCATACAACTCTTCTTCCAAGTATGCGTCCATGGCAAATTAGAAACCACTTCCATTCTATAAAAATATTCGAATTTCTAGCATGATTACAATTTCGCTTTATCACGAAGCTACTCTGAGAAATCTTTCCTCAACCTCAGACCAGTTTATGACATTCCACCATGCCTCAATGTATGCAGTTCTCCTGTTCTGATATTTGAGATAATACGCATGTTCCCAGACATCTAGTCCCACGAGGGGTATCTTCCGTGCAGTCCACGGGCTTGTCTGATCTTGAGTTGTCATGATTTCAAGTCTTGAATATGTTTGATTGTATACAAGCCATCCCCACCCGCTCCCCTCAATGGCAGCCGTTACTTCTGAGAACTTTTTCTTGAATTCATCAAAGCCTCCAAAATAGACTCCGATCTCGTCAGCAAGCCTACCTCCCGGCTTGTCTTCCCCGTTTGGCATCATGCTTTCCCAGAACATCCGGTGATTTTCATAGCCACCGCCGTAAAAATTGATGGCGTCCCTTGATGTTTCAGGAACACTTGTCAAGTCCGACAAGATGCCAATGATATAGTTCTTGTGAGATAACGCGTTTATCTTTGCAAGCTCTTCATTTAGCCCGTCAGTATATGCTTGATGAAGTTTTGTGTGGTGAATCCGTATGGTGATCGCGTCAATGTATGGCTCCAGTGCACCATACGAATATGGTAAAGATGGGAGCTCATATTTGCCCATGGCGAAATTTTTCAAAACTCCACTTATATTTTCTGACGGAACTGAAGGTATTAATCACATCTGGTGTAAAGCATCGGTGTGAAGTTTTCGCAGATAAAAGAGCCCGATCTTCAAAAGCCATTGATGATTGCAGCAATGCAGGACATGGGCGATGTGGGAAGCATCGTGATAGATTTTATCAACACAAATCTCAACACTACGGTATTTCGTGAGGTTCTTCCGTCCTATCCTGCTTATGTCATTGACAATGGCGGATATATTGACCTCCCAGAAGAAAAGTGGGAGTACAGATTTGGAAAGGATACAATCGTATTTGGAGGCGGATCCGGTCAGCCTTCATCTACTGAAGAACTAAATGTACTGTGTCAGGATGTCATCAATGTAGCAAAAAAATACTCGACGAGATTCATCTACACACTGGGAGGATTCCACACCACAAAGTCAATTGGAAAGGACCCCAAAACATTTGTTACTACAACATCGCATGAAATGACAGACCAGGTGCGCAAGCTTGGAATTGAAACAACACCAGAGGCATCGATAATTACTGGCTTCAACGGACTTATTCTGGGATTTGCAAAGATGAATGGAATACAGGGAATTGGCCTGTATGCGGAGCTCAACGAGCCAAAGTTGCCGCAGTATCGTTCTGCAAAGAGCATAATCAAGACGCTTGAGAAGATGACTTATCAAAAACTTGGGGATACATCAGAACTTGACGCTATGGCAGACGAGGTAGAATCAAAGACTGGCGGTAGGTCAATGGATTACTAGTTTGTTATCGTCTGTCTAGTTTTGTCTCCACATTCTCTGCCATGTCTCGGCAAACTTGTTCATCATCTCGCCGTATGTCTTGAGTTGTTCAAGTCCCGACTCGCTAATTGATTTCTGCCAGTTCTCGCCAAATTGTTTGAATGCTGCTGCACCAGCTTGCGTCATGGCCTTTTGCCAGTTTTCCTGAAACTCTCTCATTGTCTTCTGGCTTGATTCGCTGACTGCCTTTGACATCACCTCTTTGTATTTTTCCTGTACCTCCATGTTTGTCTTCTGCAGTGATTCAAAGTCCCGCATCCACTTTTTTAGAGCCTTGGTGTATTCTGTCCACAGGCTATCCCAGTCGCTAGCCTTGCTGTTTTTAGACATGATATGATATCCGGGCATCAACTGATAAACTTGATCTAAAAGGGAAAAGATTCTTTTTTTAATTGGTAGTACGGTCGTTGTATCATGAAGGATTTCAACTTTTCAGGAAAGGTAGTGCTGGTTACAGGAGGCAGCGGAAGTCTGGGAATTGACGTCGGACAGGCATTTCTAAAGACAGGGGCTTCACTTGTATTGACGTATTATTCTGATAGTTCCCTGACGCTCTTGCAAAAGATTTGTGGCGAATCAAAAAACTTGTTCTTGTTGCGGGGTGATTTTAAAAAAGAGAATGACGCAAAAACCCTCATCTCCGAGGTGGTAACGAGGTTTGGAAGGATAGACGTGCTTGCAAATGTAATAGGGGGATACATTGCAGGCAAGCCAGTAACAGAGATTGATGAAAAAGAGTGGGATGAGATGATGGAGCTGAACCTCAAGACTGCGTTCTTGCTAAGCAAGCATGTTGCATCTCAGATGGTAAAACAACCTGGGGGAAAAATAATCCATGTTGCTGCACGTCCGGGGTTGAAGGGAACTGGGTTTGATGCTGCATATGTTGCATCAAAATCTGGCGTGATACGTCTGGTCGAGTCCCTCTCAGAAGAGGTAAAATCAAAAGGAATCAACGTTAACTGCATTTTGCCAAGCATAATTGATACACAAGAGAACCGCATAGCGATGCCTGGGGCAGACTATGCCAAGTGGGTAAAACCTGCTGACATTGCAAAAGTAATCCTCTTTTTGGCATCAGACGATGCCAAGCCTATCACAGGTGCAGCTATACCCGTCTACGGACTGGCATGAGTCTTGCAAAGAGAACTATTGTAACAATAGATATTGCAAGGACGAGGAATGCAACAGGTCCAAACTCTGGAACTACTTGCGTTCCTATGATGCTGACCTGCTCTGTGGTTGATGTTATCGGTATGGTAAGGGCAGTCATGCCCTGCAATGGTGTCTCTGTAAAGTTTTTTGTGAACTGACCATCCAGCTGCACTCCAATAAATGGAGGTGAAATAAGACCTGTTGGAAGGTTGAGCACTAGATTGCTGCTCTGGTTTGTCTGTCCGACTAGGACAAAGTTGACCGACTTGTCCTTTGCGCCAACAGTTGCAGAAATTATGTTTTTGACTGACTGGTACTGGACATTAAACGTTGTCTTACCGTCGCCTGCGTCTGCGCCAACATTGCGTATTACCTTGTATCCGGTGGGTGCTTCTTGAACAAGCACCATGCCTGTCATCCAGGGGTAAGCCTTGTCATAAAACTTGAAAGTACCAACATCATATTGCATGAGTGTGTAGGAATAATATCTACCTGGATTTATTATCCCGCTGTCAAATCTGCCGTCTGGTCCGGAGTCTGGAGTCCCAGAGACTACTTGGTGTGGAACAGTGTCGCCGTTTCCAAATTCAAGAGTGTCACCAACATATGCCGATGAAGAAGGGGGATAAAACGTGAGGCGCTGGTTTGGATCCGCAGAACCAGTGTGGATATCAATCTCAATGTTTGAAGCAAATGAATGAGATGTTAGGGGAATCAGTAAAACCAGTAATGATGCAAGTATTGCTATCTTGTACACTGGTGAAAATCTGGATTATGGGTTAATAAATCTGATTATTGAGAAAAATTACCATCTTGTCAAACACTTCTTAAATTGTACAAACTCAGTGGGACCGGTTTACTTGGGACGTAGTGATTACTTTTTTCCACGGCCCGTCTGGAATATAGTCCACAAACTGCCAACTTATGGTATCTGTTCCACCGCTGTCAAGTCCAAGATAGTCCCATGTTGAGGGCGAGAGATCGATACTCGCATTCTTGTTTAGGGTATTGGATGGAGCATTTGTGCCAAACACATACTTGACGTCATCAGTTTGAAACGGCCCTCCATCTTCCCACTGTGCATAGGCAGTCTTGTCGCCTTTTGTTATCATGACCCACCTATTTTTTTACAATGGACTCATCCTGTGTCCATCTCTTCTCGTCATACCCGTAAGTTGAGGTCGCATCAGATTTTCTCGACCCATCACTTGCAAAGTCATTGTACGGTAGCGCCACGTAGAAGGGATTCTCGCGTGGATGAAATCCTACTGGCAGAAAAGAGTCGTGTCGACAATCCAAAAAAGCACCACCAAAGTCTTGCACCCATCTACTGTCCGAGGTGCTATTGACGTTTCTGATATAGCTGTTGTCTGCCGATGGAGGCTCTCCAATCCAGAAATTTATGGCAGAAATGTTTTTGTGAACTGGATATTTATCGACAAGACCTAGAGTTAAAAGTTTGTGGTACTTTAGATAGTCTACCATCTTTTCAAAGTCTGATGATGATATCTTGTAGTCAAAGTACCACTGTGAGACTTTGGTAACCCATTGAGGATAATTCAGATAAAGTTTCTGCTGTCTTGGAATTTCAGAAATTGTAACTATCTTGAGGTTATCGCTTCTAATCTCGTCTATTATGGAATTTAATTCGTCAATTCTTGTGTAGTTTATCGCATTGGTATAGTTGATGCCGTGTTTTATCGAAAAGTCTTGTGGATGCATGACAACTACGGCATATCCATACTGCACTACTCCTCTGATGATCCTTGCATGTACGTAGGTCTTGTCGTAGTTTATCCAATCTGTAAAGTTCTTGTTGCTATTGCCAAACTGGCTTAGTTGCGGCAACTTGTAAAGACTAGTGTTCTCAAGTGGATAAGGGCCCCTCTCCGAGGTCTCGTTTGCACTTACTATGTTGATATTGTTTTCCTGAGCTGCCTTGAATGTATCGTTGTTAATTTTGTCATATGGCGTTATGAAGATAGTCGGTGTAACGCCTGTGGTGTTGTATATTTTTTGGTTTGCCTGACGGATAAGCCACCACTGCTGTTCTTCTGTAAGATTGCCAAAAGACTCGTGATTCCAGCCATGGTTTGCAATCTCAAGCTCTGGCTTGCCATACAATCTTTCTGATACAAGTTCGACTATCTTTTTGTCATGGCCGAAATAATTTGCAATTATGCCAACTGTAAGGCTTGCATTTTTTTCCTGAAACGTATTAATTATCTTGGTCTGCACATCATCTAGCCAATAGTCCTGCACGTCGTCCAGTCTGAATGCCACGCAGTTGCATGACTGTATGCCGTAAGCCGGTGCTACAAAACCGACAAGCAATAACAGAGAGATTGTTGCCAGCACTTTGGACAATTGTAGATTCTTCTGTATTGTAATATTAGACGATTTCTATGGATTGTTCGTACGTAATGTAGTTGCAATAACTCATGGCTGCCAGACTATGAGCTTTACAAACTTGAAGCTTACCACTTCTTCGTCGACTGATTCGTCAGTTATGTGAACCTTGAGGGATTCAAGTATTGCCCGGACGTATTTTGAGACAAACCTTGCCCACTTGCGGCCCATACCGGTCTCAAAAGTAAGTGTATAGTTTGCTCGCTCTGCCTTGTATCTGAACTGGTACCAACCACAGTATTTTCCAACAATTGTAAAGTAGTTTTCTATGACATTGTCAACATTGTACTCCCATCCGCCAAGTGCTGACAGCTTTTTGACCATTCGTGGTGCAAGCTTTGCAGCCTCGTTCATGGAGACTTCATCAATGGTCTCAATGATTGCAGAAAACAGAATCTGGGAAGTAAATATTGTAGGCATCATCTCAAATCGCTTGTCAAATGATATGTACTTGCTTAGAATCTTTGTCACAAACGAGTTTAGGGGCAGATCCTTTTCTTCCGCTTCCTTTCTTAGTTCCTCAAATAGCCTGCTGGGAAGTCGAAGGGTAATCCTGTTTGTGTGAAACGCAATCTTCAATGATTCCAAGTATTGTGTACCGTTCTGCTTATAGACTACCTCCTATAAAATAATGTGGCTGTTTCAGATAAACAGCCAGACGTACTAATGCCAAAACAGGCAGGAAAAACAGAACCTAGATACAGATTGGTCCTCGATTTTTCCAAACTACTATATCATTGAAGAAAACCTGCTTGAGGCCTGTACCAACTTTTTGATGTCGGCCGTGCTGTGGGCATTTGATACTGCGCCAAGTTTTCCTGGAAGAAAGAAGATTCCATCTCTTGCAATCATCTCAAAGTGGTATCTGTACAGAAGCTCGGTATTGCATCTTGCAGCATCTGCTGCATTTTTGATCTCGGTTATGTCGTCTGACAAAAAGTGTGTCATAAACAAAGAACCAATCCCCGTCGTGGAAACCTTGCTGTCAAACACTCTACCAAGTTCCTTTCTTGCGATGTTTCCAAGCTTGCCAATTTTTTTGTACACCTGCGAATTTTTTTTGAGGAACTGCAGCATTGCCCTGCCTGAGCTCATCGTAATGGGATTTGCAGAAAATGTTCCTCCGCCAATGTATGCCCTGTCAGACTTTGAATGCGTGCTGGTATCGGAGATCTCCATTATCTCCTTTTTCCCACAGATTACACCAATTGGAAATCCTCCCCCAACAATTTTTCCAAGTGTTACAATGTCGGGATCCAATTTCATCGTAGTATACAGACACCCAAATGAAAATCTAAAACCTGTTACTATTTCATCAAGCAAGAAGAGGACATTGTTTTTATGCACAAACTCTTGAATTCCCGTCAGGTATTCTCTTGTTGCAGGTATGCATCCCCCACCACCAAGAAGTGGCTCAATGATTACTCCGGCAAGATCATCTTTTACTGAATCTAGTATTTGGATTGATCTCTCCAAGTCGTTGTACGGTATTGATACAATGTGCGATTCGTCTGTCAGTCCAAGACTTTCTGACTGGTCAAAAGGCCAGTTGACTGACTTGAGCAGGTCTGTCGTGTAACCGTGCCACCCCCCGTCAACTTTTGCAATTATTTTTTTTCCAGTAACTGCCCTCGCAGTCCTTACTGCATACATTGTGGCCTCGGTACCTGTTGAGACATGACGGATCTTTTCAGCTACGGGAACCGCGTTCTGGATTATCTCGGAGAATAACACAGTCATCTCGTTTACTGTACCATGCATCCAGCATAATGGCAGCTGTTTTTTGACAAGACTTGCAACAGGTGGTGCTGCATGGCCTAAAATAAGGCTCCAGTGACCCATCCAATAGTCGGTGTACATGTTGCCATCAACATCTGTGAGATACTTGCCTCTTGCAGATTTGGTGACAAAGGGGTAGGGCTTGAAGAACCGGATGTTGTGGGACACGCCGTTGACATGGTACTTTTTTGATCTCTTGAAAATCCTGGCTGACTTTGCTGTCTTTTTCTTGTAGATCTCAATTGCAGAGGACAATTGAGTAAGCTGGCATATTTGGCACATAAATTCGATCGCAAAAAATGCAGTTTTAAGGGCAAAATTGTGTATGGTTTATATTATTTCTCTTTGATTACCTGTTTGCATACGTAACAGCAAGGCGGCGCTTGTGATGACACTTGGTGTTGTA
>CAZMNT010000016.1:27003-35900 GCA_964567715.1 uncultured Nitrosopumilaceae archaeon | reverse complement strand
AACAGGTTAGGATGTGAAGCTACTTGGGCCTGTGCTGATGGAATTGCGCTTGGCAATCCGATGACAGCACTGCTGGCAAGTAGTATTGTTAATAGTGTTAGACTAGTTACTTTTCTGTATATTTCGTTGTACATAGTTATTGTAATTTTTGCAAGATTTTAGATATATAAGCATAATGGACGATTTGTTCAGTTTTTCTACGAAGATCATTTTATTTTGATATCGTGAGGTGAAATAATGAATAATTCACAAAGTCATATCATAGGATTTACATTTTGGACCATTTTTTGCCGATCGGTATAAGATATCACTGCCTTTCACGCATTAGTGTTGCCATCGAGAAGAGTATCACGGCAGTCACGCAAAGTATGATATACAATGGAAATATGTTTTTGACTCTTCAATCCCTCTTTCTGTTTATGATGGTTTTTTGAGCAGAACTCCATTTAGTATTATTTGTGTTTTTTACCCAATTTGCATACTTGTCCAAAAACTCTAATCGCTCTCTGAAATTTTCCTCTTTAGCCTTTTTGAGCTCTTTTAGATTAATCTCTGGAAGTTTCTTGGTCATGCTATATACTTGTTAAACTTGTCTTCCTTATCAAGATTTTCCAAGAAATATTTGAACAAATTCTTATCCATCTTGTTTTCAAATAGGTTGTAGAGATATCTTGCGTCTTCTATGTCCTTTTCACTACCCAGAAATAACTTGTAGGGAATTTGAAGCTCAAGTGGGGAAATTTTGATCACATTATTCCTATTCAATATGACTTCTTTTGCATTTTCTATAATCCAATTATCGAGATCCATTTTCGGAAACTTGAACTCCATATTTGGTATGAATGTGTTTTTTCTTGAGAACCTTACTGCAGAATGCTTCATCAGATACCTTTCATAAGCACTTTTTGGATTACCAGTAGTGACACAGTCAAAGTTTTGTGAAAGTGATTTCCATAAAGTAACGAATTTGTTCTCGGGAATTGTTTTTGCTATTAGATCAATGTCTTCTGATGATCTACTCCTCCCAAATAATATAGAAACATATCCTGAAACTAGGACATAATCGACTCTTTTTGCGTTTAAAATTTTTATAAAGTCTATGACAAGGTTGTCCAGCTCGTTGAGCTCTTTGCTCATCTTTATCTGACGTTTGGATGTGCTAAATTTCATATCAAATCTATCAGAGTGCAGAATACAACTTTATCATCAAAAAATCCAAGTTCCGATTCATCATGTTCACTATCATACTATTTTGTAAGATATCACTGCCTTTCACGCATTAGTGTTGCCATCGAAAAGAGTATCACGGCAGTCACGCAAAGTATGGTACCTACCAAGAACAGTATGATTGCTGCCATAAGCGAGCCCAGGAATATTACCTGCTTGTTAAGGTATGCGTCAAGGAACTGGTATCCTATTACCGAGCCGATTATTACCAGTGCAATGCCTGGAAACCCGTAAAAGGGAATCGGGTGTTTGACTGAAATGAATTTCAATGTGTTCATCAGTACCGCAATTCCATGTGGTACCGGACTTTGCGTTGACGTGTCGCCGTTGTATGATACAGTGATTGGCACTTCAGCCAGTGCAAGTCCCTTGTTTGATATCTTTAATAAAATCTCAGTGGATACAGCCATGCCAGTCTCTGTCGGATGGATTGACTTGATTGCATTTTTTGAATATGCGCGAAACCCGGACTGGGCGTCAGAGACCTTAAAGTCAGCTCCAAAGTTTGCAGCAGATGTGATTATCTTTATTCCCTGCTTTCGGTATCCAGGAGTGTTTGAGCTCTTGTCCAAAAACCTAGAACCTATTACCACATCAACGTTATTTTCCTGCAAGGTGTTTATCAAGAGCGGGATCTGGTCGGGGTCGTGCTGCCCGTCGCCGTCGATTGTAATCATTATATCGGCATCCTCCTGCCGTGCCCTTTCAAACAATGTAATTATTGACGCGCCATATCCCTGATTTTTTTTGTGCGAGATTACGGTTGCACCATTTTGTTTTGCAATCTTTGCAGTACTGTCAGTTGAGCCGTCATCGCACACTATGACCCTGTCGGCGTGTGCAAGCGAGCGCTTTACCATCTCTCCAATTACGTTTTCCTCGTTGTATGCCGGTATACAGACTAGCTTTATCATGTAAACAGACTCTGTATCCAGTCTTCTAATTTAGTTTCCGGTCTCCACCCAAGCAACCTTTTAGCTAAAGAAATATCAGCCTGGCTTGCTCTCACATTTCCCTCATATTCTTTCTCAAAGACTGGCTTGATATCTTTCTTTGAATATTTGATGAAGAAATTTGCCAAGTCAAGAATTGATGTTGCAGTACCTGACCCGATGTTGATAAAGACAGAGCCTGTCTTTTTTCCCATTGCAAGATATGTTGCTCTTGTGACGTCATCTATATACACAAAGTCTCGCAGCTGGTAACCATCGCCGTCTATTACTGGAGGCTTGTTTGAAGATATGTTTTGGTAAAATCTTGATATCACGCCAGCTGAAGATATCGCAGGATAGTTTCCATATACGTTATAGTATCGCAGTCCGACAATATCAAAATCATTTCCATAATTTTTTGCCAAGTTTTCTACCTCTAGCTTTGTGGTACCATATGGGTTTACTGGTTTGAGTTCTGTCGACTCGGGTGTTGGTACTGTATTTGTATTTCCATAGACACTCGCACTTGAGGCAAACACAACCTTGGTGCCGCTCTTTTTTGCTATATCAAAGACATTTTTTGTTCCCTGTACGTTGACATCACTATACTCTTTTTTCTTTTGGTACGACTCTGTGACAGATGTCAGCGCTGCATGGTGAAATATTCCATCTCTTCCTGCAAGGATTTTTTCAAGTTCACTAGTATCTCTGATGTCAGCCTTGTAAAATCTCATACTGTCTTGTATCCCAGACAAGTTTGATATCGTACCAGTGGAAAGGTTGTCGATTACATCCACGGTATGGCCCTGCTGTAACAGCATCTTGGCAAGGTGGCTTCCGATAAAGCCCGCACCACCTGTGATTGCGTATTTCATTTATGATATCAGATTTGTGCTGACAATTAAGTGAATACTATGCCAATAAATCTACTATATGTTTAAGATCCCATGGACCGCATTTTGTGTTCTTTATCTTTACGATTTCTCTTTCTTGAAGCTTCTCAATTACATGCACCGCAAATGGTAGTGCACCAGTTGCCCCAGGCGAGTTGTAATTTAGTATGTGAATCGAATTTTTTCCGTCCTTTACTGTGGCGTCTGGCACAAAGGTGCCGCTGCTGTCAATCACAGTGGCCCGAATACCTGCAGTACCCCGCACATGAAACTTGGACGGCGAAATCCTTGGGAGAAATTCCCGCACGCGGTTTATCATCACAGTCTTTGATACAGAGGAGAGAAACTCGCCTGTTGCAAGCAAGAGAAACTGCGAGTCAAAGAGCATCTTTGCAGCACCTGACGATAGCATCTCGACAATCTTTGATGGAAACTCTTTGATGTTTTCAGTAAAGTTGTATCCATACGGACTAAACACTGGCATTGCATTTGGTCCGACCTCGCACCTCCCGTCATAACGCACTATCCAGTGCGGGTCAAGAAATGGATACTCGGGATGCTTTGGTACCGAGTACACTGATACCTTGGTCAGATTGTTATAGATTTTGTCTGCCTGCCAGTACTCGCCGCGAAAGTAAATGTCTGTAAGATCTTTTGCAACTCCCATCCTGTGTGCAATATCAATTGACATTCCGCCCGCTGCGTTTATTACAAAGCTGGTTTCGATGGTATCAGCAGAGCCTGTCTTGATTTGTACGGAATCTTGTTTGTCTTTGATCTCATCTGCTCTTGTGTTTAACAAAAAACTTGCACCATTTTGTTTTGCATCCTCCATAAGCGATTCCGTAAACTTGCCATAGTCTACCGATGCGTCCTTTGTACACAGTATGGCGTTCTGGCACCTAACCTCCGGCTCTATCTTTGATACCTCTTTTCCGTCCAGAAATTTCAGCTCCTCTTTTTTTAACCCGTTCTGCTCTCCCCACATGACATATTTTTCAAGTCTTTTTGTTCCCTGCTCGTCAAGTGAGACCTCTAATACGCCGTCATTTTTGAACGGAAGGCTCCTTTGTCTTGCATATGTATTCCACATCTCAAATCCAAGAGCGGATGCCTTTGCAAAGAGCCTCTTCTTTTGCGGGTCGTACAGGAAGGGGGCGTGCACCTTGCCCGTGTTTCTCCTGCTTGTATGGTATGCGACCTCGGGTGCCTGCTCTAGTACGAGAATTTTTTTTTCTGTTACATTTGAGAGAAAATATGCAAGCGATGTGCCTAGTATTCCTGCACCAATTATTGTGATATCTGACTTCAATTAGATATCATCAAGCATGGGGAAATAAATCCCATTGTTCCATCTGAGTTTGGCACATTACTGATTTTTTCTTCATGTAATTTTATGTCATATGAACAGGTCACAGGCCCACACAGTTTATTCCATTTATCTTTGTAAAATCTTTATCAAATGTTGCAATATTGTTTATTCCATTCTGCTTCATCATTGCAATCGTAGTACAGTCTGTGAATCCAAGTCTTGTTCCCTTTTGAGATTGGAATATCTTCCATGCATCAAAAAACACATCTTCCTCTATTCGCATTAACTTTAGAGAATTAAGAAGGTAATTGCCAACCCATACAATTTTGCCAATATCTTTCATCCTCATCAAGGCTACTGTAACAGTTTCATTGAAAATATAATCAGTCATAAACGTGGTACCGTACTTTTTTGCCGCAATATCTCGGATTATCTTAGTTGCCTTCTGATGGTGGTCATCCCGGTCATTAAAATATGCTAACAAAAAGCTTGTGTCTAAGAATATCATTTGGATCCATAAAGTATCGCATCTACTTCTTCACTCGTCTTTTCTGTACCAGGACCCCAGTCAAACGGCTTGATCTTAAGGAGAAGTTTTGGATCAGGTTCTCGTATCTTATCCTCTTTTAGCCATCGCTTCATTGCATCGGTGAGCGCTTCGCCCATCTTCATTTTCTTCTGAATAGCTCGCGCTCTAAAGTTTCGCAGTACTTTCTCATCCACATCTCTCACGGTAATGACATCTTTTTTCATATGTATTACATGTATTACAAAACTAATAAGCTTATCTAAGATAAGTTCTGTCAAGTCTATGTCGGTTTTTCTCCCTGTCAAATTCCGTCGGAATAATAAAATAAAAATAATGTCAGTTGTTCTGGAGAAAAATTCTTTGCAGTTTTTTATCTTGTTTGTGTATCCTGCTTGAAACACGAGCATTTTTTTGACTTGTGCTTAAAGCACCCTATCAGCTTGTGATCCTTGCAGCCACACAGAACACACTTTTTGTCCACATGTATCAATCCTGCATATTCATCTTAAGATTTGTGTCAAGGTGTTGCATTTGTCAATCATAGCAAAACTAATCTTTGCGCTGGTATACTAGATACATTGTTGAAGGCAGTGGTGGTTGCAATACCGCTGGTCTTGCTTGGATTCTCCGTTAGCCATGCATATGGCGCATTTGACCCATCTGGCAACTATTACTGTAATGCGTCAAACCTCCCACTTGAAGAAATGATCTACAAGTCATCCGTATCCAAGATTGACAACGAGATGCGGTCGTATCTCTCACTTAACCCAAGCGCGACAAACCGCGAACTTTACAATTATCTGATATCAAGCCCCGAGGTAGCTCAGCCATACTCCATAATGGAGCAGTCAAAGGCATGTCTGCAGTCAAATGGAATCAATCCAAATACAGTTGCGCTGCCAAGCTCGCTTTTGCTTGAGGTCTTTGCTGCGCCAGAGTTTGGCCTCGTCTCAAGTCTTGTACTTGGAATAACACTTGCAAGTGTCATCGTACTTCAAAACAAGATAAACAGGACCTTTAACAATCTAGGCTGCTGTCCAGCCTCGTGCCACAAGCTTTGCTAGGTTATCAGATGTAACGCACGCAGGCCTCTGGTCAAACTTGTTTAGTGCCAGCTTGTATCCGGAGGGACACTTTACATCAGCTGGTATGACTCCTGACAAGACCTGTTTTTCAGGAGGCAGTATTGGAGCAGGCGGTGGAACCGTATTGGTTGTACCCATCATCCCTTTCATCGTACCATTCATGTTGCCAGTCATCACTTTCATCGTACCATTTGCCATCTCACCTGTCATTGAAGTACCGTTTGTTATCTTGGTGGCAGTTACATTTTCAGAGATGTTCATTTGTGTTGACATGGGAGGGGCTGTACCGTTAGTATCGTTTGTGGTAGTGGCGTTTGCCTTTGTAGCCGTACTGCTTGGAACATAGACCTCGCCTGGTGCACACGGGTGGTCGCCACAGATCTTGGCACACGGATGGGATGCAGTACATGGCGTACTCTGTCCAGGACTTGCCATTCCGCTTGATGCGACACCTAGTGCAGATTCAAAGCCGAGTGCCGAGCTTGCAAGTATGATTGATACGATAACCGGAACTAGCTTCATGGCCTTGGATACATGTAGCAGGAAGATAAAGCTTAGGTTACTTTGTTCTACCAGTTTGATTTTCAGCTCAGTTTCTCATTATACTATTCACTGTTTTCTATTGGAAAGAAATCGCGAGTATAACAAAACTGATTTGAAACAGTGTGGATTCCAAGGCAGCGGCTGAGATGGGAGTTGAACCCATGAGACGTCCTGTCCTGGAGATTTTCAGTCTCCCGTTATAACCTAAGCGACGCCGCCTGCTTTTTTGTGTAAAGTTATCCTAAGAAGAGTGGACAATTATGACATCTACAGCAAAAAGAGCACTGATTAGTGATATGTGCGTTGCAAGTGGAAACCTCATACTTGACACGAGTCAATAATTTCTTAGAGGCTATCCCAGATCTCGTCTTCTTTATTGTTCCACAGTTTTTGTGCTACTGCCTCTGCGTGTCTTAACATAAAGTGATATTGATCCAAGCTGCAATATTGTTTTAAGATACAAGACTTTCGGTTGCTTATTTTCATGCCTTGGGAAAAGTAGAAAGAACATTTGTTACTTTAGGTATCTTTTGTATTCCCTGATGTATTTTTTTACAAACCATTGGAGAAATATCCTTTCCTCTTTTTTCAGCTGTGACCGTTCAAGCGAGTTATAGTAACCGTTTCTTTCCTCATATTGGATATCAAGCATGGAGTATTTCTTCCTGTCCAGTATAAAGTTCATGATTAGTCTTGAAATTCTTCCATTTCCGTCTCCAAAGGGATGTATTGTGACAAATTTCAGATGAGCAAGTGAGGCAAGTTCCACGGGATGTAGTTTATTTTTGTTCTTGTTGTACCACTGGAAAAATTCTGTCAGCATTGGATATACCTCCACATGTGGAGGCGGTATGAACCTGCTTTGTCCTATTCCTACCCGATACGTTCTTAATTTGCCTGCAATTTCTGGCTTTGTTTTGTTAAAGAGCTTGGAGGAAAATTCTGTGTTATGCAAGAAGGTGTTCAACCTTTAAAACTTCATTAAAAGTAGGGTTACCTTTTCTCAATATGGATCCTCAACTGTGGTTTCTTTTATCACACCAAAGTCTGAAACGTTCTTTGTCCAGACACTTGCCTGGCTAACAGTTGCTGTGGCAGCAATGATTGCATCTGGGATCTCTATCCTATACTTTCGTCTAAAGAGGCCTGCCTGGTGGGCTATTTCGTTATTGAGAAGAATTTTGGTAAAAAGCGGAATAATGTTTTTCACTCTTGCCAAACCCGCCTCAGTACCGCATTCCTTCCCAGCATACAGCTCGGCTTCCGTTACTACCGAGATGTAGCCATCTACTTCTCCCCGCGCAACGCGTTCAATCACATCCACGGCACTTTTGTTCCCTCTCAGATAGTCTATTAGGACAGATGTATCAAAAACGACCCTTGTCATTGCTGGCCCAACTTTTTGAGTCTCTTTGCCCAGCCTGTCCGTATATCTTTTTGGTACTCTCTGCCGCTCTCTCTCATTTTCCATCCCCCTGCATTCTCCCTCACTATTTTCAGTCTACGCCTCACCTCGGCTGGATCAATTCTGTGGGCAACACCCTCAGATCTTGAAAGTTTCTCATTGATTAGTTTTGAAAGGTTCTTTGTGTTGCCGTATTTTTCTACAGTCTCCTTTACCAGCTTCTTATAGAGATCATCGTCAAGGTTTACCGTTGTCTTCATTAATACCATTTAACCATTTAGCTGTCTAAATATTTAAGGATTAAGCAGTCGAATAGGATTTGTCCAGGAATGAACAATCTGAGCTGATCTTAAAATGATATTTAGTATGTGGTCCAGTCATGCGTTTATGGTGTTTATAGATATCCAAGATCCTTGATTTTATTGATGATAGCATCAAGGCACTCTTGCGGTGTATTCTTTTCCGTATCTAAAATGATTTCCGGGTTTAGCGGCTCCTCGTATGGGGACTGGAGTCCTGTCATGTTTTGTATCTTTCCTTCCTTTGCCTTTTGGTACACAGCCCCTTTGGGTCTCTTTTGATGCAGGTGTCAAGTGATGCCTTGACGTATATTTCCACAAAGTTTGTGATCTCTTGTCTTGCTGTATCTCTGGTTTCTTGATATGGCGATATCAGTGGTATTATGGTTGTGATTCCGTTTTTTACTAATAGCTTTGCAATCTCTAATACCCGTCTGTTGTGCTCTTTTCGGTCCTCTGGTGAGAATCCTAAATCTTTTGATACTGTCTTTCTGATCTCGTCGCCGTCAAGTATGATGCTTGGTACCTTTAACTTATCAAGATGTTCTTTTAGCAGTACGGATATGGTTGTCTTGCCAGATCCTGGAAGTCCTGTGAGTCATACTGCACAAGCTTTCAATTTGTAGAATTGGCAATTGAATCAGATTTAAAGTTTAAAGTAAAATTAGAGCA
>CAZMNT010000016.1:0-26903 GCA_964567715.1 uncultured Nitrosopumilaceae archaeon | reverse complement strand
ACAGTGTTTTACTTGTAAATGGTGTTAAATACAAAATTTACTAAATTTTACGAATAAAAATACATGAAAAATACATCTTATTTCCAGTGACATATCTTGAAGTCAATCTTTGTTCCTTCCTTAGGGGAATATTATAATCTGATCTGTGATCTCTCTCCCAAAAGAAACTGGTGCTTCTTTGGATGTGTGTGATCTCAGTCTAGGCCTGGTGTGCTACAATTCTGTCAATCAGATGGATCTTATCATTTTGCGGATCAGAGTTTAAATATTTGTAGCTCAAAAAAATGAGCATATGCTCAAAAAAATGAGCGATACAAAGCTCCCTCACAGAAGAATCGTACCAAGATACGCATTGGATTTTGTAACGCCAACCTACATCAAAGTTCTCAAGATATTTCTCTCTAATCCCATGCAACAATTCCATGAAAGGGAGGTTGCACGCAAGGCGGTAGTAAGTAGCGGTTCTGCCAACAAAATGCTCAGAATGATGGCAAGATCTGACATTCTCACAAGACAGAGCAGAGGGCAGATGGTTTTATACAGCCTCAATCTTTCAAACCCTACAGCAAGACAGTTCAAGATTTTAGCTAACGTCAGCTCGCTGGAAGGCCTTTTAGCCAATTTAAGACCTATCTCAAAAAGGGTGATCTTGTTTGGTAGTTGTTCGGAGGGAACCGATACAAGGGAAAGTGACATAGATATCATGATACTCACCGATGAGCAACAATCTACAAGAAGGGAGATAAGCAGGTTCAACTCCAAGGCAGAAAGACAGGTGACTCCAATAATAGTAGGAGCCAATGATTTTGCAAGACTTGGGCGGGAGGACAAACCGCTTTATGATAACATAGAGAGGGGCATTGTATTATGGGAATCTCAGTAAGCACAAGGTTTAGACACCTTGTGCAGGAAAGAAAGATTATCAAGGCGCGAACTACAAGAGAGATGATTACAAAGGAGATTCTTGCGGCACAATCCGATCTTGATGATGCCAAAGCTTCACTGGACTTGGGTAAACCCAAGTGGGTACCATACAGGGATATTATTCGATGTTTCATAGTGCCAGATCACTGCTATACAGCAAGGGATACAGGGAGAAAAGCCATTTTGCACTATCAGTTGCTATCGAGGAATTGTTTTCTGATGATATCGAGACGACAATGCTCAATGCATTTCGAAATGCGATGGATCTGCGTCAGGAGGCAGATTATGGTTTAAAGTTATCACATGAAGGGGCAGATCAAACAATCAAAGATGCCGAGCTTTTTCTTGCAAAAACAAAAGAGATCCTAAAAATAAGATAGATCTCGCGGTATCAGGTAATTTCTGCACTTTGTTTTTTCATTAATGACCACTGAACCAGAGTCATTAGGCGTCTTGTCTGAAGAACTGTGAATTAATCTCTTGCATCAAAAGTTGGTTTTACGCTAAGTGATAAATCACAATCGTATCTGCGATCTCTCACCAAGAAGGAACTGGTGCTTCTTTGGGTGAGTGTGATCCTCGATTTCTGACTGGTGTGCAATGATGCTGTCTACCAAATGAATCCTTTCTCTACTTTCTGTATGTACTATATCACAATGATTTGAGATGCGTTTTTAGTTTTTCCATCTGGTGTTCCCAGTTGAGTTCTTCTTTTGCAGCCTTGAGGCAGTTTTGCACCATCTTTTCATATTCTTCTTTTTCTTCATGAAAATAGTACCTGCCAAGCTTTACTGCTGCAAAAAAGGAGTCAAAGTTCCAGTCGTTCATGATTATTCCACATCCATATCTGGTTACAATCGTTCTGCATTGTGGATGCGGAGCGGTAATTGGAGGGATTCCAGATGATATTGACTCGAAGAACTTGTTGGGGCAGGCATACAAGTTGTTCTCGTTGACAGGCTTCCAGATTACTATACTGTAGATGTAATTTTTTCTTAATACGGCAAGCTCCTGTGATGATAGGTATCCTCTGTAATGGACATCCTCATGCAACAACGCTAGATTTTTTTCATAGAATTCTTTTTCATTTTGATCAATGTTCCCATAGATATCAATTGGCATAGACTGCATCCTATTATCAAAGTAATAGTCAGCACATGAATCGTTTCTTATCGTACCTTGATAGATCATCTTGCCATTTCTCTTTTCTGGAGGAACGATCGAATCTTCTTCCGGTTCGTTTACACAGTTGTATATTATACAAAACGGGATCTTTTGGAAGCCACAGACTTCACCAAATCTTACTGCTCGATTCTCCTCTGTAAATATGATTAGGTCTACAAGTGGGCCAATTTTTTTATTCATCTCAGTGTCCTTGTTGCCATAAACCATTGCGGTCTCAAGATAATAGTAAATTACAAACTTGGGTCTTGTCTTTATTCGGAAAAGGGCTGGAAGCGAGTATGTCGTGCACACTATCAACATGTCTGGCTTTATCTCGTCAACTAGGCTTGCTGCCTTGTTAGTGTACTCTGTTCTTCCATGAGGTTGGTATGGTTCTTTGACGTCAACATCTTTAATGGTAAATTGGTTTGATATGTTCTCTATCTTTCTCTTTTTTCCATCAAACGGGTTTATCACTATACCTTCGACCTCATAATGTTTGCATAAAGATTCTACAATCTTGGCAATCTGTGGGCTGCCATATCCTAGCTGGACATCTGAGATGCATGCGAGTTTCATGATTTAGTTTTCACCATAGGTATGGTCTTGTTCTTTTTTGAATGTTCAATTAGAGTCATTACAAGCTCTCGTGCATTATGCTTTCCATAATATGCATCAGCAAAACTTCGCGCGGTACTAAGATAGTGATCGTAGTTTTCAAGTATGTTCTTTAGATTGTAACTTAACCCTTCTGGATAATCACAAGCAATTCCAACACTACTCCATGGAATGTCATTACATTGAATATCAGATTTTAGTACATATGTCTGGATCTTTTCGATTGCAAGAATGGTTTCTGTATATGGGTACTTGAAGCCAAGCCATAATTTTGAACCTCTTGGAAGTAACGGTAAAAGAACGGTAGCATATGTTAGGTCTGACTTTTCAATAAAATAAGCCTGCTCAAAGAGTGAGACCTTTTCATCGTTTAGCTGTGTTACACATAGTATCAATGCAGATGATGTGTTTTCATTTGCAAAGTGTATCCTTACAAGCATAAAGGAAGCGTCTTTTGGTATCCTTGTCCAGCAGTGGGCTTGCGGTACCTTCCAGTCAAGCCTCAGCTTGTTGTCTGTAATGGATGGTTTGTCACCACTTCCATCATATCGAATATCCAGATCTTTATCATCATAGGATTGTAATAGTTGGAGCTTATCCTTTAGCGAATCTTGGTATTTGTAAACCTCGGAAGCGAACTGTCGTGAGAGCCACGTACCTGACGGTACAAGTACAGGTATTCCGTGGCATAGTGCCTCGACAAGTATCCCTGAGCTTCTGGCATAATAGTTGGTTTTGTCATATGGTAAAAGTATCACATCGCTTTCTTCAAGTATTTTTTTGTATTCTTCAACTAAGGGAGATTCCATTATCAGTTCGACTTGGTCTCGTGGAAAGTGTTGCAACTGTTCCCTTGCCACAACTGGTGCGGGTTCGCCATCTGGAATGTTATAGTTTGATTGAATCACAAAAGAGACCTTGTCTTGTTTTATATAGTCAGCCCAGAGGTCTTGCACCAGCTGTGGAATATACTGGTATCCCTTTTCCGTCCTTGCATCCCCTAGATATGTAATCTGCAGCTTGTTCTTCCTTTTTCTTGCAGAGTTTTTTGGTATCGTATGTGGTAGTGGCAATGTATGAAACTTGACAGACCCTATCCTGTCATACTGGTCTGTAAGCTGGTCGGAATCTGTATAAAACAAGGCGTGGATCTTTGTCTTTTTCAGAAAGTTGTCAAATGCCAGTTTTAACAGTCTGAGCTTGATGTACATGAAGGAGTAATTTTCAGGGGGCCCCTTGTAGAGGTTTCTTCTGAATAAAAAATGATACGTTGTTTTTTGCAGAGATTCGTTCCTTGCTGCACAATCGGATATACCAAACATTTCCACAAGTCCGCTTGTTGGTAGAAACACAATGTCTCCTTCGGAGATCGATATCCTGTTGAATAGGTCTTGGGAGTTTTTTGCAAATTCTGCAATCTTGTACTTGTCAAGTAATTTGTTTGCAAGGCGTGGACCCATAACACGAAGTATTCCTGAAAGGATAACCTTGCGTTTTGATTTTTCAAACCTGTTGTAAATTGATATCAAGAGTTTGTTGTATTCCTCATGTGACCAGAATGTTCCGGTGTACACAGGATAGACTTGCCATGGAAGGTTTTCTGTCTCCTTGTTATTCTTGTTTGTTGCAAGTACTGGTTCGTATCCTAGCTCTTTGGCTGCCCTGAGACAATATTCTGCATATTGGTAGTGATGACCTACCGTATCAGAAATTGAATTATCTATGATTATGAATTTTGGCAATGAACCTATCCATGATTCAGAGGAATGCACCCCTTTTAAGCCAATATCTTTGGGTCAAATGTTCCAAACCTGTTCATTTGTATTACTTATAATAACGAAAATTTCTAGGTTATATCAAATTGTCTAAAGAGAAAGCAACTACAAATGTAAATGGAATTGAATTAATAGTTCCAAAATCATATGAGGGAATTTTACCAGCATCCCCATATCACAAACTCTTTGATTTTGAGCCAAACTCGTTTATGGGACTCAAGAGTTGTCTGAACAGAGACGATTTTGCATTTGATATTGGTTCGTCTTATGGTGTCATGAGTGCATTGATGGCAAAGATTGTTGGTCCTTCAGGTAAGGTATTTTCTTTTGAAGCCAATTATGACGCGATAGAAAAATCAAAGGAGATCATATCTGCAAACGGTTTAGAATCGATAATTGAGCTCAATAATTGTCTTGTCGGAAACTACTCCCAGAAGGAAATGGATTTTTATGTCATACCAAGTTTTGAAAGTGTAGCATCAAGCATAAGTTCCAGCATATTACAGGCACATCCCCACGCTGTTAAGAAGAAGGTTAAGACACTAAGAATTGACGATTTTTGTAGTTCAAGGAATGTTTCTCCCAAATGCATAAAGATCGATACAGAAGGAGCTGAGTTTATCGTTGTTAGTGGTATGAAAAATCTCATAGAATCCAATTTTCCGGATTTAGTGATAGAAACCCATGGACATGAGATAGAGAGCGTTGGCGGCAGCCTGAAAGAATTGACTGACATACTTGAATCACATGGATATGGCCTGTTTGACTTGAAGGAGGCAAAAAAGACAAGCGGAAGAGATTTTGTCTTGAAATATTTCAACCTAAATTCCACCATTCTTGCGTCAAAAAAGCTAAATGATGAGAAATATGTAAAAAGGTTGTGGGAGAGCCTAATTCCATTTATCAAAGAGGTGGAAGAGGCAGAACGGGGGAAGAAAGAAGACGCAACGTTAAGAGAACTTGTAGGGAAGGGACTGTACAATGAAATAATAAACAGACTAAGAGAGTTGCCACTCGATAGCAGGGATGCAGATAAGCAGTATTATCTTGCCTTTGCGCTTCATGTTACTGGATTAGGGCCAAAGGAGGCACTTGCCAGATATGAAAAAGCTCTGATTGAAGGATTTCAGCCTTTCTGGATTTATTACAATCGGGCTTCGCTTTATCACAAGATGGGAGAGATAGAGAAGGCAAAGGAAGATCTATCCATGGCAGAACAATATAACAAAACCCATCCAGGTGTAAAGGCCCTACGAAAGGAACTTGATGGTCCAGACAGAAAATCAGACTAACAACTTTACTTGCGAGTCAGACTTTGGATCTTCTGTAACTCCGAATAAATGGAGTCAAAACGGTCGTTCCATGTATTTTTTGAGGAATATTCTATTCTCTTTCTTGTCATATTTTGATCATTTTCTCGTAAAGCCTCGTCCAGCTTGCTTACAAAATCCTCTTTTCCTTTTGCAATGTAACAAAGCTGTCTCATGGAATACAATTCTAGCATGTTGGTGGCAACCACAGGTTTTCCGGCAGCAAAATATTCGTAAATTTTGATTGGATGTGTATCGATCACAAGCGGGGTTAGTTTGAATGGGATGATACATACATCAAACCCATTCAAGTACATTGGAAGTTCTGTATACGGTCTCTCTCCAAGAAAAAGAACGTTGTCCATGGTACGCAACCGTTTTAGGTTAGATCCATATGTATCCCCTATGAATACAAACGTCTTGTCTGATTTTTTTCTTGCTACAAATTCCACTAGTTCAGCATCAAACCACTCTGCTATTGCTCCGAAGTAACCTATAACTGGTTTTTTCAAATCCTTTAACAGGTTTTCCTGATGTCTCCTGTTGAAGTGTTCAAAGTCACAACCATTGTGAACCAGTATGGTTTGGCTGTTCTTCTTTCTAAACTTGTCATATATGGGTCTGGAATTTGCCACTATGAGATCGCTGTTTTCTACTAGCATTTCTTCTTCCTTCTTTCGTTCTTTATTGATATTGGGGAACGCAGTAATGTTGTCAGCACAGTCATACACTATCTTGAAGTCAAACAATTTTCTAAGTTCAGAAACGACTGGTTGCCATGTAGGAAACATCACAAAAGACATCCCTGCAATACCAAGATCATTTTTCAACTTGACAAACGAGTCTAAAACCGATTTCAGGTTAGATTTTTCAAACTTGTCCTTGTATATATCAAAATACTTAGAGCATGACAAGGAAACGCCATAAATGTTTTCATCGAGTTTTGCAATTTCATAACCATCCTTTATTGGTTGTATCGTTGTAGTAAGATAAAAGACGCGGTGGTTATTTTTGGCAAATTTTGACAGTAGATGTTGTGGTCTTTGGTATCTATATTCCCAATTTATCATTGGAAAACATACAATGTCTAATTTTGTTGGTTTTGATTTGGATAGATGTTCCTTTAGCTGATTTGAGTTTTCTGAAGAGATTTTGCCACCCGACATCTTTATTCTTTTTTTTAGTCGTATAGGAACTATCTTTCCTATGCTGGCATCATAATTTCTAAAGAGCTTTAACGGAATGCTCTGGTGTATATTGACTATGAGCTCTTGCGACCTTGCAAGAGCATCCCGCAAGCTTGCAAGCTCTTCCTCTTTTTCTTGAATCAAGGAGCGTAGATTTTCTATTTTCTTTTGGCAATCCATAGGTGACAATCCTTTCGAATTTTTCTCGTCATTTGTGGTATCGGTCAATGAACTATCATTGGTTCTTCTTTGCTAGATATATAACGACTGCCACATCTGTCTTACGAGTAGAATATAAGTAATTCAAAAGTCCAAAAGACAAACTAATATGAACTCATATCAAACAAGCGTTTGATTAGATTCAATTGAAAAACCCAAGTCATCTCTGGAAAAAAAAGTCATTAATCTGGGATTTTGCAGTGTCTGATCTTAGGATAAGATATAGGAATTCTGTTCTTGGGTTTGTTTGGACATTTTTGGAGCCTCTCTTACTGCTTTCGGTTTTGTACATTGTTTTTACAAACATCTTCAAGTCACAGATCCAATATTTTCCTTTGTATCTACTCTTAAGCTTGATAATGTGGAACATGGTGGTACGCGGTACGCAGCTTGGATTAAACAGCATAATTTCAAGAAGGGGAATACTTTCACAGATCAATGTTCCAACGGAGATACCACCCATAAGCGCAGGATTGACTTCGCTTATTATGCTGTCATTTGAAATGATAGTTTTTGGAATATTCGTAGCTGTCTTCCAGTTTTTGCCACCGTTAACAATTGTGATACTGCCGCTGGTGTTGATCCTTGAATTTGTGTTGATAATTGGGTTGTCCCTTCCACTTTCTGTTCTAAATGTAAGATTTAGGGATACACAGTTTATTTGGAATATAATTTTGCAAGCTGGATTCTTTCTCACCCCTATTTTTTACAAGACAGATATTCTGCCAAAGCAGATTCAACCAATTATAATATTCAATCCGATGGTGCAGATCCTAGACATGGCCCACAATGCTGTATTGTATGGTATTCTTCCTACTGAAAATGAAATTGCCATATCTGTAGGGATTGCACTTGCTATTTTTGCAATAGGGTATGCGATCTTTGCTAGATTTCGTTATAGAATAATTGAGGAGTTGTAATGTCGGAAATAGCCATTGAAGTAAAAAACCTGAGAAAGTCTTTTCGGATATATCACGAAAGAAGGGACTCGGTTTTTGAGGCACTGAGTGGTTTTTTTAGCAAGCGCAAGTATTACGAGGAATTAGTTGTGCTAGATGATATATCTTTTGACGTGAAAAAAGGAGAAATGTTTGGGATAGTGGGTAGAAATGGAACAGGTAAAACTACCTTACTGAGACTCCTTGCTGGAATATACAGACCAAGCTCTGGTGAGGTCATGGTAAATGGTTCATTGATACCTTTTCTTGGCCTTGGTTTAGGTTTTCAGCCAGATATGACAGCAAAGGCAAATGTTATGTTGTATGGTAGACTACTGGGATTTAGTCGAAAAGAGATAGAAGAAAAGGAAAGTGAGATAATAAAATTTGCCGAGTTGGAAAAATTTGAGGATACGAAGATAAAGAACTTTTCGTCTGGGATGGCAGCAAGGCTTGCGTTTGCTACAGCAGTTCAGGTGGACCCAGATATTGTACTGATGGATGAGGTTTTGTCTGTAGGCGATATTGGATTTCAAAAGAAGAGCTACGAGACTTTTCTTTCATTTAAGAAAAGAGGCAAATCCATGGTACTTGTAACTCACAATCTTGAAACTATTAAAAATAATTGTGAACGAGCTATGTTTCTGAATAATGGTAAAATACAAGCTATAGGAAAACCTGAGGAGATCATAGAAGTGTATAAAGAGTTTTTTCAAAATAATTAATCACAATATTAAAGAATCAATTGTATGATTTAAATAACTTAGACATACACGATACGAACAACAGATATCATACAACGATTTAAGGCTAAGAATGTTTTTAGATGGAAAGTATTCTTGACTTACTAATGGAATCTTCAAAAATTACCACGTCAAATGAACTTTCAACACCTTTAGTTCTTTGCCTCATACCAAAATGTGGTACACATCTTTTAGAAAATATAATTCGTAAAATTCTTTCTAATGAAGCATTTGATGAGATTAATGAAGATGGTCAATTGCCATCTGTAGATGGCTCTTACATATATGCAAAAGATAAACTTCAAAATAAGATATACCGAGGACACTTGTGGTTTTCAAAATCGGTACAAGAGAAATTGAAAAATATTCCCAAGGTAATCCTGATACGAGATCCCCGAGATTACGTGATATCACATAAGCACTTTCTTGACTATTTTAGAGGAGGTAAAGGAAAATTAGACAATTATGTTTCAAAACTAGAAAATAATAACGACAAATTAAGCTCAATCATCTTAGGTTTGAATTTTCATGATGCAATACTTTCTCCAGTCTATGAACACTTTCAAAATTTTGGTTTAAAATGGATCGATGACAATAGTTTGGTGGTTCGATATGAAGATTTGATTATTAGAAAATCTGGAAGGGTTGAAGAAAGAACCGTTAAAACAGTAGAAACAATTTTGGATTTAATTGGATTGAAATATAGTAATTTAGAACAGTTCATATTAGATGGATCTAATCCATCAAGATCGCCGACTTTTAGATCGGGTAAGATCGGAGATTGGAAGAAAGAATTTTCTGATTTCACCATTGAACAAATGAAAATATGTGCTCCAAATCTGGTGTCAGCATTGGGATATGAATCAGATGAGAATTGGAATATGACTTCCAATTTAGAAGAACCTAAAAAAATTAATATGAATCAATTAATTTTACCTGATCATCCTGATAAGATATTTGAACGATATGAAAATCTTCTGAAACTATCGCAAAATTCATCTCATACAATTTACATGATAAATTGCTGGGCGGCAAAACAGTTTATAGAAATTGGAAAATTTGGCGATGCCATTTCAATACTAGTGAGATTATTAAATAATAATCCTAGCGATCCTCTATGGAATTATCACATGGCATTTTGCTTACACCAATGTAACAACGATCTACAAACAGCTTTGAAACACTATAATCTTGCATTAGAAAACGGGTTTGATGAATTTTGGGTTAAATTTAACCGTGGTTTATTGTTACTACAAATGAATGAACGTCACCAGGCACGAATAGATTTAGAAAGGGCATATTCTCTTCATCCAGACCATCCAAACCTAGAACAATTAGTAAAAAACACATTAAAATCAAGTCGATGAGGTTAAAACATGAATAAACCACTCTTTTAACCAATGTTTGGCCTAATTTTGATTTAAAACATTAATTATTTTTTAAATTATTGAGAATCTTAATAACATGCTCATCTTCAGGTTTCAGAAAAAGAGCTCGTTCTAAATCTTGCATGGCCAGATCTCGTTTTCCCAGAGTAAGATAAAGTTGTCCCCTATTATACACTATCCAGAATTCATCAAATCCATGTTTCAGAGCCAAGTCGTAATATTTCAAGGATCTTTCAAGATTTTCATTTTTCATCTGTAAAATGAAAGCAAGCATATATTCCAGCTCAGCGTCTATAGAAGTATCCAGTATTCTTTCAATATGTGATAAAGCTTTTTCCCATTCTCTATTTTGTACATACTCTCTAATGATCATTTTAAAAGCAATATCAATTTTTGAATTTTTTTCTTTCAGATTAAGATATTCATCTTCATAATGCCAAATACGTTTAGCTATTGCTTGCGTATTATCGATAAAATATTTTTTTGATAGAGTAAACAAATCATAGATTTCAGAACCATAACAGGTCAACATTTTTTTTTCATATTGTAGATCGTTACGATTGATTCTATATATCCAAGAATGCGAATCTTGTGGGTTAATAGAAATAGAATCATTTAGCACACCAGTACTTCTAGATTTACGCCGTTTTGCACTTGCCCCTACATAAAAATACTTTTCATCGTATGCAAAACCACGTAAATATCCATCAAAGTTCATTATAATCTCATGTCCATTTTTCTCTGAATATTTATGCACAGAACCAGTCTTTGATTCTAACCAATATAGTGTATCGTTGATTGTTATAAGCGAATGAGGGTGAAATAGATTATCACATATGACAGAATTTGTCGTGACTTCAATTATTTTACCTGATTTTACATTTTGCCATCCTTCCTTGGGTTTGTTGCCAAACATGGCAGCAATTATTTGATTATTCAATTTCGTAATCGAGTTTAGGTGTACAGTATCCTTGCCTTCAGAATCATATCTCCAAAATTCATCTTCAACTATGACATCTTTATTTATCAAGATTTTATTAATGCGATTTGTTCCAGTATCAGCTATAAGAAATCCGTTCTCATAAGATATGATAGAATGAACGTCATTAGAGTGGACCAATTGGTAGTTATTCTCAACCTTCAAATTTGCATTTAAAACGACGAGTCCTGATATTCCTCCTGGTTTTAATTGCGAAATTAGATAATATCTATTGTTAGCAGAACATATACCGTCAATCCCAAGAATATTCTTGTTAGTTTCTGTCAAATCTACCCATGAAAATTGATCGTTCTCAAAATCATAAAGTCCCAACACAAATCCCCCTCTAAGAAACACGTTACAGAAACTTATTAGTAATTGAGTCACACTACACTTTATCACGTTATTTTGAGCTATATAATTGACGCCAGATGGTGTAAGATAATATACAGATCAATTCCTATTATATGATAATCAGTAGTTCAGCCAAATACTTCACTATCATAGTAGAAATTAGATTATAGTATTATATCCTTAAATCAAAAATGCATTTAACAATGGTGATAACACTACTTGTTCCAGTCAAACTCTATACCCAAAAATTTGTCGAGTCTTTCATTGTACGGTCTAAAATACTCAATCAACCATTTTCTGGTTTCCATCTTCATCTCGGTATCATATTTTCTTGCATTTAATGTCTGATAATTTCGAATTATGTAATCTGAAATTCCAAGAAATCGGTAAACTTTTTTCATTGTATTATCAGGGGATGTAAAGAAGGATTCGCTTTCAAGTATCAAAAATTGTTCTTTCTTGAATAATTTCATCCAATCTTGTAATTGTTCAACATAGATACCACGTGACAGATAGGAATATAGATGATGATTTTTACTGTAGTTTCCAGCTTGTAGTATTTTTTCTTTCTCTCCCCGTAACAGAACATTTTCAGACTTGATTGCTTCTTCAAATGATAATGTTTCCCAACCGCCTGATCGCATATCATTGTAATGGGAGTATGCTCTGTCTATCGGATTTCGAAGTAAAGCAATCAATTTTACTTTTGGAAGTTTGTTGAATATTCTACTGGGACAAAGAGGGTGAAATAGATAGTACGGTGTTGCTTCCCCCGTTAACAACTTTTGCCTTTTCAATAATGCAGAAAATTTCTTTAAATACGTTGGAAAGTATGCACGATAAAGATCAATTCGCTCATGATAATGCAAGTCAAAAAAATGAATTTCCTTTACTAGGGCAGGAGCTATACTTGGGTGCTGTGTAAGGTAATGATACATTGAGCTAGTACCACCTTTCTGGGCTCCAATTATTAGAAAATCTGGCAATACACGTAGAGAAGAAGTGAGAATTCTAAAGTTGCTTGCTCTTGTTCCTTTAGTTATTTCCATCTTGAAGGACGGTATCGATATTCTTGACCTGGATAGATTTTCCATTTTATATGAATTCTTTACGTCTAGAATAAAGATTGTGTAATTTTAGAATAAATTTGAATCCAATGACAAGATTGACAAACCTACAACCACAAAATGCATCAATTGAGATATGCTAAACATTTGGAAAACCACATTTTCATTAAAGTGGCATTAATTGGGTTAATCTTTGTTACAAATAACAGATTTAGATTATTATGGGTTATATGCTTTCTTAGATCTTAAAATCGGTTATTTATTATAAAACAAAAGAATTATCACGTTCCAATTCAAAAATGAGATAGAAACGGTAGAAAAATGTTCGAGAAGATGACAATTTCTAAAGCTTGCTTTTCATGAAATCAATTGATTCTACTGGTGAGGGATCAGTCTTTGATAATATTGCTTTGTACAATGCTGAATAATCAAGTAGATAAATTAAAGTGATTAGTTTTGATATTATGCTACTTTTTATTGATCTAATTTCCCAGTAATCAATATCATGTTTTGAAAAATATGCTTTTAGGATTTTCCATCTCTGTTTTGTTTTGAAATAATCATCAGCTCCTTCTATCAATACTGGTTGAACGATACTCGGTTTTTCCCATGCTACTATTCCATTATGACTAGATTCTATAACATTTTCAATCATGACATGTAATTTTGCATTCTCTTGAAGAGAATTCTTGAATCGTACAGCGGCAGCTTGTAATCCAAATGGATAGTAAATTATTGGTATGCCAGTAATCCAATTTGCTAATTGGAGGGAAACATTAGTCCTTGTCAAATTAGAGGAAGATATTGTTTTTTGTAGTTTGGTTAGATGCTGAATCGAGTCTAAAATATCTTGTTTTTTTATTAGAATTTCAGAATTTAAAACCCTCAACATAGAATATAAAAACACAGGAAAAGAAGCCCTCGGTGAATGTACTAACGGTATCTTTCTGAATTCAATCTTATTTTTCTTACAGAATTGTTCCATCTTTCCTCCCGAAGAAAATCCAATTAGCTTAGTACCAAGCTTATGAGCTGTGCGCAATACCGTCAAAGTCTCTTCTGTATTTCCGGAAACACTAGAGGTTATGACCAGAGTTTTAGAATCGACTGTTTTAGGTAGAGTATATCCTTTGACCGTACAAACATGAACATTAGTCTTTGACAATATGGATGAGAGAAAATCTCCCATTGCTCCTGATCCGCCCATACCTGAAAAAATGATATGATCTACATTCTCAAAGATTGCTGGTTCGTATTCGGAGTAATATGCCTCTTTTGCCAAGCGAGGCCAATCATCATAAATTTTGTGCATACCACTGGGATCATATTTTTCCAATGTAGAAGGTTTAAGCAATTCTGAAATGGTTGGTGAGGATGTTATAATATAACGATTTAGTTTAGTAAGCATGCTGTAGAATTTTCATAATTTTATTTGATGTATTTCCGTTGCCATATGGCATACCACGTCTGGTAATTTTTGGATTGAGCGAATTTCGAAGTATGGAATCTTTGATTGATTTCATATCTGTTCCTGCAATTTCCGATAGTCCTAGTTTTACTCCTTCTGGTCTGTCAGTTGTCTTACGAACAACAACAACCTTCTTCCGAAGTTTTGGAGATGTTGCCTCTTCCTGAATGCCTCCAGAATCTGTAATAATAAACTTGCACCTCTTCATGAGTACAATTATATCAAAATATCCTACCGTATTAATCAGATGAATATTCTTAGCATTTGTCACATCTTTATAGAGCCCAAACTCATGTAATCTTTTCAGTGTTCGTGGGTGTACAGGAAAGACAAACTTTTCTTTTGATCCTACAATTGAATGCAAAATATGAGATAAAGTGTTCTTGTTATCTACATTTTCTGCCCTATGAAGGGTAAGAAGAACGAAGTCTCCATCAAGGTCAATTGTTGACTTTTTCTCAGCAATCTTCAAGTTTTGATTTACGGCGTCAATGGCAGTATTTCCCACAACAAAGATCCTGCCATGGACTCTTTCATCAATCAAATTCTTTTGTGAGGTTTTGGTTGGCGCAAAGAGCAGCTCAGAGATATGATCTGTTGCAATCCTGTTGTGCTCCTCTGGCATTCTCCAGTCAAAGCTTCGAAGACCAGCCTCTACATGACTTACTGGAATCTTGCATTTTAGTGCAGAAATGGCACCTCCCAAAACAGTATTGGTATCTCCTTGTACAATCACGGTATCTGGTTTGGTCTCCAAAAAAATTTTCGATGTCTTTTGTATCATCTCACCCATCTGCTTTGCAGGATCTCCTCTAGAAAGATTTAGCTTAAAATCTGGCTTGCGTAACCCAAGATCATCAATAAACCTGAGCCCCAGTTCATAGTCATAGTGCTGACCGGTAAAGATTATGTCGGTATTTCTTTTTCTTGTTAGTCGGATTATAGGAGAGAGTTTTATTATCTCAGGCCTTGTTCCAAGAACAATAGAAATTTTTGTCAATGCAGGAGGTAAAAGATGCGGGTATTCATGTTTTTTTAAATCGAGTTTTCCAGTTTAAAAGAAGGTTTGCAGCATGAGTTACACGAGTTCATGATATCGTGCGCTCACCTTTTAAGCCCATATTTTCTAAGAGGTCGTGATGAAGTCCAAAGGTGATGAAAAAATCATTGAGAATACAGTAGCAGAGAGCATCTCAATAAAACAAAAAGTGTCGGAGCTATTGAGTGATATTATTATAGATATAAGCAGAAATATTTCAGATGTTCTGGCAAAAGGAGGAACCGTTTACTTTTTTGGAAATGGCGGCAGTGCAGCGGATGCACAGCATGTAGCAGCAGAATTTGTTGGCAGATTTTCAAGAAATAGAAAAGCCCTTCCAGCCGAAGCTTTGACCACAAACACGTCAATTCTTACTGCGGTAGGAAACGATTATGATTTTACCCAAGTATTTTCAAGACAGGTAGAGGCCAAGGTACGCCCAAAGGACCTCGTTATTGGAATCAGCACCAGTGGCAGATCAAAAAATGTCATCACTGGACTAGCGGCAGCAAAAAAAATAGGTGCCAGAACCGTAGGCTTTACTGGCGCGCAATCCAACCAAATGGAAAAAGTCTGTGATATTTGTCTTTGTGTCCCCTCAACGAGTACCCCTCGAATTCAGGAGGCACATATCCTTATCTGGCATGTAATTTCTGATCTAATAGAAAGAGACCTGTAAAATTTTCTTATAACTTTATTGTGCCAGCACTGAGATGATTATTGAATCTTTCATAATCTTCTTCCATGCCGATATCAATAAAATAAGAATCGAATGCAAACTGACATTTTAGAAATGGTTTTCAGTTGATTATTGTCATGTGCTTTGGTCTGTCATTTACAACACCGTGTAGTCTTGTGCCAAGCACTCATGCTAAAATCAACGCTTGCAAATCCAAAGATTCCCTAGACTGTGCCGTTTAGAATGTGGCTTCCGTGGTTGCTAATCTTAATTGGAATCTCTGTCAAGTAACCAAGTTTTGACCGTACCGCTTCCTTTCTTTGTGGAGGAACAAAAAATAGGACAAATCCTCCTCCCCCTGCACCAAGAAGCTTGCCCCCATATGCGCCTGCAGAGATACCATTACGATATATCTTGTCAATCTCGTCGTTTGATATCCTGTCGTCAAGTGAACGCTTGAGGCTCCAGCTCTTGTCGAGCATTACACCAAACTCAGACAAGGGCAAAGAGCCTGCAAGAATGTCATAGGCTTTGTATGTCAGTTCGCGCATCTTTGTTAGATTCTCCTTGTTTTTGTCTACCTTCTGAATCTGGCCTGATATCACGTCGCTTGCACGACGCCTTATCCCAGTAAAAAATAGCATTAGATGATCCTCAAACTCCTTTGCCCTCTCTTGTGATAGTTTCACTGGCTTTACATCAATTCCATTCTGTGTAAACTTGATCAGGTTCAGCCCACCCATTGCTGCAAAGATTTGGTCTTGATATCCCACAGGCTCTTTTAGTATGTCTCGCTCTACATGTATTGCTTCACGGGCCAAGTCAAGCTTGTCGACCCGTTTTCCCTTGAAGGCATAAAGTGACCGTAAGAGTCCGACAATAAATGACGACGATGAGCCAAGACCAGTAAATGCAGGAAGTTCTGCGGTATAGTCCACCTCAACATCATTTTCTATACCATGAAGCCTCAGACATTCCTTGAACGGTGTATGCTTTATCTCGTCAAGCGAATTTACACACTCTACCTGCTTGTAGGATATCCTAATCGAGTAATCAAATAGCTCGCTGTAAAACTTGGATATGGACACAAATACATGCTTGTCAATTGCTGTTCCAAGTACAGCTCCTTCTCCGTATTTTGTAAAAAAGGCAGGATAGTCAGTTCCTCCACCAAAAAAGCTTACGCGAAGCGGAGTCTTGGTGATAATCATGTTCTTACTTGCCTTACGTTTTTGATAAAGTTCATTACTGTTTCCATCGAGTCAGGCATGGGGGTTATCTTTTGTATCTTTTCTATGTTGATATTATATTTTACAAGCGGGCTGTTTGGATTTACCTTGAGATTGTACGTGTCCAACAGTTTTTGCAGCTTTACCAATCCTTTTCCACATATGTTGAATATCTCCCTTCTTAGGCCGCTATCAATTAGCTTAAAGACTGTTCTTGCTACATCATCAGTGTTCATGTACTGCAGTTCACTTTGAGAGTCAACCCCCAAGGGACCACCATTTATAATATCAAAGATTGGATTTTTTTTCAAGCCCATGCCTACCATTCCGCCAAGACGCACTATTAGCCAGTCTTGCGAACCATGTCGTATACATTCTTCTGCCAAGTGTTTATGAAACCCGTATGTGCTCTGCCTTGCTACATCAATTGCAGAGTCTTCACTGTTTTTTGCAGGATTTGAATAGTCAGTATAGACATCACATGAGGATATCAACACATATTTTTTGAACTTGAAATCAAGCAGAGATCTTCTAGTAGTTTGCACGGTCATCTCAAAGTCTTCCATTGGCCTTTTTGAGGAAAGAACCTTGCTAGAGTTGCCGTTTGCATTTATGAATATGTCACAAGATTTATCCTTATACGAGTCATAGTTTTGCGTGTCAATTATCTCATGTTGTATGTCATTTGATTGACAGTATCTTGCAAAGGCCGATCCGACAAATCCCTTTCCGCCCAAAATGAATATCAAGGTATGTCACAGGCGCACATTGCCGGTATGATAGTTTTTCATAAACCAGTCTATTGTCTTTTTTATGCCGTCTCGCAAGCTGGTTGGACAAGAAAGTCCAAGCTCCTTCATTCTTTTTGTATCAAATATCTTTACCATCTGACCGTCTGGTTTTGAGGCATCCCATTGGATCTCGCCTTCGTATCCAACAAGTTCCTTTACTGTCTCTGCAAGCTTCCTAATCGAGATAGCAGTGCCAGATGAGATATTCACTGGCTCATTAGAGTCGTATTTTTCTATAAAGAAGGGAAATGTTGCAGCTACATCACCTACGTAGACAAAGTCTCGTTGTGGTTTTCCAGAGCCCCACATGGTAACCTTCGGAAGCTTGTTTTCTTTTGCTTCGTAGAATCTTCGGATTGTAGCAGGAATTACATGGGAATCAGTCAAGCTAAAGTTGTCATACTCACCATACATGTTTCCAGGTACTGTTATCACAGAGTTCAGTCCATACTGTTCCTTGTATGCAAGGCTTGCAACCACGCCAACTTTTTTTGCCATCGCATATCCTGCGCTCTCCTTCTGCGGATAGCCGTTCCACATCTCTTGTTCCGATATAGGAGAAGGTGACGTACTAGGATAGCAACAGCCGCCTATTGGATAGATAAGTTTTGCAGTCTTGTTCTTTGCAGCATAATCAAATGCTAGACTTGTTAACAAATTGTTGATGTAAAAAAAATCTGCAGGAAGCTTGCTGTTGGCACCTATTCCGCCAACATATGCAGCCAAGTGCATCAATATATCAGGTTTTAGGTCCTCGAACATTTTTTTTACTTGAAGAGGATCAGTTAGATCATAATCCTTTCTAGAAAGACCAACCACGTTCTCCTTGCCATATTTATTTACAAGAACTGGCATGGTGTTTTGGCCCAAAAATCCAGTAGAGCCAGTAACAACTATCTTTTTCAATCATATAATTTTTCAAATTTCCTAATTTAACCTTTCAAACGTTTGAATGATGCGGGTTTTTGAGCATTGTGTATGCCTTTATCAGTTCCCGAATCCCAAAATCTAAAGAATGTTTTGGCTTGAATCCAGTCCTTTCTATCTTCTCGTTTGAGACAATATAATCACGCTTGTCAGGGTCCTCTCCTATTGGAGATTCCATGAAAGTAAAGTCAGGTACTTGCTTCTTGATTGCTTGGCACAGCTCAAGCTTTGAGAGGTTTGCGTCGCTCAGGCCAACATTATATGGATCGCCTTTCATCTTTTCAAAATTTTTTATTCCATGTATGAATACATATGCAACATCGCGTATGTGCAGATAGTTTCGCTTAAAGTGTCCCTCAAATATTACAACAAATCCGTCCCTAACAGCTCTTAGTACAAAGTCGTTTACAAGTAGATCGGTCCTCATCCTTGGCGAAACCCCAAAGACAGTGGCCAACCTGAAGCTAATAGAATTTCCTGCATCCAAAATTGCTTTTTCAGCATCAACCTTTGTTTTGCCATAGAGTGTGAGTGGTTTTAGGGGCGTCTCCTCTGTACAAAACTTGTCCTTTTCCCCAATACCGTATCCACTGTTAGTACAGGGAAACAGGATCTTCTGATCTTTGGATCGAAGTGAGAGCAAAAGTTTTACAGCATCGTAGTTTGTGGTCTGTGCAGCAACAGGGTCTGCTTTGCATACCGGGGCGCCAACAAGTGCTGCCAGATGGATAATAATATCGATGTCTTTGATTGCATGATTCAGCGTATCCTTGTCTCTGCAATCTCCACGAATTATAGAAAAATTTTCATGATAACAACAATCAAGCAAGCTAGTCTGACCATATCTGAAATTATCTAAAACTCTCACATGATATCCTTCATCCAAGAGAACTTTTGAGAGTACAGAACCAATGTATCCAGCTCCGCCTGTGATCAGGATTCTTTCTGCCATGAAATCGCTTCAAGTACAATTCATTGATAAGTCTATTGGAAGTATTTTTAGCACAGAAAAGCTGGAATGGAATAAATTCCATCAAGGTAAAGTACACTCATTGAATAAAGCTGTCTTCCTTGACAGGGATGGGGTGATTAACAAAAAACGTGATGATTATGTAAAAAATGTAAGCGAGTTTGTTATGCTCCGGAATGTATCACAAGCGATCAAGTTACTTAATGAAAATAATTTTGTTGTGATTGTAATTACAAACCAGTCAGCAGTAAACAGGGGATTGCTAACTCGTGATAACCTTACAAAGATTCATGATTTCATGCAAAATGAATTGAAACAACAAGGTGCGTCTATAGATGCAATCTATTACTGTCCCCACAGGCCAGAGGAAAACTGTAAATGCAGAAAGCCGCATACGGAACTTGTAGAAAGAGCGATCAGACAACATTTGATTTCAGCCGAGTTATCATGGTTCGTAGGAGATAGTGAAATCGATGTATTAACAGCAGAAAAGATGGGTATCCCAGCAATCAAGATAGAAGAAAACGGGAGTCTGTTTGAAGCTGTACACAAAATCATCAAATCATCAAATTAGGTTTGACACTCAATAATTGAAAATATTTAGTCAATTTGTTTGTGTGAATTAAAATGATTGTTCGTTTCTATTATACTGACAATTTTGAATTTACTTTTTGGCTTCATAGTGTCTAGAGTTAATACAGTCTTATTGTCTGCTAATTATTTATGGAGTTTTTGATTTTTTCAATTGATAGGCCAAAATTCCTCTGAGAGATGCATTCAATGCAATCAAGCCTCCTATTGTATACACAGTTGTAGAACCGAGGCCGCCAAGAATGTTTCCTCCTCCACCATTGTTTGGAGGTACTGAGAGTGATCTTGATAATCCATCAGACGGCTGTGCGTATAGATTTACAATGTATATGAGGTCATTTACTTGTTGCAAGATAGCTTTTTGAGCATTTGCATCAATTATCAGATCATCTGTAGGGCTACCGCCAGAATTCTCAGACAATATCAGGTATTGCCATAAACGCAATAAGGGAGCAATGATGATCAACTTTACAAAATAAAAAATCTCATGGTAAGGAATGAAACTATTTTTCAAAAAACTGTGGTTTGGTGATCGTCATAACGGTTCTAAAAAATGTCTTGCATAGAGTTATTTCTTGAGGACAGAAGTGTCTACAAAGTTGCTATGACGTATCAATCCAAGTTCTTCTGCAAGTTTTGTAACTTTTTGCGCCTCGACTAGTTTTGCATTCTCTTCCTGTGATACGTCTTGCCTGTTAAGCTGCGTCGTAGTAAAAAGAAAGTAGTCATGGTCTGTCACAGCAGGCTGCGAGGTCTTCTTGACAAGGCTGGAAACGATAGCGCCAAGCAGGTCTCCCGATTTTGTGGATTCCACCATAGTAAGTTTGTCCACCCCCTTGTCGTAGACCCAGTTTATCTCAATGAATTTGTATATCTCAGGCATGGTATGAAACTTGTTGAGGAGTGTTGGAATCTCATATCCATCACGGTCCAAGATCTGCTCAAGTGTAACGTAATCACCATACTGGTTCGTTGGGATCTTCTTTACAGGTACCGGCGCGTTGGGATCGACTATAACTATCGCACCCCAGATTGGCACGTCGCCCATGGCAAGCTTGTTGTCCCACATCCTCATGATAAGGCTAGAGTCGGGCATGACCTTTTGCGGCACCATCGTAAAGTTGGCATACATAAAGTTTCCATTTATGGTAGTGTTGACTGCTGTTTTACTGAATATCTTGTTTGGATCGTGCGTTATCGCACCCTTGTACTTGTCCCATGAGATCCAAGTGTCTGCGTTTGCAGGAGACGGGTCTCCCTTGAAGTGAAAGTACATCACAACATCAGATATGGTATACGCACCGCGCTCGTCAAATATCTTGAATCCAAAGTTTGCAGGCTCGCCAATCTTTAGCACCTGCTGCGGTATGATAGTTGAATAGTTCATGATGTCAAATGATTTTCCATTTATTGTAATCCCGCCGCCAAACCTGTAGTAGTAGTCGTTTCCAATGCTTGGCGGGTTAAAGACGTCGGCGCTCTTTCCACCTCCGCCTCCAAGTACAGCTTCGAGTACCGTACCTGGTCTTATCAGTCCGCCGCCCCCTCCGCCAGGTGCATTGCCACCACTGAGAAAGGTACGACCAATAACACCATTGTATACAACATCCACTTCATCACTATATTTCGAAGGCACTGTACCAAACGAAGGATCCAGGTTTGGTGTTACAATCTCGTTTATAGCATCAAAATTGTTTAGATCCATAATTGTAACAATGTCTCCACCAGTAACTTTTATCGAGCTACCATCAATTGAGGACCCAGTCGTAAAGTGCAGCGTATTTGTAAATATTCCAGTGTTATTTCCAGTCTCGGTGAGGTTCATGAAGATGCCTGCCGTGTCAGTTGAGGAAAAGACCTGGATTCCATAGAAGCTAAAAGAGTCGCTAATTATGGTATCAACAACATTTTGATTAATATTTTCCGCAGGCTCGTTTACGCCGATTGTCTGCGAGCTTGCTATATCAAATGTGCCAGTACCATTTGAAAATATGACATGGCCTGTGAACACACCGGTGTCCCCTGCCTCTGTGAGAGTAAGACGGATACCGGTTGGATCAGAGGTCGAGTTTACAAGCACCTGTATCTGTTCGTTTGGAGTTCCGTCTCCTGCCAGGCTGGTGTCGGTTACGGTAAACTTTGGTATTCCAGTAAAGGTGTTGATGCCACCATCAGACAGGGAGTGAGATATCGTATCCCAAGCTATGGTAGTTGTTGCAGAGGCATAAGGAATCGAAAAGATATACAGCGAAAAAATTATCGCAGTTACAACGATAAAAATTGACGAGTTTTTCGTCTGATCAGCGCCCCCTTCCTACCCATACAAGATTGTGCATTGACTTGTATTTCTCCTTTGTTTACATGGATTTATAGAGTTTGAAATAAATGTAAATTATAACAAATAATGCTAATTTTTTTTATTGAATTAATTTAAACATTAAAAAATTCGAAATTCCACCATGCATAAACAGAAAACTTTAAAAAAGCAAAAAGGAAGTGTTTGTAGGTTTGGGTGGGTGGAATCATTATTTATTGGTCACGGTGTTGGTCGTTACCGCATCATCATTTATTTTTGGTTCTGCCTTTGCACTTAATACAAATGACAGTCCGGCAGTTACTAGTAAAACCTCCTATGATCCTCGTACCCAGTTTACAGACTGTAGTGCATATGGCGGAGATCCAAACCAAGACGGTATATGTGCACACTGGAAGGACGGAACCTTCGGTCAAGGATTGCATATTGATTTTACAAACAGCACAAACGGCGTACATTACAGATATGACTTGTCATGTGTTCCAGGAAATACAATAGCCAACGATTCTACTGGATATACCGTTTGCCCATCAACAACCAAAAAGGACATTTACATCGAGCTTGACTGTATGACCGGCCAGTGTCCCAGCTCAAAGGCCGTTGCAGATGTTGTCAAAGTATTTTTCAACAACGGAATACAACTTCATGTCCAGATGGGCGAGAACCAATCGCAGGGAAGTGGCGATATTGGAAAACATTATTGCAATGTCAGGATGCTTACTTCAAACAGGGCGCTCACAAATGCAACATGCAATACTTCATCCCAGTATTATCAAAGCTATCCATGGTTAAAGCAAAACTTTTTTGGAACGGTGGCAGAAAGGGCAGGCAATACAACTTTCTGCCCCCTGAACGGTATCCCGCCAGGTATTACACCCTCATTTGGAGCCAATTCGTACAACTGCCTTACTGCAAAAAGGCAGGTATTCCACTATGTAATGTATGTTAATTATCAGGCAGGAAATATACCGTCGTCTGGCTGGTCGGAGATTTTAGGCAACGATTTCCTAATATCGATGGGCAATTATAAGAACAACGGTGTAGGGAATCTAGACGAGCAAGAGGGTGCATTAATGCATGAGCTTGGTCACAACCTAGGACTAGACCACGGCGGTGTAAATGACGCAAACAACTGCAAACCAAACTATCTTAGTGCAATGAACTATGTTTTCATGTTCAATGAGACTGCAGATCCCAACAGACCACTTGATTATTCAAATGCAACACTTGGCAGCCTAAATGAAGCCTCGCTTACCGATTCTAACATTGGAAGCTACAAGTATCCTGCAGGCTCGCCAGCGCATGGAGAGAGAAAGATTTTCTGGTCTTCTTCGACTGGAAGTACCTTGAATGGCACTACAGGTGTTACAGATGACTGGAACAATAACGGCAAAAGCAGTGCCACGTATTCTCAGATACTAAACAACATAGGGCCTTCATGTACTGCATCCCAGACACCAATAACCCTCACAGGTTTCAATGACTGGAGTTTCCTTGCAAACGGCAACGTTGTCTTTCCAGAACCTCTCAATTTCAGGCCAAGCCAAAACTTCTATTCCACGGTATTACCTACAGGAAACGTCGACCCCGAGTTTGTTCCTGGAAGCGAACACTCCGATACACCGCTATCACTTACTTTGCAAGGTACTGCAACAAGCATAGCATCCGGTTCTTCTTCTGTTGAAAGGGGATCTTCTGTAACGTTGACTGCAACGGTTACCGATACCTCGTCCTCACCTACCACGCCAACAGGAAGCATATCTTGGAGTGACAATAATGCAGGTGGCACATTTACTCCAAATTGTAGTCTTTCCTCCGGAAGCTGCAGTGTTACATATACTTCCTCTCCTAACGCTCCAAGCAGCATAGCACTTACTGCTACCTATGGCGGAGACAGTTCCCATTCTGGAAGTGGAGGCACTTACATGCTTTCTAGTTCAAGTTCAATTGCAACAAGCGACGTGCTGTCTATTGTTGCAATAGCTATCTCAATTGCAGCAATTATCATGGCATCGCTTGTCTTGCGACGCAGGTAGTAATGAAATTTCTTGGAATCATCCTTTGTACAATATTGGCAATTGGGATTGTACCAATTCAGGATTATGTGTCACCAAATACAATACTGCCAGACACAATTCCAGTAGCACACGCTCAAGTAGCTTCAAACCCTAACCTGTTTATCTCTGCAGAAAACCCACAGTGGAACAACTACTTTGCAGGCCCGCAGGTAATCCAGGTTATTGTAGCTGATCCAAACATAAACAGGCTGGACGTGCACTATGGCGAGCCGGTAGTTACCGTAAACGGCAAGAGGCTTAGGATGGCCCAGGCGACGGACGGAAACTGGTATGGTTATTTCGCTGACAGAAACCAAGCTGAATTTGCATCTAACACTGCACCACTTGCAGGACATGGACTCAACTTTGGTGGATTCTGTGGAACAGGAAGTGGTACAATAGGCGGCATCAACTTTGGTACAGACTCCAAAGGATTTACCACCGCCCAGCCTATGGGTGGAGCTAAAGGACTTTCAGCTACTGGTACAAAAATATCCGTGGGTGGATTAAGCAATGTATGTAACAATACCCCTAGTGGTACTGTTCATGAACATGTCATAAGAGAAAATAAAACTTTGAACGGAAATCCTCTTGGCTTTAATGCACGGCCAGCCTTGGTAGCAGCATGGCCAGTAATCCAGCTATATGACTTTTCAGCAATTCCAACTCCAGTAACAGTAGATTATCAAGCAGCAGGCGGCGACCAGGTCGTCAACCTAACCTTTGATAGAATCCCATCAGCCCTCATCAGCGTTACGCCAGACAGAGCCTCTTACCCAGAGAACTCCCAGGTCTTCCTTACCATGAACGACCCGCAGCTTAACATAGACCCGACAGAGGAAGACTCGTGGACGTGGGGCGCATCCCGTGTAAACAACACTGTTTACTACCAAGCGTTTGACAGGAATGGCCGTGCTGATGCTGACGGCACCAGTGCAATGCAGAACCTGATTGGCAACCTTACCGGATTTATGTTCAACCACAATGGCAGGCTTACAATAAATCCTGCTTCAAGCGGTGTAAGGGTTCTAGACTTTGAGTCAAACGGGATTCAGCTGCTAAATGGCTCGCCTAATACAAGGGGAGACCCCACAACACTGACTAGTGCATCAATTAGTGCAGGCTCTGAGCCAATTACATTTGTCGAGCAGGGAGGTGTTAGCACCGGTGTCTTTGGCAACTGGGACGGCAGCAAAAGATCAGATGTCGTCACAACTGATCTTAGCATAAGAGGTTCGAGTGCAACTGTCGGGTATAATGATGTAGGTTCAAGCGTAGTAGGAGGTTTTGCATTTGGTTCAGTAACAATGACTGCAGGTGGACCCTGGATGTTTGGTGATAGAATTCCTGTAACATTAACTGACATGGATGAAAACAAGAACTCAAAGGTTGCAGAACATCTCAACCTCTTTGATCCAAACGTAGACAGAGTTCCTGCAATGAAGATTGGCACTCCATTTACACTAACCAAGGCAAATGCAACGTTTTTTGGTTCCAGTTCCATATCTACAGGTAGCGGCATCTCATTTGCAAACGCATTGTCTACATATCACATCCAAGTAAGCGACAGATCACAGGATGAGGCATTTAGCGGGCGACCAGTATATTCTGTTGGTAGTACAATTACAATCCGTAACACTGGAGGGCTTGTGCTAGATCTTGGCACCTCCATGCAGACGCTTCGAAATACAATCCACAATGCAACTGCAGGCAACCCAGAAGGTTTCAAGGGATTCAACTTTCTAAATATTGACCTAAAATCGCTTGACACGGCAGGGAAAATAACCAAGGTCAATGTGTATCTTGCCCATAATGCAGGCCCAATACTTGCAAACAATGATCTTGTACCAGGAGTCAAGCTGGTCTCTATTGCAAACACAACATCGCTTCGAGATTTTATCAATCTTAACACTACAATAGGCAAGGTTGCCGACCCGGTTCTGCTAAACAAGAACTTGTTTGCAATACCTACCACTGATGATATCGGTCTTGTTTTCCAGTTTTCAATGTCAAATGATACCATACTTGATGCAAATGTAGGCCATCCAGTTGTGGCCGACTTTTTTTCCATTGGGCTTTTGGGTGATGGAATTACAAAGTCTCAGAGAATTAACAACGCCATATACAGATGGGAGCTCTCAGAGTCTGGCAGCAGTACAGGAGTCTTTACTG
>CAZMNT010000015.1:0-39229 GCA_964567715.1 uncultured Nitrosopumilaceae archaeon | reverse complement strand
GAGCAGTTGAGGGCAAGAAGCACCTGCACCTCTTCCTTAATGTAAAACAAGAAAACCTCAGCAGGTTATTCAAAGAACTACCATCCCTTAAGCGTCCCACTGTAAGCCTGCTAAGCGAGAAGGGTTGGTACGGCATTAACACCGTGATTCCAAAATCTGAATTCCACAAACTAATCCCAAAGCTAAGAAAGATAGCTCAAGGCTTGGTCGTGCACGAGCCAAAGCAGATTCTTGCACTTGAGGAGATAAAGCGTGATGAGGAAAGTTGATGCGGATCATAGACGTCAAAAATACGGATTCTATACTAGAGTCTCTGAGGACTAGGCCTAACGACAAACTTAGGAAAAAAGTAGCCTCTGTCATCTCAGACGTACAGAAAAGAAAGGACAAGGCACTGCGGGAATATGAGCAGAAGTTCAGCAAAACAAACAACTCAAAGTCTTTCAAGGTTACGCAAGATGAGATAAAAAATTCCTACACTCTTGTCTCAACGGACCAAATCGAGGCAATAAAGATCGCAAAGAGAAGACTAGAGAGATCTGAGGGCCTAATCAAAAAGCAACTAAAGAACGTCTTGCTCAAAACTGATGGAACAAGGATAGAAAAAACATTCTTGCCTCTTGACAGCGTGGGATGCTATATACCGGGTGGCAAGGCGCGCTATCCAAGCACAGTTGTAATGTCAGTTGTACCAGCAAAGGTGGCAGGAGTAAAAAGAATCATTGCAGTCTCCCCTGCAGATAAAGGGGTGGTTGACCCCCTCACGCTTGTCGCCGCTGATATTTGTGGCGTGGACGAGTTTTACAAGATAGGTGGAGCTCAGGCAATAGCTGCACTTGCATATGGCACCCAGTCTATACCAAAAGTGGACAAGATAGTTGGCCCTGGCGGTATCTTTGTAACACTGGCCAAGTCAATTTTAAGCAATGTGGTATCAATTGATATGGTTGCAGGCCCCACAGAGCTTGCAATTGTTGCCGACTCGTCCGCAGATCCTACTCTTGTTGTAGTAGACCTGATATCGCAAGCAGAGCACAGCCAAGACACTACATGTTGTCTGATAACAAACTCCAAACCCCTAAAGGACCAAGTGATAAAGTCACTCAAAGAAAGAATCAACCTCATATCACGCTCCGACATAGTCAAGGCAAGTTTCAAAAATAATGGATTTATTGCCATGTGCAAAACTGAATCGCAGATGATAGACCTTGCAAACAAACTTGCCCCCGAACACCTCGAAGTCATGACTAGAAGCCCACAAAAGGTGGCTAGAAAAATAAAATCTGCAGGACTAGTTCTTGTGGGGCAAGACACTCCTTCCTCAGCAAGCGACTATCTCTTGGGCTCAAACCATATCTTGCCTACAGGTGGATTTGGAAAGACAAGAGGCTCGCTTGGTGTACTTGATTACATCAAGCTACAGACAAGGGTCGAGTCATCCAAGGCATCACTTGAGAAGATCTCAAAATACATGAAGGCTTTTACCGATGCAGAGGGACTGCCAAACCACTACGAGGCAGTATGGAGCAGAACATGAAAAGAAACTGGTTTGACAAAAAGATAGAGAAGATATCCAAGCTTAGCGGATACAAAAAGCCAGACAAGTACTCAAATGCAATAAAGCTTGACTCCAATGAAAATTATGCAGTTGACATCTCTTTCTTCCAAGATCTGTTAAACCAAACCAAAGAAAAGATGGACGTACGGGAATATCCACTTGGGGGAACGGAGAGGCTTGTTGCATCTCTTGCAGATTACATAAAGATGCCAAAAGAAATGATAGCCGTTGGCAACGGCTCGGACCAGATAATTGATCTTGTGCTGGGCAATCTTGCCTCAAAGGAAACAAGGATTCTGACATCAGAGCCAACTTTTGGCTTTTTTGAAGAAAGGTGCAAACTGTATGCCATATCTACAACAAAGATCCCCTTTGATGGACAAATGAGCCTCCGCTTGGAGGACTTTGTTGCCAACTCAAAGAAGGCAGACATACTTTATCTGGATTCTCCAAACAATCCAACGGGATTCCAGTTTCCAAGAAAACAGCTTGAAAAACTAGTCCAGTCATTCAACGGCCTTGTGATCGTTGATGAGGCTTACGTTGAATTTGCTGACTATAGTATAGTTGATGCAGCAAAAAAGCTGGACAACTTGATAGTGCTACGGACGCTTTCCAAGTCATTTGGGCTTGCGGGACTACGGATTGGCTATTTTGTGGCAAATAAGAGAACTGTGGATGTCTTTTCCAGGATTATCCAGTATCCATATCCACTAAACACCGTTGCAATAGAGGCAGGAATACTCGCATTAAAGCGAGCCAAATACTTTGCAGACGTTGCAGATCTTGTAAAAAAGGAACGAACTCGCATAATTGAGAGGCTGAGGGAGATGAATGTTTTCAAAGTCTTTGATTCCAAGGCAAACTTTGTTCTGTTTGCTGCAGATGGCGCAAGCAAAAGAATTCACAAGGCTCTCATAGAACAAGGAATTGTGATAAAAAATCTCGGAAAAGTGGGTAGGTATGACGGGTGCCTAAGAGTTACTGTTGGGACCCAAGGGATGAATTCAAAGTTTCTTACTGCAATACGTGATCTGCTGAATTGACCATGCAAAAAATAGATGATGGCATCTACATAGATGCACAAAAGGCAGCGAGGATAAAAAAACTAGACTCTATAATATTTGACTGTGACGGGGTGTTGATCGACGTCTCCAATTCCTATGATCTTGCAATAAAAAAAACCGTGGATTTTATCACAACCGACTTTGCTTCAACTAGAGTTTCACCTGTGACAACGAAAATGATTGATAGCTTCAAAAAGACAGGAGGATTCAACGATGAGGTTGATGTGACCTATGCTCTGATACTTGCAGCTGTGGCGTCGCAGAAAACAAACCAAAGTTTCTCTACCATGGTATCGGAGATTGCAGCAAACGCAGATGCGACGGGAATACAATCGGTTGAAAAGTATTTTGAGATGGTAAGGATAGATCTGACTGAAATAAAAAAGAAGCTAGCTTACCCAGCAAAAAGATTTGAGAGTCCGCTCTCCTCAATCTTTGATGAGATATTTTATGGAACAGAGTTGTATGTCAAACTATACAAAAGGAACCCGAAATTTTTCAATGGACAGGGACTGATTGAAAATGATGTTGTTATTGTAACAAAAAAGCTGTTAGACGAGCTACACCAAAGGTTTGACAGAAAGATTGCAATTGTTACGGGAAGAGGAGTAGTCTCCGCAAGCCACTCCCTTAAGAAACTGTTTGAAGAGTTTGACTTGGAAAACTCGTGGTTTCTTGAAGACAAGCCTCGTGAGATGGCAAAGCCAAATCCTCTCTCACTAATATCATCAATTAAGGGGATGGAAGCATCACAATCTATCTTTGTGGGGGACTCTATGGAAGATTACATCATGGCACACAAGGCAGACGAGTCTGGGAGCCCAACTTTGTTTTGCGGTATATATGGCACAAGCAAAGAACCGCAGGCCAAGAAGGACTTTCTTGAACAAGAGGGCGCTGACTTGATACTAGAATCAATAAGCCTGCTTCCGAAGACATTAAATCTAGTCAGGGCATAAAGCACTTCTCTCTAGGGATTTCATGAAATCTAGGATAGGAAACATTATTAGAAAGACCAAGGAGACGGAAGTATTCATATCAATAAACCTGGACGGTAGTGGAAAGATCTCTGCAAAGACAGGCCTGCCATTCCTTGATCACTTGGTTACCTCTTTTGCAAAGCATGCAATGTTTGATCTCAATCTCAACGCATCATCAAAGGATGGAATAGATCACCACCTCGTTGAGGATACAGCAATAGCACTAGGCAATGCCATAGACGAATCTCTTGGAAACAGGACAGGAATCACCCGCTTTGGTTACGCATCAGTACCGATGGATGAAGCGCTTGCAGATGCCTCCCTTGATCTTGTAAAAAGACAGTATCACAGAATTGAATTATCAATAACGCGGAATCAAATCGAGGAGATATCGAAAGAAGACCTAGAGCATTTTTTCAGATCTCTTACCCAGAGTCTTAACATGTGTGTACACATATCAGTAAAGTATGGTGAAAATGACCACCACAAAATCGAGGCCGCAATAAAGGCCCTCGCAGTAGCACTGCGAGGTGCAGCGAGTCAAGACAAAAAGCAAAAGGGCCCGCCAAGTACTAAAGGTGTCATGTAGATGGTAAAAGTAGCAATCTTCGACTATGGTGCAGGTAACATATTCAGCCTCAAGTCATCTCTTGAAAAAAATGGTGCAGAGGTTAACGTAATAACTAATTTAGACAAAATGGACGGCTATTGCGGTCTGCTGCTTCCTGGTGTTGGAAACTTTGATCCAGCAATCAAAAGCCTCAGCACCTCCAAGGTTGCATTTGAGGATCTGGCAAAAAACCAAGTTCCAGTTCTTGGCATATGTCTTGGAATGGAGATGTTCTTTGAGAAAAGCGAGGAGGGCAAGCTAGGGGGGCTTGGAGTTTTGGAAGGAGAAGTTGTTCTACTTCCCAACAAGTTTAAAATTCCGCATATGGGATGGAACGACTTGCAGGTAAAAAAGCCAAGCATACTTCTGGACGGAGTAAAGGAGGGTTCTTGGGTTTACTTCGTCCACTCGTATAGGGTCAAACCAAAAAATGAGGAGATTGTAAAAGCTGACTCTGACTATGGAATCAGCGTACCTGCAGTGATAGAGAGTGGAACTTTATTTGGCACACAGTTTCATCCAGAAAAGTCCGGCAAAGTAGGCGCTCAAATGATTAAAAACTTTTTGCGGGCGTGCAACAAGTGAAAGTTATTCCGGCAATTGATATCATGGAAGGCAAAGTGGTGCGTTTAGTAAAAGGCGACCCAAAGAACAAGACAGTATACAGCATCAACCCAATAGAAATCGCCAAGCGATGGGAGGGCGCAGGTGCAGACATGTTACATATTGTTGATCTTGATGCAACTCTTAGCCTTGGCTCCAATTTGCAAACAATAAAAAAAATAGTACAAGAGACCTCAATACCGGTAGAGGTTGCTGGCGGCCTGCGCACCGAAAAGACGATCAAAGAAGTACTGGGTTTTGCGCCAAAGGTAGTTCTTGGCACAGTGGCGTTTAAAGATAAAGATATGTTACAAAAAATATCACAAAAGTTTGGCAGTGATAGGATTGTGATATCAGCTGACCAACTGGATGGAAAGATAATGGTGAGTGGATGGAAAGAGAACACTGGATTAAACCTCGTATCTGAAATGCAAGAATTTGTGAATCTGGGTTTCTCGGAATTTCTTATCACAAGTGTTGACCGTGATGGCACTCTTAGTGGACCTGATCTTGATTCACTAAAAAAAGCCTGCAATATCAGAGGCGCAAAGATCATAGCAAGCGGAGGAATTTCTAAACTTCAGGATACGATAGATGTAAAGCAAGTTGGTGCTGCAGGTGTGATACTTGGCAAGGCACTATATGATGAAAAGATTACAATTGAGGAGGTCAAAGCAATAGCATGACTCTTACCAAGCGTGTCATACCGTGCCTTGACGTAGACAACGGACGGGTCGTCAAGGGAATGCACTTCAAGTCAATCCAAGACGCAGGCGATCCCGTGTTACTGGCAGAAAAGTACAGCAACGAGGGAGCAGATGAACTTATCTTTCTTGACATTACTGCCTCAGAGCAACAACGGGAAACCATCAAAAGTCTTGTCAAGAAAGTAGCGCAGGTAATAGACATTCCATTTACAGTGGGAGGCGGAGTAAAAAGACTGCAAGATGCAAGGGATATCCTGCTTAGTGGTGCCGATAAAGTGGCTATCAATACAGGCGCTGTAAAGAATCCTAATGTCATCACCAAACTAATGGAAATCTTTGGCAAGCAGTGCATTGTGGTTGCAATGGATGTAAGGCGTAACTATGACATCAAGGAGGGCAAACACATCTTTACGTTGGATTCTAAAAAGTTCTGGTTTGAGGTCTACATATATGGCGGCAAAACGCCTACAGGCCTTGACGCAATAGAGTGGGCAAAAGAAGTTGAAAGGCGTGGAGCTGGCGAGATTCTACTGACAAGCATAGACATGGATGGTACAAAGGAAGGATACGATATACAACTTACAAAGGAGATAGTCAATTCGGTAAACATTCCTGTAATTGCATCCGGCGGAGCAGGTAAACCAAAGCACATGCTTGATGTATTTCTGCAAACCAACGTGGATGCGGCACTTGCAGCCTCGATATTTCACTACAAGACGCACTCTGTAGACAGGGTAAAAGAATACCTTAAAGAAAATGGTGTCCCAGTAAGAATATAGAAAACGAGGATGAAATGAGATGAGGATGAAAGTTTCAGACATAGACTTTGCAAAGGGAGAGGGCCTTGTTCCCGTCATAGTTCAAGATGCTAATACAAAAGAGGTCCTAACACTAGCTTATGCAAACAAGGAGTCACTTGAACTAACTCAAAAGACAGGCAACTCTTGGTTTTGGAGCAGATCTAGAAACAAGCTCTGGATGAAAGGCGAGGAGTCAGGCAATACACAAAAAGTAAAAGAAATCTTGGTTGATTGTGATTCTGATGCAATAATATATCTGGTTGAACCGGCAGGTCCTGCTTGTCATACAGGAGACAGGGTCTGTTTTCATAACCAACTAGAAAAATAATCTTAGCAAGGATCAATAGCTTTTATCTCTGCTTGCGAGCCAGGTACCCACTCGTTTATCACCTGAAAAGATAACGAACGGTAAGGAGTTCCCTGAAATTCCATTGTCCAGTTTCCAACTAGATCTTGGGGCGTGCATAATTTTTCTATTCTCTCAGTATTTGGCTTGAAGAAGTAGTTAAAGTCAGATTTTTGTGTGCCATTGAATGGGACTTGAGTAAAAATGCCACCTTTGGGATCATACACGATCATCTTACCTACATCGGTTGGCTTCAAGCCAGTAACTGTCATAAAGATATTGTCGCCAAGTCGGTATGTTGAATTGTTGATTGCAAATGGGCCGGAGGTGACCCACTGCCCAGCACCGTTTCCAGTTGTTCCGCGCTGGTTGTAAAAATAGATTGCAGCCGCTGAAACGGCTACTATTACAACTACAGTAATTACTGCACCCATCGCGTTTTTCTTTTTTTTACTAATGGGCTTCTTCAATTTTCGCTTAACTTTTCTCTGGTATCATTAATATCTCTTCTAATTGTAAAAACTTCATAAAATGTCCAGATCACAATAATTTTCAACACTGCAAATCGAATTTGTACTCAACTTTTCTCTAGTTACTCCCAAATTTATGTTAATTTTTACTGAATTCAATAGCTATTAAAATTAAGTAGCACTTAAATTAATATTAGGATTTTTTATGTATTATTTTACAAAGTCAGAATTATCTTGGCGAAGATAAAATCACTACAGTGTAGAGAATGTAAGAAAGAGTATGCCCCTACATTTAGGTACATCTGTGAAGAATGCTTTGGTCCTCTTGATGTACATTATGACTTTCCCACAGTAAACAAGTATACATTTGCAAATCGTGAACACACCTACTGGCGTTATCACGAGCTGTTGCCGATTGAGTCAAAATCGAATATAGTAAGCATTGGCGCAGGACTTACTCCGCTCCTTAAAGCAGACAAACTGGGAGAAAAACTCGGTCTAAATAATTTGTATATAAAAAATGATTCTGTAAATCCCACTTTTTCATTCAAAGATAGACCAGCTGGTGTTGCAGTCTCTAAAGCAAAAGAGTTTGGTCTTTCTGCAGTTGGGTGTGCATCAACTGGAAATCTTGCATCAGCTACTGCAGCTCATGCGGCAAAAGGAGGATTTCCATGCTATATCTTTGCACCAAGCGACATAGAGCATGCAAAAATCACACAAGCTCTTTCCTATGGTGCCAGCTTCATAGCAGTAGATGGTACATATGATGATGCAAACAGGATTGCGGCCCAAATAGGCGATAGCAAAGGAATAGGAATAGTAAACATAAACATGCGTTCTTACTATGTAGAAGGATCCAAAACACTTGCTTTTGAAGTTGCAGAACAACTCGACTGGAAAGTGCCTGATCAGCTAATTGTGCCAGTTGGGAGTGGAGCAATGCTAAATGCAATATGTAAGGGATTTGAGGAGCTTGAGAAGATATCTCTGGTTAACAACGTTTCTAACATGCATATGATTGCAGCACAGCCACATGGATGTGCGCCAGTAGTGGATGCCTTTAAGAAGAACAAGACGGAGGTCACTCCGGTGGAAAACCCCGATACAATCGCAAAAAGTCTTGCCATCGGAGACCCGGGAGATGGACAGTATGTACTAAAGAGATTAAAACAATACAACGGCTATGCTGAAGAATCCTCAAACAGAGAGATCTTGGAAGCTATCCTGCTGCTTGCAAAAACCGAGGGAATCTTTACAGAACCTGCCGGAGGTGTCTCTGTTGCAGTTCTCAAAAAGATGGTAGACTCAGGCAAGATTGACAAAAATGATTCTGTCATATGCTATGTAACAGGAAATGGTCTCAAGACCACTGAAGTAATGATGGAAGTATTGTCCAAGCCTCAGACGATGCAGGCAGATGTGGCCAAGATTGCAGCACTGGTGAGATAAGAAAATGGCCAGCATCAAATTCACAATACCTTCAGTATTAAACAAGGGGGGAGGAGAAAAAAAGATCAATATCTCAGCCATTACCCTAAGTGAGGCATTCAACAAGATCTCAGAGCAGCTAGGAGATGAATTCAAACGCCGAGTCCTAAATCCTGATGGCACACCGCGTTCTCTTATCAATATATACGTGAACGGTAAAAACATGCGCTTTTCAGGAGGTATGGAGACTGCTCTAAAGGACGGCGACGAAATTTACATACTGCCAGCAGTAGCAGGAGGGTCTGAACTGTCCAGTAAAGAACTTGAACGATATTCCAGACAAGTCATGCTAGAGGAAATAGGGTACGAAGGACAACTGAAGCTTAGAAGCAAGAAAGCATGTGTTGTAGGGGTAGGAGGTCTTGGCAATCCCATAGCAAGTAGACTAGTAGCCATGGGCATTGGTAGAATACGAATAGTAGACAGAGATGTTATAGAACTGTCCAACCTGCATAGGCAGACCATGTTTGATGAATCCGATATTGGACAAGTAAAAGTGGAGGCAGCTGCAAAGAAGTTGAAGAACATGAATTCTGATGTGGTGATTGAAGCTCTTCCTGTATCGGTAAATGATTACACTGCCTTGGATATAGTGGAGGGATGCGATGTGGTGATTGATGCTCTTGATAGCGTAAACGCAAGATATTCACTCAACAAGGCATGTGTGAAAAAAAATATTCCGTTTGTAACGGGAGCAGCAGTTGGCGTCTCAGGACAAATATTTACAATTTTGCCAAACACTACTGCTTGTTATCACTGTGTCTTTCCATCCCTTGATGAAAACTCGATGCCAACATGTAGTACAGAAGGAGTCCATCCGTCAATTCTCTCAATCGTGGGTGGAATTGAAGTTGCTGAAGCCGTTAAAATATTGATTGGACGGTCCCCCACCCTGACAAACAAACTGCTTTACATAGATTTAGACAACTTGGATTTTAGTACTGCTGAGTTTCAGAAAGTTGATGAGTGCTCTATCTGTGGCAAAGACAAGAAAGAAGAGCTGCCAAAACAAGAACTGATAATTGAAGAGCTGTGTGGGCGCAACAGAGGTAAACGAACTTTCTCGATTACTCCCACAAAAATGTTTGAAATTGATGTTCCAAAAATTACAAGCATGGCGTCTACCAAAGGATTCAAGGTTCAAAATCAAGGTGAGCTTGGGCTTTCCATGTCTACAAATGACGTGTTTGTAAGCTTCCTAAAGAGAGGATCTGCAGTTATTGTAGGTGAAAAAGATGAAGATTCTGCAATTGCACTATACAAGACGCTTGTCAACGCCTGAAAACATCTCACAATGTCTTAATTGCCAACATTAATTTTTTAAAAGGATCTTCCATCGAGTCCAAAATCTTTTTTGCCTTTGCTCTATTTGCCAAGGGCTCACTGAGCATTTTTTTGGACACCTGGAGTATATTCTTGGGATTTGTTTCTCGCTTTACAAGACCAATTCTTACCAAATATTTTTCAATATGGTTGGGCACTGCATCATAAGATATTGTTGGAACACCCATCAAAGCAGCCTCTGCAGTCATAGTACCTCCAGATCCTATGAAAAGATCAGTGACTGAAAGGAGAGACTTTCCGTCCACAATCTTGCTTATGACCTTTACTTTATCTCCAAACTCTTTTTTGATCCTGTCTGTCTGAGGCTTGTATCTTCCTAGAACTAGGACATTGTATCTTTCTTTTTCCTTACTGAATTCAGAAATAATATCGCTACTGATGCTGGTTTTTCCAAGAGCATATGCAGCAGCTGATTCTTCAGGTCTTATCACTACAGTCTTTTTTTGTTTATCTACCTTGATGGGTCTTGCATCTGATTTCCTTTTTACTATAACTGCAGCATCAATTGCCTTGTACTGAATTATGTTATTTTTTGAAATTCCATATTTTACAAATTCCTCTTTTGGGATTATCCATGGAATTAGGAGCTTCTGTGCAAATGGCAATGCAAGTCTCATTACAGCCTCTGCATGAGGCGAATCTGAAAAAACTACGTGTTTGATGCTAAGACCAAACGCAACCCTTGCCGCTTCGGGAGAACAAAAACTGACAACTACATCAGGAGAGAACTTTGTAACAATATTGGTCAGATGAGCAATTCTTTGCGTACTGGCTTTGAGCTTCCCCTCCTTTCTTGCACCTCCGTGTCTTCCTACCACTAAAAGATTAACGCATTTTAGCTTGGCAAGATCTACGACTTGTCCATAATTCCTTGAAGTACACAATATTTTGTGATTTTTGCCAAGTTTTTCTATCATTGGACCAAAAAATAGCAACTGTTTCGGTGTTAGTATGTCAAACCAAATTTTCAAACATTTTGGATGGGATTTGAGGGTGGAAAAAGTTTTTCTTAGCCTGTACTCATAGTTCGCATGATTTGGCAGCCACGAAAGTTGTTGTTTACGGACTTAGCACTGAAGGATACTCGATTGCGTGCCAGATGGCAATAAAGGGAGCAGATGTCTTCATTGTAGATGAATCTGCACACATGGCAATTTCCCTCAAATCCGAAATAGCCAAGACATATCCAAATGTCATATCATTAAAAGAGGACGAACCCCTACTTGGTGTGGAACCAATCGATGTGGCAATATCTCATGCTGAATATCTTTTCTTTGCACCAAGAATCAGAAAGACAGGTCAGGAAGCAAAGATGGAAATTCACTCAAAATTCAAAGATGCTACCTCTCCCATGAAAAAGGGCGGTTCTGTTATATACAGTCTCCCAACAGGTATAGGAGGCAATAATGAAACCATATCACTTTTAGAACATATCACCGGGCTTGAGATGGGAAAAGGAATATCGTATTTTTATTATCCGCTTTCAAAAGGGTATGCGCCAGAAATTGTTGGATCCTTTAATGGAAAATCTGATGATAAACTTGGCAAGCTCTTGGAGGTAGAAAAAAAGACAAAAAAGTTTGTGTCAATGTCTTCAGCCGAAATTATTCATGCAATCAAAGTCTTGACACAATTTTCTAGTTTATCAAGCATTCTTGAGGTGTGCAAGTTTGCGCAAGATCCTGCTACTAGAAATGATCTTGTATTTACCGATTACAAAGATCTATTTCTAGATGACATGACAAGCGGATTGTATGACCTGAGGTCTCTTGGTACATCCGTTGAGGGAGCGGGTACCATGATGTATCTGGTTAACGGAAGCATAAAGGGAATTGAAGGATATGTAAAGAGACTCATAGATGAGATAAGGTCTACTTTAAAAAAGAATGAACTTAAGGCAAGTAGAACAAAAGTAGTTCTAGTGTGGACACAAGATTCCTACGAGATGCGTGGAGACAAGGTGGACATGCTAAATTCTCTTGTTACCAAACTGCGTGACTATATAGGAGATGTGGAGGTACAGCAAGGTCCCTGCCTTGATCTTTTTCACAGCGATAAAACCACCATCATCGTTGCATGTTCAAAAACTGATTACGACAAGGTTGTCAAAAACGGCAAAGATTCTGATGTAATAATAATAAAAACTAACCCGCTATGTGAGATATTGTAATAAGGGTATAAAGTGAAAGAATATGATGGATATGTCTGACAAAGAAAATGAAGTTAAAAATAATGAAACGGTCATACAAGAAACAGAAATGAGCGAAGAAATCTCAGAACCACTGGAAACAGAAAATATCGAAGACTTGAAAATAAAACTAGAAAAAGAAAAGGAAAAGACAGCCTTACAAGAAAAAAAAATTCAATACCTGCTTGCTGATTTTGAAAATCTGAAGAAAAGGACAGAAATAAATGTTCAGACCAAAGTAGATTCCATTGTTGATAATATGATTTTGAAATTCTTGTCGATTTATGATGATTTTGTTCGCGCCAAGGATGCTCTATCCAAACAAAATGTAGACACTAAAGGACTTGATGCCATTTTAAAGAACATGAACTCCTTCCTATCAGAATACGGCGTAAAGCCCATTGAAGCGTTAGGTGAAGTTTTTGATCCTAGGTTACATGAAGCAATTTCAATCAAAAATGATCCTGCACTTGATGACAATATAATTACAGCAGAACTGCGCAAGGGATATATTTTGAAAGAGAGGATTATTAGACCTAGTCTGGTAGAAATATCTAAAAAACATATCAAAGAGATGAATTAAGATGGCTAAAATTATAGGCATTGATTTGGGAACTAGTAACTCTGCCGCTGCAGTTATGATGGGCGGAAAACCCAGCCTGATTCCAGCAGCTGAGGGAACAACTATCGGAGGCAAAGCCTTTCCATCTGTTGTAGCATTTACTAAGGACGGTCAACTCCTAGTTGGCGAACCCGCTAGAAGACAGGCAGTGACAAACCCAGAAGGAACCGTCGTAGCGGCTAAAAGAAGGATGGGAACAGACCATGCTTTTAAGATATATGACAAAGAGTACAGACCACAGCAAATCTCTGCCTTTATCCTACAAAAAATAAAGAAAGACTCTGAGGCATTCATAGGTGAAAAGATCGACAAAGCTGTGATAACAGTTCCAGCTTACTTTAACGACAATCAGAGGCAGGCAACCAAGGACGCCGGACAAATAGCAGGATTGGAAGTTGTTAGAATTATCAACGAACCTACTGCAGCAGCGCTTGCCTTTGGACTTGATAAATCAAAACAAGACATGAAAATAATGGTGTTTGACTTGGGAGGAGGTACTCTTGATGTAACAATTATGGAAATGGGCGGGGGTGTATTTGAAGTGATGAGCACTTCGGGAGATACACAGCTTGGCGGAACCGACATGGACAAAGTTCTTGTTGATTATATTGTTGACAACTTTAGAAAGTCATCCGGAATAGATCTTAGCAAAGACAATGCAGCGATGGTCAGAGTACGGGAAGCTGCAGAGAAAGCAAAGATAGAACTTTCCTCTGTATTTGAGACTGATGTCAACCTTCCCTTTATATCCTATGACCCATCTTCTGGGCCAAAAAATCTTGAATTGAAAATAACACGAGCAAAGTTTGAGGAGCTTATCAATCCTATTGTTGAAAGGTGCAGGCCTTCCATGACCAAGGCCTTGGAAGACGCAAAACTGTCTCCTGCAGATGTAGGCAAGATTATACTGGTAGGAGGACCGACGAGAATACCTCTAATCAGAAAATTTGTTGCCAGCGTGATGGGGAAGGAGCCCGAAGCTGGTGTAGATCCAATGGAAGCTGTTGCATTGGGCGCTGCCATCCAAGCTGGAATAATTGCGGGGGAGGTAACAAGTGACATTGTTCTGTTGGATGTCACACCATTAACTCTGGGAGTAGAGATTCTTGGAGGGTTACGCGAGCCTATTATAGATAGAAATACTACGATACCCACCTCCAAAAGTAAAACTTTCACTACTGCAGCAGACAATCAAACTGCTGTAACCATACACATAGTTCAGGGTGAAAGGCCTATGGCCGCCGACAATGTTTCTCTTGGAAGTTTCAACCTGTCCGGCATTCCACCCGCACCAAGAGGAATACCACAGATTGAAGTTAAATTTGATATCGATGCAAACGGTATACTCAATGTTACTGCAAAAGATCTTGCAACCCAAAAGGAAGCCAGGATTACTATCACTGCAAGCACCAAACTCTCAAAAGACGACATTGAGAAAATGAAGAAGAATGCTGAAACCTTTGCCGAACAAGACAAAAAGAAGAAGGAAGAGGTGGAAGTAAAAAATGAAGCAGAGCAATACATCTATACCACTGAAAAACTGATAAACCAAGATCTAAAGGACAAGATATCCCAGGAACAGGGAATAAAAGTAAGCAATGCCATAAAGGAACTCAAAGATGTTCTTGACAAGGGACCTGCTGAAATTAAACCAAAACTTGAAGCATTAAAGAAAATAGTAAATGACATCAGCACCGAACTTTACAAAAAGGTAACCCCGCCTCCAGGGGCTGGCGCACAAGGAGCTGCAGGAGCAGATGCACAGGGAGCTGCAGGATCTGCAGGTCAGGCTGCTGGGGGTACGACAAACTGATGTTATATTTGAGCACAAGTAACATTGTACAATCATGAGCACTAAACGCGATTATTATGAGGTTTTGGGCCTTCAGAAAAACGCATCTCAGGATGAAATAAAATCCCAATATAGGAAACTTGCCCTCAAATTTCACCCAGACAGGAACAAATCTCCAGACGCAGCTGAGCACTTCAAGGAAATATCAGAAGCTTATGCTGTACTGTCCGATACTGAAAAGCGCAAGGTTTACGATACATATGGTCATGCAGGAGTAGATGGCAGATACAGTACCGAAGACATATTCCAAGGCTCCCGAGTTAACTTTGAGGATATTTTTGGTTCTGGTTTTGATTCAATCTTTGAAAACCTCTTTGGTGGCAGGGGTGGTGGTTTTAGGTTTGGTGGTTTTGATTTTGGATTTGGAAGGGAAAGAGGCGCAGATCTAGTATATGACACAGAGTTAACACTTGAAGATGTTCTAAGAGGAAAACAGGAGGAGATTGAACTCCCAAGCGAGAATACATGTGGTGACTGCAAAGGGACAGGAGCTGCTCCCGGAACATCTATGCGAACATGTTCTGTTTGCAACGGCCATGGCCAGATAAGAACATCCCGCAGCAGCAGTTTTTCCACATTTGTCACAGTCCAGCCATGTAATACATGTGGAGGACAAGGCAAGATAATTGAGAGGCCATGTTCCAAATGTAAGGGTTCTGGAAAGCAGATGGGAACCAGATTGTTCTCATTTGAAATTCCAGCTGGAATTGAAAATGGTGAGTACAGAATCAAGGGAGAAGGGGAACAGACATCAAATGGAATAAGCGGTGATCTCATAATTCGAATCAAAGTCAAGCCTCACAACAAGTTCAAGCGAGATGGGGCAGACATATTTTATGATGAAAATATATCAATGACTGATGCCACATTAGGAAAGAAAATAATTGTGCCAACACTAGAAGGGACTGAAAAGATTGAGGTTGAGGCAGGAAGTCAACCAAATACAATAATAAAGCTAAAGGGAAAGGGACTCCCACATCAAGGATCTCGCAGCAGAGGGGATCAATATGTTAGATTGGTTGTAAACATTCCAAAAAAATTAGACAAACATCAACGCAAATTGCTTGAAGAACTTAGAGATAGTCTAAATAAAGAGGAATAACTCTTGAGAATAGCACTAGATGTTGATGGTGTTCTTGCCGATGTTATCCGTGCTTGGTTGTTATACAACAACAGAGTGAGGACTACCATATCAAAGTCAGACATATCAGAATGGGATTTTTGGAAGAAATATGACATAGACAAATATGATTTTTACAAAGAACTCTCCATGTGCTGGAAATCTTGGAAAGACATACCTCCAACTGAAACTAACATCTCTTTTGCATCCAAAGAACTTGCAAAAATTGGGACTGTGGATATAGTGACTGCAAGAGAAGATTCTACACATGATGACGTAAAGAACTGGCTCAAAATGCATGACGTGGCCTTTAAAAACTATGTAGGAGTAGCCGAGGGAATAGAAAAGGCAAAACTAGATTATGATGTATTCATAGATGATTCTTCCATAAATGCTAAAACTATATTGGAAAGAGAAAAATCGGTGATACTATACAGTCAGCCATGGAATCTTGACTTTTCAGACCCACGGGCAAAACGAATCTCCGAACTAAGAGATGCGGTGGATATTATTGATAAAATCAATCATAACTAGTCATAAAAAAGACACTTATTCTGGCGTTTTAATTTTCACGTTGCGGGGGTCGCCTAGCCTGGTCAACGGCGTAAGGCTCAGAACCTTATCTCTTAGGAGTTCGTGGGTTCAAATCCCACCTCCCGCATTATCAAATTTTTGAAGATTAATGAAAAATTTATAATCTATTAGCCAATTGTTGGTTCATGAAAAGGGTTGAGGCTGTGGTCTCTCAAGATAAAGTCGGTGCAGTAGTCGAGGCGTTAAAGAAGATTGGTGTTGGTGGTATCACTATTTTTGATGCAAAAGGATGGGGACGGGCAAGCAAGCTTACAAGGGATTCTAAAAAATATCCAAATACTTACGAAAAATTCAATGTAAAAAACTATGTTCTTACAGTTGTTGATGATTCTATTGTTGATAAAGTGATCAGCGCAATTCTTGATACAGCAAGCACGGGATCCGTGGGTGATGGAAAAATCTTCATTGATAACATAGATACTGCTGTGGATATAGGAAGTGGTCAAAAGGGAGTACATGCAATATGATACTAACTTCCTTTTGATCTTGCATCAATTTGTGATCTTATTTTGGCCTCCAACAATTGGTTTATTTTCTGACCGTCTACTTTTCCTCGAAGATTTTTCATTGCAAGCCCCATTAATGGACCTATAGCTCTTTCTCCTTGCTGTTCTATAATTTTGATATTAGATGATACTAGTTTGTCCAACATGCCGTTTAGTTCGCTATCATCTATGGAACTCATTGCATTTTTTTGAATAGCGTCATCAATTGAGCTTACTTTATCACTCATTATACTTTCAAATATTATCTCAAGTGATTCCTTTGCAATATCTCCCTCTGACAAAAATTCAAATGCTCTTATGATATCTGAATTTTTCAATAATTTGGAATCCAAACCGCGTCTTTCAAGGTTAGTAATGGTTCCGCAAAGAACTGATGCTACGAAATTAGGAGCGATCCTTTTGCCTTTGCATATGGACTCAAACAGATCTAGGTATTCGGAATCAAATATCTGGAGGGCAAGCTGTGGATTCAATTCATACTGTTTCTGAAGATCAAACAAGCTATCTTCACACGATTTTGGCACTTTCTTTTTGGCGTCCTCTATCTCCTTTTTGGTTGCAATAATAGGTGGTATGTCTGTTTCAGGATACATTCTAGAAGCACCGGGTCTTGGTCTGAGATAAACTGTTTCTCCACTAGGTGTTGCTGCTCTTGTTTCTGCTGGCACGCCAATCTTTGCATCCTCGATTCTTTTGATTACTGATTCTATTACAACATCTAGTTTCCACGGCTCCCCTGCAAGAATCAAAAAGCCATCGCTTTGCTGTATCTCGAGAGCTTTTTTCACATGCTGTATCTCTGCTTCTTCAATTCCATAATCTGGAAGCTCATCAGAATGAAAGACACCACCCAATCCAAAGAACCTCACCAATTCTCCGAGTTGCTTTCCAAGTCTGATGCCAGGATAGGGCTCAAAACCAAACATGCCTGCGAAATTCTTTACCTTGATTGCCTTTACAACTGCACCACTGTCAAGTGCTTTCTGAATAATCTTTGATTTACAATCCCTAAAGGATTCGGTCAGATCCTTTACGTCCCTCTCTTTGGCAATCCGTTCGATATCTATCTTTTGTAGTTTTTCCTGAATTATTCTGAGACCATGTTGTCTTTTAGCCTCGTATTCCACTACCTTTTCAAGCTGGTCAAGCTTTTGTACGCCCTTAACTTCAACTACACCTCCTCCTTCAATTGAGACATTGACATCCTGTCTTATTGAGCCAAGTCCTCTCTGAACTCGCTTGGTTGCACGCAACAAACGGCCTATCGTTAATGCAATTTTTTTGATTTCTTGTGGTGTACCACTTACAGGTTCAAGTGCTATCTCCACTAGTGGGATTCCTAGCCTGTCCAAGGTGTATTCTCTAACCTCAGCCGAGTCATTGAGTAGTTTTGCTGCATCTTCTTCAAGACAGATGCTCTGAACTTCTACATTTCTTCCATCTACCTCTATGTTTCCTCCAAGACCTACTAGCATAGTCCTTTGAAATCCCGAGGTATTTGAGCCATCTATGACTAACTTTCTCATTACATAAATCTCGCTGAAAATGTTTGTCTTCAGTGCAGAAGCTATTATAAGAGCAGTCTCTTTCGCATCAGGGCTTAGGTCGTGTGGCGGCTCTTCGTCTTGTTCAACAAGGCAACTGCTTTCAGGGTTTGCATAATATAGTATGGTTTTTTGTTTACTGGTTTCAAATAGTGCACTGGGATCAAGCTCTCCAAGCTCACTTTTTGTTATTCGTAGTCTTCGAGTGAATTTTATGGGATAATCTGTTGATTCTATTGAGGCACAATTACAGAATAGTTTCTTTCCAGTTCCAAGCTGTTGATGTATTTCCAATCCTACCTTAAGGCCAATCTTATCTATCTGAATCTCTGACACTTGTAACTTTATTATCCTACTTGTTTTAAATCTTAGTCTGAAATTTCTAAAGCAATATTCTCAGTCATTACTTTTTCCAGTTCGTTGGTGTCTTTGGCATTGCCCAAAGCCCACATAGCTTTAACAAGAGCGGTTTCGGGAACCATATTTCCAAGTGGAATTACTCCAAGGTTTAACAGGTCTCTTCCGCTATCGTATACTGTCATACGCACAGTACCGTCTATGCATTGTGATGTCATGCCTACGAACAACCCTTTTTTCTTGGCACGCTGTATGGAATCATCCATCACTTTACCTACATGTCCAAGACCAGTTCCCTCAAAAATGATAGCCTTGTAACCTAGGTTAATGGCATTATCCACTAATGCTGGATCAAGTCCTGGATAGTACTTCATTAGTAGTACTTTGCTGTTGAAATTAATCTTTGGAGAGTATGTCTTTTTTGGGGGATTAAACATTGGGTTTTTTTCAACGCTTTCTTTTTTTATTATGAAAGTGGGCATTCCGCCTACTGTCTGAAATGCATTTCTTTTGCTCGTGTGGTTCTTTCTTACTCGAGTACCCCAATGACAGGCAATCTCATCATCACTTGTAGAGTTGTGCATTACCACAAAAATGCCGTTGGCATCTGTCTTAACCAAAAATCTGGCTGCTGATATCAGGTTTATTGCCGCATCCGAAGAAGGTCTGTCTGAGGATCTTTGAGAGCCTACCAGTGCTACCGGTTTTGGAAAACCAGACAAGGAAAAAGAAAGTGCTGCAGCAGTATACTGCATGGTATCGGTTCCATGCGCCACTATGATTCCCTTGTATTCTGATCTGGAACATGAATCGAGTTTTTCTGCAATTTTTATCCAATGTTCTGGTAAAAGATTTTCGGAATATTCTGAAAATAACACTTCAGTGTCTATGTTAGCTATCTTGGATAATTCTGGCACGCTTGCGTTAAGTTCTGCAGCACTTAGCGCTGGCGTTACCCCTCCGGTTCTATAATCTACCCTACTTGCAATGGTGCCGCCAGTTGAAATCAATAAAATCTTGGGCAGCTCGGGGTTGGTATGTGGTTGCGGAATATTTTCCTTTTTTGTAGAGAGACTAGATTCTACTTCTATTTGTGATATCTTTTCAATCTCCAACCCAATGTTGTAGCCATTTTTTAGCTTGAGAACGAGATGGCGGTCATCACTATGCTCGTATCTTGGCATCACGATTCCTGAATATGTGAAATCTGCTCGAACCCTGACAAGGCTGCCTATCTCTATCTTGTTCTTCTTTAGAAATTCTAGGCTTTTTCCCCAATAGCCGCTATAGGACATTTGTTAGGATTAGAATTGTTATTTTATTAAAATTACCTGTAGTAGGGTACTGCTACCTTTTCGCCTATCTTTAGTTCCTTTTGGGTTCTTACCTTTCGGACAGCCTCCTCAAAGTGTCTCATGGTTACTTTGGCATCGGCTGCCTGCTTTTCTGCTTCTTTCTGGTCTGGATACTTGGCAAGAAATTCATGTATGACTAGGGATACTGCAGTATTTGCAATGGATGCCACATCTGCGCCGCTCATTCCATCACTTGACTCTGCAATCTTGTCTAGATCTACATAGTCTGGGTTCTTTACTCCGTCTATCGTGGATTCTCTTACAACTGGAATATCTTTTGCATTAATTTCCAATATCTTCTTTCTACCTTCTTTGTCAGGTAGAGGTACCAAAATTATCTTGTCAAATCTGCCTGGCCTTAGCAGTGCTGTATCAATCATGTCTGCCCTGTTTGTGGCTGCCAAGACTACTACTCCGCGTAGACTTTCTATTCCATCAAGTTCAGTTAATAGCTGACTTACAACTCTTTCAGTTACAGCAGTTTCTCCTCCTACCCCTCTGACTGGAGCTATTGAGTCAATCTCATCAAAAAATATTACACACGGTGATGCCTGTCGTGCCCTTCTGAATATCTCCCTTATTCCACGCTCTGATTCTCCTACCCATTTTGATAACAATTCTGGACCTCTTACTGATATGAAGTTGGCCTCACTTTCAGTAGCAACAGCTTTTGCAAGTAGCGTCTTTCCAGTTCCGCTTGGTCCGTGTAACAATATTCCTCTTGGCATTCTATGCCCAAGTTTTGAATACAGCATGGGGTATTTCATAGGCCATTCTACCGCTTCCTGTAGTTCACGTTTGACTGTCTCCAGTCCTCCTACTTCCTCCCAGCTGACATCTGGATTTTCAATAAAGACTTCGCGCATTCCAGAAGGTGTCACTTCCTTGAGAGCATTCTGATAATCCTCATCATTTACGACCAACTTGTCAAGAGTCTCAGGAGGAAGCTTTTCGTCTTCCAAGTTTAGCTCCGGCAATAGCCTTCGCAAGCATTTCATCGCAGCCTCTTTGCATAGGTACTCCAAGTCTGCACCAACATAGCCATGGCTTATTGCTGCAATCTTGTCTAGGTTTACATCATCGCTGAGAGGCATGTTTCTTGTATGAATCATGAGAATGTCTTTTCGGCCCTTCTTATCTGGTACCTTTATCTCAATTTCCCTGTCAAACCTACCGGGTCTTCTAAGTGCAGGATCTATTGCATTGGGTCTGTTTGTAGCAGAAATTACTATAACCTTGCCTCTTGCTTCAAGTCCGTCCATAAGAGATAACAACTGTGATACTACTCTTCTTTCTACCTCGCCTGTCACCTCTTCTCTCTTTGGTGCTATGGAATCAATTTCATCGATGAATATTATTGATGGAGACTTTTCCTTGGCTTCTTTGAAAATTTCTCTTAGTCTGGCTTCGCTCTCACCGTAGAACTTACTCATTATTTCTGGTCCTGAGATGCTGATAAAGTGAGCATTGCTCTCGTTTGCAACAGCTTTTGCAAGTAGCGTCTTTCCAGTTCCCGGGGGCCCATACAAGAGTACGCCCTTCGGAGCTTCAATGCCTAGTTTCTCGAAAATCTCTGGGTGTCTTAGTGGAAGTTCAATCATTTCGCGGACTTTTTTAATTTCATCAGTAAGACCTCCAATATCTTCATAGGTTACCTGCGGAACGCCGCGTAAAGTCTCTCCCTTTTCTGCAATGTGAAATACAGTCTTTTGGGTCACAAGTACTGCATCAGCTGCTGGTGTAACACCTATTACTTGGAAAGTAAGTCTTCCGCCAAAGTATGGAACCATCACATTGTCTCCCTTTATCAAAGGAACACTTTCCAAGGCATCTGCTAGATATCTTTCATCAATAGGTGGTATTGCTTCAAGTGGTGCAACCACTACCTTTTCAGCAGCAACTGCCTTGATCTTTCGCACTGCTACCGTATCACCTATTGCAATACCAGCATTATTTCTTACAAGTCCGTCCACTCTGATTATGCCCTTACCTTCATCAGAGGGATAGAGTGGAAGACATTTAGCTACAGTTCTCCTCTTACCTTTTATCTCAATAACATCTCCAGTGGACGCACCAAGTGAATCCATAGAGTCATAGTCAATACGAGCTACGCCTCTTCCCACATCACGTGTATATGCCTCAAGTACCTTAAGGGAAAGCGTATTCTGGCTCATAGTTTAAACACCCTCAAACTAATTTTTATACCTTTGTTGTCTTTGATCTAGGACAAATAGATCAGAAGATTAAAATTTACATGAAAGGGCACATTCGATGCTTTGGGTAAAAGACCATTAGTGAGAAGACGAGGTAGAGGTGGAATGCAATTTCGTGCAGCTTCTACTGGAAAGTTGGCTCCAGCAAAATATCCAAGGTTTGCTCTCTCTGAACAACACGAGGCTGAGGTAGTTGATCTAGTTCATGAAAGAGGTAGAGATGCTCCTCTTGCCAGAGTCAGATTTGAAGATGGACGATGGTCTCTTGTTCCATCTGTTTTAGGTACTGAAATAGGTTCAAAATTACAATTTGGTTTAAAGTCGGAAATCTCATCGGGAAACGTAATCAGTATACAAAACATTCCCGACGGTACACTGGTATGTAATATAGAAAGGCACTTTGGGGACGGAGGCTCTCTCGTAAAATCTGCTGGTTCCTATGCAACAGTCTTTTCTCACAGCAATGAAGGTGTAACACTGAAACTGCCATCAGGCAAGTTCACCACACTCCATCCTCAAAACAGAGCTATGATAGGAGTCCTTGCTGGTGGTGGATCGGGTGACAGACCTTTTATGAGAGCAGGTGTGGCTTGGCGCAGAATGAGATCAAAGGGACGCAAGTATCCAATAGTAAGAGGCGTGGCTCAAGCTGTTTATGTTCATCCACATGGTGGTGGAAGACACCAACACGTTGGTAGAGGATCTACCGTTTCAAGAAACGCACCACCTGGGCGCAAAGTAGGTAGCATAGCTGCAAGAAAGACTGGAAGAGCTAGAGTAAAAGAAAGAGAATAGTTTCTTAAAGCTAATTAATAGTTGAAGTAAAAATAAATCTGTGGACATAAAACGAGTTCATCTCTATGTAAGCGGAAAGGTTCAGGGAGTTTACTTTCGACAGGGGATGAAGGAAACTGCAGAAAAAAACAATGTGCAAGGATGGGTAAGAAATCTTCCAGACAAAAGAGTAGAGGCAGTCTTGGAAGGAGAGGAATCTAATGTAGATGCTGTAATAGATTGGAGCACATTTGGTCCGCCAGGTGCAGTAGTAGACGAATTGAAGATAATACCAGAAAATAAATTTGAAAGATTTTTAGACTTTGAGATTCTTCTCTAGTGTATATTAGAGTAAGCGTCTGAGAGAAGGCCCTTAAGCTCGTCAAGGCTCTGTTCAGGTTTCACTTCGATCTCTCTGAGCAGTTCCTTCCTGTCTCTTCTTATTTTGGCAATAACTGATTCCCTTTGTGGTTCGATATCTGCAAAGTATCTAAATGTCATGGATTTGCAAAATACTATTCTGTGCATACGTACATCTTCTAGTACGTTGTTGCCAAGTGAGAGGCAATAATTTCGTATCTCTTCAAACAGTTCTCTTACTTGTGGTGATAACTCCTTGAAATCGTCATACGTTCTTTTGTAACCAGAAATTGAACCATCCATACTTTTCATTTTGTCATGCAATATTTAGAGGTAGTAGCTCTGCTGGTTCCAGTCTAGGCAAATGACCTCATCTCAAGTCATGCAAGATCCGCCACGTAGACGACGCAGCGTGGATGCTCTACCTTAGGATTGCTCCCTCCCGGACCTCATCCCTTTCGGCAGTTAAAACTTGAGAGCCATCCCTTCGGACAGTCTCAGTCCTGCATCCACCCGCTTCGGCGTGATTTCATTTCCGCAAGTCAAGCGAGTATCATCCATCTAGAGATTTACCCAGCAGTTACCGATCTCTGCATATAGCCGGTTTCAGAGACAGGGCACGGCTAGCGCCCCGATCTTCCCTACTACCATGATATCATTATGATAACATCCTTATGTGCATTAGGGTCGGTTCAGCCCTAAATTTAATAATGTATTGCATACGGCGCATGTATCGCCTGTACAATCTGATCCGCAATTTGAACAAGCCTTCCATTTTTTATCTTGCTCGTTTCGTATCTTGGAAGAAACCTTCAGAATTGATTTGTACATGTTGTTCTTTACTCCAGTATGGTTTTTTTCCAACAAGTTGAGAAAATTTCGTATTTCGGTTCTGATCCCTTCATTCATGTGGGGACATTCTTCTGATTGAAATGGAATTCCGTTTGTAAAAGCATAGAAGACAATCTCGTTTTCATAAATTTCACAAAATGGCTTGATTCTTCTAATCTTTTTATCAGTTGGCTCTGGGTCCATCCATCCTATTTTATTTGTATCTCCCGAAAGCAGGTTAATGATAAATGTCTGAATGAAATCATCAAGATTGTGGCCTGTTGCTACTGTGTCCACTTCCAATTCCTTCGAGCCAAAATCTATTGCACGCCTTCTTAGTATGCCGCATATGGAACAGGAAGAAACTCTCTCTTTTTGACGCAGACCAAGTGACTCTTCCAGAGTTGTACCGAAAAGTTTCTTGTATGAATAGATATTGTGTTCAACGCCTATCTTGTCACAAAAACCGCGTACGAGTTCCAAGGCTTCGTTTCTATATCCTGGAATTCCTTCATCTATTGTAATTGCTCTAAGTGTAAAATTGTGGTTCAGCGAAATTTGTTTTAATACGTGCAAGAGGGAAAGTGAATCCTTTCCTCCGGAGACTGCGACTCCTACCATCTCTCCTGGCTGAATCATTTTGTATTTTGAGATGGTTTTGGCAGTCTTTCTTATGATCGACTTTGAGAAACAGCTGGAACAAAGATTCTCGCCAGCATATTTCCTAGAGTAAGCTACTGCATTATCACAATAGTTGCATTTCATGGACCTGCTTTCTCATTCCTTAATTTAGCCTTATTTTAACAGTCTTGCTTAAATTGTGATAAAACCAGACTTGACTGCTGATAGTGCTATGTTTAGTCCAAACAATACAAAAGTAAAGGCATACAATCCAAGCATGGTGACCTTTAGAGCTTTGTCAGACATTTTCTTTTCAATTATACTGTGAACAAATTTGCCGCCATCTAGAATGGGCAACGGTAGCATATTGAATATGCCTATGAAAAATGACAGCATCCATAACCACAACAAGAACATGAATATCTCAGGACTCCAGTGTATGTAGTACGGAATTACAGGTTGGTAGGAAGGTAGTGCGGCACGCATGATTCCAAGCATTCCTTTTTGAGGATCATCCTTTGATGGTGTCGTAACGACTGGAATTTGCAAAGTCTGTCCTGACCGTGTAATTGTTACGGTTGCAGTGTCTCCTGCCTTTAGCTTAACTTTGGCAAAATCTTGTGGTAGAGATATGCGGACTCCGTTGATATCAGTTATCACATCGTCTTTTTGCAATCCTGCTTTTTCAGCACCTGAATCTGGTTCTACAGAAATGATTGGTACTCCTAGAGGTTCATTATACAGCATGCTTCGTATGCCATCCGGCATAATCAGAGCAAATGAGGGATTGAAAAGAAGAAGGCCTGCAATTATGAAAGAAAATATGACATTGGATGTTGCACCAGCTCCAATCACCCTCAGTCTGGATATTTTTTTGGCTTTGGCAAATTCCTCCTCATCTGGTTCAACAAAGCCCGCAAACAGAGCTATAAAGACTGCAAACCCTCCAGTCTTGATCTTTATTTTTTCAAGGGTTGCAACTATTCCGTGTGCTCCTTCATGCATAACTAGTACGATTGGAACAGCCAAGAGAAAATATGCAATGTTTGTGCTTGATTGAATAGTAACTCCAGGTATGAGAACAGTCATTTCTGCAAACGATTCAGGCTTTACAAAAAAGTTGGAAAGATTAGAAATTAGGTACCAAAAACCAGCACCCATCATTATAAATCCAAGCACAACACTTGTATTTGAGAAAACTCTTGTAGCGCGTTCTGTTCTCCCAAGGAGCCTAGTTAAAAGCAACTGGACATTTTGATTCTTGTAGGTCAGGCTGTACGGCTTTATTTCAAAACCACGTTTGTCAAGTTTTGAGATCTTTGCAATTGCAAATATGATAAACCATGCAATTAATACATATATGATAGAATTCTGCTGCAAAAATCCAAATGCCAAACTAATTGATATTCTTTTTAGTCAGCCAAATTTATCAGTTGCTATGGGAATAGTGATAGTCTCAACGTATCCTGACAAAAAATCCATAGTGAAAATTGCAAACATTGTAGTAAATAAGAGACTGGCAGCCTGTGTCAATTACACAAAAATCAATTCTGTGTATACATGGAAAGGAAAGGTGGAAAATGCTGGAGAGTTTCTTGCGTTCTTCAAGACCACTGTAAAAGCAAAAAAGCTGCTCAAGGAAGAGATCGCAAGAACTCATCCATATCAAGTTCCCGAAATTGTAGAGCTGAAAATGAGTTCTGTAAATGCCGCCTATCAGAATTGGCTCGTGGATTCAACCAAGGGCATATCTAAGAAGAGAAACAACGCCGCCAAGAGATGAAATCCTCAGCCCGATATCTGTAGTTGAATCAACTGCATATACCTCTGCTCCCTTACCTTCCACATGATTCAGGAAAGCAATAACCTTGCCCTCGTCCTGATTTTCAAAAATCTTGTCGGAAAACACTAATGAATGTACAGCACCTGCTTCACTTGCCCTCGCTGTTTCCTCAAAGCCCATACTGAACTTGTTAATTTTTTTGTTTACCATTAGCATTATCTCATCTAAAATGGCAGACACTCTGGCAATCTTGCTTTTGGTCAATGTCTGTTTCATAGTATTTGATTTGATGAATGTGTATATGCCATCTTCTCCACTTGAATCAATGCCATCAATTACCCGTATTCCGTGGTCTTTTATTGAAGGAGACTCGGAAAGAAAATTGCCCAGCCTCCTCTTTGTCTCTCCAGGACCAAATATTATGATCTCATCATTTTCTCTTATGGACGATATTATTGCGTGTTTCACATCTGCAAAAAAGTCCTCAATGTTAAATTTTGTCTTGTATCTCTTACCGCTTGCACCCGAATATAGGTTGGGCATTAATTTAAGATGAGTTCCAGTAAGCCTTCCTATGCCACAATCGCTTGTGTCTATTGCAACAAGCAAAAAGTTACCTGTATCTTTTCTTCCAAAAAGCAATTTTTTCTCAACTTCGTTCCAATTTCTCTTGACAAGAGTAATTGATTCACCGATTTTTATTGTTAGAGAATGATGTGAATCTTTGCTTACAGACTCGTTGTCCGATTCCGCAATGACTCCATGGACTTTTAATCTATCAACAACATCATCAATGGATATCTTTTCTACATTGAGAACAACACGAATCTTGATTCTTTCCCCTTTGTCGGGTCTTGCAAAATCTTTATCCTGTTTTATGACCCTTGTGGTATCACCTACTATTCTATCTCCAGTTCGTATGACTCTTCGCAGTGTAAAAAGATCATCCGACTCTTCAGGTATCAAAGCTATTGTATTTTCGTCTATTTTTTTTGTAATCAACTCATAACTATAGAAATTTACAATAATAAAAAGAAGTTTAAATCTAGTTTGTTAGTTCGTCAGCATTGACCTGTTTCTCTTCTGCTTTTTTTCTTAGATAGTTTTGAACCCATTCCTGTGTTAGTACACCAGCCTCGGTCAAGTTTACTAGCGTATTGGTTGATGCTTCTCCAGTAGCCTTTCCCATTGAGCGTCTTACCTGTCTCCACTTTAGGTTCGTATTTCCACTCTTTGATGAATATATTATACCTAGTACCTCTTTTGCATTTACAAAAGTCATGTCACGAATTTTCTTGAGGGTTACCTTGTCTGCTGCCTCTACGTAGATTAGGCCAGGCGACGTTTCACGTTCTGGGAATACCTCATAATCCTCAAAGTAACTCTCAGGAATAAACGAATTGCAAGTACTTAGGATTATAAATTTCCTGAAACTTTCAAGTGAACAGGTAGCATCTATTGTTACCATTTATCTGTATGCTGCACCCACCTTTTATCAAGCTTCTTGAAAGACTCAATTAGGAACGAGAAAAATTACTTGATGCAGGCGTTGATGACCAAATCCCTTTGATTTGATGAGAAGGATCTTGAGTTCTGAGCCTGCACTTGATTTTTATGAAATGAGAAATTTTACTATACCATGAAATCATTTACTGAATATCTAACATTCAACGTACCATCAAGACGGGGATTTGTGAATATCACCCACAACGTACGCAAAATAGTACAGAAGAGCGAGATCAAAGAAGAACTATGTCTAGTTAATGCAATGCATATCACCGCTAGCGTATTCATCAATGATAATGAAAGCGGTCTACATCAAGACTATGAAAAATGGCTTGAAGAGCTAGCACCACACGAGCCAACATCACAGTACGAACACAACAAGACAGGGGAAGACAATGCAGATGCACATCTCAAACGACAGGTCATGGGAAGAGAAGTTGTAGTTGCAATAACAAATGGTCAACTAGATTTTGGACCATGGGAGCAAATATTCTACGGTGAATTTGATGGAAGAAGACCAAAACGTGTGCTCGTAAAAGTTATAGGAGAATGACTAATTTAGAGACCCGCGTTTTTGACTTCCTTCTACATTTGGCTTGATCTTGAAACTTTCCTCATGGTTCTGAGGACCATGGTTACATTTGACACAGCCAACTTTGAAACCATTAGAGTCCTTTACGTATGTCTCACAACCGCAAAAACATGTCATGTGCTCTTCAACCATATTATCCATCATATAACTTAAACTAGTTCTTGCAACATCTTCCACGCGGAATGTCGTGTCCATGAGGGCACTTTCTTGGATGCTTTAACATTGTGCAGAGTGCATCTGTAAACTGTTCATTCATGTGATGCTCTATTCCGCAAACCATCTCCTCGTCAATGTCCACTCTAAGGGCACTGTCCATCAAAACCTCAAGCAATCTGCTATTTCGCATCATGTTGGAACCAATCTGTTCGCCATTCTTTGTTAGAGACACACCGCCTTTTGCATAGTTTACAAGTTTGGTATCGTTCAGCTTTTTTAACATTTGAACCACACTTGGTTGTCTAACGTTTAACATCTTTGCTATAGTACTAATCTTTACAGGGTCTCCGCTCTCCTTTATGTGCCAAATTGCTTTTAGGTACATCTCCACATGTTCTGCTTCCGCAGTTCCAACAAACAGGACTTCTTGATCTTTCATGATATGATTATCTCCAATCCTTACTTTACATCTTTTGATTCTCTCAATAGGTATTCAAAGTATTCGCGTGCAAAGCCTGCAAGACCGGAATGATCTGCCCAGATGGCAACGGCTTCCTTTGATCCTGATGTTCCAAGCTCTTCACCAAGCAATAAAACCACATATCTCTTGTCTGATATGATGCCGCCTCCAAAGAGGCCCTTTTTCAACTTGACCTTGGACACGCGTGACAGGGACTTTAGGGTATCACTATCAACATCCTCTGATACCAGAATGGTGATATCCACCCCCCTATCATGTAGCAATCTAAGCTTTGGCAATGCCTCTTTTGCTAGAGTCTCTGCAACCTTGGGTATTGCAATCAATACCTCATTTCTACAAGAGTCAACCATCTCCAAAATCTTGGTTGCTATGTTCATTACTCCAGAAATTATCCAAATATCGGGTCTTTCACTTGTTCCGCTTTGTTCGTAAAGCGGGGTAAGCTCCTTTAGTATTACATTCTCGTTATTGTTAAATTCTGTCTCAAACTGCTGTCTTGACGTCTGCATGGCAGTAGCAGGAGACTTGGCAAAATATTGTGTAGGGCGCGAATCATCAGAGCCTATCCATCCCTTCTCTTCCAAAGTTCCTAGCACCTCGTATATCTTCGAGTATGGGACACCTGATTTCTGGCTAAGATCTGAGGCAGTGATAGGACCTGTCTTGAGAAGTGAGGCGTACGTCTTTATCTCGTAGCTGGTAAGCCCAACCCTCTCGAGTGCCTTCCTAGTTTTGTCAGAGAGGCTCATTCTATATCAATCGAGAATCCAAGGTATATATGTCTAGGATTAGGCGTTCGTACCCCACGCATGTAGTTCTACCTATTCCTCTGGTGTCTTGTTGGAAATGGATTAAATACCAATTCCTAAGATATGCCACTAATAGGTATGGAACTAATTCAGATATCTAATCTAAAGACTCCTACAGTAGGTAAAAAATCCACTATACGATTTACCCAGAGTATATGTCCAGACTGTAACATGATACTTGATGCCGAGGTCTTTGAGAGAGACGGCAAGGTATTCATGACAAAGACATGTCCTACACACGGCGAATGTGAGGAGCTATACTTTGGTTCATATGCGATGTACAGGAAGTTTAGCACGTATTGGATGGATGGAAAGGGCGCTCATGCTCCAAATGTAATGATTGACAAGTGTTCATGTCCAAACAACTGTGGACTGTGTTCTAACCACTTGTCTCACAGTGGACTTGCAAACATGATAGTTACAAACAGATGTGATCTAACCTGTTGGTATTGCTTCTTTTACGTAAAGAAAGGTCTTGAAGGTGCATACATGTATGAACCAACACAAGATCAAGTAAGAGCAATGATGAAGACCCTCAAGGCAGAGAGGCCAATTTCAGGAAACTCTATACAAATAACTGGGGGAGAACCGATGCTGCGAGAAGACATCAATGATGTTATCAAGATAATGAAGGAAGAGGGTGTTGACCACATACAGATGAATACAAACGGAATCAGGTTTGCCCTTGATCCGGAAGCGATGCGTGAAGTAAGACTTGCTGGTGTAAACAACCTATACCTCAGCTTTGATGGTGTAACTCCAAGAACAAACCCCAAGAACCATTGGGAGATTCCATATGCACTAGAAAGCGCAAGAAAGACAGGAACTACTGTTGTCTTTGTACCAACAGTTATCAAATCAATTAATGATCATGAACTGGGCGGCATTATCAGATACGCACAAAAGAATCTTGATGTTGTACACGCAGTAAACTTCCAACCTGTATCTCTGACAGGAAGAATGGGCAAGAAAGAACGCGAAAAATACAGAATCACAATACCTGACTGCATACAAAGAATTGAGGAACAAACAGGCGCCGAAGTAACAGTGGATGACTGGTTCCCAGTTCCAAGCTGTATGCCACTGACAAACGTAATTGAGGCATTCTCAAGCAAGCCAAAATATGAGTTATCAATTCACTTTGCATGTGGCGCAGGAACATACATCTTTGAGGACCAAGAGACCAAAAAGTTTGTTCCGCTGACTAGATTTGCAGATATTCAAGGAATGCTAGAACTCTTCGAAGACAAGGCAGAAGAGATCCGCTCTGGCAAGAACAAGTACTTTACAATGCTAGAGGTAGTAAGAAAACTATCAAGCTTTATTGATAAAAAGAAGCAGCCAGCAGGACTTGACTTGGCAAAGATGTTTGGCAATATATTGATGAAGAGATCATTTGACGCAGTTGGTTCATGGCATGTCAAGGGACTCTTCCTAGGAATGATGCACTTCCAAGACAAGTATAATGAAGACCTTGAAAGACTGCAGCGATGTGATATCCACTATCTGACACCAGACCTTAGAATTATTCCATTCTGCGCGTTTAATGTAATTCCAGAGTGGTACCGAGATAGAATCCAGAAGAAATACTCTACAACGGTAGAAGAATGGGAACAAAGAGTAGGTGCAAAGCTGGAAGATGGGTTGTATAGGGGCATCATGAGAAGAGGAACAGGCGATGAGCTTGCTGCAGGATGTGCAAAGAGCGCCATGTTCCATGAGGCATCTCAAGCCTTGATGTAGATCGTTCTTAATTCATTTTGTCCCTCTTATGAAGACAAGCAGAACTCTTCAGCAGTAAAAATAATCAATTACAAACAACTTCTTAAGGTTCTCTGGGCTATCTAGTAATCATGGTTTAGTTTCTATTTTTGTGTAAAATGCTTTTTGATGACCAAACCATGTCCTCAAATTTCTAAAACTGTTTTCAAGGTTTAATGTAACTGATGATGCTTTTTATACTAATAGGTAGCTTGAAGACTAATTGAACTACAATTCAATTTCTAATATTCTTACTCTTCGATATGATCCATCAAAAAACAATCCAATAGACTCACTAAGTTATACAGATTTTTTGCCTCGTGGCGTAAACAATGTAGAATCAGAAATAACAAAAATAATACAAGATTATCTTATTACAAAACATCACAAACTCAAGTTTAAACACGTGGCTACATCACTTAGTGGAGGCATTGACTCTGGGTTAACTCTTGCAATGTTAAAATCCACCCTTCCTCATGTCAAGATTTCAGCTATTAGTATGGGATTTGGCGAGGATGATGATGAGGTTGACAGAGCGCGTCGTCTCTCTAATATCTACAACTGTGACTTCCATTCTGTAATAAGAGACGACATTATCACAGAATTACCTCGTTTGATATCAATCGTAAAAGAACCTAGATGGAATCTCTATAACTATTACGTACTGGATGAAGCAAAGAAAAGAGCAAACGTATTTTTTTCTGGAGATGGTGGCGACGAACTTTTTGGTGGCTACACCTTCAGATATCAAAAATTTCTCACTAATCTGCCAAAACATCCCGATTGGAAAAAGAAAGCATCACTATACCTCTCTTGCCATGAACGCGATTGGGTACCTGATCAGGAGAAAATCTTTGGAAGCAAAATTAAATTCTCTTGGTTGAAAATTTACAAAACTCTGAAACCATATTTCGTAAATTCACTTTCATCAATTGATCAGGTTTTCTTGGCAGATTTTAACGGCAAGCTGCTCTATGACTGGCTGCCTACCAATATGGCATTTGAAAAGTTCTTTAACATACATGTACAATCCATATTTCTTGCTCCCAGCATGATCAAATTCGCAACACACATTCCATGGCAATTGAAATATGACCCCCAAACAAACAACGGGAAAATACCATTAAGATCTATACTTGGTAAACAAAAAGGATTCAAAAGATTTCAGCCAGTAAAAAAGGGATTTTCTATCAACTTGGATTCTCTTTGGAATAAAAATGCAAAAGAAATTGTCGCAAAATATGTTAACGATGATTCTGAGATTGTAAAAAATAAAATAATTAACAGTAAATGGCTCTATTCTGCACTTGAAAAAATCCATATGAACAGTAGGGCGGATTTACGACTCCGTTATATAAACAAGGTCTTATTAATTTTGGCCTTGGAGGTATGGTACAAATTGTTTATCAGCAAAACCATGAAGAAAAATGCTCTTCTTTAAAGTTTTACTTTTAACTGTCTCAAAAGAACCTCTTTTAAATTTTCTTGAAAAACTTCTTCATTTTTTCAATCTGTGAATTTCGTATGAAATCTCGTATCTCTTTATCATATAAACTATGGTAACCGCTTTCCTTTGGTGTGTAAGTGAGATAGTGATATAGCATGTAAAATGCACCTATTCTTCCAATAGGTTTTCCACTAATAAGATAAAGAAGAAACCTTCCAAGAACATACAATTTGTGATATCCCAGTGTTTTCATGCCAGCACCAAATTCGTAGAAATGATGAGCCGTGCCCAACTCTCTCATATGCCTAAATCTAGCATCATTTAACACCTTTGATTTTAAACCCAACCTATCTGCTATGTATAATACTGCTGACTCGTATCCCATCTTTTCAGGATAAATGCCGCACTTTGCAATCAAAAATGAGTTTCTAACAAACCTTCCTGCACCACGAGGAAATTTGTATTTTAAATTATCAGGAACCCCAGAAACAATGGCAACATCTGAGTTAGAATCCATGTATGAAATAATCTTTGCAGCGTAATCCCTCTCGTACTCTGTGTCATCAGTACAGATCATGTGATAATCAGTTTTATCTAGCTTTGATTCTAAAACAAACTTTATTGCCTTATTCCAATTATTTACCACCCTTCCTATGTCGTACCCCAAATCTGGATTAGTGATTACGTATAGACTCTGCCAGTTTTTTTGTATTCTTTTTAGTATTTCCGATGTTTTGTCAGTAGAACCATCATCTATTACTATCACATATTTGGGTTTTAATGTTTGATTTTGAAGAGATTGCAATGAAGATTCTATGTTATTCTCTGAATTTCTGCATGTAACTATGGAAAAATATGTACCCATGAATTTAACCGCGAGTTGATTTTGTTATCTCATAACATATACTTTACTGGTGTGATAATATGAGGCAAAGTTATGAGGTGTTAATCGGTTTAATTTTGGTTATCTAAATAAATCTGATAATGGAATGAAACTTTTCCTAGTTAGATCCATTCATTTTAGTCGTAATTACATTTTTGACTGTGTTTCTAAATTCTTTGTCAATTCCATACAAGAGAGAAAAATACGCCAAAATTCCAACAAGCACTTCACCTCCTAGCATGATAGCATATGTGACTTTAGACAAGCCAAATTGTACAAGCATTTTCAGACTAACTATAGTCACAACCATTACTACACTAGAAATCAAATATTTGATAATGTTGCTGTATGGAATTTTGAAATACAAAATGCGTCTTGCAATAACCCCTTTGTATATGGCAAAAGGAAGAATTACAATCAAAGCAGCAATTGACCAAAGAATGGTAGTTGTTCCATAATCTCCGCTTTTTTGGTCAAAGAAATATAGGAGAAGAGACAAACATGTCAAATAAGAAGCAGAATATATGATTCCTATCTTAGGCGACAAAAGCAAGCGGCTTTTTAAGAGTTCAGAGAAAGAAGCACTCCTGTCTAATTCGGAATGTACAGTTCCAGCCAGAATTGAATCAAAGAAAAGGTAAAATACTGCAATAAAGGAATATGGAATCAAAAATTCCAAAACAGGTATGGATTGAGTATAGCTGGACTTTAGAAGATAAAGAAGCTGATCAGAAATAAAGTACATTCCAATAGAAATAGGAATTATGAACATCAAAATCATTTTCAGAATCGACTCGACATCTTTGGAATTTCCACCCCTTAGGATCTTGGGATATAGTGCAATTGCAAGGTATTGGCTGTATGTTATTAAATTGGCAACCAAGTAAGCTGCCTTGTAGTAGGCAATAGATTGTGCTGATTTGGTCAAATAAGTAACGACAATCACATCAATTGTATATATGACAGACGGAACCGAAGCAAATATTGGTATCCATGAAAGTTTTAGCCAATGTTTGACTAACGAAAAATCAAACTTTTCAACAAGATGGTTTCTGTTAAGAATTACAAGCATGACAACCTGAATAATCTGTGTCAGAAGTATTACTATAATCACTGTTTCCAAGCCCTGTTTGAGGAAGATAAGCAAGGGTACCGCAAAGACTATCTTCGCAACCTCTGCAGTCAAGAAAGCATAACTTTGCAATGGCGGTCTGGTTGCCTGCGATACAGATTCTAATACACCCACCATGAAGAAAAGTGGAATTTGAATCCAGCCTATTAAAAAATAAATAAATAACGTCTTCAGTGATGCTACAAAGAATACAGAGACAAAGAGATAGATGAGCGATGCAGGAGCAGCTAAAATCAAAGATGAGATAAAACTAGTTCTTCCAACCTCAGTATCTCGTGCGAGGTATCTTACAGTCCAATATGAAATTACTGGGATCAAAAAACTCGGGTAATTCTGAGCAGTTTGAACTACCTGCCATATGCCAAAATCACTTTCGGAAAGCTTGTTTGTTACAATGGTAGTAAACAAAAAGCCCGTCAATAGACTTGCAATTCTAGCGCTAAAAACAATTAGGCCAGAATATCTGAGGCGTGTATTTGTCATAAGTAGTGATTTGTATTGGAGTATTTGTTATTTCTAAATAATCATTTGGTTTATTTCACAAATGATTGATACAAAAGTGACATTCATGAACGATTTTTAATGAGATAAGCCCTGTAGAATATGGTCTCTCCTTGCTTCGTTGATGGTACCTCTTCCAGTCAAATCGTCGCTTCATTCTGAGGATGCCCTCTTTTACGGCCGCAAGTTAGTAAACTTTGAGGTAAACCATGACAAGGTGGTGGATCTGTTCTCTTCCGTCAAAAAATTTGCTGGCGTAAAAATGTCAGCACCGATTCTTTGCCTATTCCACAGTAAAGTCAAGCCCTAATACAGTTAAGGCATTGTCTGAGATAATGGAACTTGACAGGTACAATGGTTATACTTGCTATCATTATTGACGAAAACAATGCTGTCTTCCATTTTAAGATGTTGTTCATTTCTATGTCGTTTCTCCTTTGCTTTTTGTATGAAGAGACTATCTTCATACCGCACATATGATCATCTGCACTTTTTGCAAGACACATTTTATAGTGGTTTTTTGTTTAGCATGTCGTGTACAGTACAGAGTACCTATTAAGTCGCTCTCACTGGAGTAAGTAAAAGTTCTAACTAGATTTTTTCTGAAATTAAAATCAGCACAACTTTATATAATTTTATGCCTGAAATTTTAGCCGATGATAAATACTAGGAAGCGAAAATTCAGATCCTAAAGTTCCCATCATATCAGTTATAGTGGGTCCTTTTGAACTCGTCATTTTATTATTTAAAAAAATCTACGGGCCCGGGGGTTACTGTCAGAACTGTTATAGTGAGCACCGTTCCAATTTTTCTTAGATGATTAGTTATTAAGATAATCTACAACAGCATTCGTTATCAAATGTGATATTTTGGTTAGACTATTATATTATTCCTCAAATAATTCACCACATGGTAAACTACAATGCATTGAAAGCATGCGTAGAAAAGAACGGCGAGGTTATGATACGCACCGACACTGGAGAAAAAATAGAATTACACAAGCATAATGTCAAGTTTGATGACACTACAAAAGAGATAGTTGTCGATGCAGCAAGCGAGACCTATTGGATTGATTCAGAAAAGGTGTCCTATTACTGGATCCACCGAGAAGGATTCGAAACAAAGGAATAATCTCATTCTTTCTAGTATTTTTGTGAGCTTAGAACAATTGTCGTTGTTGTATTTCGGAGACAAATGGATGATGGTGTGCCTGGTATCACTCAAAAGGTGATAAAACCAGGTGAAAGCTTCCTTTACAAACTTGACTTTCCTGATGAGGGAATCTACTGGTACCATCCCCACATAAGAGAAGACAAACAGCAAGAGCTTGGCCTTTATGGAAGTATTTTTGTTGAACCAAAGGCCAAGAATTACTTTAATCCTGTAGACGATGAGATCTTTTTGTTTCTTGATGACATCAGAATGAAAAATGGGAGCCTTGATGAATTTGGCAGAGAGGGCGCTAACTTTGCTTTGATGGGAAGATTTGGAAATGTAATGCTTGTGAACGGTGAGACAAACTACCAAGTTACCACAACTGGCAAAATAGTAAGGTTCTATTTGACTGACTCTTCTAACACAAGAACTTTTAACTTTACAATCGGTGATAACAAGATGAAATTAATTGGAAGTGATTCTGGAAAATATGAAAAAGAAACGCTAGTGGATTCCATAGTAATATCTCCAGGCGAGAGGTATATTGTAGAGGTCTTATTTTCAAAGCCAGGTGAGTACAAGATGCTTAACAAGACTCCAACAAAAACATACGAGCTTGGTACCGTAAAGGTTGTTGGAGCCGCTCCAACACCAAAAGAATCCTCCAACTTTCTCACTCTAAAAGAAAATCCAGATATTGTTTCTGGTATCGATCCATTCAGAAAATATTTTGATGCAAAACCCGATTATGAACTAGATCTTACTGTTAGAATGTTGAACGAGAAAGCTAACATGGCAGGAATGGGCATGAATAAAATGAATCTGGGAGGAACTACTGGCAATTTGACAAAATCAGTCGAACCAATTGAATGGGAAGAGGGAAACTCTGCACAAATGAATCTCGAGTCAACTAAAGAAAATACCAAATGGATAATCATGGATAAATTAACTGGAAAAGAAAGTCCTAACTATAAAGTAACAGTTGGCAATGTAAAGAAAATCCGGATTTTTAATGATCCAAATTCTGCCCATCCAATGCAACACCCAATTCACTTGCATGGAGCCCGTTTTCTAGTACTGAATGTGGATGGGAAACCAAATGACAACCTTGTTTGGAAGGATGTGGTTCTTGTCCCAGCAGGAAGTACTGTTGATATCTTGATGCAGTTCACCGAACCTGGCGAGTGGGTGGCGCACTGTCATATAGCAGAGCATCTAGAGGCTGGAATGCTGTTTTCATTTTCTGTGAGTCCTTCAAGTACAATCAGTCCTGCTACGACACTATTGTCTCCACTTGAGCAGTTTAAATCAGGAGTCGCTACTGATAATGTTGTGTGCAGGGAAGGTCTTCAATTATTGGTAAAAAACATGGACGGTTCACCTGCATGTGTTAAACCAACAAGTGTTTCAAGGCTTGTAGCACAAGGCTGGACCATTGGAAAGAAATTACAATAATGAGATAACAACTCTCCTTGTTTGATATGCAAATTAGATGCAAGCGATTGATCCACTGATAATTATATTTTGATTTTAAATTATTGGCATCAGTACTGATTATAGTGGTTTAATTGTCAGAAACTAAACGCATACAACGTAGTGGCACCATTGCACAGACTATATTTCATCGAGGTTGAGCGTTTCCAAATCTTTTGATGGCCATTAAATGTAAAGAGAGTGCGCATATTTGGTAATGTTTCTCAAATTATTAAAATATCGATTACGTCGTATTTAATGGAAAGAGACAATTATCAACCTGAAAAAACAGGTCATTACCAAAATAATTTTACAGTTGTAAAGACGTGTCTTTATTAGTCTCGATTTGTAAAATTGTATATGTTCAGAGATCCAGTCTGCGGTATGACAATAGATGAGAAAAAAGCACAGCACACACTAGAGGTTAGCGGAAAGAAGTTCTATCTCTGCTCTGCTGCATGTAAAGACCAGCTTGCAAAGAATCCAAAAAAGTATGGTGTGTAGTTGGACTACATTGCAGATAAGAGAACGCCTTATTGTAGCATTATCAACGTTTTATAAATTTCAAAATTACAATTTAGGGGCGTAACCAATATGGCAAAAGATCCCGTCTGCGGAATGTATGTAGAAGAAAAAC
>CAZMNT010000014.1:31578-47275 GCA_964567715.1 uncultured Nitrosopumilaceae archaeon | reverse complement strand
GCTTCTATACCCATGACTCCACGACGAGTTCGACGTTTTGAAACGGAGTTCATTGTTTGTGAATAAGTGCTAGTGGTATTATGGACAAGTATGTCTGAATTGAACAAACGGTTCTACGCGAGTAGTAATTAGGAATGAACCTATGAACAAGATTAGAGGACGTTGAGAGACGATAAACGATGGGTTTTCCTGCAGGAGTATCGTCGGTGAGAAATTATATACTCTCTTCATTTTTTATACAAATTTTTGCCAGAGTAATTTCACTGAATCTACTAGGTATAAAATAAAAGGATTTTTGAAATAACTGGATGCACCGGTAGCGTTAGCAAGAAACCGTTAATCTCATAGGTTTTTCTGTAGACTCTACTAAATTAGAAGAATTGAGATGAAATGAGATGGTTAGCTTTGCAATTGAATGTTGTACATATTTAATGATGGTTTTTTTTGTTTTGATTTAGAACTATTGACAAATGTCTGTTGTATGTTTGATGCGAACATACTGTATTCTATATTGTATTAGTTGTTCAAAATTATCAATATGGGCAGGAATGGCAAAAAATCATACAAAAACTGTCTGTTTTATAGATGTGAGATAGAATGAGCAATACTATAGTGAAACCCGATTTACCAACTCAATCTCAAGATCACGGTGTTGCAAAAGGAAAAGGTAGTTTCACGCTTGAAAGGGTTGCCGAGTTGTCAGAGATTCTTGCAAGCAAGGTAGAATCTGCAATAGGCGAGATTGAAAGGCTGAACGGACAGACTCACATGATTGCAATTAATGCAAGAATTGAAGCAAGTCGGGCAGGTATGGCAGGAAAAGCATTTTCAGTCGTAGCCGAACAGATGAATGATCTTTCAGGCAAGATTGGAGTCGTAAGCAAGAAGATGAGAAATGAGAGTCGGGATTCCATTGATGAATTGGGAAATCTGATAAAGACGCAGGCCACAAACGTTAGAGGGACTAGGCTTTCTGATCTGGCGCTAACTAATATTGATTTGATTGATAGAAATCTTTACGAAAGATCATGTGATGTACGCTGGTGGGCAACTGATGATAGTGTTGTTCAGGCGTTATCAATCAAAACAAAAGAAGCATATGACACTGCGTCAAAACGAATGGGCATCATATTGAATTCTTATACGGTGTATTTTGATTTGGTATTGTGCGATTTAGATGGAAATGTAGTTGCCAATGGCAGACCAGAAGCATATAGATCAGTTGGTATGAATGCAAAAAATACAGAATGGTTTGCAAGCGCAATGAAAACTAGTAGTGGAAAAGATTTCGGATTTCAGACAGTTAGCAAATGTCCGATGGTTAACAACGAACTCAGTCTTGTGTTTTCTTGTACAACAAGAGAACATGGAGACCAGAATGGTCAAGTCTTGGGCGTACTTGGAGTAATATTTCGCTGGCAAGACTTGGCTCAAAAGATAGTGAAAGGAGTTCCCATATCTGAAGAAGAAAAAGACAGGACAAGAGTCTGCATAGTCGATGGAAATGGTTTGGTACTGGCAGATTCTAAAGATCTTGAACTTGAAGAAACGATCGAATTTTTAGGCAAAAACGATCTCTTTGGTCAGAAGAAGGGGTTTATGGTCTCTGAGTATAAAAACGAGAAATGCTGCATAGCACATGCATTTTCTCCTGGATATGAAACATATTCTTCCAAGTGGCATTCCCTTATCATTCAAAATCTCCGAGTGTTTTAGGTGTATTTTCTAGAGGCCGGAATGGGCCATCCAAGACCATATAAACGTCCAAAACGGTTAGGTGTAACAAAAAAAGATTCCAAATTATTTTAATTCATTGTTAAAGAAAGGGAGGTATGCCTGATATCTCAAACGGTTATCCCTATGATGGAATATGGGATGTTCTACGAAGACAAGAAAAAGAACCACTAAGTAAAGAAGACGGCTATAGGTGGGGCCTATCCCATTTAGAATATGTGAAAAAGGAACTATTGAAGTTGGAGGAAAGAGCATTGGCAAGGCGAGATGAGGAGTTACTCCATAATATTGTCAGCTCAAAATTGCGTGCGTTGGAAGCAGAACAAGAGTTAAGGGAAAAACTCGGCAACATTCATCAATAATTGTATTCAAGAAGCCAGATTAGAAAATACAGTTTTTGTGTATGATCAAATCAAACACACGTGAACATATTGGTACGTATAATAAAAACTACGTTACAAATGAATCTGGGGAAAGTTTTCAAAATTGGTTTAAAAACAAAAATTAACGCGATGGTAAACATTGCATCAGCCGTCTCGATAGCAACTGTTTCCATTTCTAGCTATTCGGCGGGAATTCATACTGGTACAGATGACCCAATGCGTTATATTGTTACTGGAGTCATAATGCAAGCAGTAGTGGGAATACCAGCTTATTTTGTGGCCCGCTCTTTCACAAAACCAATACTCAAAATGGCAGCATTGGCAGAAAAAATTGGACAAGGTGATCTTACAATTGAAACAATGGAATCAAAATCAAATGACGAGCTAGGAAAACTCACTCAGGCATTTGACAACATGGTAGTCAATCTGCGACAGTTAGTAATACAGGTACGAGATAGTTCAGCCTTGGTTGCGTCTAATTCTGATCAAGTGGTTTCTTCTACAGACCAGATGAACTCGTCTGTACAGCAAATCTCTTCAACCATTCAGCAGATATCGAAAGGTTCGCAGACACAGGCGCAAGAGCTGGAAGAAACAAGCAAAGTAGTAACAAAGCTCACAAAAGACATGAAAGATCTCGCACTCAAGGCCAGTACGACAGCTGATCTTACCAAGGAAGTCGGAGTCATCTCCGAAACGGGCTCAAAGTCTGCTTCCGAAGCAGATTTTAGGATGTCAAAAATTATCAGTGTAACAAACGAATCAGCGAAAAAGATTAAGGAATTGGCAGACAGGAGTGGGGAAATCACAGCCGTCTTGGATGTTATACGCAAAATTGCCGATCAGACAAATCTCCTTGCATTAAATGCTGCGATTGAGGCAGCCCGTGCAGGCGAGGCAGGAAGAGGTTTTGCAGTAGTAGCAGATGAGGTAAAAAGGTTAGCAGAAGGTTCTGCCAAATCGTCTGAAGAGATAGACAACCTCATAAAACAAATTCAAGATGATGCCAGGGCTACGGTTCAAAGCATAGAGGGAGGCAGCAAAGAAATATCTGAAGGAAGACTAGTCATCGATAAAGCTCTAAAGGCACTAAATGAGATTGCCTCAAAAGTTAAAGAAGTGTCAGTAAATGTGCTGGATGTAGCAAATACTACACAAGCCCAAGTTGTTGAAATAGAACAATTGTCAAAATCCGCATCCGAGATTGCAGCAGTTTCTGAACAAAATGCATCTGCCACTGAAGAAGCATCTGCAGCTACAGAGCAACAAACTGCAGGAACACAAGAAATTGCAGCGTCAGTACAAAAAATGGCAAGCATGGCTGACCAGCTTTCAAAGATAGCATCAGGGTTCAAGCTGCCTGACAGTTCCAACTCATCGAACTCACAAACAGTAAGAGAAGAGGTGATGGCACAGTAATGAGTGAAACTGTTGTTGAAGGAAATCTACAGGTTGTCGTGTTCAGTCTTGTTGATCAAAAAATATCTAAAAAAGAAGATTATGGAGTATCCATAGAGCAGGTACGCGAGATACGACCTCTGGAATCAATCACAAAAGTGCCCAATGCCAAGAGCTATGTTAAGGGCGTCATGAATCTGAGAGGCATGATAGTCCCAGTAGTAGACGTAAAAGAAAAGTTGGGGTTTACCGGCGGTGAGACGAGTCAAAAGGCTCGAATTCTTGTTGCTGATGTAAAAGGCAAACTTACTGGTCTTTTAATTGATGAGGTTGATCAAGTAATGCGAATCCCATTAAAAGAAGTTGAAACAAATCTGTCAGGGGGGCTCGAATCTTTGGCATACATCAATGGCGTAGCTAAAACCTCTGGAAGACTCGTTGTGCTTTTGGACGTGGCAAAGCTCCTCGAAGACGACGCTTCCAAATCGGAGGAAGTATAAAACATGTCTACATCTAGTGCTACCAAAGTTCTGATTGTAGACGATGCCTCGTTTATGAGAGTTGTCTTAAAAGACATTCTTGTATCTCATGGCCTTGTATCTCAGGTATATGAGGCAGGAGATGGTCAGGCCGCCTTTGAATCCTACAAGCAGCTAAAACCGGACATAGTAACAATGGACATCAACATGCCAAAGGTAGATGGAATTCAGGCGCTAAAGTCCATCATACAATTCAATCCAAAAGCAAAAGTGGTAATGGTGACATCGGTTGAACAAAAACATATTGTGCAAGACGCCATAAAAGCTGGCGCTCGAGATTACGTAGTAAAACCATTTGACAGATCCAATGTAGCGATGGTAATAAGCAAGGTCATCAGGTCGAGATAAACATGATGATGGCATCTGAGAAGAATCAGATCAACGTCATGATAGTAAATGATTCCCCTTACATGATAGAATTATTGCGTGACCTGCTATCGTCAGAAAACAATATAAAAATTGTAGAGACTGCGCGTGACGGATCTGAGGCATTACGCAAAGCCAGACACCTGAACCTTGATGTCATATTACTTGATCTAGAAATGCCTAACATGGATGGCTTGTCCTTTATCGAAAACGTCATGAGAGAAAAAACTGTCAACATTATTGTTGTCAGCAATTATAGCAAATCTGGAGCCAAAGTGATTTTGGATTCGTTAGAACTTGGCGCAGTGGATTTTATGACCATACCACAAGACAACAACGAAGTCATAAAGAATCTAAAGAGTACACTGGTATCAAAGATAGAGGTAGTTGCCAGATCCAATCCTAACATACTGGTACCAAAAGCCATCTCAAAACTACGACCTGTCACTCTTAAAAATAATGTATCCGATACCGCTGCATCAAAAGTAGTTGTAATAGGTGCATCAACTGGCGCTCCACGCGTCATAACAAACATTCTTGAAGAGATTCCAAATGATGTTGAGGCAGGATTTCTGATTGTGCAACACATGTCCAAAGAATTCATCACATCATTTGCAGAAAGGCTAAACGACGTCTCACAATTGCATGTCAAACAAGCAGTTGAGAATGACTTGATACAAGAAGGAGTGGCATTGCTTGCCCCCGGAGATATGCACATGGAGGTTACGCCGTCTTTTCGAATAAAGCTAAATCAGGGTCCAAAAAGATTCGGCGTGCGGCCAGCTGTTAATGTGACAATGGTTTCCGCATCGGAGGTATTTGGAGCTAATGCGATAGGAGTTATCTTGTCTGGAATGGGTCAAGACGGAGCGTTTGGGATGAAAATGATAAAAAAACGACACGGTACTACACTTGCACAAAATGAATCATCGTCTATCGTCTTTGGAATGGCAAAGGCCGCAAATGAACTTGGCGCCATTGACAAGATGGTTAATGCAGACGATCTGGCTCAAGAGATAATTAAGGTGATAAAGCAAGATGTCTGAAAATAGCAAATATCGTGAGTTGTTCGTACAGGAAGCCTTGGAACATGTCGAGAGTCTAAATCAACATCTGCTAAAATATGAAGAGGAGCCAAATGTAAAAGAACATGTAGACATTCTGTTCAGATCCGCACATACATTGAAAGGCATGGCTGCAACCATGCAGTATGACCAGATTAGAGAAATTTGCAAAACAATTGAAGAAATTTTTGACGGGTTCCGAAAAGGAGAAACAACAATTAATGAAGAATTAGGAAACGTCCTATTTCTTGGAATTGACCATCTAAGACAGTTAGTAAACGACGAAACAAAGAAAATTAACCTGGACAAGTTTCTAAACTATGTGAAAAACCCTCAAGAGTACAAAGTAAATAACTCAGAATCAGACCAGCAATCTGTACAACAGGTCCTCTCTCCCACAGTGCGTGTAAAGATGCACGATCTCGATTCACTTGTGAATCTGGTTGGTGAGATGATGATCTCAAAAATGAGATTAGAACAAATTGTACAAAGTTACAAGTCTGATGAAGGAAGAGAAGTCTTGATGAATTTTGGAAGGTTAATTACAGATATTCAATACCAAACAATGAAAATCAGGTTGGTTCCTATAGACCAGGTCTTTAACAGATTTTCTAGAATGGTAAGAGATGTTTCTAAATCGCTAGGCAAGCAGGTCAAACTTGAGATGGAAGGTGCGGGTATTGAATTAGATAGGACAGTCTTGGATGCCATTACTGATCCGTTACTTCACATGCTTAGAAATGCAGTTGACCATGGCCTAGAAACTCCATCCAAAAGAATCGAGATGGGAAAACCTGAAACAGGTACAATACAACTAAGGGCTAACCGTGTTGGTGACAGAGTAGAGATTCAAGTCATTGATGATGGAAAGGGAATTGATTTTGAAGCAATCAAGAGAAAGGCATTGGAAAAGAAGCTGGTGACTCGGGATGAAATAGACCGCATGTCTGATGAAGAGGTTATGGGTCTGATTGGTACACCAGGACTTTCAACTGCAAAAGAAGTCACAGATATCTCTGGAAGAGGAGTCGGGATGGATGTTGTCATGACTCGGGTCAAAAACGTAGGCGGTCATGTAAAAATTCAAACTGAAAAGGGAAAAGGCACAAATATCATCCTGACTATACCGATGAGTCTAGCTATAATTGGAGGATTGCTAGTCAACATATCGAACCAAAAATACATTTTGCCTCTTTCAAGCATATCGACCACAATCACAGTAGATAGCAAAGAGATTATGCATGTTCATGGTAAAGAGATGATTACTCTGCGAGACAAAGTTGTTCCTGTCATACGCGCATCAGAAGCACTTGGCCTACAAAACGTACCTGAAGATATGACAGATCATCAAGTAAACATTGTAGTTATTGATAAAGATGGCAAGTCGTATGGTTTAGTGGTAGATTCACTTGAAAAAGAACAAGAGGTAGTAATAAAACGCCTAGATGACATGTCAAATTCACTTGCTACATTCTCGGATGCAACCATATTGCCTGACGGCAAGGTTGCATTGATTCTCGAACCTTCATTGTTGGTGTAGATAATTAAAATGAGCAATACATTAAACCAAATGGAATTATGCACGCTTGAAAACGTACTAAAATCATATGTTGCGCAGAAAACGGCTATTGCTTTATCATCACTTCTGGGTGAAGATGTCACGCACAATTTAAAAAAAACCCATACAGAGATTACCAAAGTTGAAAATCTAAAGGATTATGTCAATGATCTGCTTCTATGCTCAGTATTTCTTCATGGCGGTGGAGATGTTCGTCTAGGAATCTTGTATTCCATACCTGAACGGGATGCAAAAAAAATTGCTGCAAAGTTAATGTGCATGGAAAAAATTGAGGCACTTGACGACTTGGGAAAATCTGCCATATCAGAAGTTGCAAACATAATGTCTGGTTCATTTTTTAATGCATTATCGGATCATACTGGATTAAAGGTGGACCTGTCAACTCCTAATTTTGCAATGACCTCAATGTCTTCCTTACTGGAGCCGCACGCATCAGAGTTTGTCTGCCCTCTTGGTGACATCATGACAGAAGTAGAGTTGAGTGGAACAAATAGTGACATACACGTACACATGTTGATAATTCAGGATCATGATAATGCAAGAAAACTCTTGAATTCTAAAAAGTGAGATACTTGACTAATTCAGGAATCAACTTGAAATCGGTATTTTGTTACAACCAAAATGAACTGAACGGTGAACAAATTGAGTCTTAACAAATTATCTGCAGACGATGATATCCTGAATATATTTGGTAAAGTGTTTGAAGGTTATGGAACTGATATTACGAGATATAAACTGGGCTTCATAAAACGAAGGCTTGACAGGAGAATGGGTATTCTGAATATTCAAAACTATTCAGATTACGCGTTAGTTTTAAAAAAAGAAAGAAAAGAGTTTGAAGAATTGTTTAGGTCGTTATCTATTAACGTAACCAATTTTTTCAGAGATCATGCAGTATATGATAGCTTTAAGTCGTCTATAATACCAAAGATATTATCTAATTCTAAACAAGGAGGCAAGATTAGAATATGGAGTGCAGGGTGCGCGTCAGGAGAGGAACCATATTCCATTGCAATTATGTTTTTACAAGTAATTGAAAAATCAAACAATTTTGGTATAGAAATAATTGCAAATGACATAAGCAGAAAAGCAATAGAATATGCACAAAATGGAATATATCCGGCAAAAAGCATTGAAAAACTACCACCTGATATAATCACAAAATACTTTCAAAGGACAACAAATGGGACCAAGACAGAATACGAAGTGACTGCATCAATCAAAAATAAAATTTCATTTAAAATATGCGATATCTTATCTAATGGTGCGAAACAGATAGACACAATATTCTGTAGAAATGTGCTAATTTATTATGAAAGAGAAGCACAAGATTTGATCATGAGCAAGTTTCACCACTGTCTAAATGAAACAGGTTTTCTTGTTTTGGGTATGGATGAAACTATGTTGGGAAGAAAATGTGAAAAATTATTCTATCCCATAATAGCCAGAGAAAGGATTTACCAGAAAGTCGTATCCAATAAGTCGTAGCATCCTTTTATCACAAGTCGTATCATATGATGCCTTTACATGTACGATCAAATCGCACAAGCATTCCAATATTATAATCCTGTTGTAATATGAAATATTGAAACCTCATAATAATAAACTGCAAAGATTGGAGCATATTTTAGATTCATACATTGCAGCAAAAACGATCCCTGTTCTTAATGTGATTCTACAAGAACCAATTACCTATTTTCTCAAAAAAACACAAAAGGTTAAAATAACCAATTTTGATTTAATTGTTCCAGATTCTGAAAAAACTAACATCATGTCTGCGGTGTATGTCAAATGTAGTGGCGACCTACACATTGGCGCATTATGGTATATGCCAGAAGAAGAACTGAAACCCTTGGCAAATAGACTACTTGGCGAATACCATCTAACTGAATTTGATAGACTTGCAGTATCTTCTGTTTCTGAAATTGGGAATATATTGACTGCATCCATTGTTAACGCAATATATGATGATAAAGGATGTAAATTGTGGTCTTCTGTTCCCGGATTTGCAATTGAATCTTTGAATACCTTACTTGAAGTAATCATGTCGGATTTTGGGGACCAATCAGATACTGTAGTTGTCTCAACCGTAGAATTTCGCGGTGCACAATCGGGACTCAGATTGGAAATGTTACTTATTCAAGATCCTAAAGAAGCAAGGAAACTTGTAGTGTAGAATGATATGAGATGAACCGCATAGCTGAGGTAAAAATGGGCGGATTAGAAATTATAACTGGAGAGGTGAGTGAGTTGAAAACCTTTGTAGGCTCGTGTGTTGCCATCTGTCTCTTTGATGTAAAGGCAAAAGTTGCATCTATGGCGCATGTAATGCTTCCCAAAAAAATTAATGAAAAACAAAGTGCGTCTGAAGGAGAACAAGGAAAATATGCAGATGCTGCAATTGCACATATGGTAAATGAGATGGTAAAACTGGGAGCTGATCTCAAACGAATTCAAGCAAAAATGGCAGGTGGTGCAGCAATATTTTCACATGAATCAGAAACCGGACTGTTTAATGTTGGACCTCGAAATATTTCTACCATAAAGCAAATTCTAAAAGAAAATAATATTCCCTTGGTTTCTGAAGACACGGGAGCAAATTTTGGTAGATGGGTAAAATTCAGTTTAAATTCTGGTGAAATGACCATAACATCAAATCTCAAAAAAACTGCAAAAATCATTTAAAAATCCTCACACAAAAATTGGCTTGAAAGATCTCGCATAAATTTGACTATACCTGAGTCATAGAAAAATACTGAGATAAATAAATAACCTACTTCTACGGAGTAATAACAGGAATGATAGAAGTTGGGGATTCAGTTACTGGATATTAGGGACAGGATTATTGTTTTTGCAGTTATTACCGGCATATTTCTTCCCATTCGAATGATCTTCTATGCTTACATCTCTTCGCATTGGATTGGTAGCCTAGGCCTAGTCTCGTCCATGATGATTTTGATAACGTTTCTTGCTCACAAAAATAAGCTTGGTAGTTTTGGCAGAATATTTGTAAAACAGATGACAAAAACAATGAGAGGTAAAACAGGCATGGTAGCCATCGGACTTTCGCTACTTTTTATTGCTTATCTTGGAAGCACTCTTGTTTGGATTGAAAGAGGCAATACTGTATACTCTGACGAAAAACAAATCGTTTCGCAGATGATATTTTCAGACTCTAATCTCAGCCCATCTCAAATAAAGGCAATGAACAAGATATTACAATCCTCTAATATCGATACTTTTGGATTTTCAAGCTTTGATCAGGTAGTATCGATGTCATATGCAATAATGAACGACATTATGGGTGGATGGTTGGTCAATCTCGATATTATATTGCTGATAGAGCAATTCGAAGTTTTAGGTTTGATCTTTTTCTACCGAAAAGTATATGCTCAGTATTTGTCGCCTACTCTGCCAGCCTGAAGGATGGTATAAAGTACTACTGGCCTTGTTGGCGTAAAACAGGTTTGTTCGTTTCATACAACCACAACAGTTAATGTCTCTTTCTAAATATAATAAGTTGGATGACGCAGCAGCCGGAAGAATCTCAAAAGAAATCATCGTTGATAGAGGATCTCAGTACTCTTACGAGTCGGGCATTCAAAGAGCTTGATGCAACAAAGATTGAACTGCAAGAAAAGGAGAAACTTTTGAACCAATTAGCGTCAGAATCCATAGAGAAGATCAAGGACTTGTCAAAAATAAATCATGATTTGCAAGATAAGGTTGGATTTCTGCTTGATCTTAGCGCATCCTTGAATAAAAAGAATGACGAGCTTGTCAAGTCTAATCATGAATTAGAGCAACAAAAGTTTCACTATAACAAGATGACGGTAGAATTAAAAGAAAAGCTCGACAGAGTGGTAGCAAAAGAAAAAGAACTATCAATGCAACGCGATTTTCTTGCAAAGCAGGTTGATGAAAAAACTCAAGATTTGATAAAGAGCGCAAAATTCACCGTCATAGGAGAGCTGGCTGCCCGCTTAGCACATGATTTACGTAATCCTCTTTCCATAGTGAAAAATACGATGGATATAATGCGAGTAAAACCAAACATGAGGGTTGAAGAAAGGTTGCAGCATTTTACTAGATTTGACAGGGCAGTACAAAGGATGACGCATCAAATTGATGATGTGTTAAACTTTGTAAAAAGATCTGATTTGACACTTCACGTTACATCAGTCCTTGCTACTCTGGACAGTGCCATCGTTGGTGTGATGATTCCACACGGTGTGAAAATATCAAAGCCAACCTCAGATATTAACATAAACTGCGATCCAAGAAAACTCGAAGCTGTATTCTCAAATCTTATCATAAATTCAATTCAAGCCATGGATGACAACGGCGAGATAAAGATTAGAATGTCTGACCTTGGATCAAGCATACAGTTAGAATTTGAGGATAGCGGTCCTGGCATACCTGCAGACATACTCCCAAAAATATTTGATCCACTCTTCACAACAAAGCAGACTGGAACAGGATTAGGATTATCAATTTGTAAGAGCATTGTGGAGCAACACGGTGGTACAATATCAGTAGGATCTCAACCCACTACATTCACTATCAGATTGCCAAAGAACATCTCACAAAAATATGATATGCCGTCCATTTACACTACTTGAGGTAAAACCATCTGTCAAAAATATGGTCTAGCGCATCTTACTTTGGCGTTTAACGTGAATAACTCTTCCATCGTCTAACGTATATTGGACTGCAATTATTCTGTCTAATGGGATCTCTTTGGTTATATCATCTTGCTGCCTAGCCAACTGTCTGTATTCATTTCTATCTGCATATATTTCGGGTGTCGAGAGAGTTTGATCGAAGAGAAACTTTGCAACAGCCAATTTTATTATGGTGTTACTTGAGCAGTTTTTGCTTTTTGACAGCACTTTAATACTTTCTATCATGGCTTCTGACATGATTATACTTATTACACTATCCACAAAACTCCACCTTGGATATTACAGATAAGAACGATGGAATTTTTACTTTAGGATATGTTCCAAAATGGAATCGTGTTTTATCTATGTGTGGTTTTAAGAGCACAAGAGTTTTCTATTTTTTTGACCAAAAACTCTAACGAGAATGGTTTTTGTAGTATCTCTATCGAATCTTTTAAGATAGCTGAAGCGTCATCCAGTACTCCACTTCCAAATGCTGACGCAAATATGATTTTTTGACGAGGCCTTAGGTCCAATATTTCTTTTGCCACTTTTACGCCATTCTTTTTTGGCATTACAAAATCAAGTAATACCACATCAAACGGGTCCGAATTTGGCAAACAATTTTCTAATGCTTGTTTGTATTTAACTACGCATTCTTCACCATCTCTTGCTATGGTTACACGATGCTGATTTTTTTCAAATACTTTCTTGTATTGTAACGCGGCAAATTCGTTGTCTTCGCCTGATAGTATTTGGAGTCCCATTCTGTGTGTTTATTTGTATGATTGATAAATTAACACTAGTTTGTTTGTGCCACACAAACAACTAATTGTGCAGTCTACTCTGAACTATATTGTTACTTGTGGCACTGGTCAGTGGAATTGAGAAGAAGATGGTAGCACCACAATCATGATTATTGTAGGCATGAAGCTCTCCATTATGTGCGTCTATGATTCCTTTACATAAGTACAGTCCAAGGCCACTGCCTTCTAGATTTTCTTTCTTGTGACTTTTGGTAACGAATTTGTTGAATAATTTGGGAAGCACATCAGGATGTATTCCGATGCCAGTGTCTGATATCTTGACTTCTGCTCTAATACTATCGCTAGATGAAGTTACAAGTATGTGTCCCTCATGTGTGAATTTTATAGCATTGTTGAGTATGTTTCTAATGACTTGACCAATGCGTACTTTGTCAGCATCAACTTCAATACTTCCTCTCAAATCAGTCCTAATTGATACATTCTCATTGAGGTTTATTCGTGCGGCTTCTGAGATTTCAAGTATTAGTTCGTTTAGATTGAATCGTTCCACTGATATCCGTAATCTGTCGCTGTCAATTTTTCCTAAATCTAGCATCTTGTTTGCCACCTCTTCAATTTGTCGTGCTTGTTTTGCAATACCAGATAATGCCTCCTCCTTGTCAATATCTCCACACTTTGCAAGTTCTACAAATCCGTAAATCGGATTGAGTGGGCTTTTCAGCTCATGTGATGCTTCGTTTATGAATTCGTCTTTTAACATGTTTAGTTTTCGAAGTTTTTCATTTACCTTCTGAAGAGATTTTGTCTTTTTAATTACTTCGTGCTGCAGATCTTTGTTTATTTGATTTACAAAGTGGCCTGATGTTAATGAAATAACTCCAGCAGATGCCACAATGACTAGCTCTAATGTCAAAAATCTCTGTTTGGTTTCATCTACAGATACTTCGATACTCTGATGAAATGATTCTATGTTATTCAAGAGATCATTTTGTTTTACAGTCAGTAAACTTCCTTTGGCTCTCAAATCATTTACAAGATTAACCGATTTAATTTTGTCTACATTTGTTGATAATGCAAAAATATCGTTTGCTGTTTGTTCATACTCGGTATTGAGTTTTTCCACTTCGTTCATCTTTGTTAAAATTGAATTTGAGCTGTAGGATAGGTATTCTTGAGATAGTGCATACGAATCAGTATTGAACAATTCCTTTGCTCGAATAAGTTCTCCAGTCATTTGATTCTCAAGGCCGTAGAACTCATCTTGCAATATTTGAAAGCCGTTTGAATCTCTCATCTGTAAAAATTTAATTGCATTGTTCATCGCATTCTCTTTGTTTTTCTGAATATTGTTCATCTGAATTGCAGTCTTTTCAAGAGGAGCATTAAAATCAATCATAACTTTCATTTGGTTGCTAATGGAAACAGTAGCAAATACACTAAGTGTCATTGCTATGCCTAACATCAGTATGATTATACCAACTGATGCGCCTATTCTAAATCCAGTGCTAGCTTTTTGATAGATCATGTAGGCTCCTCATACACTAAATTCAAGACCTAGAGTGACCTGCTTGGGCCTACGGGTGCCGAAGTTCCCGAATATCCGTCCCACTCCTTAAACCCGCGTTTTACGTGCTCTCTCCATGTATAAAGTGACCAGCCTTCAATTTGAATAATTAATGCTTTTAATGTAAAGGGTTTGTTCATTACTTCGACCTCTTCTTTGAGGCCTCTCAATTTTTTGACAACTATAGTTCCATAACCCGTGATGAAGATGATCCTCTGTTTTGAATTGACTCTTTGGATTTCTCGTGCCACGTCTATCCCATCTATTCCAGGCATTTGTTGGTCTAATATTACCACATCAAAATATGAACGCGGATCGTTACTTCCATTTTTTAGAAAATCCGAATAAATCTGAAGACATTCTACGCCATCTCTTGCTGTTGTAACTGTATGTCCTCTGTTTTCAAGCGCTGCCCTGTAGGTCTCTGCCAGGTCTTTATTATCTTCGGCAACAAGTATTCTTAGTGCCATCTGCCACATCCATTTTTTTTATAAAATATTTCCATATAGTACCTTGTTTGTTTAGAACAAACATATCATGAAGCAATTGGAAAACCTTCAGTGATATCAATTCACCAGTTTCATGAATCTATTATCAATTTTGAAATCTTCTAGATCTTTTTCATCTTTGAGAACTTCCTTATATCTCGAATCAAGTGAGATCATGGATTGTAAGATGCCAAATGATTCTTCCTTTCTGCCGTCTTTTAACATTGCACATGATTTGTAATAGAGGGCATTTGTGTTAGAAGGATTTAGTGAAAGTGCAGCATCAAAACAATTTATTGCATCCTGATATTTTCCAATTGATGACAACAATCTGCCTTTTTGGCATAGTATATTTCCATAATTGGCGTCTATCTCTATTATTTCATCATAGCATTGTATTGCTTCATAGAATAGATCAAGTGATTCAAGTGCCAGCCCTTTGTTGTATAATGTTGGTATGTGATGTGGATTGATATCTAACACTCTGTCAAAACATGCTATAGCTTCTTCCCGTCTTGTCATCTGCGACAGTACGATTCCTTTGTTATACAGCGTTAGCAAATGTCTTGGATTAATATCCAATACCTTGTCAAAAGACTCTAGAGCAGACTCTACAAGGCCAACCTTTGCAAGTATTATTCCCCTGTGAAACAACGATGGGAGATGATTTGGGTTCATGTGCAGTGCTGCGTTGTAACACAGTACTGATTCGTCAAAGCACTCAAGCGTCTCACACATCAATCCTTTGTTGTACAGTGCAGGTAGATGATTAGGATTGATTCCAATCACCTTGTCAAAGCACTCTATGGCTCTCTTGTGGGCAGTCTCAGAGAGGAGGATTCCCTTGTTGTACCATGCCAAGATGTGATTTGCATTAATTTCCAGTACCTTGTCAAAACATGCTATAGCTTCTTCCCGTCTTGTCATATCAAGCAATGTCATAGCCTTGTTATACAGTGCCGGCTCATGTTTTGGACTCGTACGTAGTATATCATCAAAACATGCTATAGCTTCTTCCCGTCTTGTCATATCAAGCAATGTCATAGCCTTGTTATACAGTGCCGGCTCATGTTTTGGACTCGTACGTAGTATATCATCAAAACATGCTATAGCTTCTTCCCGTCTTGTCATCTGCGACAGTACGATTCCTT
>CAZMNT010000014.1:0-31478 GCA_964567715.1 uncultured Nitrosopumilaceae archaeon | reverse complement strand
CTCGTACGTAGTATATCATCAAAACATGCTATAGCTTCTTCCCGTCTTGTCATCTTTGCAAGTATCATGCCTTTTCTGTGCAATACATCAACATTATGATGATTAGATCGTAGTATTTTTTCACATGATCTTATTGCCTCGTTTAATCTTCCACGCGCCTCTTCTATAGTAATTTTGCAGAGAATTGCTTTTGTGTTATACGGATGTGTTTTTATTATATCATCTAATAACTCGATTAAAGTATCAAAATCTTCTGTGTTATAAAAGAAGTTACATAAGCCAAACTTTGTATCTGTTGGCAGTTTACTAAATTTGTTTGTTGCATTATTTAGTGTTAATTTTTTATAAAGTTCAATTGACGATTCTAATTTTTTCTTTTCCTCAACAGTTATCTCTGTTTTTACAAGATCAAAGTTGGTAATTAGTGAGATTTCTCTCAAAGTACGGTTGATGATTCCTGAGATCAATAACAATTGTAACTGAGATTTTTCTCTATCGTAATACATTGTATCACATCATTGTAGTAAACAAAACACAGCATATTTTGTTTCAACAACTTTATGTTATGTTAGAAATTACAGTTTAAAAGTAATTGATTGTTTGAATCATATAAGCTACTGGAGTTTCACACTTATTGAACAACTAAACTGATAATTTACTCGTTGATTTTACAGCTTGATATAGGTATAGAAAAGTTTACAAAAAACTTGCCAAGATCTGTTTTTTTAATGGTACATGTGACATACAATAGGTTCAAACTGGAATCATTTTCTTGTGTTGATTTATCTGTTTGATTTGCAAAATTATCCGTGGCTGCAGTAAAGTTTGTCAAATCATTTTTTGAAAGAGGTATGTTTGCACTGTCATTTAATGTAGAGTTTTTATATAATGCGTTTTGAAGGTCTTGGGGGCTTATATCCAACGTCGAATTTTGTCCAATGAGTTTCTCTAATTGTTCTGGTGTCATATTCAGTGTACTATTTTTATCTATCAATCCTGATAGATCGCGTGGTGTGATACTCAACGTGTTATTGCCAGAAGTAAATTTATCAAACGATAGTTCGTGAATCGAGCCTCTATCTATGAGTGTCTGCAGCTGTTCTGGTGTCATATTCAGTGTACTATTTTTATCGATCCAATTCTGCAGCTCTTGAGGTGTTATATTTAATGGGGTTTTTCCGCCTAGGATCTGTTGTAACTGATGCGGTGTAATACCTATTGTTGTAGCATTGCCTCCAGACATGTACCCAATAGTCGTTTGATTGCCAGATAATGTTGTTGAATTAGAAAGTGGTATAGAGACCACATTGTTTGAGAAAAGGCTTGATACATACAGTTTGTTAGTAAGTGGATTCACAGCTATGTTTCTTGCAGATATTCCGGAATTGATCTTACCTAGTATTTTATTTGAACTTCCATCTATCTCAAATATTGTTCCTGTCTGTTCATTGCCTTCATAGATTCTGTTAGTTATAGGATTAATTGCAATTGCTGAAGAACCACTCATTGTAGGTATGGCAGTTAACAGACTATTTGTTGTTCCATCTATGACAGACACCGACCCCATATTCCAGGAAGTCACATAGACCAAATTTGTAATCGGATTTATTGCAACATTCCATGGCCCTCCATCTATTGATATAGTGGAAATTATTCTGTTTGTGTTGCCATCTATTACTATAAGAGAGTTTGAAATGCTGTTTGGTACATAAACTCTGTTGGTAAATGGATTGACGGCTATTCCCCACGGACCTCTTCCTACTGGAATAGTAGTTAACACGGTATTGTCAGAGCCATTAAGAACTGATACCGAGTTTGATATCAGATTTGTGATGTAAACTCTATTTGTTGAGGGATTTACAGTTACCCCCCAAGGATTGCTTTGTACATGTATGTTTGTTACAACTTTATTTGTAACTAGATTAATCACAGATACATCATTTGAAAATCGATTCGTAACATATGCAACATTTGTAAGCGGATTGATATCTATATGTGCAGGTCCTGAGCCAACCGCAAATTTGCTTTGCCCAAGTGGAATATTTGTTATTACTTTGTCTGATGAACTATCTATGACGCTAACAAAACCGAACACATAACTGGTTACGTAGATTCTATTATTTGACGGATCGACTGCCATACCGCTGTTTCCCCAACCCACATCTATGCTATTTGTTGCGCCCCGGGCATATTGAATGCAAATGGTACTAACCATAATCACAGATAATGCTAAGGCATACAGGCCTTTTCTCATATAATATGAATGAACCGAGATTGTAATTAACTAGATTGGAAGCGTTTTAAGAAAAACAGTGCCAATTTGGTCTTGTGAATAAAAAACAAGGACTGGGAACAGGGTTGGGAATGATAGAAGTTCCCAGTACTTGGTGTGTTGAATAGGTATTCCTAGTAGATTAGTGCCTGTTTGTGCAAAACGCACAAACTTCCGTAAATATGATATACTATAGATAGTATCTGAATTCAGTATGGAGGTCCTCATAGCTGATGACGAGACTGATCTACTTGACCAGTATAAATTCACGCTTGAGGCAAAAGGTCACAACGTTATAATCTGCAAAGATGGCAAGCAATGCCTCAAAGTATACATGGTAGAATCAGAGCAACACAGTGGCAACGAATCAACTACTCCCTTTGACGCAGTAGTTTTAGACTATCAAATGCCACAAAAGAATGGTATCGAGGTAGCAAAAGAGATCTTAGCAATTAACCCTCATCAGAGAATCATATTTGCTTCCGGTTACATCCACGAAACTTTTCTTGACTCAATCAAACAGCTTGGTCAGATAACAGAGATAATGCAAAAACCATTTTCGTTGCAAGCATTAGTTGATACTATTGAAGACAAGGAAATCTATTCCCAATTGGAGAAATTAAATGTGGACATAGCTGCAATCAAAGAACTAAACCCAACGCATGCACAAATCAAGTCTTACTTTGATGTTCTTTGCAGATTGCAAAAAGGACGAACCTTTTAGACAAATTTCATCAAAATTACAATATAATCAGATTAGGCAGGATTATGGAGTATTACAGTTATTGATTATATGTCCATCATACAATGATTGTATTGCATTGATGTCACATTTTGAAATGTAGGGGTAACCTGTTTGAATCACAGCATGCATGAGATCCTGAGGATCGTTTGTATGTGGAAGACCTAGCGCGTGGCCAAATTCATGTCTTACAATGGTTGCAAGCTGACTGTCTGAGAGTTTGTCTGTCTTATAAATTGTAATAAATGACTTTAAGATTTGCGAGTTGTCTACGACAGATCTAGTATATCCAGAGTAGCCGTCCGGATCCTGTAGACGGGACAGAGTTATGACTATTTGACCTGGTCCATTAGTAGATTCTACAATATTGAACTGTGTTGGGACGTAGAATTCCGTATTGGGGACTGTACTGAGTGCGCCTCTCCATCCTTTGAAATATTCAGATTTTCCATCAGGTGGAGACTTGCCAAGAATTGAATTATTGATGTATATTGGCTCTGTTGAGAGTACGGCTTCTTTGATTGCGTTGATTTTTTCTTCACTTAGATTATCAGGATTTACTATGCTCACAGTTAGCGGCGTTCCCTTGGCCATGTTCCAATACTTGTAAGAAGCGCCTGTTTCGCCCTGAAGGTTTTCTATCAGATATCGAGTTTTTATAGAATCCGATAAGTTTACCGGATTTACCTGATATTGATTGCTTACGCCATAAAACAATAAAACTGCCAAAATGGGTAATACTACTAATTCTGCTTTTAATATTGTTCTTGCACTAAGCTTCTGTATCCTTTTTTTCACTGTGATAATTTCATGTGAAATTCTGTTCTGTTTTCTAACCAGCTCGCTTATCTCATCTACTGGTGTGTCATCAGATAGCTGACTGGGTTCTGCATGTATCTCTAGCAGTTGTAATTGTTCGGTCGTTTTGTTGAGTTCCTTTATAAGATCATGCAGCTGTAACCTTAGTTGTTTAATCGAGTTTTCCTTATCAGATGACTGGTTTAACTGCATTTTACAAAAAACATCTCCTTGTATCCAAACATGTCGTCACTTAACCAAATGCTAGAATGACATCCCATGGTGTCAATACGTTGTTTATTGTCATCACAAAAGAATGCTTCATGCTTAGCATAATTTTGCACATGTCCGGAATTGTCATATTTTCAGAAATTATTTTGCCACTTTTTAGATTAAGTGCCGTCGCTTTCAAATCAAGAAAATCATCTACACCGTCAAGATAGTCTAGTTCTACAATTTTTTCAAAAATTATTTGCGTGTTGATAAATTTTGGGGTATTCTCAAGTATCAAAACCTCAGTATTATTTTGAATCATTTTTGTAATGATCATATCAATAGTATCACCACGATTGAAAGTGGGGATTAGTTTTGGCGGTATGTCAGAAACTTTCATCCTAGTATCGCACAGAATGCCAACTTCCAAGAGTCGTCTTGCTGAAATAGTCGAATAATCACCATCTTCGTTTTGAACTAATGCAAAATCTCGCTGCGTCTGCTTCATTTTTCTGAGTAAATCATTGACCTTTGTGCTAGGCAATGCTACATAGAGGTCATTTTTCATCACCTGTTTGACCGTAAAATCTGAAAAAAAGGAGTGATATGGGGTTTTTAGAAATTCTTTGATAACTTCTTGGCTCCCAAGCATGCCTGCAGGCACATTGTTTTCCATCGCAACCAGATTATTTGTGAATGTCTCAAGAAATCTTGCAAGCATCGAAGTTGCAACCCACATCTTCTCTTTACTATCTATGTTGGTTATTGATGAATATACTAGAAGATGAGGAAGTATGTCTTCAATCGTGCATTCTTTTAGATGTAAATTTCTGGTATTATCAGAGGATGAAAATAGTACATTTTTTCTAAGAATCCTGGCATTGTTATTCTTGTACAGTTTATTTTTCAAGTTAAACACAAAATTGCTATTCATTTTAATTCAAAACCTTGCAATCTGTGGTGTAACAATTAGTAAAGATCGTACAAAGCATGTTTTCTGTTACAACATACAAATGATATTTTTTAGTATGTTCACATTGAACAGACGTGTGTATTGTTTTATTGTACTAACAACAGAAAAGTTTACTCGATGATCTTGTTTCTTTCATGTACTCTGTTTACTTGAATTTTATTTTCTGTTGTTTGCATCCATTATCTCTTTTTGAATAAATGAATATTTTTCTTTTTGATCAGTACGCCTCCAGCAGCTATGGATCCTAATACTACGATGGGTAGCGGATCTACCCCATTAATTTTAAACGATTTCAGAGTGGACAAAATTGATGATGTTGAGTTGGTGTTGGTATCATTTGATACTGCTTGAGTTGAATTTATGCGAATTATATTTTTGAGTGTTATTTGACTAAAACCCAATCTCGATACTGTAGGATTGATGCTTATTATTCCACTGGAATTTGACATTAGAGCTGCACTTGCCATTCCATTTTTATTCGTGGTTTTGTCTGCGTTTTGTATAGTTGCGCCAGACACTTTCCAATCGACATTCATATCCTGAAGTGGCATGCCGTATCTCTCTACTTTTATGGTAGCTATGAATGTTTCATTTGGCGAGACGGTTTTTGAAGAATTAATACGTACAGTTGGTGCCATGTCTTCAACTGTTACCTTGTATGTTGTGAGCGGCAAATTGTCTCCTAGGACAGAAATTGTAGTACTACCAGGCAGTTTTGGGATTACTTCAAAAGTGGAATAATAGGCAGCTCTAGAAATAGTGATGTTTGATGGAAGTTGGATGATTGAGCTATTGCTTGAAACCAGCCTTATGTTTGTGTCCTTATCAGTGTATTGTGGGACGGATTTTGAGTCAAGTACTTGAATTCCCATAAAATTGCTAAAGTTAGCAAGCAATGGATTGGGATAATCCAAGTCTACATTTGGAGGCTGAGGACTAGATGCATTTAGCGAAACATTGGAAGAATAGCTACCGGTAATTATATTCATAGTTGTGGATCCATCTTTTAATGCATGAACATTGAGTAAATCTATAGAATCACCAGTTGATATCTTCTTTAGTTCCGCACTAAAATAATCATTAGGCAAGACGGTCACAGCATAGTCATGTAGAAAATTACTCACTGCCCCAGATGAATCTGTCAGATACAAGGCAAGAGGTATGTCTGATTGGCTCAAGATATTTGGAACGAGTGGTTCCGTAACTAATTTGAATGAATTGGCAGCTGACGCGGTTATTTTAGTAGTTAATGTAGTGTCATTGTATGTGACTACATGCAATGACAATGGAGAAGGGGTAGCTACATTGCCTACCTTTCCAAAGACAGGCGCCATTCCTATCCCCATACTTATGTTGACGGGATTAATTGAAAGATATTTTGGATCTGATGAATCAATCTCAATTTGGAGGTTTTTGTTTGCTATGATTGGATTACCGTTGTAATCCTCGAGATGTACAATTCCAATAAGCTCGGTATTTCCTGTTGCCAATATTGGCAACAAATCAAGTTTTGCAGATTTGTCGTCAAAAACTTGTGATGGAACCGTCTTGAATTGTATCAATCCTTTACTAGAATTAAGGTTTGACACAGTGTAGCCGCTAGGTGCTGATAATCTTATGTTGAACGTGCCGTTTAACCCAGCACGTACCTCAACTGTGGAATATCCGACATAATCGCCTTTCTTTATAATTATTGGCTTAGAACCAAACAGTTGGTCTTGAGTGCTGGTATTCACCAATCCAGTAGCTGTTGAATTTGTTATTGTCACAGAGATTGGAATATCGTTATTTGCCAACATTAAATTTCCTGTACTATCTTTTAGAACCGCTGCAACATATGCAATAGATGACGCAAAATCATTAATTTTTGATGGATAGACATACGCTTGAATCGTTGGAGTAGTTGTTGGTTTTGATGTGATTGTAGTACTTACCGCTTGCAATGACGGTGAAGACGCAAATATTTTTGTAGAACCTGGCTGGTTAACCTCAAACTTGCCAATTGCGTAATACTGACCGCGTTTTATGGCAATCTGAGACGTATCCAAACTGAGGGTTTTGCTGTCAGTTGTAGCAATTGTAATTGGTATATCTGTTGTTGCATATACTGGCAGTCCATTACTATTTGTCAGTTCTACTCCAAAATAACCTGTTTTTGGGCCGTTAGATGAAAATATTGACGGTGCCGCTTTGATCACCAAGTTGGCAGGGGCGTTTTTATCTGCGTAAACAGTTATTGGAAACTCTTGCGATGAAAAACCTGGCGCAGCAAGCACTATCTTTGCAATGCCCGGACTATGTGCTCTGACTTTAATATGCGTCATAAAACCTGAATAGTTATCATCAAGACCTACTGTTTGAATTACTGACGAGTTGGTAGATGAAAATCCCATGTTTTCAATCTTAAGAGGAAAGACATGTCCCCCCCGTAATGCATAAATTTCCAAGACGCCGTCAGAGTTTTCGATCATCTTGCTTGGCATCAATCTGACTCCAAGCGTATTTACATTACCGATATTGCTTGTGTTGCTTGTACTTTTGGCACCATACGTTTGCACGATGATAAGACTTGCCAAGAGAATTAATATTACCAATAGCCTTCTCAATACATGGTTTTCTACTAGAAAATCTCATATAAGACCCTGTGTGGCTTTTTTGAACGAATTTAAATAATCACGAATAGGTATTGCAAATTATGCAAAAAAGAATGTATCAAATTGACTGATATACCACTTCTAGTGGTTTTGATTTTTTCCACAAGTGTGAACAAAGACTGAATATGTTGTTGACTATTTCAATCGAATTTGTATGCACTATGGAATCGGTGTCATCGTTTAAATCCATAGAACTTTTCATTGAACCTGACATTATGATCTGTTTGTCTTTTTCTCCGACTATGCGACCCCTAGAGGGAAGCTTTCCTAGTCTAACCTCGTTGGCTCCCAGTCTATTGACAAGTTGAATTGATTGCTTATTTTCAATCTCTGTAACTATCCTTACCTCTCCTCCTTTTTTAATGCATTCCTTTATCTTTTCAGGTATTGCAGTGTGATACATTCGCATAATGTCTTCTACCGTAGTTACTATATACACTACATCGGTAGCTTCGGTTATCATTTTGCCTATGCGAGAATAGATATTTGAACGTCCCTGGATTATGGAAAAGGATGACGCTTCGGTTGCAGGAGTAGGTCGTTTTAATTCGTCTAGATTGGCGACCAGTTGTTTTGAAAGTTTTTCCATAGTTGTGATCTCATCTTGTTTTTTCTGAATTATGTTCCTCAAAGCTTCTTCAGGGTCCACTGCTTTACATATTGTAGGGTTAGACAATGTTGTTGTAATCAATCCGAAATTTCTCAGTTTATTGAGAGCTCTGTATGTCTTTCCCCTGTCCACATCCAGCTTTGCAGATAAGCTACCTACTGTTACTTCTCCTGTTCGTAGCAATCCAAGATAGATCTTTGCGTCGTCACCCTCTAACCCAAAGTACTTGAGGGCAGCGATTAGATCTTCCCCATCATTCAAATTTTGATCGCCCTCAGAGTTTCAAATGGAGCAGGAACAATAGATGTTTGATGTGCCATAGTGCTTTTGAAAGTGCAAAATGGAGGGACAGGCCCCGTCATTTGATAATCAGATAACAAATAATTTATGCAGATCATGGAAGATCCATTCTGATCGCTCTGAGTATATAAGGAGATCGCTTCAGGGGTGCAAATAGGAGTCTGTTTCTTTTGACTTCTATGGAGTATTCATATCTATGATTAATTGGGAGTGAGTTCATCTCATATTTTTACAAACGTACGAGGGATATGAGAAGATGTTTGTACAAAATAAACAAACGCTAATTCTATACAATCATGGAAATGGGTAGAAACTACTCATTTTAGTAGAAAAATGCAACTATTTTCATCGTAATATAACAATAGACTCTGTGTAATCATAGGACGAAGTAAAATACGAGAAATAATTCGACAGTAACCTGCAGAATGTTGTTTTTGATTTGTTGATCAGTTTGTTCATCTGAAAGCACATACAATATCTATAGGTCTATTTAGCTAATAATATCATGAATGGTGAGAAGATAAACTTAATGCAGAACTATATCCATTCCTCGCAATTCATCCATGATCAATCGTATACAAATGCAAAATAACTATGTACGTTTATTTACAAAAATACTCAAACAATACCATATCCTATTATATCAGTATCATAACGTCAGTGCAGCAGAACCGATTTGTAATCATTTAGGAGTAAGTAGAAACTTCGATCTGATCTGTCCTAAGATTTGTATGTGTCAACACATTTGCAAGAAAGAATTAGCTCCAAAATTTTCAGGCACATCGATAAATAATTTTGAGATCTCTTGATTTATTGATGTACTGGTGATTCTTCATGGTGGAACTTGAGACCGGCGTTGATGTAATACGGATAATTCTATCTTTGGCTATGCTTGGAGTGGCTACTTTTTGGGATCTAAAAAGTAGAGAAATTAACGATTTCCTATGGATAGTGTTTGGAGGCATATCTGTAATTTTGATCTTCTTTGCCCCAAACATGACAAACACACTCATAAGCGTAGGGATATCTATGATCATAGCTCCTGTAGTACTCATACTGTGGAGAGTAGGACTTTTTGGAGGTGCAGACTCCTTTGGTTTGATTGTACTTGCTGCACTTGCTCCAGAACTTTCATTTTTCTCTGGATTTGTAACTCCATTTACAACCTTGACTAACGCAGCCATACTATCAGCAGTGCCAATACTTGTGAACATTTCGAGAAACCTGGCAGCTCTGGTAAGAAAAGAAGATATTTTTGAAGGGCTAGAGAGCGAGACTAGGCGCAATAAAATACTTGCGTTATTTCTGGGACACAGAGCAAAAAATCCAAAATTTAGTTTCTCAATCGAAAAACGCGACGGTCCAGTAAAAAAACTTGATTTTTCTCTAAAAAATGCAGACAGCACAGAATTTTGTTCGACGCAAGATACGTGGGTAACGCCTGGCATACCCTATATGGTTTACATTGCCTCGGGATTCATTGTTCAGATAGCATATGGTGATATTATTTTTAATTTCTTCAGAGTTGTACAATAGCACTTACTGATTCAAATTAGGAAACTTGAAAGTTTATTACCTATTCAAATTTAGCCACTTTGTGGCTCTGAAAGCGGCAATTGTAATATCAGTAATATCCATAGCAATACTGGCAGTCTATGGTGCTGATGTGATAGCTGCGGGCCCCCAATCAGATAAAGGCGGAAGTACCGGTTTTCTTCCAATGGGCGCATCGACTAGAGGGTCAATATTTGGAATAATTCCGTCTGCTATGCTAATAATATCATTTTTCATTACAAGAAAAGAACCATCTAGTATTCTAGGTATATTGATAATCATAGGTGGTGCGATGATAATAATAGGTACAGGTGTAATCTTGACTATTCAAGGAAGCCAGTCTCAAGATGAGCGGACAGTGCGCGAATTTGGTGCGGTACTGGGCATAGGAATCATAATCGCATTTCTTGGCGGGCTTAAAATCAAAAGATCTCGAAAAGCCACCATATCTTAACCTAGTTCTATAACCAAAATCTTCAAACTGTGGTATTTTGTTAACAAGACATGCAGATTTGTGCAAAATGCGGGCAAGAATCTAAAAAGCTGTACGACTGCGAACATACAAACGAACAAGAATATTGCGTAGAGTGCTATACTGAATTACACTATTATCTAACCGAAAGTCCAAAAAAAGACAATACGACCACTTAGAGTTACAAGATAGATTTTTGATACCATGATGAATTTCCAAAATTGGACTACGCTTTGCTAGTATTCATACTAAGAAATTATGATCAAAAATGTCGCAACTTTATTCCTATTTCCCAAATCTTTTAATCCCAACTCCGAGAGTATCTGTCTGTGAAGGCAGTAATTCTATCAGGAGGCATGGGGAAAAGATTAAGACCGTTGACGGACTACCTCCCAAAACCGCTTGTACCAATATGTGACACGCCAATCATAGAATGGCAGATACGGTATTTTAAGAAATTTGGAGTGGATGATTTTGTGATATGTGCAGGATATCGTGCAGAACAGCTCGTTAATTTTTTCAAATCCAAGAGTTTTAATGTCAAAGTAACCTTTTCTATTGAAAAATCATCGCTTGGAACAGGAGGAGCAATTCGCAATGCCCACAAGAACATTGGCAGTAATGATTTTTTTGTCATAAATGGAGATGTAATTACTGATTTAGACTTAAACAAGCTTAGGAAACAACCAAATTCAATTGCGATAATCCCATTGAGGACAAACTTTGGTGTAGTTCACCTTGACGGAAACAACGTTGAGAAATTTCAAGAAAAACCAGAGTTATCCAACCGCTGGATGAATGCAGGTGTCTATTATCTTCAAAATACCATTCTCAAGATTCTCCCAAAAATTGGAAATATTGAATATACCGCTTTTCCAAGGCTAGCCAAGTCAGGCTGCCTGCATGCAGTCAGATACAACAAAGTGTTCTGGCATTCAATTGACTCTCATAAGGATATGGATGAATGTACGCGTCAAATGCAATCCATCAAATATAATGATTTTCTATCCCTGAGGTGATTTGTGTTGAGGATAGGTTTCAGTCTTGGATCACTATTGTCAGTAAACGATGTACTAGATTGCGCCAGAATTCTAAAAAAACACAATCTCGATTCGGTATGGATTCCAGAAACATGGGGCATGGAATGCGGCTCTATGTTGTCTGCTATATCACAAATCACAGAAAAACCAAAGATTGGCTCATCTATTATTAACATCTATTCTAGAAGCCCGTCACTTATTGCCATGAATGCAGCAACACTTGATACGCTTTCTAATGGAAGGCTGATTTTAGGGCTTGGAACCAGTAGTAAAGCAATTGTTGAGGAATGGCATGGTTTAGAGTTTGAAAAACCCCTGCAGAGGATGCGCGAATATGTTGCAATAATAAGGCAGATAATTTCCGGAAACAAGGTTACTTATAACGGCAATTTTTTTCGACTTCGAAACTTTAGTCTGCTGATAAAACCAGTTAGAAAAGAGATTCCAGTCTATATTGCAGCAATCAACCCGAAAATGGTGGAATTAACGTGGGAGATAGGAGACGGTGTCATATTTTACCTCAGACCCTTGGATGAGATTCAAAATACAGTTACACAAATGCAGAAAAAGCGAAAAATCGATGTCGCGTGCCAGATTATAACGTGCGTTTCAGAAGATGCGGAAAGGGCAATTGCAAGGGCAAAAAAGACACTATCGTTCTATGTATCAGTGGGAAAAATCTACAGGGAGTTTTTGGCAAGGAACGGCTATGAGAAGGAAACCAACGCGATATTTTCTGAATATAAAAAATCAGGACTGGAAGAAACCCATCGTTTTGTTCCAGATGCAATGATCCACTCTCTGGCATTGTGTGGCACTCCAAGTGAACTGCCTAAAAAACTCAAACAATTTGCAAGAGCAGGCATCAATTTACCTATACTGCAATTCAATCCAATAGGAAGCGTCACAGAATCCTTCAAATTGCTTATTTCTGCTTTAGAAGGGCAGATGTGATATGAGAAAGGTGGGCATTGCCGCATCAGGTTTGACCAAGTTCACAAAAGACGATATTCCTATAGAATTCCTCATGGTATCATCCATTAAATCCATCTTTGATAACACCAAAAATTTGACTCAGAAAGATATCGACGTAGTACTGACCTCTACCAACTCTAATGAAAAATATCTTGCAAGTATAGTCTCGGAATTAGCAGGGATCTCACCAAAGACAGCTCACTCTGTTGAAAGTCTGTGCAATTCCGGAACAAACTGCATAGTGTCTGCGTTTTCTTATATATCATCAGGGCTTGCCGATGTTGCATTGGTAGTTGGTGCAGAAAAAAGCGATAGTCCCGGTCTTGTTCTAGATTGGGACAAATCGCGTGGTCAGTACAAACATCCAATATACTGGTCGTCTCTTTTCACAAGCTCTCACATGAGGAGACATGGGACTACAATGAAAGACCTTGCCTACGTTTCCGCAAAGAACCGCAGAAACGCGCTTGACAACCCATACTCTTGTTTTGATCATTCTTATTCCTTTGAAGAGATAATGAACTCGAAAAACCTAACAGATACCATAAGACTGTTAGATTGTTCAATGCCTTGCAATGGCTCTGCCTCCGTCTTGCTTGCTTCAGAGGATGTAATTCAAAATTTCACGGAAGAACCAGTGTGGATAAGTGGCATTGGACAAAAATCAATTTCTGCAGGATTTACAAAAAATAATGAATTCTCATCTATGCAAAGCACATTGCTTGCATCAGAAGATGCTTATCTAACGTCGCATAGCTCTCCCTCAGAAATAGACGTGGCCGAAGTACATGATGCTTTTAGCATATGTGAGATCATGGCGCTGGAAAGCACAAGACTTGTCAAACAAGGTAGCGGAGCTGCATATGTCAAGGATCTCTATGAAACAAACAATAGAAAAATCAACCCCCGAGGCGGTCTCATTGGTACTGGACATCCACTGGGTGCTACTGGCATTGCCCAGACGATTGAGATGTGCCAGCAGCTTCAAGGAAAGGCAGGTAAGCGCCAAGTCGACAAAGCAAGAACTGGTCTTGTTCACAACATGTCAGCGGCCGCGACGTCTTCTACCATATTGATACTAAAATCATGAACAGATTTGAACAAGAACTAAAAAAGAATAATCTCACATGTAGTGAGTGCTTAACGTGTAAAAAGATCGTATGGCCACCAAGTGACTATTGCAACAAATGCTTTGGCAATGTGACTTGGAGGCAGATATCAAGAGAGGCTATATTATTGGAATATTCATCTAAAAACGGGGAGTACTTCTGCATAGCAGAACTCGAAGGCCAGATAAGAGTGGTGGGAACAATTCTGCATGGCAGTGCACTAGAAGTAGGTCAGAGGCTATTTTTAGAAAAATGCGATTACGATGGTAATGAAAAATTCATCTTCAAGGTAAAAAGAAACGATTGAAGAAATATCCTCTCGGCTAATTTGAATTTTTTATGGAAAGTTGAGGGTTGATTTTTCTAGTTCAAGTATTGGAATATACAACGACATGCTATCGCTTCCAATCTTCTCAACGAAAGCAAAATCCCCTGTTAGGCGCTTTAGTTCAATAAACTTCTTTTTTGGTTTCTCAGGTACGACTAGATAGTGAACTATTATGCCTCCAATGGCTCCAGTTTGAATGAAGATTATGTTCTGGTTATTATGAATGACATGATAAATGAGCGGGATTGCACCTAGCATGGATTGAGACGAGTATAGAATTACCTTGAGAAGATCATCGTACCCTTTGTATTTTAGGTAGGTAGTAGAGTCCTGAGATAGCATGTAAATTCTACCCTTGCTACAACATATTAATCCTAAGGTTTGAAATTTGCATATTTATAACAAGGCATATCAGCATCTGCAAAATTACCAAAAATTACTAGCTTGGTATTATTAGAATTACCACCAAGTCTATTACCACGTCATAATTCTTGTAATATTAGTAATCTGAAATGGAGCAACTGAGAACTCAAGAATCGTCTATAGAATACCACAACAGAGCAAAGAGATTACAAAAGTCAGCAAATCAACGCATAGCAAGAACTAGAAGACAGCGTGGCTACAACTGGGAGGACACCCTAGTCAAGAGATTCAACTTGGTGGAAGGTTGGAAGGCCTTTAGACTAGGTTCGCCTAGCGTCGGACTGCCCGACATACTTGCAGTAAGTACGAAGGAAAATACCATTTACACGATCGAGGCCAAATCTGGAACAAACACCACACTGCATGTGCCATACGACCAGATCCTGCGATGCCTAAAATGGATTCATACCTTTGAGATATATCAGACAAGAAAAATGGTTATTGCCTTCAAATTTTTATCCAAAAAAAGAATAGGGAAAGGAAAATACGAACACAGAGAACTACGGGAATATTACAAGATTTGGGATGAAGCCAATCCTGTAACTAATTTTGTATGCACGTATGACGGTATAACGTATGCGCTCATTGATGGAAAGCGCAAACAGTTGCAATTAGAGGATTGTTTGATGCCCTTCCATGCAATAAAATAAAAATTTCTACTTTAGGTTCTAGAAGTTAAGAAACAAAGATCCAATAACTTCTTTAATGGCTATCAATCTATTTAAAATAATGAGTTTTGAAGATTTTGTTGATGAACGAAGTCTTGTAAGCCATGATGCGTTAGGGACAAAAGAGATCAAACTCAAGCTTTTGGAGGTTCAAGATGATACTTCAGATCATGTGTGGCGATTCGGGGTAAGAGTCAAAGTAAAGAAGATACTTGTTACAATAAAGCACATCAAAACCCAACAGGTGGAGGAAGGAGAATTCGATTTACAAGAAATTGAAAAAGAAATGAAAGAAAAACGTCATTACAGCTCTACAAACAGGTGGGTTCAGACAACTGACATCAAAAATGGATACATTCTCAGTACAAGACATGCGTCGTTACTTGGCGATGCAGTCGCGCTTGATTACATTGTCATTTAATTAGTGATTTCAAAAAAGTATCTGATTTGATTGCTTTCCATTTATGCAATCCAGATTCTTTCTTTAATGCACCATTGTAAAGTATGAAATTTATCCTTTGACTCTTGTTCTTGTTTTTTATGATTAGACGTTTTATTATCGGATCCTCTTGTAATAATATATTCAATTTCATGTTACGCAAATAATTTTCTAATTCTTTTTTGTAGTTTCTACCTTTTCTTGCCTGGATACAAGGTATAGTACGTACATAGTCATGTTTTTCCTTATTTAAAACCAAGATCATGTTTTTTGATCTCACAAGCACTCCGATGTACTTTAGAATAAAGTTGTTCTGACCATTTTGAGTAAATGTTTCAAACATTTTTCTATCGACAGTTACTTTAAGTCTTTCAGGTTCTATTGTTTTGCCAACTTGAAAATATTTGTTACGATGGTATGCAAGAGGTTTTTTTGTTTCATCGTATATTATTGAAAGTACTTTGCCAACAACCATATGATGATCACCGATTTTTTTCATTGTAGACAATTCACATTCGGCGTTGATTATACATCCTTCGATTAACGGCAGCTTGGTACGTTCAGATTTCAACACATTAAACAATCTTTGGATTCTTAATTTATCAACCTCTTTTCTGGAATATCCACCGGCAACACTGACCAATGTTGCCTGCTTCTCTGATGCGACGTTTACACCAAACTCTTTTGTTTTCTTGATATTTGTAAGGGTGCTTGATCCGCCATGGATGAATACTGCAATTAGCATAGGTTTGTAGGAAATTTGCATCGTCCATTCGGCAGCCATGGCGTTTTGACCCTCCGGACCATGTGAGGTAATCAAGCTTACACCCGTCAGGAAAAATCTCTGCGCCTTTTGTTGTGCACTGCTTTTCATATGGCTTGTCGAGTACCTGCAGATATTAGTTTAGCTACGACTTGGATGTCGGAACATATTTTCTTACTTGAAAATATAATTGACTCATTACAAAGGAAAGGAATGATGCAATTGGCTTTAGTCCCTCTATGGTTTATGCAGACTATTTGCGATGCTACAAAAAAGTATTATTTGAAATCACGAGGTTAAAATTAGTATAAAAAATTAAGAAAACGCAAAAAAGGATGATAAAGTATGGTCAAGAAAACAAAAAAGAAAAGTGAAAAAATCAACTTTGAGAAAGAGCGTCGTAAAGATAAAGCGCGATAATTGCCATAGTTGCTATTGCTTCAATAGTTACTGCACTAGTAGTGATTTCCTTATGTATTAAACCAAAGCGCGTCAAATTCAGACAAAGTATCTATGATCAATGATATGAGATGTGATAAATCACAATCACATAATTTTCACCTACACGCTCATCTGGATGTATTTGTAGATGGACATCAACAAACGGTACCCGCAGAAATCGGAGTAATAAATAACACTTGCAAATACTGGATCTATACTCCAGATGAAACCGGAATAATACATGTTGACGTTCCAGAAGAAAAACAATTCATACTTGCTCAGTTCTTTGACATTTGGAAAACCACCAGTAGCTTGCCACGGGGTGGTACTCCTGTCACATACATTAATGGACAGCAAGTGTCATCTGCTCTAAACCAGATTGTGACAAGATCACATGATGAAATTGCAATCATTTATGGAGAAAAACCATCGGTTACCATACCTGTGAGGTATCAGTTTCCTCCCTCCCTCTAAAACGTCCTTTTGTTCACAGAAAACTTTATGAAAGTAGGATGAAGAGTCCATGCATGATAAGTCAGGAAATAACGCTAAATGGAAAGAAATACCGTTTAATACTGACTGATCAACTGCTTTCCGATGTAAGACGACTCAAGGCTCTTTACAATGCAGCATATGAAGATCCAGAAAGTTTTGAGGAGGTCAGCTCTGCAATATCTGATGCTATAAATCAGATAGCAAGTGCGGTTGAGCCGGTTGTTTCTGACAGTGATTTGGATGCTCTAATTCAAGCAGTAATGAAAGCAGTAGATGAGAAAAGCAAAGAAACAGAAGAAGCGAGAGCAAAACAAGTGGAAGAAAGGGCAAAGAGTGAGAAGGGCAAGACCGTTACAAAACCTAAAAAATCCAAAAAATAGATTCCTTTTAGTTCAGAAAACCCTCATATGGGTCAAATGCTGTAGGTACTCAGAAAAAATATGCAAACTCATTGCGAATGCGGAATTTGCGGCCACATCTCTGAAAAAGAATGCATATCAAAGGAATGCAAGTGTTGTGTAAACTTTCACATGCGTTCAGGACCTAGAAGATAATTCATTTGATTTTTGGTTTTTGAAATATACCAAGTATTATGAGTACGACACCACTTACCTCACCAGCAATGGCTCCAATTTTTGTATTTGACAATATTTCACATCCAAGGGCATAGTCTTTTGAGGTATACGTAGAGACAATTCCGCTCATTGAATTACAGTTTGCAATACCTGCCAGTGTAAGGTAATGAATTATTGCCGAGATTATGATGATGGCTATACCATAAGATATTGTGGTTATCTTCATTGGTGCATATTTATCGATATGGCATTTATGTTAATGTCTGTGGAATCTATTGCTTCATGTGGTCGATTTCCACAAATACTGGTTAACTTATACTGCCATGAGTACTGTAGCTTTAAATAAGTACCACCTAAATTTTTCATAATGCGCTCCGAGGCAGTTCAGAAATGTATTGATCCAAGTTGCGGCCTTGAATATCCAATTACTGATATCCGCATAGAATGCGAGCGAGGCCATCTTCTTGACATAAAATACAAATCAAAACCTCCAACATCATTAAAGGAGGTCTTTTACAAGCGAAGAAACCATGTAAACAACATATTCAATGAGAGTGGAGTGTGGAGATTCAGAGAACTGTTAAACTTTTGCCAGATTGACACAGAAAACATTGACGAATGCTCAAAATACCTAGTCTCACTTGACGGTGCAGAGGGTAGACTCTCAAAACCATACCACATGTCAAAGGTTTCCGACTATGTTGGTGTAGAAAATATGAGGCTTCAGCCAGAGGGATACAATCCCAGTGGATCATTTAAAGACAATGGTATGAGCACTGCTGTAACACATGCAAAGCTTGTCAATGTCAAAAAAATAATCTGCGCTTCTACGGGAAATACATCTGCTTCCGCTGCCATGTATGCAGCAAATGAGAACATAGAATGCGACGTATACATACCAGCAGGGGAGGTAGCTCCTGGAAAACTGGGGCAGGCTTTTCAGTTTGGAGCTCAAGTAATAGAGATCAAAGGAAACTTTGACGATGCATTATCAACCTCACTCAAGCGTGCAGGCGAAATTGGTGGCTATACTGTCAACTCTGTAAATCCATTTAGAATTGAAGGGCAAAAAACAATTGTCTTTCGTGCGCTTGAATCTCTTGATTGGAATGCCCCCGACTGGATTGTATACCCAGGAGGAGCTCTTGGCAACACATCAAGTTGTGGCAAAAGCTTGATGGAGTTGTATGAGTGGGGTTGGATTAAAAGGATCCCACACATTGCAGTTGTAAACTCGGAAGGTGCAAATACGCTTTACACTCTTTACAACGGAAAATTTGAGAGGACGGAATTACGATGGAATAAAGGAAAACCAGATGCGGATTTGATAAAAGGATATTACAATTTCATGGACACAAAAGGAATAAGACCGAAGACAAAGGCTACTGCAATTCAAATCGCAAAGCCTGCCAATATGTTAAAAGGACTCAGAGCGCTCGAATTCACCAACGGTGTAGTTACACAGGTATCAGACAGCGAGATGCTTGACGGGATGGCCTTGGTTGGCCTCAACGGATTTGACTGCGAAATGGCATCAGGCGCAGTTCCTGCAGGAATTAAAAAATTGCTACAGGAAGGCGTTATCAAGAAAGATGACGTTGTAATAGGGATCCTGACTGGAAGACAAAAAGACTCTAGTATTCCAGTTGACTACCACAAAAATCCGCAAAATAAATTTGCCAACCCACCACGCTCTTAATCGTCTTCTGGCTCTGGAATTATAATGACGCGGGCAAGAAGCATCTCGTTTTTTACAGCAGTAGAGATGGTTTTGATTATCTTACTGGCCTCGCCAAGCTTTGCATCGTTTGGAAAAATAACATGAATTTCTGCATTGAATTCTTTTCCTACAGGTCGTAGAAAGACATCCTTTGTCCGTATCTTGAATCTAGAAAATATGAAATTTTTTATATTGTCTGTCATCTGTGGATTGTCTACTGCATCTACCAAGATAACGGTCGATTCTCGGATAGCGGTATAGGCCATTAAAAAGATGTATCCTGCAATAATTATCCCTCCTACTGCGTCCATAAATTTAAAGTCGGTATAAGTGCCGATAAGCACGCTTACAAACCCTACAAAAGATGCAGTACCGTCTTTGATTGAGTTTTTAGCATCAAGTTTAAGCGAGATGAGATTTGACTCGATTGCAACCTTTCTTATTGAAAATGCCCTGTGCAGCGATATGCCGCCTGCAGCTACAAGCGTAATCATCGTTATCTCAGGATAGCGCAACGGTGTTTGATTGGATAAAACATCAACTGCACGATATGTTATTAGTGCTCCAAGAACTATAATTATAATTGCGGCAGTAAACGCAGCAAGCACCTCAACCTTTCTGTATCCAAATGGAAACAAGTTGCTCCTTGGTTTTCGAATCATGCTGATTCCAAACCACACTATAAACGAGATCATCGAATCTGCAAGGGAGTCGATTCCATCTGCAGTAAGTGTGGTACTCCCAGTAAACAGGGTGACTAGCAGCTCTGCCACACCTATTGCAGCAAGCGTAATTACTGATTGTTTTGCAGCATACCGAGCCTTGCTTAATACATCATAGCGGCTCGGCTCATTATTTTTTTCTGTAGTAACCAAATTGAAATCTATTCTACAATATTTTACTATTCATTCTTTTTAAACAATTTGCATTCATTGTTTCTTGAAATGTTCTTCAAGTATACCTTTTTTCTCTTGCATGTGAAATAGTTCCTCTGTGTGCTTGAATGCTTCTGCTCTTGGTCTTTTGAAAAGCATGGCCTGCATTAGAAGATGGTTTTCTGGTACCACTATACCAGTTTGATCATCAGAATATGTTATTTTTACTACGTCGTCTTGTACCTCTGTTAGATCTGCATGTATGTGAATCATATTGGTGTCTTTGAAGTTAAACTTGATTGATTCAGCAAAGTCGCGAATGTCTTTTGTTCCCTTTACGCCATATAGCGTAGCTACCCCATATTCGTTTTTGTACAGATCTGTTATCTCAGAAACACTCGGTGCTTGATCGTCAAATCGTATATCCATCAGGTGCACATGCATCTGTCTTGTCGGAACTTTGAAAACTCGAATAAACAGAGGCGTATCTGCACCCATGTAGCTCTTTACGTCATCGTCATGATGCGGCTTACGGGTCCACTCTATAGAATCTTTTATCTCAGTCTTGGAGTCCTCCAAATCTGCCCATCTTCGAAGTAGGGTTGCATCCAAGCGGTTTATCCTTCTGCCATACTTTTCTTTTAATGGTTGAATTATCCTTCCCATCCCAGTTACGTTGCAGCTACCCTGCATTATGAACTGCTTATCAAACGCTTTTTCATAATTTACTCTTGAATTGAAGATGAGTTGCGCTACTGACTTGTCTCCTGTAATCTTTTCTCCTCCCTGGAATATAGCTCGCGCGTTTGCAGGCTCGTAAAGTGTTTTTTTATTTGCATATCCTACTCCTCCAGGGGATGCATCAATCACAAGATCACAATTTGAAATCACATCCTCTATGCTTCCAGAAATTTTAAAGTTTTTGAAATTATCCATCTTGTTTTTTGGCACATACACCTTGAAGCCTCTCGATATGGCATCTGCCACCTTGTCATCTGGAGAATACTTTCCTACTCCAGCTACCTCGATGTCTTTGTCATCTGCTATAAATTGCACAATTCTGCTCCCTATTGAACCATAACCATTAACAAAAACTCGTTTCACATTTTTGCCACAGTGCATCCCTCTTATTTAGATAACCCCTCAACAAGAACTCAATAGACTCAAAAATCCAGTTGAGTTATGAAGTTTCATCTCCCATCACTTGTCATAGGAGCTGGTATTGCCATAGCTTCCATAGTGGTGTTATTGTTGATTTATGGATGTGGTGCCTTGGTGCATGCACCTTCGCAGGAGATCACCGCACAGAACGAACAAAGAAGTTCTAGTAAAAAAGTAGGTCTTGATCTAATAACTGGCAATGCCCCACTATTCTAGGCTCTGAAAATGCTCCAATTACCATATAGAGTTTAAGACTCGGTGTTTTTACTGTAACAACTTTTTCTACAACACAGAATCATATATCGTAAAGAACTATATCGATACTGGCAAGGACAAGATGTACTTTAAAGATTTTACAATAATATAGAGCAAACTCGATCTCTGCTGTTAATGCACCACCTGTGCCCAAGAACAAGGAAAGTTCTGTGAGTATCACGATATGTTGTATACAAAGTGGTCAGGTGAGAATACTGGGTGGGCCTCTACCACAAACCTATTGGAGTTCGCCAAACAACTAGGTCTAAACCAAGACCCGTTCAGTCAATGCATGAAACAGTCAAAATACTATCTACCATACGTGGGAGCGTCTCAGACGCTAACAACTTGTGCCTTACTGGAACGCAGGATTTTTTCATCATATGGTCTGACAATGTCACGATAGTAGGAGCATAGCAATATTCAGTATTTGACGAAATTTTCAAGTCTAATCTACAATCTTGAGATATTTTCAACAGTTGTTCGTAAAAGTGAATAAAAACTATGGTTATAAGAGATCAAATTTGACCCTCAAAATGCTTATATTTGTTACAACAAAGTTCTAGCTGTTGGCTGCAGGCGTAGACGACATAGCCATCTACGTTCCAAGATTATTTGTAGACGCACGAGATTTTGCTAAAGCTCGCGGCATGGACCCAGATAAACTGCAACGTGGATTGGGGGTATCTAAGATGGCTATGGTAGATACTAATCAAGATCCTGCATGTATGGCAGCCAACGCGTGCTTGAGAATTATGGAAAGAAACAAACTTGCACCAAAAGACATTGGCAGGCTTTATGTTGCTACCGAGTCTTCGCTTGATGAATCTAAAGCAATGAATTCTTACGTCATTGGCATGCTAGAACAGGTGTATGGTGAAGACTCTTTTGAGCACTGCGGAGGTATAGAATGCAAGTTTGCATGCGTGAGCGGCTCATATGCATTATATGATAACTCAAACTGGATAAGAGCAGGCGAAGCAGAAGGCAAAAATGCAATCGTGGTTGTCTCAGACATAGCCAAGTATGATCTTGGTTCTAGCGGCGAGTACACCCAGGGGGCAGGAGCTGTTGCAATGCTACTCAATGACAACCCAAGGATAATGACTTTTGATCCAAAGATAACCTCCACCTCGATTAAAAATGAGTATGACTTTTACAGGCCATTTGGCAAAGAGACCCCTATTGTACATGGACAATATTCCAATTTGCTATACATGATACAAGTAAAGAAGGCATTAATGTCTTACAAGGAAAAGGCACTTTCTACAGGCTTGATAAAACTAAAGGAGGGAGAGACAATCCTTGACTATATCGATTTCATAAATATGCATCTTCCATACAGCAACATGGGCAAAAAAGCGCTTGCGTATCTATTAAGACACGAGTGGAGAAGCATGCCATACTGGAAGAAGATAATTGAAAAGATGGGCATGGAAGAGCCATCTCCGAAAGATCCACGTGGAACAATCGAATCGGTTCTTGCAGATGAGGAGTTCATGACAAGAGACCACGAGTTTACAAAGAGATTCACACAGACAGACGAATTTCAGGAAGTATATGACTCCAAACTGGCAAGCTCCTTGATTGCATCACGAATAATCGGAAACCTGTATACGGCTTCACTATACATGGGCTTTAGAAGCTGTCTAGAATTTGAATTTCAGAAGGGAACTGACTTGGAAGGAAAGAGGGTTGGATTCGCTTCATATGGAAGCGGCAGTAGTGCAATGGTCTTCAGCGGTGTCATAATGCCACCCTATAAAGAAATTGTAAAAAATATGAACCTCGAGTCAGAGATAGGCAACAGAATAAAAATTTCCCTTGAAGAATATGAAGAGATTCACGAAAATAAGCGAGGCCTAAACGAGAACCTCATAGATAGCAAGAAAGAGTTTGTGTTGGTAGGGGTAGAAAAGACTCCAGAGATGCACGGCCAACGCAAATATGTTTTCAAGGAATAATATAATAATATAATACCATAAAACGATCAGTTGACAATCAACACAAAAGATATTAAATCACAAGATTGTAAGAAAGATATGAAAGATCGTTCAATGCCAATCTGCTTTACCGCAGAACAATACGGCAAGATTGAGCAAATTGCAAAACAAAAAGGTATGTTCAACGCCAGCCAGCTTATTGAAGAAGTACTAAGCGAACTATAGACGTCCAAAACAAGTATTTCTTTTCCATTCTGTTTTAGCGCATCATCTTTTTTAATGGATCCTGCTCATACAGGGTATGGACCTGTTTGGAAAGAAACCTGCCTTTTGTACGATTTGCAAGAAGCAGATCATCCACAAACACAAACCAAAAAGTGAGTGGCAGATAGCAGGTCCATTGTGCGGCGATTGCTACGTGACCCAGATGCAGCGATTCTACGAACAGAGTCTGAGACAAAGATGTGTTATTTGTAATATCGAAAAAGATGTGCCAGACATGTGGGAGCCAAGATACCAATGGGAGATGAAGGGTTTGTTGTGTAAGTCATGTTTTGACAAAAAAGACGAAGAATACAAAAATTTAAAGGAGTTTTGCAAACTTTGTGGTAAAAATCTAGGCATGATAAGATACAACCCAAAAAACAAGTGGTCCATTGACGGGCAATTATGTAGAGAATGCTGGGATTCTCAAAAGGCAAAACTAGGATAGGCATGCATTTCTTGAAGAGACACAAGTGCCAAAAATGTGGCAGAAAGTTTGGTCAGGAAGAAGAACTCATGCATCATGATCTAATTGCACATGGTAGTACCACGTATGACTGTAAAGCATGTGACCTTTATTTCTCAAGCATGGAAGAGATGAGAACGCATCTACAGCGAAAACATCAGTATAGAGGAAAGGCAGATTCTCAGTAAGCCTTTATGGCCTTGACAACAGGTGGTCTTACCTTTGTAAAAACCCTAAACCCGCAAATACACTTTATTTCAGGAAGTCGGGTTAGTTCAGATTGGCTCACTTTAGTGCCGCATCTCATACAAGAATAAAATACACTAAAACTAGTCTGCTTCCCTTCTTGTGTATTGTTTTCGTGTGTGGCCTCGGACATGAGTTATCAAAACTTTATCTGTAATTTAAGGCTAACAAATTTACTTGAGCGTTAGTTCGATGTATACGTCATTTGGAATCTTTATTCTCATAAGCTGTCGTATTGCTCTGTCGTCTGCGCTCAAATCTATTACTCTACGGTGAATTCTCATTTCCCATTTTTCGTATGTGTTTGTACCCTGCCCACATGGAGACTTGCGTGTCACAACGTTGAGTTTTTTCACAGGAAGGGGGGTAGGACCTTTGACTTTGACTCCGGTTTTCTCACCAATTCCTTTTATCTCGCTGCATACTCCATCCAGCCTTTGTAAACTCGTACTTGTTAATTTTATTCTGGCTGTCTGGGTCATTTAGTTCTCTATTTTGTGAACTTTTCAGTGATCTCTTTGATTATGCCTGCAGCGATTGTTGCTCCCATGTCTCTGAGAGCAAATCTTCCAAGCTCTGGAAAGTCTTGGAATGTCTCAATTGGCAACGGTCTGACGGGCTTGATTCTTACAATCGCAGAATCTCCAGCCTTCAAGAACTTGGGTTCTTTTTCTTCAATTGCGCCAGATTGCGGATTTATTTTTGCTTCAAAGGCAACTATAGTAGCTGCTACCTGAGCTGTGTGTGCGTGCATTACTGGTGTATATCCAGGTGCAATAGCTGTTGGGTGGTGAATGACTATGATTTGTGCTCGGAATTCTTTTGCAACGTTTGGAGGACTATCTGGTGAACCTATGACATCTCCCCTCTTGATATCTTTCTTCTCAATACCTCTGAGGTTGAAACCAATGTTGTCTCCTGGCTCTGCAGACTCCATTTGAGTGTGATGAGTCTCGATGCTCTTAATTTCTCCTGTAGCTCCAGACGGCATCACAACTATCTTCATGTTTGGTTTGGCAATCCCAGTCTCTACACGACCAACTGGAACTGTTCCTACACCAGTGATTGTATAGACATCCTGTACTGGAATTCTCAATGGTTTGTTGGTTGGCTTGTCTGGAAGTTTGAAGTCATCAAATGCCTCGTATAGTGTTTTTCCTGTCCACCATGGCATGCTGGTTGACTTCTTTACTAGGTTATCTCCTTTCCAACCAGATACTGGAATTATTGGTACTTGGTCAAGTTTATAGCCTACAGATTTGAGTAATTTTTCTGCCTTTTCTTTTGCTACTTTGTAAGCTTGCTCAGAATAATTGCTGTCATCCATCTTGTTGATGGCAACAACTAGTTGTCCTACTCCAAGAGTTCTCAGGAGGAATGCGTGTTCTCTTGCCTGTCCTCCAGCTGCTACTGCTGTATCGGTTTCTCCCTCCTTTGCAGAAAGGACCAAGACCGCACAGTCTGCTTCTGAAGCACCGGTGATCATGTTTTTGATAAAGTCTCTGTGTCCTGGAGCATCGATCAGTGTGAAGAAATACTTTGGCGACTCGAATTTTTGAAATGCCAAGTCAATCGTAATACCTCTTTCTCTTTCATCCTTGATATTGTCCATAACCCATGCATACTTGAATGTGTCACCCTTGCCAGTCTTTTCAGATTCGGCAGCGTGAGCAGCAATTGTTCTCTCATCTACTAGGCCCAAGTCCATAAGAAAGTGTCCCATAGTGGTGGACTTGCCGTTGTCGATGTGACCTACAACGATCATGTTTAAGTGTGGTTTTTTGCTTGCAGCGCTCATACCGAACCCTTGAAGACTTGGGCTTTATTACCATTTCGATTTTTTAAAATTGTTTTTGGCAAATTTTCAATAATTTACGGTTTGACCTTTCGCTTAGCTGAATTTTCACATACTATAAATCGAGGAATTTTCTCACCAAAAATACAATGAAAATTACTGTAACTGTTATCAAAGCTGATGTGGGTGGGATTGGGGGACATACAAGACCAAGTGACGGTCTGCTAAATGCTGTTAAAAATGTAGTCAGATCTCAGATGATTCGAAATGGAAAAGGACTCTTGATTGACTCCTACATTGGATACTGCGGAGATGACATTCACATTGTTATGACTCATACAAGAGGTGTTGACAACAAAGAGATTCACCAGCTAGCATGGAAAGCCTTTGAGGCTGCAACACGAGTGGCAAAGAACGAGGGCCTTTATGGTGCAGGCCAAGATCTCCTAAAAGATTCATTCTCTGGAAATGTAAAAGGGATGGGTCCAGGTGTAGCAGAGATGACCTTTGAAGAAAGACCAAACGAAGCATTTACAATATATGCCGCTGACAAGACCGAGCCAGGTGCTTTCAACTATCCGTTTTACAGAATGTTTGTTGACACTCTGAGCAACACAGGACTTATCGTTAACAAGAATCTGGCAAGCGGTGTTAAGATAAATGTCATGGATGTAGAAAAGGGTAAGATAGCTCAGCTTGTGATGTGGCAGGATAAACCCACACTAGAAGCAGCCTTGATGTATCCTGGCAGATATGTTGTCTCAAGTGTATATACAAGAGATAACCAACCCATCCTTGCAGCATCAACAGATAGGCTGCATAACATTGCTGGCAAGTATGTAGGCAAAGACGATCCAATCTGCATCATCAGGACTCAGAAAGACTTTCCAGCTACAGAAGAGGTAGGCTCTGCGTTTAGCAACCCTCATCTTGTAGCTGGAAATACAAGAGGCAGCCATCATGTTCCGCTGATGCCAGTAAAACTGAATTCTCCAGCAAGCATCAATTATGCAATACCAATAGTTTCTGCGTTGGTCTTCAGCATGCACAATGGAAAGCTTGTGGGACCTGTAGACGGATTCTCGTCAGCTGATTGGGATTACATAAGACAGATTGCAGTAGAAAGGGCAATTGCAATTAGAAGCCAAGGATTTGTCCATCCAGCGACCCTTGTGCCAGATGAACTAGAATATGCAGAAGGGTACAGGGCCCGCATGAATGTATTGTGGAGTAAGATGAGGTCAATCTCCGACTCTAAGGGTCAACAACCACACTCACAAAAGCAACAAAAGCCACAAGAGAGTCAAGCACCAAAGACAGCTAAAAAAATAAAGAAGCCTCGTCAACCAAAAGTGCCTGCACAAAAACCAGAAGAAAAAAAGTAAGTCTCCCTAAATAAAGCAGTGCATCTTTTGCAATCCGATTACAATTTTTATTCTAGAATATTTCAGTAGATAATTATTGGCAAAAAAGCCACAAATTCTCATCATAGGAAATAACGACAACGGATTCACTCCCAAGTTTGAAAAGATATCATATGAAACTGGAAGGTAAGTGACAAAATCAGGAGCGGTCCTGATCACAGGAGGCTTAGGAGGAGTCATGAAGTCAGCTTCTCATGGTGCAAAGGAGGCAGATGGCATTGTTGCCTGCATCATACCACAAAATGACGCTTCTTTTGCAAACGAATACTGTGACATTGTGATTCCAACAGGAATTAGACTTGCAAGAGACTTTCTTACTGCACTTGCAGGAGACTGGGTGATAATTATTGGCGGCGGGCAGGAGCTCTTTCAGAGACATGTGTTGCCTATATGCACGAGAGACCCATGGTTGCAATCAAAAATATCGGCGGAATTGCAGACAGATATGCAGATCAATGCATTGATCACAGGCAATAAGTAAAAGTAATTGGCGTATCCTCCCAAAAGAGGCAGTGAAAACGATTCTGGATAAAATTAATTCTGCATAGATAGAAGGTATGGATCAGGTTCGTAAAATTTCCCATGGTTATTTGACAGCGCCTGTAATTCCTTGACAATGTTTTTTATTCCAAACTCTTTTGCTGCTTCAAATAGTGGTTTTTTGAGACCCATCCCTAAATTCAGGGCTTTCTCTATCTCTGCTACATCGCTTACCTGATTTGTCACAAGCCAAGATGCGTTGTTTAGCATTGTTCCAAGTAGCTGGGTTGGATCAAATTTTTTTGCCAACTCTTCAGTCAGATTGATTCGTTCATATTTTTCTTCCGCATAATCGTAAAAACCGTTCCCAGTTTTTTGTCCAAGTTTTTTTTGGTCAAACAATTTTTGGATTAGAGGATGCGGGTTAATCACCTTCTTGTCTCTTGATTGCATTTCAATTGTTGCTTTATGGATGACGTCAAGGCCTGTAAAGTCTGCAAGTTCAAATATTCCCATAGGTAGATTCACTCTGAATTTTACTGCAGAGTCTATTTCTAACATGGAGGCCTTCGTCCTCTCCATGGCCCACGCAGCCTCGTGAACAAGTGGTATGAATATACGATTTACAATAAATCCCACAACGTCCTTTTTTAATAAGACAGGTTCTTTTGATACCGACCTAACAAAATCCATTGTCAAACCAACAAGCTCCTTTGCGGTCTTCTGCCCTGGTATGACCTCGACCAATTTCATTAGTTGGGGAGGATTGAAAAAGTGAATACCTATGAATTTCTCTGGCCTGCTTGTGATATTGGCAATTTCTGTAATGGGCAAGGTGCTTGTGTTTGATGCATAGATTGTATTTGGGTTGGCTACCGCATCTACTTCTGCGTATACCTTTTTCTTCAAGTCCATGGCCTCTGGCACTGCCTCTATCATCAGATCACAGTTTTTCATGGCCTCGCTTAGACTTATAGTTGGAGTTATTCTAGAAAAGATTTCGCGCGACTTGTACTGTGAAATTTTCTGTTTTGAGACAAGCTTGTCAAGACTCCACTTGATTTTTTCCATGGCTTTGTCCAGAAACTGTTGCTCTACGTCTCGTAACATTACATTGTATCCAGACATGGCAGAGACTTGAGCAATGCCATGCCCCATTATGCCAGACCCCAAAACTGTGATATTTTTAATTGTCATGATTGATGTTAGTAAAAGTATCCCTTTGTAAGTTATTCGGTCAAGATCACAGACTATCAATGATTGGTTTTAGACGAGGCGGAAGATCCGGAAGCTCACCTATATGACTTACGTTGTTTTGAAGAATGTCTGGTCCTATTCTTCGCACCTGTTGCGTGGCAACAAGTGTGGCAATTCCCCTGTCTATATCCTTCTGTTGTAATACTGACTGGAGTTTTTCTATCAGCGTATTTTCATTTTCATATTTGCTGATGGCATGCTGTAACAGTATCAATTTGTCATTGCTTGATAGATTTTCCATATCGAGCTTTGATACATCTTGATAAAAAGTGTTTTTAAAATTCAGATAGATAACCAAACGCCAGTTTACCCATATTCTTAAAACCTAGCAACAATTGAACACTATTGAGTTTTGGACATTGAAAAGTTCACCGACGACGTATATACGGTAGCTGAAAAATTAACACAAAATAAAACTTCTGAAATGAAGTCTAGAATAAATTTTGTACGCGAAAGATTGATAGAATTATATCAAAAAAATCTTGTGAAAATAAACCATTCTGTTCTTGAGATGATATGTGCATCAAATCTCATCACACAGGGATATTCAGTTGACATTGAAAAACATCTTTCAGACATCCTTGTCTGTGACGTGTTTGCTACAAAGGGAGATGGAACCTTCATTATGGAAATAGAGACGGGGTTTACCCCTCCTGACCATGCGCTTGATACAATTGATTACTATACTGCAAGAATAGCAAGCAAGATTGCAAGATATAGCCAATTTTGTTCCAAGTTTGCACTTGCAACGCCCGTACTTGGTATCTTGCCAATACCAAGAATCTTTCTCAAGCCACCCAGTAAAAGAACTAAAGACGAGATTCAAAAGATAAAAGAGCTCTGCGACAGGTTTTACAAAAACCCGCCCATAGACACAAACGACATATTAAACGCCAGACTGCACTCAGTATACTTGATTAACATAGACAAATGTTTTGCAAAGCAGCTTGATCCGTACACTTATTTGGAATTAATTGGAAAACTTCAAGAAACAAGCGAGCTAGACTTGTAATTCTTTCTGCAATGTTTCAATTGTTATATTTTTTCTAAATTCAAAAATTTTGTAGAGTTTTTGCATTACATAATTTTCAAGTAATTTTCCTACAATTCCAAATAGTAGCTCAAAATCAATCCGGTCTACAATCTCTGTCTTGGTATTGGTAATTTTATTAAATTGATGCATATGTTTCCAGACCTTGAATCTTCCGCTAACCATTTCATCAACATACACATATGGCCTCAAATACGTGATTCTTGATTTCCATCTTGTGTTTGTAACTAGTCTAGCTTGTAGGATCCATTCTGTATCTTCTTTGAGAATATCACTTTCGCCGGTTAGAATCTCTAGTTTCATCCTCTCTGGTGTGATTATCTTTAGGTGGTTAATGTCGGTATAAAATTTCCAGACATCATCAATGTTTGAATCAACTACAAACGAATGTGTAAATCTTCTCATGGATTCTCATTTGGTTTTGAGGCCACGTTTGCTTTTCTGCGTTCATACACACATTTTTTCATTTCCTCCGGAGTATGGTTTTTTATTGGCTTGCCGCACATATCGCATGTAGGGTTTGGTTCTATGGTTTACGTTCAAACTTCAACACAATACGAAAAGTTGTTTGAAAATATAATCTCTTAAAATCTCTTAGGCGCTCTACTGCAAGGCGTTTTCAAGTTGTAGTATAGAACGCAAGATCAAGCCGGAAAGACCAAGATGCGAGGTCAAAAAGGCAGCTGCTTCTTCTAGA
>CAZMNT010000013.1:0-47469 GCA_964567715.1 uncultured Nitrosopumilaceae archaeon | reverse complement strand
CGGTTTCCTAAGCAAAATTTTCACGTTTGTTGGTACATATATTTTCTTTACAATGATTGCCCTCAGTCTTACTCACAGCGATCCCACACGTTCTCAGGTCTACTTGTATGCATGTTACCAAGTAGGCATAGTCGGGGGGATATTCTACCACCTCAACAAGTTTACCACACGCTCAAATATGTGGGAAGACTACAGGAACGGATACTAGAACTTTCGGGATCTCAAGGTCAGAAACAGGATTCCAAAAGATGCTGCCATTATTACAGGTACTATACCAGAAAATTCTGGCAGATAGGTAGTTCCTGCAATGTCAGTTTTTACGCTACCAGAATCATTGAATTTTAGAATCACTGTTGTAAGATTGCCGTTCTTGAGTATGATCGGTGATATCTGTTTGCCGTCCTGATAAATTGTATAGTTTCCCCCAATGAGATTTGAGGGTATCTCTATTTCTGCGATGTTTTGCGTGTGAGAGCTGTTGCTAAGAAATGTCAGTGTCTTGGTGTCTTTGTTAAACGTGACGTTTTGCATGTCATAGTTTGAGGTAGTATTTACCGTGAATGTGTATTGTTCAGCCTTGATGGGCCAGCCCCACTTTAGCCCTGGGTGGTTTAGATTTTGAAATTGTATTTGTCCCAAGGCCTGCTCTGAAAATAGTATCGAGGATAACCCTAAAACAAGTACAAGAATCAAGAAGATGACTGGTTTCAATTCTTCAAACCGGGAATTTTGCCACGCATTTCTTTATCATTAGATATGCTAGGGTGAGAATGGTCTGCCAAGATGACTTCGTACCACAGATAGACACCGTCTTGATAGAGATAGTATGAACCAAGAAGTTTCAAGTTAGGAAATCTCTCAAGCACTCTGCGTTCTGCAACCTTTTGCATGCTAAGTGCAGGTTTTATTCTCAGTACACCAAGATGTTTGGGCCTTCTTCCTGCAACAGGTCTTTTTTTGCGCATGTTGCCTCTACCAACCCTCATTCTCACCACTACTATGCCTTGTTTTGCCTTGTAACCAAGCTGTCTTGCCTTGTATAGTCTGCTTGGTCTTTCAATTCTCTCAAGTGCGTGTTGTTTTCTCCACTCTACAGCCTTTGCTCGAAGCTCTGTAGAATTTTCTTTCCACATTCTAAGCCAGACCTGTTCCTGATGACTGGTCATATACACCGCACTACCAAATTCCCCTTAATATTCTGTTAGAACACATAGGAATCAACTTTCAAAACCCTATTATGAAATCAGATTGTTACAGCAATCATGCGAAGAGTTGTCTTCATTTTGTTTGTGGCAATCACAATAATGGACCTTGGTTTTATGGGGCCGTCTTATGGATCTGCTCAAGTCTCAATTACTACAGATAAACCAGTCTACAAATATGGCGATAGCCTCTCTTTTTCGGTTATAGTATCCAACGTTACTGGAGATATCGCAGTTTTAGAGATCGTGGACCAGTCAAACCAGTCATCATCACCAATCAATGTAATGATTACAAAACCTATATCAAGTATTACAGCCCCCGTTCCGTTTTATAGGACAACATTTCCCCCCGGCACCTATTTTGTCAAGATCCAATATAGCGGAGCTAGCGCTGTATCAAGTTTTCAGCTTGTCGACTCTGAGAATATTGCCATTCCACCAGCGTTCAAGGTGGTAGCAAGTTCGTGGGCTAATAACCAGACATCTGACAAATTATTTGGAGAGAATATTGCAGATCTTGTCAACTCAGGAGTCATCAGGATAGACAAATTTCAAGAACAGAACATGACAGCTATTCCATCATGGCTAAAAAATGATGCCATATGGTGGTCAAGCGGTTTCATTTCCGACAATGATTTCGGACATGTGATAGAATATCTCATCAAATCCAATATAATGAAGATCATCTAGTTGTTCTTGACGGTTTCACTGGCCTTCTTCTTGCAACACTTGCAATTACAATTATCACTACTATAGAAATTGCTCCAATAACAGACAGGTCTATGTAGCTTAGGCTAATGACCCCGTTTGGCACATATGGTATCTGGAAAATAATATTTCGTGTCATGTTTGTATGAGATGTTCCATTTTCTGAGGTAACGTTTGCCTGTGTTTCAGGTTTAGTCTGAGATAGAATTTCTGGAATGGTACTTGGCGGCTGCGTTGTAGATGGTTGATGTGTAGCAGACTGGTTTGCTTCCTGTTTGGGTTGGGTAGTTTGTGAGGGAATGTTTGAAGGTGTTGGTGTAGTTTGAATATTACCACTAGTTGGTCCAGAGACTGCAACAAAGGTTCCGATTATCTCGATTTGTCCATTTCCAGGAGTAAGTTGCATCGATATGGTTCTTGTAGTTGATGTTGGATTTTTCTCCAAAACATTTTCAAGTGTTCCATCTACTACTGTAATAAACGGTATGTCGTTGCTTCCCTGCTTTGAATCCAGCAGAGCTCGTGGTATTGTGAGTTCAAGAGATGCGTTGGGACTTGAAACCTGGACTGATACAATGAGCTCATCATAGGTGGGGTTTGTCTGCATGCCTTGTATCTTGACCCCATTTGCGTTGTAGTTTACCTGAAAAGCACTTCCTGCTACAACTGTCATTGTTCCCGAGTCAGCAAAGGCAGGGATTACAGATAACACTAAAAGAAATATCACAGAAAATGCAAGTGTTAGATGTCCCACTACTAGATTACGCCACGAAGAATCATTATTATCTTTTCTGCTATAACATTTGCAGCTAAAGCCTGAGCTTCTCTTGTCTGGGCTCCTATGTGCGGAGTACAGATAACGTTTGGAAGAGTAGCAAGTTTGTTTCCCACTGCAGGCTCTTTCTCAAAAACATCCAAAGCCGCTCCCGCTATTTTTCCTTCCTTTAGTGCTGTATAGAGTGCTTCTTCATCAATTATCTCACCCCGTGATGTATTGATAAGATAAGCAGTCTTTTTCATCTTCGATATCCTCTGCATGTTTACAAGGTGTTTTGTCTCAGGTGTGAACGGTACATGAAATGATATGTAGTCCGAGCTTGAAATCAAGGTGTCAAGATCCGTCTTGACAAGCCCCACCTCCTTTACAAAGTCTTCTTGTATAGGAACAACATCATATCCTATGATGTTCATATTAAGGGACTTGGCATGTCGTGCAAGTTTTTTGCCGATATTTCCCAATCCAACTATTCCAAGATATTTACCGGAAAGTTCGCTTCCCATCAACTCCTTTTTCAACCACTTGCCGTTTCGTATCTCCCTGTCAGCACGCGGTATTTCCCTTGCAAGTGAGAACATCAGTCCCAGCACAAGCTCTGCTACCGCATTCATTGCGCCCTCTACTGCATTAATTACTCGAATACCTCTTGCTTTTGCAGCATCCACATCTATGTTGTCAAGACCAACTCCCACCCTTGCAATTATCTTGCAGGTGGTTGCTTTTTCTATCAAATCTTTTGTCAGCTTGGTTCGGCTTCGAACAATCACTATTTCGTATCTGCCAATCTTCTCCTTGATTTGATCCGGAGTGATCTCCGGCTCGTAAGTAATTTTTAAACCATTTTTTTGTAGTATCTCGTTTAATATTTTATCAACCTGATCGCAGATTAGGACTGACTGATTAAGACTCATGCAAGAAAACCAATATCTACAGAATATAATCATTATTGTAGAATCTGAATAAAAAAGGAAAAAGTAGGATTAATGGACTTATTGTCCAGTCATGTTTAGTTGGGCAGCACGCTCGTTTGTGCATTCACAGTGGACAAATGTCTGCTGCGGAATGCTTGTTTCAGGTACGCTCGAAGGTGGTGCTACAGCATCCGATGGATTTGGAGCTGGACTTGCTCGAGCTAGCTGGACTGTTGCTGCGCCAGAGAAGATTGCAGCGTAGTCATGGTTGACTGCAACGTATGCACCTGGTTCGTCATAGACTACATCAATGATTGCATCTTGTGAACCACCAATGTCCCATGTCTGTGTGCCCATTGCTTGTACCACGTTACCTTGTACAACTCTGTCCATTATACCACCCACAATGTGGAAGAACAATGGCATGTTACCTTGGTTCACCACAAAGTATCTTATGTGCTGACCTACTGGTACAATTATTGGAACAGCCTCGTTTTGACCACCAGCACCCTTCCACATCTTTGTTATAACTGGATCATAGCCAAATGGTTTGCCGTTCACAACAGTCCAAGTTGTTTGGTGTTTGAACATGGCATCCTGGTTGTATGAGCCGTTGTTATCGATGTAGAGTTGGTTGTATTGCAAAGTAAACTCGTATGCGGCCGGATTAACTAGTGTGTTGTTTATCACTACTTGGCCGTTTTGTGTCATAGTTCTCTGGACTAGGAGTTTCTTGTATCCGTTGAGTGGATCAACAATAGTTATTCCGTACATGCCGGAAAGAACATGTTGGTCCATACCGATTACACTCACACCTTCACAGTGATACTTGAAGACACCCGGAGTGTTTGCAATGAATGCATATGTTTTTGAGTTGCCTGGCATCACAGGACCAAAGTTTGGAACTGCAGATATTCTTGAAGCGTGCATATCAAGGCTGTGACCTGTCTTCTCACTTGCTGGAACAGTCAGTGTAACCTCGATGACGTCACCTTGTGTTACCCTGATTGTCGGACCGGGAACTTGGCCGTTAAAGGTCATTGCTTGATATGTCTTTCCGCCAGGAAGTGGAAGATCGACGCTTTGCGCGGTCAGTGTTATTTCACGGACGGTTCGACCTGCTGCTTTTTCAGCTGCTACTTGGTCTAGCGGAATTGCGTCCGCCCCAACCATATGGAACACAAGACCACCTACGCTTGCGACATCCTTTGCAGTTTCAGAATCAATTGTCTGTGGTGTCACTTTGTCAGTTGTCTCTGGTGATACGCTTAGTGCGCTACCAGCTACTACCTGTGTGTTTGAATATGTGCTACCGAACAGAATTCCAGCCACTGATGCTACTGCAACAATGGATAGTATACTGTATCGTTTATTCATCATCTCGAATCTTTTTTTATAAGTATATTAATCTATTGGGTTTTGGCGCTGAAATAAGTGAAAGGTATGGTGTTTCTTGAGACATTTTTGTAAATTTTCAAATGCGAATGCATATTAGGAATTTTAATGGTAGGGTGCACGTGGCATATAGAACAGATAGAGACTCTCTTGGCGAGGTAAAGATTCCTGCTGAAGCATATTATGGCGCCTTCACATCAAGGGCAATTAACCAGTACCATGTGACAGGGCTCAGACCTCACATCAATTTGATAGTGGCCTTTGTCATGATAAAGAGATCAGCAACTGTTGCCAACATGAAGACTAGGGCAATAGATGCAAAACGTGGGAATGCGATTGTCAAGGCATGTGACAAGATCATATCTGGAAAGTTTCTTGATCAGTTTCTTGTAGAACCAATCAACTCAGGTGCCGGTACTGCATTTAACATGAACACTAATGAAGTAATTGCAAATGTGGCCTTGGAAATTCTTGGAGAGAAGAAAGGAAATGACAAAGTCTTACATCCAAACGACCACGTGAACATGTCACAGTCAAGCAACGACACATTTCCGACTGCAATGCATGTAGCAATTCTTTTCAACATAAAGCAAGTCATTCCAACACTTGATGAATTAATAAAAACAATGACAAAAAAAGCAAAAGAATTTTCAGGTTATCAAAAAATAGGCAGAACGCACCTGATGGATGCGCTCCCTGTTACGCTTGGAGGTGAATTTGCTGCATATGCAACAGCAATTGCAAAGGCACGCAACGCGATTTTTGTAGCACAGAAGGAACTAGAGTATGTTGCTTTAGGAGGGACTGCTGTAGGTACTGGTGCAAACACACCAAAGGGTTACAGAACCATAGCAATTTCAGAGCTTGCAAAAATTTCAAAGCTTTCACTCAAGCCTCAATCAGATAGGCAGTATAGCTTGCAGAGCAGGTTTGCTGTAGCATATCTTTCATCGACTCTAAGAAACCTCGCGCTAGAACTTGGAAGATTTTCAAACGATATCAGATTAATGGCATCAGGTCCTGTTGCAGGCCTGTCAGAACTTGGAATACCTGCAGTCCATGCTGGATCTTCAATTATGCCGGGAAAGGTCAATCCATCCCTTGCAGAATGCATGAACATGGTCTGCTTTAACATAATAGGCAATGATACCACTGTTGCACTTGCTGCTCAATCTGGACAGTTTGAACTTAATGTGATGCTTCCAGTCATGTTAAAGGCAGTGCTCGAGTCAACTGACATGCTCAAGAACTTTATGCCAGTATTTTCCCACAACCTAGTTGCGGGCCTTACTGCCAACAAGCAAAAGCTCCGACAATATATAGAAAATAGTCCTGTCATAGTAACCCTTCTCTCACCAAAGCTTGGTTACCTAGTTTCCGCAGATCTGTACAAGGAGTCACTCAAGACAGGCAAGACCATACGGGAGCTTGTTATCTCTAAAGGATTAATGAGTGAGAAAGAAGTCAACGCACTGCTGGGATAAGATGGCAAAGATCTGGGTTGAGGCATACGGCTGTTCTGCAAGTTTTGCAGATTCCGAGATGCTCACAGGCCTAGTTGTGAACGGCGGACATACTCTGGCAGAGAACCCATCTGATGCTGACCTTAACGTCATTGTAACATGTTCAGTCAAAGATGCAACTGCTAATAAGATGATTAACAGGATTAAACGATTAAAGAACAAGCCTCTTGTTGTAGCAGGCTGTCTTCCAAAGGCAGAGACCGTCACAGTGGAAAAGTTTAGTCCAAAGGCAAGCCTTCTTGGTCCAAATTCCATTGGAAAGACTTTGGAGATAATCGATTCCACCCTTAAAGGTCAGAAAAGAGTTGAGCTTGAGAATTCGGACATATCGAAAGCCGGGCTACCAAAAGTACGCCTAAACCCAGCTGTTGGAATAGTAGAGATAGCTAGTGGCTGTATGAGTGAGTGTACTTTCTGTCAGACAAAATTATCAAAAGGCGAGCTTCAAAGTTTTAGGATTGGAGATATCGTAAGACAGGTGAAACAAGAGATCGATGATGGATGCTGCGAGGTCTGGCTAACATCAACTGACAATGGCTGCTACGGTTTTGACATTGGAACTGATCTTCCAAGTCTAGTTACTGCTACCTCAGAGATTGAAGTGGACTTCATGATCCGTGTAGGTATGATGAATCCAATGTATATGCCAAGAATACGAGATGGCTTGCTCGGTTCATTTGAAAGCCCCAAAGTCTTCAAATTTCTTCACATCCCTGTTCAGAGCGGTAGTAACAAGGTGCTTAGCGAGATGAAGCGAGGCCATACTGCAGAGATCTTCAGGAAATCAAGTGAACTATTCAGGAAAAAGTTTGAAAAATTTACAATTTCAACAGATATTATTGTAGGATTTCCAACAGAAACTGAAGAAGACTTTGAACATACACTTGACCTGATACGAGAAACAAGGCCTGATATAATCAACCTGTCAAGATATAGTGCAAGGCCTGGGACAAAAGCATCTTTGATGAAACAGATTCCAGTCTCAGAAGTGATGAGGAGAAGCAAGGCAGTTTTTGATATGGCAAAAAGGATATCACATGAGAGAAATCAGGAATGGATCGGTTGGGAAGGAGAGGTCCTCTTTGATGAGAGTTCAAATGGTACCATAAAGGGCCGCAATTATGCTTACAAGCCGGTCATGGTCAACGATAAGGCAAAGCTAGGTCAAAAAGTAAAGGTAAGGATAACTGATGCTACAAGAAATGGACTTTATGGTCAGATCATGAGCTAAATTTTTTAGATCGAAGTTAGGACTAAAACTAAGCAACAAAGTTTTTTAATCAATTTTGTAAGCAAGAGAGAGACATGGAATTTCAGATGCAGGGACCAATTCTAGTTGTGGGATTAGGAGGAGCTGGAAGGAGACTTGCTACAAACATAAAAGAAGAACTTGGGTGCGACTCTCTCATAATAAGCCACGATCCAAAGGACCTAGGCCATGAATCTTCCAAGATTTTGATAAACACTAGTCCAATTCTCAACCCTTCAGCATATCTCATAAGAGGTATATCATTTGGTGCAAAAAGTTCAATTGTTGAAAAGCTCGAGTCTTATTCTACTATAATTCTGGTAGCCAACTTGGCAGGCAAATCTGGTGCTGCCTTGGCCCCAATCATATCCCAAATCGGCAAAGAAATGGGAAAAAACGTACTCTCCTTTGCAATCATGCCCTTCAAGTTTGAAAAGGACAAGATCTTCTTTTCAGGGGTTTCACTGAAAAGACTAAAGACAAATTCAGATTGCACCATAATCATAGACAATGACGCTCTCCTTGACAGCAACCCAGACCTTACTCCTGATTCTTGCAATACAATCACAAACGCTGCACTAATGCATGTTGTTTCCACTTTGAAAGATTCATCCTTGCCGCTTAAGACAAACATTCTTTCAACCAGCAAAGACATATCCGATGTTGAAACATCGCTTAGAGATTCAATCAAGATGCTCTACGAGGATGTTGCACCACATAGCATCAAGGGTGCGTTACTCTACGTAGTAGGAGGAAACAAGGTACCAATAGGCGTTCTAAATTCAATGGTGAGCACAATCAGCGGCATATTTAGCAATGATAGTACCATGGTAAGCATGTCAGTCACAAATGGCGAAAAGTCCAGAGTTGTATTGCTTACTTCAGTAGAAGGGGAGACTCGTTTTGACAAATACGATCCGCTAGGAATAATTTCATGCGAAAATACTCTAGACTGGAATGAGCCAGATGCTAGCGTAAAGATAGACGTGGAATTAGAACAAATAGAATAATTTACTCTTTTGATTTCCTTGTAGGTTTAGATTCTGCAGGTTTTTCTTTCTTCTCTTTTGGTTTTTCCTCTACTTTCTTTTCCTCTTTCTTGGATTTTTCATCTACTGCCTTTTTCTCTTCTTGATATTTTGATACTATGATGTTACCATCATCATCTTTTGAAAGTTTTACTCTAATTTTTCTTGGAGGGTGTCGGATTCCACGCTCCCACACCAAGTGACTAATCTCTTCTTCGATTTTCACATTTTCTGATTTCATGTGTTTTGTTGCAAATGCTCGTATCATGTTTATTGCACGTTTTGCTCTCTGATTGTTTGGAGAGAGCAAAACCTTTCCCAGATTAATTGTGTAAATCCTCTCTAGTGTTTCTTCGGACAACTAACCAACCCTCACATCTGTTCTGCGCCACTGTCTCCTCTTTGGGTTTGTTCGCACCCTACGTTTTGTTCGTACGATAACCCAAGCTGGAACAGCAGAATTCTGCTTTATTTTGCCCATCAGCCTAATCTTTCTTGGAGTTGACTTGCGTGCAGCCATGAAAATTTGAGAAACTTGACCTCTTTTTAAATGAATCTCGAGGTTTACAGCAAACTGTTTGTTGATAACATTAAGTAAATCTGATGCAACATCCTTGCAGAAGCGCCCCAAATCAGATGGTTTTGGAATTTGAAAGTGTACATTTCTTGAATAGAGTGGTGTTCTGGATCTTTATCATTGTCAATTGTTTTTAAAAGCGGAAGAAGTGGGATCTTCAAAATGGATTCAATCTCTGAATTTGGTTTTATTTCAGGAATTTTTTGCTGGATTGTTATAAAAGGAATGATAGTAAAGCCAGAATTTAGGGTGGTGACAGGCTTGAGCTGCCCTATAACCTGATTTCTGAGTATAGTGGTTCCTATCTCCTCTCCTGTTTCCCTCAAGGCAGTAGATAGAAGATCGTCGTCATCTTCCTGCCACCTTCCGCCTGGAAATGATATTTCGCCTGCATGATGATCCATGGTCTTTGGGCGCTCAGTCATGATGATGTAGGGATCTGGCCCATAAATTATGACAAGTACTGCAGCAAGCTTTGTTTTTTCAGTCTTGTGTGCTACAGCATCGATCGAGCATGACAGTGCATTCCTTATTTCTTCTAGTTTCATCATATGGTACTCTACTTGGGATTTCTTATTTTCTGTTATGATCACAACGCAAAGTACTCGGCATGGGGGTGATAAACCACCATGGCAGCAGTGGATTGTTCTGGGATTATCTGTCCTGCCTCTGTTAGTGTCATGCCAGATCTTGCAGGGTCCAATAGTTGCCAGACAAGATAGTGCTGGGATACATCTGGACAGCTTGGATATCCCCAGCTGTATCTGAGTCCGCATTTTTGTCCAATCTTTAGTTCATTCCTTATCTTCTGGTTAATCCATGCAGCCATTGCTTCTGCTGTTTCTACTGCAAAGCCGTGTAGATAGTAGGCATCGGTATACCTGTCCTCCTTGTTCCATTTTTCCAAGGTTTCAGAAACTTTGTTTCCTATTGTTACAGCTTGAAAGGCTACAACATCCTCTTGTCCAAAATAGTCAGCAAGGCAGAGGCGTTTTGCTCTTGAGGAGCGCGGAAATTCAAATACCAATTTCTCGCCATTTGGATGATCGACTAGGAGGGTTTGATCTTTACCATGACATTTGAAGTAGCCGTACACTGCACGCGGTTCAAACAGTTTTTCTGATAGAATTTTTTTCTTCCAAGATTCAAGAAGCGTTTCGTGTTCTGACTCGGATTCTTTGGCAGACTTGCCTCGTAGCCCCCATGACAGCACAAAGAGTGATTTTTTGTCCAAGAACTTCCACACCTCATTTAGATCAATGTCTTTTGGTTCAAACCTTATTGCCTTATTGATGTGAGGAGGAATCGGTGGAGGGACTGGCTTTATCTCGCTTTTTTCTATAGGTCCTTCCTGTATCCTTTCAACCACAGTTTCGGTCCACTTTTCAATTCGCTCGTACCACTGTTGAACAAATTTTTGTTTATAATTGGAAACTAGGTTGTCCATGGTCTTGAGGCCATCAAACATTGTTTTACAATAAAACACGCCAGGCTTGTATATGCCTCCCTCCTTTGCAATTCGGTTTATGTAATTACTATTGATTGCAGCTCCTCCACACAGGACGGGAATTTGCATATTGTTTTTTCTTGCATGTTCTACAAAGAACTGCATCTGCTTTGATGTAGATACCAAGAGAGCAGACAACCCTACTGCATCAGCTTTTACTTCCTCGATCTTTTCAAGAAATTTTTGCATTGGAACTTGTTTGCCAAGGTCATATACTGTGTATCCATTATTCTCAAAGATTGTCTTTACAAGATTCTTTCCAATGTCATGGACGTCCCCGTAGACAGTTCCAAGCACCAGTTTCCCTTTGGAGCTCCCCTCCTCCTTTAGTAGATATTTTTCAAGTTCTGCAACTGCTGCCTTCATGCATTCTGCCGATTTCAATACAAATGGTAGTATGAGCTCCCCTGACCCAAACTTGTCTCCCACTTCTTTCATTGCAGGAAGCAGGTCATCATTTAGCGTCTGGATTGCCGCATCATGTGTTACCTCTTTTGGCGCATCAATTATTAGCATGCCGCCTTTTTCCACCAATCCATGCTTGGACAATATCTTCTCATGTATTGCACTCACAACATCTCGCTCTATGCCGTCCCTAATTCGGTTTACAATTCTAAAGTTGGAGCGTATGGCGGCTGGCCATGAAGGATCTACCTCAATCTTCTTTGTGGCAAGACTGGTAGTTGTCTTTGTTGTTTCAAAATGAGAGATAAACTCTGCAAGAGCATTTGGATGCTTGTTGAATATGAGGTCCTCTGCAAGATTTCTTTCCTTTTCATCAATCTCAGTATAAGGAATCACATCTTTTGGATTGATGATAACTGTATCCAGTCCTGCTTTTACAGCATGATACAAAAATATCGCATTTAGTATCTTTCTTGCCCTAGGAGCAAGTCCAAAGCTTACGTTGCTCAACCCAAGTGTAGTAAATGAGTTTGGAAATCTTTTCTTGACAAGACTTATTCCTTCCAAAGTGTTTTTTCCAGCATCAAGAAATTCTGCCTCTCCGGTTGCTAGTGTAAAAGTAAGCACATCAAAGATAAAATGCTCTTCTTTTAGGCCATATTTTTTTCCGGTCTCAAACAAGAGTTCCGCGGTCTCTAGCTTTTCCTTTGGAGTCTTTGCCATCCCTTTTGGTCCAATGCACATTGCAATTGCAGGAGTGCCATATCTTACCATCAGCGGAGCAAGTGAATGAAATCTGCTTCCATCCCCTTCGAGATTGATTGAATTGATTATTGGCTTTCCAGGTATCTGTTCGAGCGCAGCTGCGATAACTTTTGGCTCCGTAGAGTCTATCACAAGAGGTGCATCAATCTCAAGGCTTAGCAATTTTACAAGTTTTTTCATAAATTCAAGTTCGTCTGAGCGTTCTGTCGTGGCAACACAGACATCTAGGCAGTGAGCCCCCTCATCGACCTGGTCTCTTGCAATCTTTACCAATTCTTCAAAATTGTCAGCAAGTACGCACTCCTTTGCCTTCTTTGACCCCTGCGCATTTAGTCGCTCTCCTATGATAAGCGGGGGAGGATTCTGCCTTAGTTCTACGGCTGTTAGTGCAGAACTTACTCTAACATCTTTCAATACAGTCATTCTCAATTGCTTTTTCTAAATACCTAGTGCCTATTTTCGGTTGCTTTTTCATCAATTATTTTTCGTAAAAACGCTATGTGTTCTGCATTGGTTCCACAGCAGCCACCTATTATTCGAACTTTTTTGTACTGTGACAAGAAATCACGCATTACTTGGGCCATCTCGTCTGGCGCCATCTTGTATACTGCTCTTCCTCCTTGGTTTTCAGGCATTCCAGCATTTGGCACAACAAGTAGTGGCAGGTCGTCCTGCTCGTTGAGCCACTGGACACTTGGAGTCATCTCTAGAGGACCGGTAGAACAGTTAAGACCAAATACGTCCACGTTCATCTCGGACACCGTGGTATATGCAGCTTGGACGTTTGTTCCGAGTAACATCTTGCCATACTTGTCTAGTGTTACATTTGCAATGATCGGTACTTTCTTTCCTGTCTTTTTCATTACATTGTGGCATGCCTCTATTGCAAGTTTTACCTCCAGAATGTCTTGGCTTGTCTCAATTAGTAGTGCATCCACTCCACCAAGTATCAATCCCTCTGCCTGAATCTCAAACGCTTCTCTAATTTTATCGAGTGGCATTTGTCCAAGAGATGGATCGTTTGAACTTGGCAAAAATCCAGTTGGCCCCATCGAACCAGCAACATATCTTGGCTCGTCATGAAATTCTTTAGTAACCTCTACTGCCAGCTCTGCAATTTTTTTGTTAAACTCTAGCGTCTTGTCACCATAGCCATATTCTTCAAGTTTGAGCTTATTTGAACCAAAAGTGTTGGTCTCGATGCAATCTGCTCCTGCCTTGAGATAGTTTCTGTGAATGTTTTTTATCCACTCAGGTCGTGTAAAGGAAAGGCCATCATTGAATCCATCTTTTCCGTCTGGAAAGTCTTCTGATTTTGGGTTTAGTTTTTGAATCTCGGTTCCCATCGCTCCATCAAAGAGCACTATCTTTTGTTTCATCAATTCGTCTAGTGGAATTTTTGTTACCAACAGCAAATGGTGCATGGTTTGATGTATTAATTTTCTTTTTTGTCATATGTTAATTGCCTTCAAAGGTTATAATCAAGTAGTCGTGACACTCTTTTATGACAATAATTTATGAGCTCAATCCTCCCAAAGTCATTCAGGATACTGTTCTCTCTCATAGTGAACTGCAAGAATCCATTGATAAATTCAAATCAAAATCAATCGAGATAGGAAAACTTTGTGATAATATCCACATAACAGACTCGGTGCTTGGCATCCCTAGGATCTCTCCAATAACTGCAGGCTTTTTCATTAAAAACTCTAACACCAAGTTGAAGATCTCTGCAAGTGTCAGGGTAAGGGATAGAAACCATACGTCTATCACTCAAACCATTTGTGATGCCATACTTTTGAACCTAAATGGTGTTCTAGTAGTCAAGGGCGATCCTCCTCCCACTGGTCCCAAAGATTCAAGACTTGTACCAAGCGATGTTGTAAAACAGTTCAACGAACAAGGCTTTGGAAAAAAGATTGACCTTTATCTTTCCATTTCAAGCAATCCAAACTTTGAAAAAATTCACAAAAAGATAGAGGCACAGCCAAAGGGGTTTGTTACCCAGGTCATAAGCTCAACAGATCAGGTGGAAAGAATAGTTGACAAGCTCAAACCACAGGGATTTAGGATAATTCCATGTGTATTGTTGGCATCGGAATTAAACCAAAAATCTGCCAAGATGCTCAAACTTGACTGGTCTGGATATAGCAAAGACATAGTTGGATTTGTAAAAGGTGTGCACAAGATTGCAGACAATGTACTGTTAAGCTCTCCAAATGACTTCAAGGGGGCACTTGAAGTATTGAAAAAATTTGATCACTGATTATTGGATAGGCGGTAAATTTTTTTCTTCAAGTATTTGATTTAGAATTTTCAGATCAAAAATATTTGTCAGGTCAGGCTTCTTATCCCCTAAAAATCCTAACTCATATGCATTATCTGCTTCTTTGTAAAGAGAATCTTTGTTTGGATCATAGGTAAGAGACATTCTTGAAAAAGCTTGATTAATTTCGCTTTGCGGGATGGTCTTTCCTGTCAATACCTTGTTTTGTTCATTGAAAACATTGATTGCTTCATCTTGATTGTTGTTTATCCATATGGTTTCATCTACATGTGCCTCTAGTAATTTTTTGATAACATCTGGATGATTTTGTAAATAGTCAGTCCTTACTACTATTACTGCTGTCGTGAATTTTCCATTAGGCCACAAATCTCGCTCATCAAGAAAGATATGTGAGCTTGTTTCCTGAACTAGTTTTGCACCCCAAGGTTCTGGAACCCACGCTCCATCGATTTCTTTTCTTTCCATCATAGTAAAGATATCAGAGTTGGCTGCAGGTATCACTTGCACATTGCCTCCATTTTCAGAAGTTTTGAAGTCATTTTGTAAAAGATATGTTCTAAGAGACACATCTTGCGTATTGCCTAATTGTGGAGATGCAAACTTTTTCCCTCCCAGGTCCTTTGCAGATTCAATTCCAGAATCATTTCTTACCACAAAAACAGCACCGCCACTTGATACGCCTGCAATGACTCGTAGACCTGCCCCGTCAGTTTTCAGGTATCCGTTAATTGCAGGATTTGGTCCCACGTAAGCCACATCTATCCTATTTGCAAATAATGCTTCTATTGCTGATGGTCCTGCATTGAATACTTGGGTTTCTATCTTAGTAGCTCCCATTTTTTTCTGAAAATCCCCATTACCTAAACCAATTACTGCTTGGGCGTGATTGATGTTAGGGAAATAACCTATTCGCAAAGTATCAGATGTGTTTTCAGAAGTAATTGTGAGTTGAATTCCAAAATTCTGTATTGATGAAGTAACAACTACCAGTAAGATAATGATTCCTGCAATCGCAAATTTAATTCCCGGTTTCATTCTATTCTTTCCCTATCTGTGATGGTCCAAACCCCATTTTCTTCGTACTTTATCTTCTACCTTGTGTAACAACAGCCTGTCCACTAGTAACCCGATTGCAAAAATTGTAATCATGCTTGCAATCACCTGACTCATATCAAGAAATTCTCTACCTACAGAAAGAATGTGTCCCAGTCCTACAATTGACATGAGTATTTCTGCTCCGATTATTGCATGCCAAGCAAAGGACCAAGCTTGTCTAATTCCCACTATCAGAGATGGTGTTGCAGCCGGTATTGTCACATGTCGGAATAATGAAGTTCCCTTTGCACCCATATTTCTTGCCGCGTCAATATAGAGTGGAGGAATATTCCTGATGCTGCTATAAGTTGAGATCAGTATAGAAAAAATAGAGCTCATTATAACAACAAACATAATTCCAAATTCGTTGAAGCCAATTAAGAGAATTGAGAATGGAACCCATGCTATGCTTGGGAAGGATAAAAGTCCTGCGGCAAACGAGTTCATTGTCCTCCCAAACCCTTTGAATTGAATCATTGCTAGACCTATGAGAGTCCCAATGGTTATGGAAATTGCAAAAGCAGCTACAAGCCTGCCAAGTGTTACACCTATGCTCTCCGGTAATGACAGATTTGATATAATTTTGGCAAATGATGCTACTACCATCTCAGGTGAGGGCAGAGAAACTTTAGACCATATTCCTAGCAGAAATACCACCTGCCAGATACCTACGAAGACTGCTAAAAACAGTGCAGCATTGGCAGCATCATCTAGACTGCCACGAAAGCTTTTTGGATTTGTTGTCTCGTTCATTGGTTTTCATCCTTTATTCTAGCGATAACCTCGCTTTTGAGCTCCTCAACAATCTGATGGTAATATTTCTGAAGATTTTCATCTTCCATTAGCCGTGGTCTTCTATAGTCAATTGTGATTTCCTTCTTTATTTTAGATGGCCTATTTTTGAAAACAACTACACGGTTTCCCAAAATTACCGATTCTGAGATGTTGTGAGTTACAAAGATGATTGTCTTTTTTGTTCTTTCCCATATTAGTTGTAGCTCGACAAGTAGCAAGTCTCTTGTTTGCGAATCTAACGCTGCAAATGGTTCGTCCATCAAAAGAATTTCAGGATCCATCGCTAGTGCCCGTGCTATGGCTACCCTTTGCTTCATTCCTGTGGATAGCTGATAAGTATACGAGTCTGCAAACTTGGTTAGCTGCATCATGTCAAGATATCTCTGAGATATCTGCCTGCGTTCTTCTTTTGGAATTCCTGCCATCTTCAGTCCAAACTCTACGTTATCAATGACCTTAAGCCACGGAAAGAGTGCACCCTCCTGAAAAACCATAGTTCTGTCAGGTCCAGAGGTAGAGATTGGTTGACCGTTAAGTAGTACATCTCCAGAATCTGGTTTTTCAAGACCAGCTATGATATTCAAAAATGTGGACTTGCCGCATCCGGACGGACCTACGATGCATACAAAGTCACCTTCTTGTACATCCAAGTTTATGCTGTCTAATGCAAGTACAGAGTTGCCGTTGTGATCAAAACGCTTTACAATGTTTTTTGCCTGAAGTTTTGTCATTTGGAGTCATCTCCTTTCAAATCTCTTTGATAGTTAGTACTGTGTAATCCCTCTGCAGCAGGAATCAAATTCATATAACAGCGTTATAAGGCTGCGGTTAAATAGTGTTCGAATTTTAGCTTGGACTAATTTGGTTTGTCTCATCGCATGAAAATAATTTTTTGATTTTCCATGGCAAAGGATAGGGATCAAACTCAAGATCATAAAAGATAAATGCTAAAATCTGATCACAGAAAACCTCAATGAAAGGAAAAGCAGTTTTAGCTTTCTCTGGCGGACTTGACACTTCGGTTGTCATAAAATATCTTCAAGAAAAGCACAACTTGGATGTAGTTACAATAACGGTCGACGTTGGCCAAGGAGACGACCTCAAAAAGATTGCAGCCAAGGCAAAAAAACTCGGAGTTGTCAGGCATTACAATATTGATGCAAGAAGTGAATTTGTAAACGATTTCATATTTCCATCAATCAAGGCAAATGCACTATACCAGAAGAAATATTGTCTTGCAACTGCTCTTGCAAGACCCCTTATTGCACAAAAAGTCGTCGAGGTGGCAAAAAAAGAGAATGCGCAAGCACTTGCACATGGATGTACGGGAAAAGGAAATGATCAGGTACGATTTGATGTCACAATGCGATCAGGTTCTACGCTTCCAATCATCGCACCTATACGCGATCTCAATCTTACTCGTGATGTAGAGATGAAATTTGCAAAAAAACATGGAATACCGATTGACACAGCAGCGAAAAGATTTAGCATTGACCAAAACTTGTGGGGAAGGGCAATAGAAGGAGGCGACCTTGAAGATGCATATGCAGAGCCTCCTCAAGATGCATTCATCTGGGTAAAGACCAAGAACTTGTCAGACAGGCCCCAGTATCTTGAAGTAAAATTTGCACATGGGATACCTATTGCAGTGGACGGCAAGAGCCTCAAGCCAATTGATCTTATAGAATATATCAATAAGAAAGCAGGCGAGGCAGGGGTCGGAATAGTCGATCACATAGAGGACAGAGTGGTTGGAATAAAATCTCGCGAAGTATACGAAACACCGGCTGCTCTCTGCCTAATTGAAGCACATACCGACATAGAAAAAATGGTTCTTACAAAGCACGAATTAAAGTTCAAAGCAACGGTTGATTCCGAATGGGCGTGGCTTGCATATTCTGGACTCTGGCAAGATCCTCTGAAAACCGATTTAGATATGTTTATCAATGTGTCACAGAAGAGAGTTAGCGGAACCGTAAAGCTGAAAATGTTCAAAGGAAGTTTAAGAGTGGTAGGGAGAAAGTCGGATTATTCGTTATACAGTCGTGATTTAGCAACGTATGGCACGGGCTCTACATTTGACCAAACTCTTGCAAAGGGCTTTGTAGAACTGTGGGGTCTACAATCAACAGCAGCTAATAAATTACTAAAAAAGAGGCGAAATATCAAAGAATGAATTGTCCAGAATGTGACGCAAATTTAAAAATTCCAGACGACGCAAGTATTGGAGAGATAGTATCTTGTCCTGATTGTGGGGCAGATTTTGAGATCGCTTCCAAGAACGGCGCCGTGTGCGAACTAAAGCATGCAGAAAAAGTCGGCGAAGATTGGGGAGAGTAGATGCCCAAAGTCTGTATCGTCTTCGATAGAGTAAGATTAGAGGAGAAAATGCTCGAGGAAAAAGCAGTCGAGATTGGACACGATACAAAGATGATAGATGCAAAGACAACTAACATCAGTACTGAGAGTAAACGAGCAGATTTTGATTTTGGTGATGTGGTATTAGAGAGATGCGTTAGCTATTTTCGTGGACTGCACTTTACGGCCTGTTTAGAATTTCTCGACGTTCCAGTATTCAACAGGTTCGAGGTAGCAAATAACTGTGGAAACAAGATGTTGACATCGCTTTTGTTAAAGAAGCACAATGTTCCTACTCCCAAAACTTTCTTTTCCTTCTCTTCTGAATCAGCAGTAGAGATTTTGAGCAAAGAGGGATATCCTCTGGTCATAAAACCAATCATTGGAAGTTGGGGGAGGGGAGTGGTCTTGTTAAAAGACAGGGATACTGCAGACGCAATCATCGAGGTAAGAGAGTTAAATGACGGCCCTTTGGATAGGATATACTACCTACAAGAAGCTGTAAAGAGGCCTCCAAGAGATATACGTGCAATAGCAGTAGGAGACCAAGTAATAGCAGCAATGTATAGGACTTCATCGGGCGGATTTAAGACGAATATCGCACTTGGTGGGGAAGCTGTGCCTTGTGAAATAACAAAGGAGCTGGAAGACATTTGCATGAAAGCGTCAAAGGCAGTAGGTGGAGGAATTCTTGGAATTGATGTGATGGAAGACGAAAAGAGAGGACTGGTGGTTCACGAAGTAAACAACACTGTAGAGTTTAAGGGTCTTGCAAGAGTTGCCAAACGAAATATTCCAAAAGAAATGATAGAATACGCAGTTAGATCAGCTGCCAAATAAATTGGAATTTAAAATTTTAGAGTTTAAATTATACTATGTTATGCTAGGAGATCACTTATGAGAGTAGGAGTAATAGGAGCTTCAGGATATGTAGGCGGAGAGATTCTAAGGTTGCTTGTAAGTCACCCAAAAGTCGAGATCACCGCCGTTACTTCAAGGCAATATGTTGGAGAATACATATCAAGAGTTCAACCAAGCCTCAAAGGATTCACTGACCTAACTTTTTCAGAATTAAATTATGACAAGCTGTCAGACAAGTGCGACCTTGTATTTACCTCAGTACCGCATGGCACAGCAGTTGACATTGTAAAGGAACTGTATGACAGAGGAATGAAGGTAATTGACCTGAGTGCAGATTATAGATTGCACAACGCTTCAGATTACGACAAGTGGTATGGTTGGCAGCACCCACACCCCGACTATCTACCAAAGTCAGTGTTTGGAGTCCCAGAACTTCACAGGGAAGCGATAAAAAAAACGCAGCTTGTCTCCTGCCCCGGGTGCATGGCAGTAACATCGATTCTTGCACTTTACCCCTTGGTTAAGAAAGGAATTATCGATACAGAACACATCATTGTAGATTCCAAGATAGGCTCATCTGGATCTGGCGCAGGCTCAGAAGCCGGTACACACCACGCGATGAGGTCAGGTGTAATCAGGCCATACAAGCCAGCAAAACACAGACACACTGGCGAGATTGAGCAGGAGCTTAGCCAAGCAGCTGGAAAGAAGATCAAGGTATCAATGAGTCCGCACGCTGTAGATATTGTGAGGGGAATCTTGTGTACAAACCACACGTTTCTCACAAGGCAAGTAACAGAGATGGATCTCTGGAAGATGTATCGCGAGCAGTATCAAAATGAGAAGTTCATCAGACTGATTCGTGACAAGAAAGGATTTTACAAATTCCCCGATCCCAAGTTCGTGGTAGGTTCTAACTTTTGCGATGTAGGTTTTGACATAGACCAAGACAACAACAGATTGGTAGTACTATCGGCATCAGATAACCTAATGAAAGGCGCTGCCGGCTCTGCCATACAAAACTTGAACGTCATGGCAGGCTTCAACGAGATGGAAGGTCTCACCTATTCCCCCCTAACTCCTGTGTAATGAGATGATCACAATTAAGATAGGAGGAAGTGTAGTGGATGGCCTTCACCCCTCAACAATTTCTGACCTGAAAAAAGTATCAGAGCAAGAAAAAGTAATTCTTGTGCACGGCGGAGGAAAAGAAGTAACAAAAATTTCCGAGGCTCTAGGAAAAGAACAAAAATTCATAGTTTCTCCCGGAGGAATCAAGAGCAGATACACAGACAAAGAGACTGCAGAAATTTTCACCATGGTAATGTCAGGCAAGATAAACAAGCTTATTGTTGGCATGTTACAAAAAAACGGAATCAATGCAGTAGGACTTTCTGGAATAGATGGCAAGATAATCCAAGCAGAACGAAAAAAGAAACTCATCGTAATTAACGAAAAAGGAAGAAAGATGGCAATTGATGGAGGATATACTGGTAAGATTCACGATGTAAACTCTGATCTTATCAAAGTAATCTTGGACCAAGGCTATGTTCCAGTAATTTCCCCAATTGCAATAAGCGAAGAGTCTGATTTTCTAAACGTGGATGGCGACAGGGCGGCTGCCTACGTGGCAGGAAAGATGCAATCTGACAGGATACTATTTCTCACCAACGTAGATGGTCTTTTAATGGATGACAAACTGGTCACAAAACTATCACTTGAGGAGGCCAAAGCACTTCTTCCCAAGATAGGATTTGGCATGGAAAAGAAGATACTTGCTGCTACAGAAGCAATCGAGATGGGGGTAAAGCAGGCAATAGTTGCAAACGGCCAAAGAGAAAACCCCATATCATCAGCCATTGCAAACGACAGGTGCACAGTGATCTCAAGATGATAGAAGACCAGTTCATGGGAAATATCTATCAGAGATTTCCCGTTACCGTAGAACTCGGATTAGGCGCCCATGTATGGGACATCAACGGAAAAGAGTATGTTGATTTTATGGGCGGGTATGGCGTTGCTCTTGTCGGCCACTGCAATCCGCGCGTAGTCAAGGCACTAAAGGCCCAGCTTGACAAGATAATCACGGTCCACAGCTCACTTTACAACAAGACACGAGAGGAGTTTCTCGAGAGGCTAATCAAGGTGGCTCCTTCCGGCCTCAGCCAGGTATATCTAAACAACAGCGGAACCGAGGCAGTGGAGGCTGCCATAAAGTTTGCCCGCAAGTTTACCGGAAGGAAAGGGATGGTTGCAATGAATGGCTCGTATCACGGCAAGTCCTTTGGGTCACTCTCGCTTACCTTCAATCCAAAGTATCGCAAGGCATTCGAGCCCCTGTTAAGTAACGTTTCGTTTACACCTTTTGGAGACATAGAGGCCCTCAGATCTGTAGTAAATTCCGATACTGCGCTTGTTATACTAGAGCCAATACAAGGAGAGAGTGGGATACATGTGGCACCAGATGGTTTTTTACAGGATGTAAGAAAATTATGTGATGAAAAAGGAGCTGTCCTGATATTTGATGAGATTCAAGCTGGTTTAGGAAGAACTGGCAAGCTGTGGGCAAGCCAACACTGGGACACTGTGCCGGATATAATGTGCCTTGCAAAGGGAATTGCAGGAGGTGTACCGATGGGTGCAACACTTGTAAGACCAGAGATTTTGGCATCGATTGGAAAAGGAGAACAGTCCTCAACCTTTGGTGGAAATCCTCTCTCGTGTGCTTCCGGAATTGCTACAATTCAAGCGCTAACAGAAGATGGCCTCGTCGAGAATGCTGCAAAGATGGGAAAGATCCTAAGGGAAGGATTGGAGAGACTAAAAGAAAAACACAAGATAATTCGAGAGATACGAGGCAAGGGACTGATGATTGGAGTAGAGATGAAGTTTGAGGTAAAAGACATACTCTTTGATGCGATAGCAAACAACCTGCTTTTGTTATACTCAGGAAAGAACATACTGCGTCTGCTGCCTCCCCTTGTGGTTTCAGAGTCGGATATAAACAAAGCTTTAGAAACACTTGATGTCTTACTAATCAAAGAGGAACAGAGAAGAAATGTCTAGAGACAAGACTGATGAAACAATAATTGAGATGTTAAAAAAAGATTCAAGACAGTCTTTTGTGGAGATAGGAGAGAAACTGGGTCTTTCTGAATCTGCGGTAAGAAGAAGAGTAAAGAATCTAACGGATGGTGGAATAATAAAAAAATTTACTATTGAAACGGGCAACAACAATTCAACAAGTGCGATAATCTTGATATCGGTTGATTCTTCGACTGACACTTCCAAAGTGTCGGCAAGATTGGCAAAGCTGCATGGAGTTCACACAGTATACGAGATTACTGGACAGTATGACATTGCGACTATCATCAAAGCCACAACCATAACAGAGATAAACGCCTGCATAGACGCACTGCGCAAGATATCAGGTGTTTTTGATACCAACACTGTGATTATTCTCAGAACTGTTACGTAAAACGAAGTTCGGCTCTCTTTTTCACTTATTGACGTAAATCGTTGCAAAATGGACCAAATTAGCCGAAATCTGTACGAATATGTTTATATTCGTAAAATTTTGATACTAAAGGAGTAATGGACGATCCGAATTACTATGCATACAGATACAACGAGATGGGGCCAAAACCAAAAAAGATTCGCATACTTGACAGTACACTAAGAGAAGGTGAGCAGCACCCAGGTGTTACGTTTTCAAACAAGCAACGAATTCAGATTGCATGGATGCTTGACTACTTTGGTGTTGACCAAATCGAGATCTCGCCTGTTGTTTCGCTAGATCATAAAGAGGCGACCAAGACAATAATCAAGCAGGGACTCAAGGCAGACATTGTCGCTCATGTCAGAGCACTGAAAGAAGATGTGGATGTGGCCCTAGAGTGTGACGCCACTTGGATGGCAACCTATCTTGGAATTTCAGACATTCATATGAAAGATAAACTTCGGATAACACGGGAAGAGGCAATGCGAAGATCAGTAGAGACTGTCGAGTATGCTAAGTCCCACGGCTTTAAGATGCGATTTACAGTAGAGGATGCCAGCAGAGCAGACCCAGAATTTCTCCTCCAAGTTTGCAAAGCGATATCAGATGCAGGAGTTGACAGAATCAGCATACCTGATACGGTTGGCATAATGAGACCAAGCGGTATGTACAATTTGGTAAAGACAGTACGTGATCAGATCAAGACTCCACTTGATGTGCACTGCCACAATGACATAGGATTGGCACTGGCAAATGCGTTTGCAGGGTGTGATGGCGGTGCTGATCAAATTCATACAACCATAGATGGTGTTGGAGAGAGAACGGGAATACCTGCTCTGGCAGAGACTGCAGTGGCGTTAACCTACCTATACAGGTCTCCAAACAATTTCAGACTCGATATGCTGATGGACCTTTCACGGTTAATTGAACAATATACTAGCATAACACCGTATGATTCCAAGCCCATAGTTGGCGCCACAGCATACAAACACAAGGCAGGAACGCACTTGGCTGCAATTCTAAGAAATCCTGCTGCCTACGAACCAATAGAGCCAAAGGTGGTTGGCAACAGAAGAAGAATAGTCTTTGGAGAGCTTGCAGGCAAAAATGGTGCTGCATATCTAATGTCTCTTCTGGGCCTTGAGCAGGACGACGAAGAGGCAAAGAAGGTGGCTGCAGGCCTCAAGAATCTAAGGATGGGGGACCTGCTTGAAATCCCATTGGATGAAAGGCTTGAAAGAAAGATAATTAATGAACACCCAAATGAAGGTAAAGACAGGTAAATAACATGAAATGTTTAGAATGTGATGCAAACATCAACCCTCCAAAAGATTCCATGGAAGGCGAAATTGTGACCTGCCCAGACTGTGGTGCAAGTTTTGAGCTAACAAAAGGATCCTCTGGCTTTGAGTTAAAACCAGCACAAACTGTTGGTGAGGACTGGGGCCAGTGAGTTCAGGTCTATCGATACTCTACGATACCATCAGGTGGGAAGAAAAAGCTCTGTTTGATGCCGCAAAAAAGAAGGGCATCGACGCCAAGATGGTTGACTGTAAGAGTTTATCCATTAATCTAGATAAAACCAAGGAAGAGTATGATACTGCAATACAGCGCTGTGTAAGCTATTACCGCAGTTTACATTCCACTGCAGCACTTGAAGGGAAGGGAGTCAATGTAATCAATAGTTTGAATACCAGCATATTTGCAGGAAACAAGCTCTTCACCCACATGCTTCTGCTAAAAAATGGAGTTCCGACTCCGTTTAGCGCAGTCGCGTTTTCAGAAGAGACTGCACTAGACCTTTTAGAAAAGAAAGGCTATCCCATGGTACTCAAGCCGACTGTTGGAAGTTGGGGAAGGATGATAGCGTTGCTAAAAGATCGTGATTCTGCAGAAGGGATAATGGATACCCGTGAAAAGATGTATCCAATATACCAAGTGTATTACCTGGAGGAGTTTGTGAACAGGCCCCCGCGCGACATAAGGGCAATAATGATAGGCAACAGCGTGGTTGCTGCAATATACCGCTATTCCGGAGATGGCCAGTGGAAGACAAACATGGCTCTAGGAGGCAAGGCCGAGCCACTGAAAGTAACAAAGGAGATGGAGGACATTTGTATCAAGACAAAGAACGCAGTGCAGGGACAGATTGTTGGCATCGATCTGATGGAAAGCAAGGAAAATGGCCTGGTTGTACACGAGGTAAACAACACAACGGAATACAAAAATACCGTAAGAGTTACTGGCGTAGATATACCGGCCTTGATGATAGACTACGTCAAACAATCGAGAAAATAAGAATTGGACTCTTCAATTACCATTACACCAAGATATTCAGTAAAGATGCTAGAGAAAGCTCTGAGGTTCTACACTCCTTCGCTTTCCGAAAAGCAGTTGGCAGAATTTTTGGCAGACAAGTGCGACGATCTTGGATTTGAGAACATTCGCATCGATGAGGTCGGCAATCTAATTGCAACAAAGGGTTCTGGCTTTCCAAAGATACTGCTCTGCGGACACATGGATACAGTACCAGGCAAGATAAAGGTCAGAAACGAGAACGGATACATCTATGGTAGGGGAGCCTCTGATGCCAAAGCCCCGCTAATGGCAATGCTTCTTGCAGCAGCCTCCCTTCAGAACAACAACGGGACAGTGGTCTTTGCTGCCGTAGTGGATGAGGAGGGAAATGCTACAGGAATCAAGAGTCTTGTCAAGCAAAAGATGTATATTGATTATGCAATCTTTGGCGAACCAAGCAGTATTAGAAATATCACAATAGCATACAAGGGAAGAATTGCGATAAACCTCAAGGTAAACGTTGGAGACAGTGCACATGCAAGCGCCCCCTGGCTTGCAAAGAATGCAATCGAAGAGTCATATGTATTTACCAAAGCAATCAAGGATGAGCTTGAAGGAAACCAGGGCGGCAAACCAAAAAGCATGATGCTGACTGCCGCTCTCACAGAGATAAAGGGTGGAACAAGTCACAATGTTACTGCAGTAGAATGTGATGCTATAATGGACATCAGGATTCCAGTTGATATGAACTGTAAAATGGTTGGAGAAAAAATAGCTACTACGGTGCAGGAGGTAGCCAAGAAACAGGGAGTAAACGCTTTCTATTCTGTCCTAGATGAGACAGAACCGTTTGAGGCACCTCACAGCTCTCCACTCGTGAGGGCGTTGACTCTTGGAATCTTGGATGTAGAAAAGGCAAGACCACAATTAATCAGAAAGACTGGCACTGGCGACATGAACATAATTGGAAACTCGTTGAACATACCAGTGGTAACTTATGGTCCTGGAGATCCCCATGCCTCACATACAATTGACGAGAGAGTATCAACAGACGAATATTTGCGAAGCATCGAAGTCTTCAAAAGAATGCTGCATCACCTCAAGAGATTGCACGACAGTCAAAAGAGATCTTAGACTATAATAAAACGAACATCAAAATATACATCAAAACGACTGGGCACTATGTTATGGTTTATCGGTCTTGGGATTTCAGGCGTTGACGGACTATGCCAAAGCGCATTGACGATTTTAAAAAAAGCCGATGCAGTTTATTTTGAAAACTTTACAAGTCCAATACCAAAGATTGACCAGCTCAAAATAAAGAAAATAGCAAAAAAGAGATTCGAAATTGCTCCGCGATGGTTAGTGGAGGACGGCAAGGCAATACTTGACGAAGCCAAGAAAAAGACGGTCGTTCTGCTCGCCTATGGAGACCCCTACATCGCAACAACTCACATTGAATTGCGCACAAGAGCAGAACTTGAAAAGATAAAGACTCGAACTGTGCATGCAGCGTCTGCAATTCCTTCTCTTGTGGGTGAGTGCGGCCTGCAATACTACAAGATAGGCAAGCCTGTCACAGTAATGAGAGAGCAGCAGTCTTGGAATACTGCATACTATACAATTTACGAGAACTTGGTAAGAGGCACACACAGCATTCTGATACTAGAGTACGACAATGATGCCGGATTTTTTCTCGAACCAAAGGACGCACTCTTAAGTCTCTTGTCTGTTGAAAAAGAGCAGCGGCGAAATGTAATTGACGACTCTATGTTTGGGATAGTGGCATCAAGGATAGGCTCAAAAAACCAGCACATCACTGCTGGAAAGATTTCAAGCCTTGTCAGATCAGACTTTGGCAAACCACCCCATACGATTATCATCCCTGGAAGGATGCATTTTACAGAGACGGATGCAATCAAAGTTTTTGCAAAGTGTCTTGATGAGCCCTTTGACAATTCAGCAGAGATTCAGAAAATATCTGAGCAGATGCTTGCAAAATATGTTCCAAAGGCAAGAAAGGCGCTAGACGAGGTAATCAAGACTTTCAAGGACGACAAAAACCTACAGTCGGTAATAGAAAATGCCCAACTCTACATAGACGATGCTGAAAAGTTTCAAAGAGAGGGAAAAGAAGAGCTAGCAGTCCTAAGCATCGGGTACGCAGAGGGGCTAATTGATGCCCTCCGCCTCTCCAGAGGAATAGACCCGTGGACATAGATTAATCAAGTGGTAATGCATCAGCTCTTATGACATATTTGGACGCATTAGACAAGGAGTTAATTTCTGCATGTTATGTCGCTTCGCTTTCTGGCGAAGATCCAGTGGATATAATGAGGAAAAGACTGTCGCTAAACTCCGACTATATCTTGGGCAGAATTGATTCCCTTGTAACAAATGGCTTTGTCGAGAAAGACAAGCGAACGCTTACCGAGCTTGGAAGGGGCTCAATTAGAATAGTGTTGGCAGGAGGGGTCTTTGACATCATACACCCAGGCCACATACACACTCTGAGAGGAGCAAAGGCACTTGGCAATGTGCTGGTAGTAGTAGTTGCAACGGATAGCACAGCACAGAAGATGAAAAACCGCATCCCTCTACACAATATGGAATTGCGGCGAGATCTTGTGAGCTCTCTGTTAATGGTAGACTATGCAATTGTGGGCCATGAGGGAGACATATTCAAGACAGTGGCACGTGTGAGGCCTGACATCATCGCACTTGGCTATGACCAAGTACATCAAGAAAAATTCATCATCGACGGATGCAAAAAGATTGGGGTGGATGTATCAATTGCAAGGCTCCAGTCCCCAGTGCCTGATATCAAGAGTTCAAAGATAGAAAGCGATTATGGCAAGTCCATACACGGACTCTGAGTTACACCAAATTATGCGCGGATGCAGATTTTACGTTTACATGAATTGTTATCTGAGAACCTGTTGAAAGTTTTGTCAACTTTTTGATGTTATCTTTTGAGATCAGCTCAATTACAGAGTCGTCATGGTGTGTTCTCTCAAGCAGAATTAGCGCTGCGTCTATGCTGTTGTTAACTCTTGCAGGATGACATTTTACCCAGCCATAGGTTCGCTTGCCGTCTGAGAAACCGTTTATCATCACTGCAGGATAAGCATCAAGCGACCGTTTTGCCTCGATAAATTCTTTGTCTTTTAACTTTACATTTAGCGTTCCAGGAAATGGAACGTAGCCAAGTCTGGACTTGAATTGTCTTGTATAGCCTTTCATGGACATGTAGTACGCTCCCTCTCCCATTCCAGAAACTATCACTCCCTTGAACTCCACATATGACGGCGAGGTCTCAAGGCTTGACTTTAGTGTTGAAAAGATCTTCAACATCTCGGTATGTCCCTTGGTAGTAATCCGTACAGAGACCCGTGTGCCTGAACGTATTCTTTCTATGTATCCGTCCGATTCCAGTTCAAGAAGATGTTTTGATGCAGCCTGTTGTGATTTGTGAATGCTTTTTCCAAGTGATGATGTAGTCATTGGAATAAAGTTATAGCGCGCTCCTTTGGAAAAAAGTTCAGCAAGTGTCAATATATGTTGCAGTTTTAGCTCAGGCATTAGTTTTATGCAATACCAAGCTCTGTAAATGTTTTCAGGGTCATTCCATCAGTTGACTTTAGGTTAGCCATCCTGTGGCCTATGACACACTCTATTCCTGCCTGTTTTGCAGAGTCAATCAATCTTTGTGTTATGATGCCGTCCAAAACAAGATACTTTATTCCAGAACTTGGGGAGAGTTTGGATACAACTTCACTTACTGGAACTTTGAAGACGCTGTTTAGTCCATCATCTAGTGCCACGGCTTCTAGAGTCTCGTTGAGTTCTGGAAATACCTTTCTTGCAACATTTGCTATTGGCTCATCTTTTGGATCCTGAAGCCTTGGTTTTGCAGTAACTTTTTTCATCTCCTCTGCTGTCTCTTTGAGAATGTCTGCAATCTGCATGGGGGTGAGTTCTTCCACCTCGACGCCTTCGGGTGCGCGATGAACCACATCAATGTTTACAAGTGATTGTAATTCCTTTAGTATGAAACCTCCTGCCCTGTCACCGTCAAGGAAGGCAACAACCTTCTGTTTTGATTCGCAGAGAGACTTGATTGATTCATCTATTCTTGCTCCCTCTATTGCAAGCGCGTTGTCAAATCCAGCTCTGAGGAGATTTATTACGTCTGCTCTTCCTTCTACAAGAATTATCCACGGCGAGTCAAAAACTCCCGACCCGCATGCAAGTTTCTCTTTTCCAAATGTGGTAAGCTTGCCAGACGATGTGACCTCTTGAACATCCTTTAACATCTCTTCTCCTTCACTGATTGTTTTTGTGGACCATTTCTGCACAATCTGTTTTGCCCTGTCAACAATCTCTTTTTTCTTTGCAGACCTTACATCTTCTATTGCTTCTAGTTTAAAGTGGGCTTGAAATGGACCTACTTTGTCAATGCTTTCTATCGCAGCTGCAATGAGCGCAGCAGTGTTGATGTCAGTGCTCATTGGAATCAACGCGTCACCTTTTGTTTGATTAGTCGTGCTCGTAGCGTTGACCTCTATTCTTCCTACTTTCGACACCTTCTGAAGTTCATTTAGGTTCATCTCTGGTCCAAGCAGTCCTTCTGTTTGGCCAAAAATTGCGCCTATGATATCGGCTTTTTCAACGAGTCCATCGACGTCAAAGCTGAGCTTAACGTGATACTTGACAATTCCTGTATATGGCAAATCATTAACCTCTTAATTTTTGATCACTTTACGTTCGGAGTGGGCAGATATAAGTGCTTATTGCCAATATCTCAGCTGATTTTGTACAGCGAGAGATCCTCAATGTGACGTATCTTGCCCTTTGTTATAGCAGTCAGTTTTCGCCTAAAGGACAGATCGACTGTCATACGGTGCTCTAGCTGCGATAGAATCCTTTTGGTAAGATACGCACCTTTTCTGTCAGAATCTAAAAGTATGATTAGGCGTTTGTATCTAGATACCGAATCTGCAAACTTTGCCAAGCCCTTGAAGGTATGAAACTGGCAGACCTTGCCTGAAAAACCCAATTTATTGAGTGCCTCTTCGTCCTTTCTACCTTCTACAACTACAATGCTATCTTTTTTTGAGTTAAGAGATCTGATAAAGTCGTGAATCTCCAACATCTCTGACTCCTCAAACTCCACAATTTCATTTGTAAGTAAACATATTAAGCAATTTTCAAAAATTTACACATGCCAGAGATACTGGTCATACAGAATGCAAGAAACGAAGGAATTTGCATGCTAGGAAAGTTGTTTGAGCAGGACGGCTTTGATATCTCAACAGTTCTTGCAAAAAAAGAAGCAATTCCAAAGACAATTCCAGATGCCATAGTAATACTTGGAGCGCCAGAGAGTGCAAATGACGACTTGGGATACCTAAAAGAAGAACTTGCACTGATTCAAGATTCAGTAAAAAACAACACTCCTGTACTTGGCATATGCCTTGGGTCGCAGCTAATTGCAAAAGCATTTGGGGCCAGAGTCTACCGTGGCACAAAAAAAGAGATCGGATTCTATCATGACATAGAGTTTGACAATACATCCAAGTCAAGACTCTTCCAAGGAATACAGAGTCCTGCTACAGTATTTCATTGGCATGGCGATACGTGTGATCTTCCACAAGGTGCGATCAGACTAGCACACTCTAAAGACTATCAAAACCAAGCAATAAAGATTGGAAGCGCTGTAGGAGTGCAATTTCACATGGAAGTAGATGAACCATCAATTAGACTATGGCTTGAGAAATCAAGACAGGAGCTGAGTACAGCACCATACATTAGCCTTGAAGAGATAATCAGCAATATTCCAAAGAACATGGATGCTGTCCAAAACAACATGCGAATATTTTACCAAAACTTCAAGTCAGAGTTTAATCTCTGACAAAAGTTTAATATAATGACACTAAGACTCGGATCTCGTTATGAGTACAGTTACAAAAGTTTTTGAAGAAACAATAGCAACCGATCACAAGGTAATTACCGAGGATCTCTCAAAAGCAGTCTTGAAAAAGTATGGAGTCAAGGTTCCTGGATATGCTCTTGTAAATAGTGCCAAGGAAGCAACAAGAGCTGCCAAGAAACTTGGATTTCCCCTTGTCATGAAAGTAGTGTCTCCTCAAATTCTTCATAAGACAGATGTTGGTGGAGTCAAAGTCGGACTGCAAAACGAAAAGGAGGTAAAGAAGGCGTTTACTGATATGTATTCTAGACTTTCCAAGAAAAAAGGGGTCAATCTGAAAGGAATTTTGCTTGAAAAGATGGTTCCGCAGGGAGTTGAGCTAATTGTGGGATTACAAAACGATCCACAGTTTGGCCCAGTCATAATGGTAGGACTTGGCGGAGTGCTCACAGAGATATTCAAGGATGTTGCGTTTAGGATGCTCCCAATCACTGTAAACGATGCAAAATCGATGCTTGCAGAGCTGAAAGGTTCCAAGATTCTCCAAGGGTACAGAGGAAGCAAGCCAATTGATCTGAACATGCTTGCAAAGGCATTGGTGCAGATTGGAAAGATTGGAGTGGACAACGCAGCATACTTTGACAGCGTTGACTTTAACCCAATTGTTGTATATCCAAAATCATACTTTGTTGTAGATGCAAAGATAATACTTAGAAACGAGGTCAAAAAGGATGCAATCTCAAAGGCTCAACCAAACATTGAGTTCATGGAGACCTTTTTCACGCCCCAGTCAGTAGCACTGGTCGGAGCCTCGGCAACACTGGGAAAGGTGGGCAACTCTGTTCTTGACAGCATTGCAAAACATGATTACAAGGGCAAGGTATATCCAATAAACCCAAAAGCAGAAGAGATTCTTGGACTCAAGTGTTATCCAAGTCTTGATGCCATCCAAGATCCGGTAGATTTGGTTGTTGTCTGTGTGGACCTTTCTGTAACACCTCCGGTCCTTGAGACATGTGCCAAAAAAGGAATTCATAACGTTGTGATTGTATCAGGTGGAGGAAAGGAGCTTGGAGGAGAGAGAGCTGCATATGAGGCAGAGATTAAGAGACTCTCAGAACAACACAAGATCAGAATCATAGGTCCAAACTGCATTGGCATGTTCAATGCGGCAAACCGCCTTGATTGTGCGTTTCAAGGTCAGGCAAGAATGATCCGCGCAAGACAAGGCCCAGTAGCGTTACTATCACAAAGCGGAACGATGGGAATCTCATTTCTTGAGACTGCTGATACGTTTGGCCTCTCCAAGATGGTAAGCTATGGCAACAGGTCAGACGTGGACGAAGCAGACATGATATGGTATTTAGCAAATGATCCTCAAACCAAGGTAATCGCACTCTATGTAGAAGGATTCGGAGATGGGCGCAAGTTTATCGAGACTGCAAAGCAAGTAATGAAAGAAAAGAAGAAACCAATCATAATCTGGAAGAGCGGCAGGACAACACTTGGCGCAAAGCAGGCAGCATCACACACAGGTTCACTGGGTGGCTCTAACGCAATAATCATGGGTGCATTCAAACAAGCAGGCATAATCTCAGTAGATAGCTATCAAGAACTTGCATCAGTTGTAAAAGCACTTGCCTGGCAGCCAGCAGCAAATGGACCAAGAGTAGGACTTGTGAGCAACGGTGCAGGCCCAATGATTGGCGCAATAGACCAGTTTGAAAAGTTCGGAATGGAGCTTGGCAGAGTAACAGAGGCTACTCTAAAAGAGATGAAGGAACACTATCCCCCAACATATGTAATTGGGAATGGCAACCCTGTGGATGTCACAGGAGGAGCCAATGCAGAGGATTACAGGTATGCAATACAAAAGTTCATGGACGATCTAAATATCGATATTGTTATGCCATGGTTTGTATTCCAGGACGATCCATTAGAGGAGGTAATCATCGATTACCTTGTCGAATTTTCAAAACAAGGCAAAAGGCCACTGCTTGTTGGAGGAAATGGCGGCCCATATACACAAAAGGTATCTGCACTAATTGAAAAACACCAAGTTCCAGTTTACGATGACATTAGAAACTGGGTTGCTGCAGCTGCTGCGCTGTATCAATGGGGAAGGCAAAAACCTGACAAGGTTTAATTTCCAGATAGTTTGGAGTTGTGGCATGTCTCTTGTTAACGTTTCAAAGTCAGATGGAATCTGTACTGTAAAGATAAACAGACCTGACAAGCTCAACGCGATGAACATCGAGGTTACAAGCGAGATAATTAAGGTGTTCAGAGAGATAGAGATGGACGATTCAGTTAAGGTTGTGATTCTCACAGGCGAGGGAGACAAGGCATTTTCAGCAGGTGCAGACATTGCCTACATGTCAACAATTACTCCGATTGAGGCAGAGGCATATGCAAAGACAGGACACTTGCTAACAGTTACGGTAGAAAACTGCAGCAAGCCAACAATTGCTGCAATCAATGGATTTGCCCTAGGTGGCGGATGCGAGCTTGCGCTTGCATGCGATATCAGAATAGCTGCTGATACAGCAAAGATAGGCCAGCCAGAAGTAACAATCGGAGTCTGCCCAGGATGGGGCGGTACGCAGAGGCTGCAGCGAATAATTGGCATATCACAGGCAAAAGACCTCATCTATACAGGAAGAATGGTAAAGGCAGACGAGGCAAAGGAGATAGGTCTTGTAAACAAGGTTGTCGAGCTTGCCAAACTCACAGAAGAGGCAAAAAACTTTGCCAAGATGATTGCACAAAACTCTACCATGGCAGTAAGAATGTCAAAGGTTGCCATAAACAAGGGCAGAAACTCTGACATCGACACAGGACTTGCACTAGAACTCTACACATGGGGACTGTGCTTTACACATCCTGACAGAGCTGAGAGAATGACTGCTTTTGTCAACAAATCAAAGAAATAGATCGTAAGACTTTGCCCAATTGATTCCGAATATGCTCGGTATGAAAAGATTATTATAATTTAGAGAAGGAGTAGACTCATGAGCAATACACAGGCCACAAAACTGATAACAATCACGCCAAAAGCTGCAGAAAAGGTAGTTGCTTTCATGAAAGAGGAAGCAGAAAAGCCAGAATTTCTGCGAGTCTACGTGCAAGGCGGCGGATGCTCCGGATTGTCTTATGGAATGGGCTTTGAGAAAAAGGCTGAGGAGGACGATATAGTAATTGAGGAGAACGGAGTAAAGATGCTAGTTGACAGTTACAGCGCCGATTATCTCAAGGGCGCAAGTATCGACTACATCGAGAGCCTCATGGGCGCGGGATTTAAGATAAACAATCCAAACGTAACCAAGTCATGCTCTTGTGGTCACTCGTTTAGCACCTCTTAAACTTTTTAATTTTTATTTTTTATATCCTACTGTAAAGTCTTTTCTAGACTGTAATTAGTGTCATAGTAGAAAGTACGTGAGACACCTTGCGTATGTGCTCGGTTATTATCTTTTCAAGAGTGGTCGAGTCTGCACTTTCTACCTCGACTATGACGTCATATAGTCGAGGACTCCCGTGATATTTTTTATCCCCTTGACCTCCAAGAGTTTTCTAATTATTTGTGTTTCCTTGCCAGTCTCGCAATGAATAGCTACAAATGCCTTTGTCATATAGTATCAGATGATATATAACCGGTTTACGGCCAGAGGCCTCTTGCTTCGTATGCTTCTAAGACTCTACCGACTGCAAGCACCATGCTTGCCTTTCTCATGTCAACACTGTGCTTCTTTGAAAGCGCGTACGTATCATTGAATCCTTTTACAATGTGGTGTTCCATCTTGCCTGCCACTTCATCAAATGACCAGTAGTATCTTTGCAAGTTTTGCACCCACTCTAGATATGATATACATACACCGCCAGAGTTTGCCAAAATGTCTGGAATAACCATTATCTTGTTTTTGTGTAGAATTTCGTCAGCTTCAGGGGTTGTAGGGCCGTTTGCTGCCTCTGCAATGACTTTGCAGTCAATGTTTTTTGCAATCTGTGGAGTAATCTGGTTCTCAAGCGCTGCCGGAACAAGTACATCACACGGAGTGGTAAGAAGCTCTTCTGTTGAGATCTTTTTGCTTCCCGGATATCCCACCACGCTTTCCGTCTTGTTCTTGTATTCTAACACTTTTTTGGAATCAAGTCCCTTTGTGTTTATTATCGAACCTTTAGAATCGCTTACTGCAATCACTTTTCCGCCCATCTTCTCGATATATTCTGCTGCAAAGGTTCCTGCGTTACCATATCCTTGAATCACTGTTTTGGCACCCTTCAATCGCAGTCCCAACTTTTTGGCAGCTTCTCTCACACAGTATGATACTCCAAGTCCTGTTGCAACATTTCTTGCCTGAGAGCCACCAACTGGGATTGGCTTACCTGTAATTACTGCGGGTTCTCCTTGCCCGTGGAGTGCACTGTACACATCCATTATCTGAGCCATTTCCTTTCCTGTTGTGTAAACGTCAGGAGCAGGTATGTCCTTTCCAGGCCCTATTATTTCAGATATGGCGTATGCGTATCTTCGTGTGAGTCTCTCTTTTTCTCCAGCCGAGAGTCTTTTAGGATCACATATGATACCTCCCTTTCCGCCTCCAAACGGCACATCAACAATTGAACACTTCCAAGTCATCCACATCGAGAGTGCCTTTACCTCCTCAATTGTTACGTCTGGATGATACCTTATTCCTCCCTTGAAGGGACCTCTAAAGTCATTGTGTTGTGATCTAAATCCTGTGAAAACCTTGATTCTTCCATCGTCCATCTTCACTGGAAGAGAAACAGTCAAAACTTTTTTTGGGCTTGCAAGCATCTCGTGGATGCCGGGATCAATCTTCAAAATTTTTGCAGCAGATGCCAGTTGCTTTAGTGCATTCTGCCATGGATCTATCTTAGTCAAACCCTAACCATATGTCTCACTAGGGATTCTATTTAAGTTTGTTGAGATAGATCGCTTATTTCATTTCGTAGACTGTCCAGAACCTTGACCTGTGTTTTGTCTACTGTCACCAAGTTTGGACGAGATTTGGTTCCGCAGATCATCGTCTGTCTTGTTTGCAGAATCAATTCCTAAAGACTTGGCCATGAGCTCAAGTTTCTGCCTTTCCGAAGTTGCCGGGCCTTGGATAGGCATGATGTTAAGATCCCCCTTGGCTCTTTGAACTTCATTTTGTATGGTACCTCTGGTCTTGTTAAACTCGCCCACAATTTTTCCTAGTTTTCTTGATGCTTCAGGCATACGCTTTGTACCAAGTAGCATTATCAGTACCACTAACGCTATCACTATCCAATCATTGCCCATTATGGTCAGGGCTCAGTCACGGAATAACTTGACCATTTCCGAAATTAAAGCTTTAGACTATTTGTAGGCCGCAATTATGACTGCGCCGCCCATCATGCCTGTATCAAACTCAATCCTTGAAAATTTTTCAAGAAGCAGAGATTCTAGTTTTTTGTTTTGTGGCCAGAGCTTGTATGTGTCATAGAGTGCGGTAAATTTCAGCCCTAGCTTTCCACCTGCCAGCAGAGCAACAAGAGGAAGAATAACCCTCAAGTAAAACGAGACGCCTACCCTTACCAAAGGGTTGTCCGGCTTGCCGAGATCCACTATCACAAAGCGCCCTCCCTTTTTTAGAACTCGGTGTATTTCAGATATGGCTGTACGCAGACTTATTGCATCACGCAGTGAATATCCGCAGATAACAGCATCAAAGTTATCATCTCGGAACGGCAGGTGTTCAAAGACTCCACATGCAAGCGACGGAGTTTTTTCAAACAGTCTTCCTGTATTTTTCAGCATTAGCCTGAGAGGATCATATAGAGTGACCTGAAGATCATTTTCACAAATTTTCATTGCAATCTTTGACATGTTGCCAAATCCCGAACCCGCGTCAAGAACTTTGTTTCCCTTTTTTACTCTGCTGCGAATTCCGCGTTCTCTAAATTCCCGATCTTTTCCAAGCGAGATAAAAGAGTTGACCTTGTCATACACTGGAATTATTTGTTCCAGTACATCCAGTATTTGTCCCCAATTGCTTCCAAGACCCACACGAGTCTAACAAGTGGCACATATTATATGTCAATCAGGATTTCAGATCTGAGATGACAGCGTCCACTCCCTCTTGATATGAAGGATATGTCATTGTGCATATCTTGGATATGTTTGCGTTTGAGGTCTTGGTCGATGTCGTAAGCAACGTTACAAAGTCAGAACCGAGAGCAGCCTTGGCAAGAAACGCGGGAATTGTTCCAGGCTTACCAACTCGCAGCTTTGTGCATATAAAATTTACAAACTCTGAAAAGATAACAGGGTTGGAATCTGTTACAATAAATGACTGGTTTGTCTGGTTCTTTTCCGCAATTGAGATGAGGGCCAATACAACATCGTCCACGTGAACCAAGCTTCGATAATACTTGCCCGACCCCAGAATTTTAAACGAGTTCCTCTTTAGCCTCTCTACCATCATTGACTTAAACCATCCACCATTTCCGTATACATCGCCAAGATATGCCACGGTAAATGGAATCCCATACTGCTTGCAGTTATCTTCAAGATAACGCTGTGCATCCAGTCTAATCCTAGCATAGTCTGTATTTGGGTTTGGAGTAGTGCTCTCGTCAATTGTTTTGCCCTTGGTATCTCCAAAGACCCCAAGTCCTGAGACGTAGACAAAGAACTTGGCCTTGTCCCTGATTTTGCTTAACAGGTTTACAGTTCCGTCAAGATTTACTTTTTTTTGCAGCTTCTTGTCCTTCTCGCCTGGCCAGAGAGCAGCCAGATGGTATACAACATCATAGGAGTCGTCTGCAAACTCAAAATCTGGATAGGTGAGGTCGCCTCTGACTGCCTTGGCTTGAGGGTGGGTTGTCTTTCCTTCGCGAAGAAGGGCAGTTACCGAGTTTCCCCTGCCAATGAGCCTCTCAACCAGTCTTGAACCTACAAATCCCGTAGCGCCTGTCACAAGTACCGCCAACAACTTGGTTAGAGGATTCGTGCTTAAAGGTTTGACCGCAGGTCGATTCGAGTTGCAACCAAAAATTAAATCAGACTGGCATATTTTTGTGATCTAGTGCAAACATGTCCCAGCTGCAAGTCCAAGATAGAAGTACAGAAAACCTTCAATCAAAAAATTCTGTTTAGCTGTACTCGCTGCAAGATAAAGGATGTAATAGACTACAAGAAAAACATCGACGAGGCGTACCTAGAGTTCCTCTTAAAGTTTGATAGCGGCAGCATCCCTACAAAGAAAGAGTCGCAGGACTCGCTTGAAAGAGAAGGTCTCCTACGGAACGAGGACGCAATTAAAAAGATGATAGGCAAGTCCAAGATTGACGAGCTGACCAAGTCGGTACTTTATTCAAAAAAACACTATGTCTCATATTTCAGATCTGTTGTAGAGCCAGACCCAGAGTTTGGCATCTCTGTAGAAGAGTCTGGACTGGATGAAAGGATTATCAAGGCATTACAATCAAAAGGAATTGCAAATTTTTATAAGTTTCAGGAAGATTCTATTCATGAGATCATGCTTGGGAAAAACATGGTCATAATGGCACCTACTGCGTCAGGCAAGACCGAGGCTTTTGTGGTCCCAATACTACAAAAGATATCAGACTCTGGTATGCCAGAGCACAGTGTACAGGCTCTCTTTGTCTACCCAACAAAGTCTCTCTCACGTGATCAGTATCCAAAGATAAAAGACATTGCAGAACGACTAGGCTTGCGAATTGCAGTCTTTGATGGTGATACAAAGGAAAGTGAGAGAATGGATATCTTGGATTTGCCGCCTGAGATATTGATAACAAACTTTGATGTGCTGCACTACCACCTGTGGCACAGAACAAAGTTTGCCTCGCTCCTAAACTCGGTCAGGTTTCTGGCAGTGGACGAGGCACATGTCTATTCAGGAATTTTTGGCTCCAATGTACACTACATCATCAAGCGGCTAAAGAGAGTCTGCCCCAAGGTGCAATTTGTGGCATCGTCTGCAACGCTTGAGAACGCGCTGGTTTTTTGCCAAGACTTGTTTGGATCCAAGATGAAACAAATCACAGGTTCCGGCAAGAAAGGGAGAATAGATTTTTGCATGCTGTTCCCCTCCCTTTCAACCCAGCGCGCATTGATGATTGAGATACTAAAAAAGCTCACGACAAAAAAACACAAGACGCTTGTCTTCAACAGCTCGCACCTAAACTCTGAACTTTTAGCACTGCAGGCAAGAAAACAAAAGATAGACATCAGGGTGCACAGGGCAGGACTCTTGGCAAACTATCGCAGATCAATTGAAAATTTATTTAAAAACGACAAGCTGTCTGCAATATCTGCAACTCCCACCCTTGAGCTTGGAATCGACGTTGGAAACGTCGATGGTGTGATATCTTCTACCATTCCAGTCAACCGCCTAGTGCAAAGGATTGGGAGAGCCGCAAGAAAGGGACAGGCAGGATATGCGTTTTTAGTGCTTGGAAACGACCCGATATCGCAGTACTACAAGAATCATCCAAAAGACTACTTTGAAGACATTGAACACATCTACATAGACCCAAAGAATCCATTTGTGGAAGAGTTTCAGGTGCTTGCCATGGCATGTGACAAATCAATTGCAAGACATGAGATGCCAGAACACAGAGATGTGATTCAAAAACATCTAGACGTTGCCAATCTGGTTCTGGTTGAAAACAGGTATGTGCCAAACATGCCTCAGATCAGGGACATGCTTGAAAACTATAGTATCAGGGGAATTAGCAAGTCAATTGATATTTTTCTCAATGGCAAGAAAGTCGGAGATAGAATACTTCCAATTGCGCTAGAAGAACTGCATTCGTCAGCCATCTACTTTCTTGCAGGAACCAGATACCGTGTCAAGGAGCTTGGCTATCCTGACAACATGTCTGCCAAGCTAGAGACCCTGCCAAGAGACTATCCCTACTATAGCAAGGCACTCACGGAAGAGTGGCCCACAATTGAGACTATTTATGAGAAGCGCAACGCGCGTGGAATTGAGGCTGCATTTTGCAAACTACACATACAAAAGCGCGTCTACGGCTATGCCAACATTGAGCTTGGCCAACAGGTATCACAGGGACAAAAAGTCATCCTTGACAGGCCACTTGACTATGATTTTGTCACAAAGGGTCTGGTCTTCAAGGCGCCAAGGCCGCTTGCAGAGATGGCAAAATCTGAAAATGATGAGTATGTAGAGGCATCCGGATACCATGCAACAGAACATCTTGTCATAGAGGGAAGCAATATGATCACTGGCGGGGTGTCACAGGACCTTGGCGGCATATCACTTGGTACGTCTGGACTAATCTTTGTCTATGATTCTGCCATAGGAGGAAACGGTGCAAGCAGGGTACTCTATGACAGGTTGGAAAAAGCGTTTGAGCGAAGTCTGCACATAGTAAAGGAGTGTCCCTGTAAAAACGAGTCAGGTTGTCCGCGCTGTACCTTTTCTTACAGGTGTGGCAACAACAACGAATACCTGCACAAGCTTGCATCAGCGGAGATTCTCCAGAAGATTATAGATGGTGAAGAAACAGAGATAATAGAGCCAACCGAGAGAGACAAGCCTCTGGTCTGAGTTTTTTACATCTGTTTTTTGTTTCCAAAACTGGAATGAACTGATTTACAAATCTTTACGTAAATTCTTACGATAAGCACATAAAGTTTTGAAAGAGGAAAAAACAATGACAAACAATACCAAGCATACTCGCTTTGGACTATCTGTTGCAGCAGTCTTTACAGCAATGATAATGGTGACGGCTATTCTAGATTCTACCATAAATCCTGCCTTTGCTGCTACAACCGTTGGAGGCAGAGCTACCGCCGTCTCTATAAGCTCATCACTTGGTCCTCTTACCTTCATGGATTCTGGACCATTAACATCACCCGGAGAGGTTGATGCAATTCCCATAGCCATAAACTCCCCACTGGTAAGAGCCGATGGACTACTTGCGGTTGCAACAGGAGCAGCTACCGCTAGCAGCCAGTCAGCTGTTGGGCAGCTAGTGTTACTCCCAGGCAATCCAGCTCAGATAACTGCATACTCTGTATATTCAGAGGCTGATGCCGCCTGTTCTGTGGTTTCTGGATACAGCGACATTACATCTCTCACAGTCGGGGCCAAACTATCCAAGTGACTGGACAACCAAACCAGGTTGTTAGTTTACTTGGAGTGGGACACACCATTAATGAAAAGAAAATTGGGACAAATAGCATAACAGTCAATGCACTTCATCTAAAAACCCCTCTTGGAACTGATGTTATAGTCTCCAGTGCAACAAGCTCAATCTCTTGTACCTCACCTCTTGGCACACTAGGCGGTCTATTGACACTAGGCTATTCCAGTCAGCATACGGATGAGGAGTTACCTCAACACCTGGCTGCACTGACTTTATGACAGGAGGCGGTTGGGTACAGCCGCCACCAAATAAAGGAACCTTTGGCTTTGTAGCAGGATACAAGAACGTGGGAACCAATCCGAGAGGAGAACTAGAGTACCACGATCATACCATTGACATCAACCTACACTCGATAGATGTGCAATACTACAACTGTGGCACGTACTACAACTCCAGAGTATTTGACGGCAATGCCGAAGTAAATCACAATTCCGGATACTGTTATCAGGTCTATGCACAGGACAATGGAGACCCAAGCAAGGGTACTGATTATTTTGCCATGTGGATATGGACTGCTCCATCAACCGGTTGCCCCGCTGATGGCTCAATTCCATCCGGTACACCTGTCTATGCTGTAGGCAACTATCTTGGAGGAGGCAACATCCAGCTACATACAACTTGAGCTCTCAAGCTCAAAACCTCTTTTTTTTATCTAGACTACTTATTCCGACAATATTTGATCGTCAATGGTTCAGAATGATCAGTTTGCAAGTTGGTTGTTTTGTTTCACCTAACACTCTATCCAGAGGCGTAGAAAACTTTGTACCATTTCAGAACTAATTAGTAGAAATTATTAATACGATATCAGAATGATACCCATGGAAAAGGTCACAATTGTAAGTGGCAGCTCAAGCGGCATAGGGTTTGAGACGGCACTTGCACTGGCTAGAGATGGCTATTACACATATGCCACAATGCGTGACATAAAAAAGGGCGACAGGATACTTGAGATTGCAAAAAAGGAAGACTTGAAGATTGAGGTTCTGGAGCTGGACGTAGACAAGGAAGAGACAATCAAAGATTCCATAAACAAGATAGTCCGTGACAGAAAAAGAATAGACGTGCTTGTAAACAATGCGGGATACTTTCTTGTCGGGTGCTTGGAAGACATTACCATTAAGGATATCAAGGCCCAGTTTGAAACTAACTTTTTTGGCATAGTAAGAACAATACAGCAGGTCTTGCCCATCATGCGCAGCCAAAAGTCGGGAACCATAGTAAACATTAGCTCTGTTGCAGGAAGGATTGGATTTCCGGTAACCCCTGCATATATCAGCTCAAAATTTGCACTTGAGGGCTTGAGTGAGTCAATGCGGTACGAGCTTGCGCCCTTTGGCATAAAGACCATAATAATAGAGCCCGGCGTTGTCAAGACAAATCTCTTTTCATCGCTTAAAAAATCTACAAAACAAGACTCTGTCTACAAAGACATTACTGAGAAAGTGATGAAGGGACTTGAAATGATGTGCGAAATGGGAACCCCCGCAGAAGAAGTTGCAAGAATCATAGTAAACGCCCTAAGATCTGAGAACCCGCTGCCTCGGTATCCAGTAGGAAACGATGCGGTGATGTTTCTTGAGGCCAAGAAGAACAAGACGGATATTGAGTTTGAAAATTACATAAAAAAGGAACTCTACGAGTAAATCCTTTCCATAAATAAGATATTTTTGTCATCCTATTAGTTAATAATTCAAAAAATATATTAATTTTCTACATTATTTTTGAATAGATTGATATAAGTCAGAGAGTCAATTTTTGTCAAAGTCAACAGATTTAGGACAAAAGTTTGGTGAATAATGAAAATGAAATGGAAGACATTACATCATAACGGCATTGTATTTCCCCCTCACTTTGAGTCAAAGGGAATTACAATCAAGATAAAGGGAGAGAAGGTCACACTAAGCCTCGATGCCGAGGAGATGGCATACCAGTGGGCAAAAAAGAAGGACACTCCCTATGTAAAGGACGCTGTATTTCAAAAGAACTTTGTCTCTGATTTTGCCAAGGTATTGCCAGACAAGTACAAGAAGATATCTATAGTAGATATTGATTTTTCAGAGGCATTCAAGGTTGTCGACAAGGAAAAGGACGCCAAGCTCCTGATAACAAAGGAGGAAAAGAAGAAGATTGCGGCCACAAGAAAAGAGATCAAAGAAAAGATGAAGGCAATATACGGCAAGGCGATAATGGACGGAAAAGAGGTGGAGGTTGCTAACTGGATGGCAGAGCCGCCTGGCCTCTTCATAGGACGCGGTGACCATCCGCTCCGAGGAAGGTGGAAGCCACGAATAAGTGAGAAAGAAGTCACGCTAAACCTCGGAAGGGATGCCAAGGTTCCACCAGGCAAGTGGGGCCAGATAATTCACGAGCAGGATTTCATGTGGCTTGCAAGCTGGGAGGACAAGCTCACAGAGAAGAGAAAGTATGTTTGGCTCTCAGATACCTCGGACCTAAAGCAAGAGCGGGACAAGATGAAATATGAAAAGGCAACCAAGCTCTCAGAGCATATAGACAAAGTGCTTGACGCAGTGGTCAAAAAGATGTCAGACAGGGACGAAAAGGTAAGAAGCGTGGCCACTGTAAGTTATCTGATTTACAAGACAGCGATGAGGGTGGGGGACGAAAAGGATCCCGACGAGGCTGATACGGTGGGTGCCACAACCCTTCGCGTAGAGCACGTCAAGCTAAAACCAAATGTGATAGAGTTTGACTTTCTTGGAAAGGACAGTGTGAGGTGGCAAAGGCCGCTGCCTATTGGAGAGCAGGACAGAGTCTTTTATGAAAACCTGAGAAGACTCACAGAGAAGAAAAACCCGGACAAGCTAGTATTTGACAACATAACATCAAGGCATGTCAACGAGTTTCTTGGAGGTATAGTCAAGGGACTCACTGCAAAGGTGTTCAGGACTTACCTTGCAACAAATGTCGTGCGAAGCTACCTCAAGAAGGTGGTCGACCTTGATTCCAGATCAGAGAACATCAAGGTATACCATGTCAAGCTTGCAAATCTAGAGGCTGCCATAACCTGCAACCACAAGAGAACCATCCCAAAGAACTTTGAAGAGTCTTTGCAAAAGAAGAAAGACGCCTTGAAGAAGATGAGGGTGACTGTTCCAAAGACAGAGAAACAGGTAGAAAAGCAGAAGATGCGGGAAGAGAAGATGAAGCTCACAATAGAGCTTACTGAAAAAACACGTGACTACAACCTTGGCACATCACTACGCAACTATATCGACCCAAGAGTTGTCAAGGCGTGGTCTGACGAGGTCGGACTGGAGTGGAAGAAGATCTACACTAGTGCGCTGCAAAAGAAATTCCAGTGGGTGACAAAAGAGGAGCTTAGCTGGAAAGAGATTGCTGAAGCATAGACTGTTATTCTTTTTGGATGAAAAATTAATTTTGTAAAGCGTTTTCATATCCAAGCTACATTTAATTGCATGTGGAAATTAGGCGTAACTTATGCCGGGGTAGCTCAGCCTGGCCTAGAGTGCCAGTCCACATAAAGGGTAATACTCATAATCTGGAGGTCGTGGGTTCGAAACCCACCCCCGGTATACACCTTATAACATGATGATATTTTTTATGTGTCATTTACAATATGGATAAGTTTTCAAGTTAATGAAAAGACGCTATTGTACAAGTCCGGCTTTTGCATTTCCGATTCTGACAAGTAAATAGGAAGATCCCGCAATAATTCCACCTTGAAGAATCTTGCTTGCAATATCAATTGTGCCTACATCTGTTTGCAGGCCAACAACTGGCAAGCTCATAGCTCTTGAAATGACATATAATACAATTAAGGAGAGCGAGCCGCCAAATGCTATTACATAAGGCCATTTATCGCTTCTTTTAGCCAACATCCAGATTCCAACCGGAATGTATGCAATACCAATGGCAAAGAAGAACACAGTTTGTATTTTGCTTGCAAAATCTATCTCGGTCCATTGAGATCCATCCAGATCAGACGTAGCTTGTGGATTCTCAGATTCGCCTGGATTCTCATGAAAGTCAAGACCGCTCTCATCGGTCAACTGTTCATATGCCACTATAACATAGATAACGCTGATTGAAAGCATAATTGCAACTATAACATAGGAAATTATTGCTAATCTCTTATTCATGAAATTACCCGTTTTTTCCCGCCTATAAAGCAGTTTTGCACATACTTGCAGTAATCAGGCGGTAAAAATTTGTAATGTATAGTTTTCAATACATTTCAACCCAACAGATTAAAGAAGAGTTCAACTCAGTACACAATACGAACGACATAATTCCAAAGGGGAATATTGCTACACTGATTATTGCAACATCTATTGCAAGTGCAAGCAACATAACGCTCTCATTTCTTCCAATCTATTTTACCTCGCTTGGAGGAACAGTCCTCCAATACGGAATAATCACTACATTTGCCACATTAATTGGCATACCGGCAACTATTGGTGGCGGAACTATTGCCAAACGATATAGTCTTAAAAAGATCGCAATTTTCACATCTTGGATAGGACCTGCCATATTTGTTGGGTATTATTTTTCAAACAGCTGGACAGTGCTTTCAATTCCCATACTTATTGGAGCAGCAAGTTCAATTGGATCCACTGCTTGGCGCCAGCTTGTGGCTGACGCGACAGTACCGCAAAGCAGGACTGCCCAGCTCTCTCTGTACCAAACGCTTACAGCAATCCCTTCCATGTTTACTCCTCTCATAGGAGGATATTTGGTTCATACTATGGGAACAGCAGACGGATTCAGAGCAGGTATCATAATAGCACTTGTCATATCACCAATCTCCACCGTGCTACTTGCCAAATTCTTGCGCGAGAAAAATGTAAAGCAATCACATGCAGAGAGAAATACTTTATCATTTCATGATATCAAAAAGTCACAGCCACTTGAATCTGTATTTTTTTATTACAAAGATTTTTTGTCAAATCTTACCATATTGCCAAAGGCATTGGTTCCATTGCTTGCAGCTTATGTACTTGTTATCGTAGCAAACTCTACAACAAGCCCATATCTGATATTTTATGGTACTACCATTGCAAAGCTTGACAGCTTCCAGTGGGGAATAATACTTAGCTTGCAGCTTGTTTTTGCAAATATTATCAGAACTCCACTTGGAATTGTTTCAGATAGGTTTGACAAGAGAAAGGTATTGCTAGTGTCAGTCATTACGACTGCACCTCTTTCAACGTTTCTGATATTTGAGCATTCATTTTGGGGAATACTTGGAATATTGCTTGCCATGATTGCAACTGGTGTAAGCTATGGTCCTACACATGAAGCACTTCAGATCGAGATGACTTCACGAGAGAAAAGGCCTGCGCTCTTTGCAATGTATGACGTGTTAAGAAATGTATCAGTATCTGCAGGAACTATAATTGGTGCTGCATTTTTCACCGTAAACTATGCGTTGCCATTTTACAGTTTTACATTAATGGAAGTATGTGCAGGTGCAATCATTGCATCTATGTTTTTTGGGCCAAAAAAACAAGCCGCGGTACCGCCACAGTAATTGCCTATACAAGGCTATACATACAATGACGGTATCGTCTTGTAAAAACTCTGCAGTTCGGATATAGAACCAATGTTAATGTTTTTTGATTTTTCCAAGTTATGTCTTCTTGATTGAACTATATCCAGTTGTTCTGTGTACCTGTCTGTAACGTCCTCTATGGAATCGTGAGTAAATGCAATGACATAGGTGTATTGTTTTTTCCAGTTTCTCTCATAATAGTGTGGATTGTCAAATGAATGAGGATACACAAAGGTGGAATCTGCGTGGTACCACTTGTCATCAAGAAACAACTCATTCCAGCAATGATCAAGATAGTCAAATGCAATTCTTGATTTAATTGATATCGAATTTAGAACTGCACCAAATAGTATGGACCATTCACCGCATCTACCATATCTTGTCTCGGCAATTTTTAGCACATCACTATATCTTGGAATTACTTTTTCTGCGCCGCATTTTGTGCATGTATGAATCTCGGTTTTACGCACTTGCCAGGTGTTTCCTTTCTGTATCTTGACTTGCATAGAATCGTTGCATCTATCACATACAATTTGATTTGGCGTCCAAATCATAAAACCCTTGAACCATTTGAAAAG
>CAZMNT010000012.1:0-48126 GCA_964567715.1 uncultured Nitrosopumilaceae archaeon | reverse complement strand
CCCACCGAGATTATGGTTTGATAATTTTTCCTTGTTTATTTAGCTATTTTACTACCAGTTGTACTCCACTGATTCGAGTTTCGTGAGTGATAACAATTTCCCAAGTGAATCAATCTTCTAGAAAAATATGTCACATGATATTACAAACAATTTGATATTAGTTTTCCTTTGATCGATAAGGTATGCGACTTGTACCAGTAATAGGCGGGGCCTTGCTTGCTCTTGTTTCAATTCCCGCATACTACTTTGCTCCTTACCTTCTATCTCAGACAGTCCATGCCTATGTAAATTCCATGACAGGCAGCAACAGCCTCAACAGCTTATCGATGCTGCGCCAGATGGGCTATCCCCCTCTGAGTGTGGTAATTCCTATCTTCCAGTATATGTTGATAGGACTTGCGTGGGCAGGAATAGGTTTTGTGGCATACGGCCTTGTGGCAAAAAAGAAAGAAAAGCCAATTCCTGTCAAGGTTGTATCAGACGAACAGCTTGTCGAGTCTTACTCAAAGATGCAACAGAACTCAAACACAAGAAATTCTCAGGCAAATCGAGGCAGCGAACAGGTATCGTTTGAGGTTGTAAGCAATGTGCTCACAAAACTAGAGTCCGAGCTCAAGGACATCAAGACTGGTTACGAAAACCACAAACAGACAATTGAGGAAGAGAAAAGAAACCTTGAGCAAAAAGAGAGGGAGCGCCTGGCAAAGATAATAGCTACAGGCGAGGTCCTGATAAAAGAAATTTCTCCAGAAAAATTTGAGGAGAGAGTGAATTATTATATCGGATTGAAAAATGATGAGACAGGACATCCGGTTGATCTTTCACTGCTTGCAGAAAAATTTCAGAAGATGAAAAAAGTTCTTGATGCCAAGGGCAAAAGTGATCTTACACAAGACGAGTTTGATTCTTTTAGAAGATTCTTAGATAAATGATTACAGAATATTTTTAGTAGCACAAAATCCATTTTCATTTTCCAAAAAAGGGGAATTTCTCATCAGAACTTGATCAAACAAAATTCTTATTTCCACTAGTGGCAGATGGTATTTTTATACTTCACCGAAGTATTTAGCAGTAGAAAAATGAAACGCGAGCTTGCTTTGAATCAGAATGGTGTCACATTTTCAGAACTGTTCACAGAGTGTCTTTCCGATATCACGCTGGAAGTTGAGGCAATCAAGCTGCGCTCGCTCAAAAGTGACATAAAAGGAATAAACGAACATCTGGCAAGAATTGAAAATACCTTGTGGGACATTGCAAACGCAAAGCTTGCACTTGCCGAGAGAGTTAATCGCTCTTCAAATTAAAAAACTCTGGCATCAAAAAAGGATTCTAATTTTATCATAATCTCACCAACTCTTCTAATCCTTGAATCAGGTACAGGACAAATTATTCTATACAATTCTTCTATCAAGGTCATAGGCATGCCGAGCGTTCTTTTTATTTAATTTATAATTTTCTAAGAAATCCTACTGATAAATCCGTCCTGTCAGTTATATTGTATTTCTACACTTGTGTAACAGGCTGTTCGCATGCAAGACCAAGAGATAGCATCAGTGTTTTTCTCCGATTCTGACTCTAAATTATACCCCTATAAAGTAAAGATGGAACAGGTAAAAAACGAGCTATTAAAATTTGGCTTGAGCCAAAACCAAGCCAAGGTATTCATCTATCTTGGAAAGTACGGTTCAAAGACTGCCCCCGAGGTATCAAAGGCCCTTGAGATACCAAGGACTGAGACCTATTTTATTATAAATACACTGCAAAACAAGGGAATCGTAACTGCGGAATTTTCTACACCTATACGATACTCTACACTGCCAATCGATGATGCAATTGTGACACTTGTAGAATCAGAGCAGGAAAAAGTAAAGATCCTGGCAAGACAAAAGCAAGAATTGACAGAATTGTGGAATGACATTCCCGCATTTGCAATTGAGACAAGCGAGATAAAAAAAGAGAGGATGCAGATGCTGCAGGGCACACCGCAGATTAACAGCAAAATCAAGAGCATGATAAACTATACAAGGGAAGAGCTCTTTCTTTTCTGTACAGAAAAGGACCTCTCAAGGTTTTACTATGCTGACTTTGTGGAGATGCTGTCTGGCCTGACTGCAGACTTTAGGATAATAGTTTCACCAACCCAGAGAATGCCAGAGCATGCAAGAGAAATAGACAGGAACAGAATAAAGATAATGCCTGGCACCAAGAGTGCAAGACAATGCTTTCTTGTTCGCGACTCGGAAGAGGTACTGTTCTTTCTTAGAAATTTCGACCATCCATCACACAATATCTTTGCCATGTGGGCAGACTCGTCTTCGCTTGTATCCTCCATGCGCATGTTGTTTGAGCTATGTTGGGCAAGTTCGGAGAGAATATACTGATTTCATTTGAGGCAAATAGCGGTACAAAAGGATTGATTGCAGTAAGCCGTCTCTTTACAAGACTAGTTTTAATTAGCCTCCAATGCAAGAAAAACAGTTGGAAATCAAGGAAATTTTATACAATGCAATTGCCGAATACCAAGAAAAACGGATACTGTCTGACATTGCCCAAGGCGAGAGTACCGATACAATAAGCACAATCTTTGGCCATTGCCTGTCAAATCTGGACAAGGTCGGAGAAAACAGGCAGCCTACGCTTGGCACTCTGGCTGAAGGCCTTACACACTATCTGCTGACTGTAGCCATGATTCCAAGCCAGAGAAAGACCTCATTTCAGGCAGTCGATATCGATCTGGCAATACCTGACGTCAAGACACTCTCCACAAATCCAGAGGATGTAGTTATAATATATTTCCCAAAGACTGAAGAGATCGAAAAAATAAAAGAGAATGTGAACAAACTAATGAAGATTCAGCCAAGGCAGGACAACATATGGCTGGTATCAGATAGAACTATTCAGGTAAATGCCAGGGTGTATACACTTGACAGAGATGAGTTCAGCTTTGCAAAGATAATCAATGACTTGATAAGTTTTACATCAGGCAAGAAACAGTCAAAGCTTAAGATACTCAGGATATGAGTGCGTCAAGGTCGATGTTTTTTTCAACCAAATGTTCCATTTCTTCGAGTTTTTGATAGTCTTTTATAAAAGGAATTATGCCAAGAATTGGCAATCCTGTGACTTCGTGCAATGTAGAAGGGGCATTTCGTTCAGCAGGCGTTCCATTTTCATCATAGTAATTGATTATCAACCCTTTTACAGGAATGTGATACTTCTTGCACATCTCAATTGTCATGACAGTGTGGTTTATGGTGCCAAGAGTTGCACGTGTTATCACAATTGTTTCAAGTCCCATTTTTTTTATCATGTCTGCAACAAAGAAATCCTGCGCAATAGGAGTCATTATGCCACCAATTCCCTCTACAAGCACCATTTTGTGAGACTTGAGAAGGTACTTGAATCTCTCAAATACCAATTCCAAATCGATTTTAAGGTTAAGAATTTTTGAAGCGTCGTATGGAGAGACAGGCAGAGGCAAAAAGACAGGGTTGAGTGTTTTTTCATCATCTTTTACTTGGGCAGCTTCATGCAATAGTGTCACATCTTCTGACTTGAATATGTCTTTCCGTTCAACCCCTGTTGCAACGGGTTTCATCACACCAACATCAATGCCGCGTTTCCTAAGCGAGGCTGCAATCGCTGCGGTTATTGTAGTCTTGCCTACTCCCGTATCCGTACCTGTAACAAAGTACGATTTCACGAAGAACAATTGTAGATTCCCTTTAAGAACCCACTGTGAGACGATGAGTTTCCGATGAGAGAAATGACGCCACTTGACGCTGTTTGTGTCAAAACCCATAATAGGTTGCACAATATCAATGATCGATCTGGGTGGGAGAATGACGCAAGCAAACACAGAATTTGAGGTAGGAATCTTTTCAGCAGGCGAGGGCTCGAACCTTTATGACTACAAGGTCAAGTTAGAAAAGATAAAAAACGAACTTGTAAAGTTTGGCCTCACACATAACCAGTCCAAGATATACATATACTTGGGCAAGTACGGTCCAAAGACTGCCCCAGAGGTTGTCAAATCTCTTGGCATGCCAAGAACCGAAACATACTTTATACTAAATACACTGCAAAACAAGGGAATCGTAACTGCTGAATTTTCCTCGCCAACAAGATACATGGCAATTCCAATCGAGCAGGCCATCTACACTCTAATCAATACAGAGAAGGAAAACCTCAACATGCTTGCAAAACAGCAAAAAAGTATAACAGATATGTGGATGGAAGTACCTGCATTTGCTGTTGAAACAACGGAGATAAAGCAGGACAAGCTGCAAACAATGGAAGGAACAGGGCAGATCTACTCTAAGATCAAAGACATGATAAGAACTGCAAAGGAACAGATAATTATCTTTGGAAGTGAAAAAGACATTTCAAGGTTTTACCACTCTGAGATAATTGATTTGATGTTTAATTCGATGACAGATGCAAGGCTGATAATCTCTCCTGCTCTCAAACTGCCAGATTTTCTCAGCGAGTTTGACAAGAAAAGGATGAGGATTGTGCCCACTGACGAAAACAGCAATCAGTGTTTTGTATTAAAGGACAACGACGAGATAATGCTGTTTTTGAGGAATGCAACGCATCCATCACACAATGTTTTTGCAATGTGGTCAAACTCAAAGTCATTGAACGAACCTATCCGCAGGCTATTCGAGTATTCCTGGGAGAGCTCCCAAGCATGTTACTAGTACTAAAAATCCAGGCTTAGCATTCAATTATCAGATTCAATGGCATAATAAATTTAGAAGCTAGTCCAAAGTGCAGCAAATCCCGAGTGATGTCGCCACTTCAGTTTTAGATGTATGCTGCCTGTACATACACATACCTATCAATTTGCATAAAATCAACAAAATATGGTTTGTGATAATGCCAAGATGGAGTCATTAGAGGAGATGTGGGAGATAATTGAAAGTTTTGGCATCAGGCGCGACATATACGAATTGCACAATCCTGGCTATAACGAGGTGAGAAACCTCTATCTTATAATAAAAGAAAAACAAAGATCTGCTAAAAACTCAAAGTAGCTTTCATTCTGGATTAACACGAGTTCCACGTGTGGGATTGACGCCCAACACTGCCTGCATTCTTCCTAACTGCATATTTATCCAAATTTGCTTGTACAATGCAAAAGAGATACCAACATAAGAATCGCCCCAGTTTGCAGTAGAACAACCATTTTTAACGTGTCCAATAAAGAGTCACATATGCAAAATAGCGTATGGCATCCTTATAGCCAGATGAGAGACTGGAAGAAATTTGATGTCATAGTAAAGGGAAAAGGTATGTGGCTCTACAACACAAGAGGAGAGCGTCTCTTGGACGGTGTTGCCAGTATGTGGTGCAATGTATGGGGCCACTCAAAAGAGGAGTTGGTAGGAGCAATGATATCCCAGACGCGGAGATTACAACATTCCTCGCTCTTCAATCTAACAAACGACAAGGCAGAGAAGCTTGCAGGAGAGATGATAAGACTTGCCCCAAACATGCACAAGGTGTTTTACTCAGATGATGGCTCTACTGCAATGGAGGTTTCTGCCAAGATGGCCTTGCAGTATTGGTACAACAATGGAGAAAAGAAAAAGACAAAGTTTGTCACACTTGAAAATGGATATCATGGAGATACAATAGGAACAATGTCGCTTGGATATGTTCCTGCCTTTTTTTCAAGATACAGATCTGTCCTTTTTTCTGCAATCAGACTACCCGTGCCCAACAGATACCGAACTCCAAGAAGATTTACTTTTGAAGAGTATCAGAATCACTGCCTTGATAGAATAGAAAAAGTGCTTTCACAAAACAACAGCATTGCTGCTTTTGTGATGGAAAGTGGAGCTCAAATAGCTGGCGGCGTCACCATATATCCAGAAGGTTTTCAAAGTAAGGTAAGCAAGCTTTGCAAAAAGCATGACGCCTTACTCATACTAGATGAGATTGCCACTGGTCTAGGCAGGCTTGGTTCCATGATAGAATACCAGAGCCAGGAAAGCATGCCAGATATAGTCTCCTTTGGCAAGATGCTAACTGCAGGATACCTCCCCTTGGCAGCTACGCTTGCAACCAAGAGGGTCTATGACGCGTTTTTGGGCCAATACAAAGAAATGAGGCATTTCTTCCACGGCCACACCTTTACAGGCAATCCCCTCGCATGCGCTACCGCTCTTGCAAACCTCGCCCTGTATAAAAAATACAAAATCATTGCAGGGATTAGGATAAGTTCTGCATATCTCCAATCCAGAGCAGACGAGATTAATAGACTTGGCCTAGTCGGCGATGTAAGACACAAGGGAATGCTAATGGGAATTGAACTTGTTAGAAACAAGACAAAAAAGTTACCAATTCCACCCCAGAAACTCATACATCAAAGGATTTTCAAAGAGGCCAAGAAACGCAAAATCTACTTGAGGACGCTAGGACATATCGTGATGCTGGTACCTCCACTTGCCATACCAAGGCAAGAACTAGAGTTTCTGGTTGACGGCGCCATAGATACCATCAAAAAAGTCGCACAGCAGATATCATGATTTAGAAAACGATGACAAAAAATAGTAAACCTAAGAAGACCATCAGGTTTACCACAACAATATTAATTAATAGAATAATTTGAAAATCAGGCTGTGAGTTCAGAGCACGAGTTTATCACTTTATGCAAAAACAAGACATTATCAGGATATTCCATAACACCACGAGAAGCTGGAAAACTGATCAATGTATCAGAAGAGTCGCTACAGTTCTTGTCTGATGCTGCAAACGAGATTACGAGGAAGATAAGCGGCAACATGGTTGATGTGGAATCGCTAATTAACGCAAAAAAGGGCAAGTGCCAAGAAGACTGTTCGTTTTGTTCCCAGTCTGTGTTCTACAAGAGCGGAATTGACACATACAAGCTTTTGCCACCGGAAGTAATTGTACAAAATGCCAAAGCCTCAAAAGAAGACGGTGTCAAGAGCTTTTGCCTTGTTTGTGCCTGGCGAGGGCCCACAAAGAGCGATTTTGAGCAGATCTGCAACATAATCAAGGAGATAAACGATAAGGTTGGTATCGAGGTAAACTGCTCTCTTGGATTCATCGATGACGCAATGGCGCGACAACTCAAAGAACTTGGAGTAAAAAGATATAATCACAATCTTGAGGCGTCACGCAGCTTCTTCTCTAAGATATGCAGCACTCACACATATGATGAGAGGATGAATACCAATATCATAGTAAAGAACTCCGGGCTCGAGTTGTGCTGTGGCGGAATCATAGGGATGGGTGAGACTCGAATGCAGAGACTGGAGCTTGGACTTGATTTGGCAAAACTCACCCCGGAGGAATGCCCAATTAACATACTTGTGCCGCAAAAGGGAACCCCCCTTGAGACCCAGCCCAGGCTTTCGCTGCCTGAGATCCTGCGTACAATAGCCGTCTTTAGGTTTTTGATGCCAAAGACTATCCTGAAGATAGCCGGCGGACGCGAAGTTTATCTTGCAAGCGAGCAAGAAAAAGCACTCCTTGGAGGTGCAAACGGTATCATCACGGGAGGATACCTCACAATAGGCGGAAACTCCCCTGCCAGAGATTTTGAGATGATATCAAAGATAGGTCTTGAAGCATAAATTCAGCTTTGCATCTGCCAAGCTACGTGATATCAAAAAAGCAAACCTTTACCGCCAACTGCTTGGAAACAGGATTTCTGGTCCGTACATAACTGTTGGACGAAAAAGACTTATCAACCTATCTTCTAATGATTATCTCGGATTAGGTTTTACAAGATCGTTTCAAGCTCAGTTGCAATCAAGCTCAAGGCTTGTTGCAGGAAATGACGTCGCATTTGAAAGACTCGAGTCAAGACTGGCACGCCACAAATACCAAGAGTCTGCGCTTGTCTTTCCTACAGGATACATGGCAAACCTAGGAATGATCTCAATTCTGCCACAAAAGGATGATCTGATCCTAAGCGATGAGCTCAACCATGCAAGCATCATAGACTCTTGCAGATTGTCACGTGCAAAAAAAATTGTATACAAACACAATGATGTACACGATCTAGAAAATAAACTCAAAAAACGGAATGAGCGCAAGTTTGTGATCACAGAAGGCATCTTTTCCATGAATGGCGACTTTGCAAGACTAGAAGAGATCACTGAGCTGTGCAAAAGATACAATGCAATTCTAATCTTGGATGACGCCCACGGTGATTTTGTTGCAGGGCCTGACGGACGAGGCTCTGGCGCACAGCTTGGAGTTGCAAAAAAGATTGATGTATACATAAGCAGTTTGAGCAAAGGCCTCGGGGCATTTGGGGGATATGTTGCCTCAAAGAGCGAGGCAATAGACCTTGCCATAAACACGTCTAGGTCTTTTATCTACACTTCGGCACTTCCAAATTTTTTGGTCAAGTCAGCCTTGGACAAGTTCTCTTCGAATCGGGAACAGAAAAGGATCAAGCTATGGAAGAATGTAAAACTTGTAAGAGACGGCCTTGAATCAATAGGGTATGACGTAGATTCACAGAGCCAGATAATCCCCATCATAATTGGAAATGAGAAAAAATCCGTAGATTTTGGCAGGTACCTTTTTACCAATGGCGTCTTTGCACAGCCCATCAGGTATCCAACGGTTGAGCGCGGCTCGGCAAGAATTCGAATCTCAGTTACCGCATGGCTGTCAAATGATGATATAGCAAGATCACTTGGCCTCTTTGAAAAGGCTGGAAAAAAGTTCGGCATTACCTAGATATGATTTGGAATAGATTTGGAATAAGGCATTAATAAAAAAAGACCGTCATTTATACATGGTAGAGCTAAGTGTTGGCATTGCAGCGATATCAGGGCTTGGTTCATTTCTTGCCCCTTGCATACTACCAATAATTCCTGCATTTCTTGCATACATATCTGGCACGACACTTACTGAGCTCCAGAAGAACAACGGCACTGTAAATCTAGCTACAAGCAGGCTGAACATTTTTATGAATACAATATTTTTTGTTGCAGGGTTTACCGTAGTCTTTTCAATCCTTGGCGTAGTGTTCAACAGTGTACTGTCAAGTACCACGGGAAAGGTACTTACAGATTTCAACCATGTAGGTGGAATCATAATCATAGCATTTGGAGTATTCATGTTGCTGTCATCGAAGATCTCAAGATTAAACTTTGAAAAGAAGATAATACCAAACAGGACAAATGCAAGCTATCCACTCTCTTTTGTGTTTGGACTGGCATTTGCCAGCGGATGGACGCCGTGCGTTGGACCCATTTTGGGAAGCATTCTGACTCTAGCTGCAACCTCTCCGGGGAACGCCTTTGTCTTGCTTCTTAGCTACTCGCTTGGACTTGGGATACCGTTCATACTGATGGGCGTCTTTTTCTCAAGATTTACAAGATTTATCAGGTCAATGAGCAGGCATCTCAAGTATTATGCAGTCATAATGGGATCACTCATCATATTACTTGGCGTCCTAGTATACACAAACCAGCTTGCAGCAATAGCAAGTTTCCCCCTCTTAAACAATGCCCTGCTTGGACGATGATACAGATATGAAAAAAGAGATCAAAAATGCAATAATAGCCGGCATAGTCATAGCATCTGCAATAGGCAGCGTTGCCACATATTTCATGTCACTTGACAAGCCAGGAGCATCAGACAACTCTGTTCTGACACAATCAGTCTCTACAAATTCAACTGTATCAGATGAAAGCAAGTATCCGGTTGCACCAGACTTGGCTGGCATATCAGGTTACGTAAACATCACTCCAGATGAGCTCAAAAGCCAGATGAAAAACAAGGTAGTACTGTATGATTTTTGGACATATAGCTGCATCAATTGTTTACGCACCTTGCCATACTTGGAAGACTGGAATGCAAAATATGCAGACAAGGGTCTGCTAATTGTAGGAATCCATTCTCCAGAGTTTGAGTTTGAAAAAAATATTGACAACGTAAAGATGGCAGTCCAAAAGTACAACATAACATATCCAGTGGTATTAGACAACGATCATACAACATGGAATGCATTTGGCAACAGGTACTGGCCTGCAGAATATATCACAGACTATCTTGGCCGCATACGACATGTACACTTTGGAGAGGGAGACTATGATCAGACAGAAAAAACAATCCAAACTTTATTGAACCAGCGAGCACAGGCTCTTGGACTTGGAATAAATGCAGACGTGTCCTTGGCAAACTTGCAGCCGCACCAGTTTTCAAACCAGCAGACACCTGAGCTTTATTTCGGATATGATTTTGCATTAGGCAGAAACTATCTTGGAAACCAGGAGGGCTTTCATCCAAATCTACCGGTAACATATGCACTGCCTTCAAAGCTGCAGCAAGACCATTTCTATCTTGATGGCAGCTGGCAGAATCTATCAGACAGCATGAAGTTATCATCAGATAGTGGAAAGATTGTACTTCCATACTATGCAAAGGATGTCCATATCGTAGCTACAGGTCCTGGTGTAGACGTCCAAGTATTACTTGACGGTAAGCCAGTTAGAAGCAGCGATGCAGGACAGGACACCCAAAATGGTTCAGTCCATGTATCAGAGAACAGGCTGTACAACATTATCTCCTCCCCGCAGGCAGGCCTGCACACCCTTACGCTGATTGCAAAGCCTGGATTTCAGATATACACATTTACGTTTGGCTAGCATGAGCGATAAACAATATTTCAAAATTCGAATTTAGAAATATTTCTTACCAATGTTGTGAGACCATCTGCTGTCACCACAGACATGTGTTACTGCAGTTACATGCAATTGCAGAACACGAGTGTTTAAAACACCAATTCGGATCATGACACAGTCAATCATGAACTTTGCGGCCAGATGGAATGTACAGAAGGATAGCATATCACAGAGGGTAATCGACAGGGTAAAGCCTGACGCACCGCTTAGGCCAAAGATTGACGAAGCACAAAAGAGATTACAGCTTCAGATATCAAAGCTTGATTCCATCGCAATAAAGCTAAGGCAAAAAGACGAGTATATCTTCAAAAAAGTAGTAGATGCGGTAAAAAATCACAATAAGGCATATTCCCAAGCCTATGCAACTGAACTCCACGAGATTAGGAAGATGACTAGCATGGTAGTTGGGGCCAAGTTAGCCATGGAACAGATCCAGCTAAGGCTAAATACGATCTCAGAGCTTGGAGACGTGGTGGTAACACTCAGTCCATGCATGTCAATCATCAAGGGACTGGGCTCTGGCTTGAGCGGCCTTATGCCAGAGGCAAACTCGTCAATGCAGGACTTGTCAAACATACTTGGAGATATAATGGCCGGAGCATCCATGAGTTCAGAAAACACGTTTACTACGGATACAACAAACTCAGAGACAAACCAGATACTAGAGGAGGCTCATGCGGCACTAGAAGGACAGGTAAGACAATCAATACCGGATTTGCCGTCAACTTTGCCATCAACTGTAAAAAGGCAAGAGACTATCTAGATTTCTTTTTACTTAGATCGATTAAGAGTTTCTTGATTCTAGATATTGTAGGATAACTGTATCCTAGTCTTCGATAGTTTGCAATCATCATCTTCCAGTTTTTGAGCCTCCACTGTGCCTGCTCAGACGTTATAGAGTGGACTTCTTTTTTTATGATGCTCTTTCTTCCCACTTTGAGGACTCCGGCGTCCTTTGCCTTCCACCTGTTTTTGGCAAAGTTCAGACCTCCAAGTATCTCGTCTAACGGCATTTCTGCAAAGTGCTCCTGGATTTTTCTTGTTTGCGAGTCTGTCGGCTTTTTTGACACGAGGATCTTTATTTCATATCTTTCCATATTCGAATTTTGAAATATAGTTCCTAATTAACGTGAGGGTAAAACATATCCTCATTTTGGTCTAAAACTTGGACCGCAATACAAATGGAATCACGCGCCAGTTTGCTTCAAAAAGATGATTAACAACCAGTTAATTCTGTGATTCAATGAAGGGCACTAGTTGGAAACTATCCTCAAGTAGGATATCCAAACTGAAAATAGTGCTGATTCTTACTTCCTCTTATTTTGTTGCAGAGATTGTGGGAAGTTTGCTGACTAATAGTCTTGCCTTGATTGCAGATGCGGGTCACATGTTAACTGATGTTGGCTGGCTTGCCTTGTCGCTTCTTGCAATTAACTTTACACGTAGAAAGCCCACTCCACAAGAACATACGGATTTTTCAGGATGGAAATACTTGCAGCATTAGCAAATAGTATAGCTTTGATCTTGTTATCAATTTACATTTTCTACGAAGGCTACCGCCATCTCTTTTCTCCGCCAGAGATTCAGAGCATTCCCATGACAATAATTGGGGCAGTAGGGCTGGCGGTAAACCTAATCAACATTAGGGTGTTAGGTGGTCATTCACACGTATTGAAGAACATGATGAACATGAGCATCACGACGAAGAGAACTTCAATATGAAAGGAGCAAAACTCGAAGTTTTAAGCGATACAATAGGCGCTGCAGGAGTTATTGCGACAGGCATCATAATATTTGCAACCAAATTTTATCTCGCAGATGCAATTTTCAGCATCGGTCTTGCCATATTCATACTCCCGAGAACTTGGTCGTTATTGAAACAATCAATCAATGTTCTGATGGAGGGAGTACCGGTAGGAATAGATTATGATGATGTGAAAAATGCGATTTTAGAGGTAAAAGGAGTGACAGGATTGTTTGACTTGCACATTTGGAGCATAACATCAGGCATGAATGCTCTGTCAGCTCATGTGGTTGTAATGGACCAGTCTAAAGGACAGTGTATCTTGAAAGAGATAGAAGGCATATTAGAGAATAGATTCAAGATAGCCAATTCTACCATTCAAATCGAAGCTTATCATCAATAAGGTAAACTATTCTTTTTAGAACTTGGATTATTGTCCCTTACAATATTCGCAGTCACAGTCAAACATACCGGCTTTTCCCATGCATTCCCCGTGCTTTTCGTCTGAACATTTGTGGCATAGAATCATATATACAATTCTTTGGCATACCATGGGTTATTTTTACCCCCCTATTGGCACCAAAATAGGGTCAAAAAAGACCAAAAAAGGTCAAATCATGATTCGTGAATTCACAATAAATGGTTTCAAATGGTCTTTTTCTTAAAAATTCACTTTTTTGTAATCCACGCTTGAAGGTTAAACCCCTTGTTATTTTCACTCTATTACGAAGAACGCGATTTTTTCAAAAAACGCAATTTTTAGGGGGGGTTTAACACTTGTGCGTGCATATGACAGCCAAGGATCAAAACACCATCATTACCCGGTAAGAGTTTTCTATTCTTTCTTGGCTACGAACAAAAGCTAAACCCTTCTTTTTTGGTTATTTTGCATGAAAAAATTCGGCTTATCAGACTCGAGTTTTCTTGAAAAAATGGTTTTTTCTTTTAGACATTTGATGCCAGTACCCACATTCCCCAATTCAGAAAAATGTGTAAAAAATGCTTATTGTACTTTATGGGTTACGCCATATTGAAGGCAATTTTTCAATTTGTTCCAAAATCTCCAAGGCTACAGTACTATCCCTGCGCTTGACTGCAGTAGCAAAAGCAAACCCCAATTTTATGGCCTCAGGGGTCAGATCCTTTACCTTCTCAAGGTCCCGCCCTTCCCTTTTTATCCTCTCTCCAAGCGCACAGGATTTCCAGTTATCAGACAAGGACTGTTCATTATGGGTTAGAGGTTCTCGCAGTCTTTGCCTCCAGTCGGTAAGTTCTATCTTTTCTAATATGTTTTCAAGTTTCTGAGTATAGAAGACCCGCATACTGGCATAGTTTTGAGCCAGACATACTTGTATTTTTTTGTTGATGCCTGGCTAGGATTTAACAGTCTCAGGAATCTTTTCCCTTGTCTGGACTATCTCTATTTCTACTGTCTCTATTGGCTCCTCAACAACGTTTCTTCTTATGGAAAACATCTTTGGTTTATCAAAATCTTTAGTGCAGTCGGGACATGCATAAACCAGAACCCTGTATTCGTTGGGGGCTTTGGGGTTCGAGAGGCGTGGATAGTAGACTAATCTTCCCCCACAATCCACGCAATATCTATTTGCGCGTCTTGTTCTGGCCAATGCGGACCTCCTGCATACGTGGTTATGTAGCGATCAGTATTAGATCTATGCAGTCTAATAGAATAAACTAAAATGTGATAGTATCACAATATTTCATAATTCGAATTTAGAAATATTGGTTTACAAATGTAATAAAACAAAAGAGATTGATCAGATACGCCGAAAAATAATGTTTCAAAATTCGAGTTTAGAAATATCAAAAGCGCCGCCCGTCAGACTTGAACTGACGACCCGCTGATTAACAGTCAGCTGCTCTACCACGCTGAGCTAGGGCGGCAACAGACTTGTTCGTAGGATAAGCCGATTTAATTCTTGCTGAGATTACTTTTCGATGCCGTCGTGTTTTTCAAAAAGATAGATTCCGTCAAGAAAAACTCTTGAGTCTTTGTTCTTGACTTTGGTGTTTTGTTGCAGACTTGCAGCTGTTTGAGAGACATCAGTGAGAACCGGTCCTGTGATGATAACATCGTCTCCTTTTGCAACAACTTTGGTGCTGCCAAATATTTTTGAGACTCGCGGTGCGCGTTCTCCCTGGAAATTTTCGACATGAATGTTGTTGTCCTTTATTTTTACTGTGATTGGAAAGTGTGCATAAACTATTTTCATCTTAAAAGTATAGCCTGTTTGTACACCTTTGATGAGAGTTTTGACAAGCGATTCGGCAGTCTTGAATATGGCATAGTCTTTCTTTCTTGTGCCAGGTGATTTTATCACAATGTTTTTGCCTTCTACCTTTAGATCAACTGGAATTTTCTTAAAGTTCTTTCTTGTCTTGCCAAGGGGTCCTTCCACATTGAGAATTCTGTGGTTTTCAGCTACCTTTACCTTGTCGGGTATCTCTATCTTTGCCTCGTGGATCTCAACTTGCTCAGTAGACATATCCAATCAATAATCCTCCAATTCCTTTCTTTATTGCCTCATGGTGCGACATTACGCCCTGGTTTGTGGTAACAATTAGCATTCCCCTAGAATACGAGGGGAGGTATTGTTGCTCCCATTTTGCATAGCCGTCCTTGCTTACCTTGAATCGTGGCGTGATTGCACCACACCTGGTTATTTTTGCCAACAATTGTATCTTGAACTTGCCCCCTTTCTTGTCGTCGACGTGCTCAAATTCCCCAATGTAATCGTGGTTTTGAAGTGTCTTGAGCACCTCGGTTGCAAGCGTCGATGTTGGCAACACCACGCACTCGCCCTTTCTTCTGGCTTCGCTATTGTATAAAGTCACAAACATGTTTGCTATGATATTGGTTGCCGGCATCTCTATCACCTAAATTTGTTAAACCCCAATGACGTGGCCACTTCTCTAAAACATCGCCTACACAATATTAAATCATATTTTTGAATAACTGCATTATAGTCTCCACATCTTTTACACCATCTAGAACCCTTGCCGAACTTGTGCTCTTTTCTTCCTGTAATCTTGTAATCTCGATTCTTTGCCATATCTACACCACTTGAACCCCAAACTCTCTGGTTAGAAAATCCTTTGCATCCTCGGCAGTTATTCTGTGCTCATGGCCGATGCTTGCCTTGTGCTTGCTTCTGACCCTGATGTTAAATCCAGGCCTTTGAAGCGAGATTGATACATTTAGACCTACAATTCCAATGTTTGGATCATATTTTACGCCTGGTATATCGATGTGTTCCCGCATTCCAAATGAAACATTTCCAAAATTATCAAATGAAGAGCCCTTGATCTGGTTTCCCTTGGCAGCAAATAGCCTCTTTATTAGTTCGATTGCAGGCTGTTTTCTGACTGTGACTGCAACACCGATTGGCTCGCCCTTGTGCACACCCCAGTCTCTTTGGGTGGCGCGTGCCATTCTTGGAGAGGGTTGCTGTCCTGCTATCTGCAGCAGCGCACGCTTGGCTCTCTCAACTGGTTCGCCTGACTTGCCCACTCCCATGTTAAGCACTACCTTTGCAACTGTTATCTTTTTCATTTGTGATTCAATTTTTTGCGACATGTTATTATCACTGTATTTGTATCACGGGTTTGTCCCTTCCTACCGCCATAATAGAGTCAGATGGAACCTCAATCTGCCTGTCACCTATATCGATTAGTGCCCTCTTTGGCAACACAAAAGTACCTTCTCTAATTTCTGCCACTCTACCCGTCTTGCCTGCGTTGACTCCGCTTGTCACCATAACTTGAGCGCCTTTCTCAAGCTTTATCACATCAAGAATCTTAGTCTCCGGCACCTCGACTAGACAGGTATCCCCCACACTGACTTTTGTATCAGATATCAGATTTCTACCATCATGAAAACCTAGTTGTGTTTTTTTGCCCTTGATTGTAACTTTTTTTGTAACCTTTAACAGTTTTTTTGTCTTTTCAGACTCGCTAATTGTAATTGGTTTTAAAACTGTCAAGTCTTTTGGGACCAGCCGGTATATTTCTGGGACGCCCTGCAGCTCTACAACATCCATGAGGCCAATTCCATGATGAAGAGACTTGCGGGTAACGCCGTCTACTTTGACCTTGCCTCCATATATGACAGACTTGGCCTCACGAAGCGTGTTTGCAATCTTTAGTGTATCTCGTACAAATACAGCATTAGGTATTGATACGTCTTTTTTGTGGCCGCCTGGCCTTACTGTAACTACAAATCGCTTGTCCTTTCTTGTAATTCCCCAGAAAAGAGGCGCCATCTGTCTTTTGAGTTTCTTACTTCCTGCTATGCTTACCATTATTTATCACTCTTTTTTGCTTTAGTGGATTTTTTCTCTGCCTTTTCGGTTTTTCCAGCTGCTGCTTTTGTTTCTTTTTGTTTTGGCTTTTGTTGTTCCTTTTTTTCCTCTTTTTTCTCCTTTGGCCGCTCTTTTAGTTTTGGAGTTTCTTTTCTCTCTTCTACTTGTTTTGGTTTCTCTGCCTTTGGCTTTTGTCCTTCAAATCTGCTCTGCCTCCACTTGTCTTCCATATTCAGTGCGGTAATCATTACGTTTGATGGATGAATGTAAATGTCCACATTTCCTCCCTTGAGCTTCTCGTGCTTGATTCCCTCTATTGCAATTCCACGCTTTTCAGTAGACACGCTGGTAACTTTGCCCTCAATTCCCTTGAACTCTCCTCTGAGAACCTTGACGCTGTCTCCTTCCACTACGCGTGCGCTGTTTTTGTGGTACTTTTCTTGCAGCTCGTCAGACAACGGAGCTGCAAGTTGTTTACTGACAAGATGTAACGGAGCAACGTACAGCATTCTGTTTCGCATAGTTGACGGCTTCATCCTATACCACCATCGATGCCAAGTTTGCTATCCTTGGCCATTTCTCTGAAGCCTCGACTGCGACTGGCCCCTTGATCTCAGTTCCTTTTATCTCCCCTTCTGGAGTAACAAGCACTGCCGCATTATCTTCGAATGTAACTCTCACACCGCTCAATCTGTGTATTGCATACTTTTGTCGGATTATTACAGCACCAAATATTTGTCCACGGAGCTCACCTGGACCCTTTTTGACTACAACATTTACAAAATCGCCTACTGCAGCGGACGGATACCTAGAAACTCTGGTCTTTGTTTTTTGTACCATTACAATCTCCAAGATCTTGGCTCCAGTGTTGTCTGCACATACGACTCGGGCACCAAGTGGTAGCGACCTTGTAATATATGGTCGAAATTCTTGAACTCCCTTTGCAGATACTGCACGACTCTTTGTTGCAGCCATTATGACACAACCTCCACAACTACAAATGAAATGCTCTTTGACAATGGCCTACATTCTGCAGTCAGTACAATGTCTCCTTCCTTGACGTCTATGCACAAAGGCCTGTGAGCGTGAATCTTGCTTTGGCTGCGTGCATATCGCTTGTACTTGGGTACAAATTTTGGAGCCTCTTGCTGGACTACGACCATTTTTGGAGCTTTTGCACTAACTACTTTGCCCTGGATAAGCTTTCCTCGAATGCTGAGCGTTCCGTGAAACGGACAGTCGTCGTCTTTGCACTCTGATTTTGGAGCCGGAACCTGAAGGCCTATGTTTTTAGTCATGCTTTCACACCTAGTCTCTCGTATGGCCTCTTGGTTAATTTAGTTCCATCTATTGTGGTGTCGTTTCCATTGAAGACAAATTTCCAATGTGTCGATTCCTTTGGAAATTTTTTGATCCCATGTTTAGTATCAAGTATAAACATGAATTTTGTCTCGTCCACTATCTTTCCCGTAACGCCGACAAGACCTTTATTGTTAGAATCTACAATCTGTGTTTCCAGTCCAATCAGCTCGTGCGATGCGATATTATCTTTAGTCATCATTTTTTCCTCAGCTCGTTTAGTCTTGTAAGCACCCTTGCAATATCCCGTCGCAGAGGTTTTACCTTTCCACTGTCTTTTCGTAGTGTGCCTTTTGATGATTCTATTCTAAGCTTTGTAAGCTCAGAACGGAGCTGATCAAGCCTGTCCTTTAGGTCTGTCTCGTTGAGTTCTCGTACTGTCTTCATCTTTAATCTGGCCATTACTTGAGATCCTCTTCTACATCTTCAAAGGTTTCTACCTTTTCTATGAGTTCTTCTTCTCTTTCTATCTCCTCGCTTTCTGTACGAGGCTTGGTACGGTCGATTTTTGACTCATCAAGCTCTTCAAGTAATACCTCTTTTCCTTCCAAGGCCGCAGCCGCTTTTCTTGCCGCCATCTCTTTTGCGGTTCTCATCTCAAATTCTGGTACATACATCTCCTTTCGTGCAATTCTGATTCTAACACCGATAATACCCATCTTGGTCTCCACGTGTGCGATGTCTTCTGCTACAATAATACCTGCTTGGTATCCTGCACGCGGCAGTATTCCTTTGCTGTGTTTTTCAAAAGTAGAGCGCTCTCCTCTAAGCTTGCCGGATATTGTAATTTGTACCCCCATTGCTCCTGCATCCATGATTGTTTGCATCGTCCACATTACTGCTCGTCTAAACGCAGTTCCTCTTGCAAGGTGCTGTGCCATTCTGTTGCACATGACGCTTGGCTCAAGCTCAGGGCGCGGTATTTCAATTACAGAAATTTGCGGGCTTTTTAGTCCAAAGTCCTTTTCTAAAACTTTGGTAAGATCTCTTATGCCACCACCTTTTCTTCCAATTACTATTCCAGGTCTTGTAACATGCAGTCCTACTCTGGTACCTGTCGGCGTTTTCTGGATGTCAACATCTGAAAAACCTGCTTCCTTGATTGCATTTCGCAGATAATCTTTTAGGAGCATGAGTTTGTAGCTGTCACGGATTACATTTTTTACTGATGACATGTCAAGCCTCCCGAGCCACCAGCTCGACATGTGTCAAAATATTGATCCTGGGCGTTGCCCTGCCTTGAGCGCGCGGAGTAAACCTCTGAATCTTTCTTCCCTTGTGAACTGTTGCGTTGATTATCTTTAGCCTGTCAAGGTCCATTCCTCGATATTCTGCATTTGATTCTAGATTATCTAATAGTCGCGAAAATTCTGTTGCTGCCTTTTTTGGATATCTGCCTGACATTACACCTGTGTCTGCCTTGTGTCCAACCTCGTTGTGGTATCGTCTGAATGGAACTGCTCTTTCCAAATTGACAACTGCTTGCAGATAGTCTCTTGCTTTTTCAATGGACATTCCCTTTATTGCAACTGCTATTTCGCGGGCGTGCTTGTGGGATATTGTTTTTTCCCTCAAAGAGGCACGGACGTGCTTTGTTTTGTCATAGTTTTGAAAAGAATATCCAAAATGCATAAAGATCACTTCAATGGGACATACAGACTGGACCTTGATGCTCCCACACCAGGTGCGCCATGGATAACCCGTTTATTTGTCATCGCAAATTCGCCAAGATAGTGACCCACCATCTCGGGTTTTATATCAATTGAGCGAAACTCTTTGCCAGAAAATACGTTAATGTTCAAGCCCACCATGTATGGCAGAATTATTACATCTCGAAGATGTGTTTTGATTGGAGTCTTGAGTTTTCCTGCTTTTGCAAGTTTTATCTCCTCAAGGAGTTTTCTTTTGCTGTCTGTGATGCCTCTTGTCAATGATCGTCTTGCACGTGCAGGCAAGAGTTCAAACAACTTTTCAAGTGACAGGTTTTGCAATTCCTCAACTGACATGCCTCTATACTTGAATTCTTTAACCAATTATCTTCACCATTATCTGAGTTGATTCACGAATGACCATATTATAGCATTCCTATCTTGGTTGCAAGGTCTCTTGCCTTTTCAATTGTTTCAAATTTTACAAAGGCCTTCTTGCCGTATACTGTTCGGCACACGTTTACCCCTACCGGAGTCTCGTTGTAGAGCACTTTGACTGCTTCAGCTATCTTCGGCTTGGTGCTGTTTTCGCGCACAAGAAAACAGATTCTACTTTCATTTTCAACTAATGCAAATGTCTTTTCAGTCACGTAGGGCTTGAGTATGATGTGAGTTGCTTCTTCTATGTTCATCTTATTGTCACCATTAGTTCAAGATGAGGAGATTTTAGTTTTCCAATCTCTTCTATTGCACCCTTTGAATATGCAGTTAGTCGGATAGGCTTTGCACCGGGCGCCAAGTCCATTACATTTAGGTTTCTGGCCTCGACAACATCTACTCCTAGCAATGAGCCGCATGCCTTGGAAAGGTTCTTTGTGTCTTTTACCACAAGCAAAACGCTCTTGCCAACTTTGGTGCTTCGTCCTCGTAATTGTGGTTTGCCTGAGCGTCGCTTGAGTCTGTCCTCCAGTCTTGCCACGTCCTCTGAGAGGTGTAGCAAGTCAAATATCTTGGAGAGTTCTTTTGATCTTGATACTGACTCTATCTGGTCAGATACTATGATTGGAAATGACTCTATCTTGTCAGCCTTGTGGCCTCTAAGTTTTACTAAAGTACCGGATGCGGTTGCTGCAATTGCAGAACACAACGCAAGTCTGTTTTCTTTTTTATTCAGTGATTTGTATATGACTTTCTCAGAAACTGGAGGGTGTGCCTGTCTTCCTTTTCGCACCATGGCAACACCACCACCCTGACCCTGCCTTCCGCCTCCGCCACCGCGCATACGTGCAACTCTTGCTGCATGGTGTCCGGTTGGAGGACTGTTAGACTCTGCAACTACGTCCATACCAGCATTTGGATATCTTCCCTGTCTTTGAAAACCATGTGATTCCAGATGGACATATGCCTTGTGAATCAGATCATTTCTTACAGGTGTCGAAAAGACAAGCGGCAGTTCTACCTCTCCCTCTTTTGTACCAGAGGTTGCAAGTAGTGGTACTTTCATATCATTATCTCCAAAATTTTAGGCGGATTTACCTTGGTTATTTTGGGTCTTACCGGTGCGCGAAGCTTTACCAGCCTGCTATAAGTCCCTGGAACTGAGCCGCGCAAGATGACATAATCTCCTTTTACTACACCAAAATGTTTGAAACCGCCTGAAGGGTTAATCTTGAATTCTTCGTTATCAGAATTTCCCATTATCATAATTCTGTTGTTGTATTGTATTCTTTGATGGAATCCCCGCTGACCTGCTCTTGGTACTGTATACATAATTGTTGCAGGACTAATAGGACCCAAAGTACCAAGTGCTCTGACGCTTTTTCTTGACTTGTGCTGTTTCTTTTTGACTCCCCATCTTGCAATTGGACCTTCAAATCCCTTTCCTTTTGTTATTGCAGCAACGTCAACCTCGGCACCCTTCTGAAATACTTGATCAATCTTTACTTCCTTGCCCAAGAGTTCTTTTAGAAATGCAAATTGTTTTTGAATATCTCCTCCCTTTACAGCAACTTCAAACACAAACGGTTTCTTTTGTTCAAGTCCTGCATTTCGCGGCATCACTGATGCAATGGCATAAAGTTCTTCAATTCTGCCAAGTGACTTTTCTGCCCTTTCAAGGCTTTTCTCGTCATGCTTTGTCTTGAAAAGTCTTGAGAGCTCTTTTGGCAGATCCTTTGCATAAACATCAAAAGTTGAATAAAGCCCGTACCTGTCCTTTGTGTATCCTCTAATTCCTATAATTGTCATGGGCGGGGTAACAACAATTGTTCCAAGACTTACTAGTTGTTTTCCAAAGTTGGGCGTCTTTTCTCTGTCATCCATGCTTGCAACACGCATACAAGCAGCCTTGAAGCCAGCATGTCCCTGTAGCTTTGGTTCTGCAGATTTGGCATCAGGCCAGGTGCGTATCCTTGCCTCCATGCTCTTCGCTCTGGCCCTTGGCAAATATGCAAGGCTTCCCCTCCTTGGTTGACTATGCTTCCTATGGCCCATTGATAAACGCTAAATGTCGAGTACCCCATTATAAGTCTATTATTAGAAAAGACAACTTCTGAATATTTTTTTGTAAAACTTCAGGTTTTTATAAAAAATGCACAAGACGCGTTATGATAACTAGACTTCCAATAATAATTCCAGCTATTCCCGCCATAATTGCAAACATGAAAAATCTTTTGTTGCCTTTCAATATCAGAGCACAAACAAGATCCAATATTAAACTAGTTGCGCGAAAGTATGTTTAAGATCGCAAGTGTTCCAAGCATTGCTTCTTCAAGTCTGACTGTTTCCGTTGCCTGCTCTGGAAAAAAGTTCAAGATCTGAGAGCGCGGGATGTTTGAAAGTCCCTTGCCTAAGATTTCATGGATGCCCCTTTTTGGAGAGCCAAACACAACTAGCACCTCAGAATCTGAGATCTCTTGGAAGAATTTTTGTGTCTTGTGAACAAGTTTCCCTTTTCGTGATGTAAATATGATGTGCGAATTCCAGTTAGAAAGCAGATTGGCAAGACCTGATGATTCCTTGACTTCATAGCCCCAATACTGTTTGATCTCGTCTCTTCTTATCTGCTTTATTGAAAAGTTTGGAAATCCCTCCTTGAATTGGACTATTATCCTCTTGCCTTCCTCTTCGGTCCCGTGATAAGGTATCAGCTGCTCAAATCCGACATCAACATACTTGTTGCCTCTAGCATACACCACCACGCCGTCACGAATGTCTCCTTGCTTGACCTTTTTTGGATCGGGTGTCTGCACATGGGATGGAATCTTGAGTGGACTGAGGCTTCCTGCAAACTTGAGCTCGTCGGACTTGCTATACATGGTCCTGCGCAGGTATTGCGGGGTTTCAAGAAAGCGCAACAGTGTACGCAAAAGTGATCTATCCCTGTCCCTGCCGTCTGCTTCGTGGTACAGGTAGATGGTGCTGGCTCGAAATATAGAACAGGTGCGTGCAATCTGCGAGATCTTGATTGCCTTGTCAAGCTGTGAAGGCTCTTCTATTAGTGACGAATCTGGAATGGCAACTGAGATCCTCAATATTGCAGATAGTCTAGTATGCTTTATAAAATGAGTTACTTTTGCTGTCTCTTGGCAAAGTTTTCTTTTGCCTTGGTTGCATACTTTTCAATATCTTTTTCTAGAGTTTTTGTCATGATCTTTGTGTCATTTGGGATCTGGGCCATCTTGATGTGCTTTACGCCCTCTTTTTCCTCGCTTACAAGATAGATGGATTCTATTGCCAACGCTGCAGCATCTTCAAACGGCAGATCTTTTTTGTAGTATTTCTCAAGATACTCGGTTACTTGGTCTGAGCCTGCTCCAATTGCAACAGCATCATACGAGATGTATGTACCGCTTGGATCAGTGAGAAAGATTGTACTGCCGCTCTTGTCAATGCCCGCAATGATTAGTGCAACACCAAACGGTCTTACTCCAGCGTACTGTGTGAACTGCTGGCACTGGTCTGCAAGGTGCTTTGCAACAGACTCTACCTCGATTGGTTCGTCGTATATCATCCTGTTGCTTTGCGAGAAGAACCTTGCGTTGTCCACCTGAGATCGCGCATCCGGGATATATCCTGCTGCTGCAACTCCAATGTGGTCGTCTACTTGGAATATTTTTTGAGTAATTTCGGAATTTTGTAGTTTTCTTGGTTTTTCCTCCACTGCCAAGATTATGCCGTCTTTGCTCTTGACACCGATGGCAAGTGTTCCGCGCCTAACGGTTTCAATGGCATACTCTACTTGGTAAAGTCTGCCATCAGGAGAAAACACAGTAATTGCTCTATCATAACCTGCAGCTGCTGGAAGCATTTCAAAGTTCCTTGCTTTGAAGGTTTAATTTAAGTTTATACAAGTAGCTGATCATGCGTTTTGAGATCCCTTTCTTTGGTCATGAAAACATAAGATCACTTCACCCAAAAACAATTGAGATAACAACCGAGTCACATCTTACCACAAATGGAGACTGTATTGTTGGAGTAAGAGCAGGTGCTGGATGCAATGACTTGCCAGAAAAAATGAAGACATTATTGCAGAACTCAAAATCTACTGTTGCTTGCACAATTGTGGTAAAGAACTTGTCATTTAAGGTGACGGGAAGAGGAAACGACAAATTAACACTGACAAACCCTCATGACATTGTGATCAGAAAAAGTTCTTTTGTGTGCCCACGAACCTTGGCGACCAATTGCGATGCAGCATCGGATCTGGTTCCAAGACAGATGATAAAGATATTACAAAACCCTGATGCAAAAGGGACTTTTGTAATTGAGGTCGCTTGATCATTTCTGAAGTGTTATGTTGTTTTCTTCAAAGACCTTGGTCATTGCCCTGTTTATGATTTCTACCAAGAGATATTCTTCATAGCTTGGCTCTGCAGCAATTTTTGATGAATTTTTTTTCTTCATTTTAGAGCCTGTAGTCTGTGCAATGTTTTTGATTACCTTTTCCAGCTTGACTGATGCATCAGTTATGGTTTTTGAAAATTCGTTTTCAAAATTTGGCGGAATCTTGTGGCTTAAAACCTTGACTGTAGTTCCATAATACTTTAGAACTGCCCCTCTGATTTCCTCCATCTTGACAATCTCTACAAGGCCTGTATCCTTGAGTACATCAAGGTGATGCCTGATTGTGGTGGTTGCTTTCTTGTATCCTTCCTTGTGTAGCTCTTCTACAATCTGCTCAGTTGAGAGCTGCTTGTGATACAGAATCTGCAGGATCCTTATTCTGGCATAGTCATCAAGTGCTTTGGCTTGCTCTATGTTTGTGGCAAGAATTTTGTTTATCTTGATTTCTTTTTGTAGTAATGTGGACATTTCCTGTCTTCAGTTTTAATTCAACCTAAAAGATCACGAGATCATAATTTTTTTGTTCAATACATAATTTTTTTTCACGCTACAATCAAGGTGCGTATGATTCTATTTTCTATTTTTTGCTATCATAGATATAATTATGATATAATAAAAATACAATTACTATTACAACATTACTACCATTACTATACTCATGATAATGTTATCATAAAACTAGAAAATGGAAAAATTTTTGCATTTGGGAAAAAAGATTCCCGCGTATGCAGAAACGGTGCCTAGAGACAAGGATTTGTGGTTATGGCCTAAAACAAAATTCGAGTCAAAGACGAGTTCTAGCAATGCGCTCGTATGAAGTCACGTATCTAGAAGACAGTTCATTGCAGAGCTCAGGCGGAAGCTCTGGCGCGATAGGCTCTTTTCCTTGCTTTCGGTCGTCTTCAAATTTTTTTTGAATGCCATGCGCTGTAAGCCAGTCGCGCAGCAGTTGCTTGTCGTAGCTTTCTTGCGTCTTTCCAACTTCATACGATTCTTTTGGCCACATTCTGTATTCATCAGGACCTATCGAGTCACCCAAGATTATCTCGTTGTCTATCTTTCCAAACTCCATCTTTAGGTCTGCAAGTATGAAACCTGCCTTTTCTGCAGTCTTTGACATCTCGTTATAGATTTCGATTGAGGTCTTTTCAAGCCAGTCATAATCCTGTGAGGTTGCAAGGTTCATGCGTAGTGAGTCCTGTCTTGTAATCGGTATGTCATGGGTTTCTGATTTTGTGGTGGGGTCAAAGACTGGTTCTGCAAGCCTTGCAGCAATTCTAGTGTCAGTTCCTTGTGGCAGTTTGACTTGGCCTTCTTTCCACCGTTGGACCAAACTACCATAGAAATATCCACGAACTACACACTCTATTGGGATCATGGACATTTTTTTGACAACCATCTTGTCCTTTGCCTCGGTTCTAACATAGTGGTTCTTGACTGGAAGTTTTTTGAACCAGAACTCGGCAAATCTGCATAGAACCTCGCCCTTTCTAGGTATTGGAGTTGGAAATTTCACATCAAAGGCAGAGACCCTGTCGGTAAAATGAAACAAGACATGCTCACAGTCTAGTTCGTATATATCTTTGACCTTGCCTGAGCGTAAAAACCTCAACCACGCTTCATTCGGTCCGACTAGGATTTAAGTTGATAGAATTGCAGGCTCAAGCCTATGAGATCTTATGAGAATAATTAGATTACAAATGGATTACTTTTTTATTCAAAACGTAAGGCTAAACTATTTGGAATAAGTAAATATTCTATGACTGAATTAGTGTATCCGATCCTAATTTATGATAATCTATGTTATTCATGTACCAAATTTGCAAGAATAGCAAACAATCTGGTACAAGGCAAATGCACTATCGTAGGGCATTATACCACATCAGGCAAAGAAATCAAAAAACAACTCTTTCCCAAAGATTATGACGGATTAGAGATGTTTTGGTTTATCATAAATGGTTATTCATATGGAGGTAGAGCGGGGCTGAGCAGGCTGATCAGATACATACTGTTAGAAGCAAAGAAAGGTGAATATCCAAAGAATGAATTTCGCCTAGCAGAATGTACAACAGATTGCAAGACCGTAAAAGGTGTATTCTTACGTTCCCATAGCATAATTACAAACTATAAGAAGTTCAGCATACCACAAAAGTAAATACAGCTGTCAACCCTTCACCTGATGAACACACAGGTTAGACTTCGTCGTTTTGGGAGAGACGAATTGTATCCAAAAATGGTTATTTTTTGTCCGTACCTGGAATCACAGGCAGGGTGGTAGTCGATATTACATTTGGTACTTTGCGCATCTCCTTTGTGATTATTCTTTCAACCTCTTCCCTTGTTGGAACCTGCACCTTGACAAAGACATCATATTGGCCGTATGTGCCCATTGCTTCCTTTATGCCGTCAATCTTTAGCAGATCGTTCATCACTTCCATCTCGTGTCCTATCTTGCTTTTTACAAGGACAAATGCAAGCTCCACACTCATTCACCCTTTATCTCGGCTCGAGTCTTAAAGGCGGGTTTTATCCCCAGTGTGGAATAGTCACCAGTATAACATGTAAAGCACATTGAGTTATGATCCATCCCTACTGCATCTGCAAGGTTCTTAGAGTCATTGTACCCAAGAAAGTCTGCACCCACTAGCTGTCTGACTCTCTCTGTAATCTCTTCTTCGGTGTAGTCTCTTCCGTCACCAAGAAACGTAACCAGCTCGTCTTGGGATGGAAAGTCGATTCCCGCATAGCATGGGAACTTGATTGGGGGAAAAGTGATAACCATGCTGATCTTTCTTGCGCCTGCTCGTCTTAGTGCCTTGATTATTGCCTTTGAGCTGGTACCTCGTACCAGGCTGTCGTCTACTACAACAACATGTTTGCCATTGATAACCTGTGTTATTGGTATAATCCAGCGGTTTATCTCGACTCGGTCGCTCTGGTGAGGTTCGATGAAGCTTCGAAGAGGACCTTTTCTGCTGTATCTGTCCTTTAGCAGTCCTTCCTCAAATGGAACCCTAAGCTCTTGTGCATATCCAAGAGCAGCAGGTCGTGCGGAGTCTGGAACCGGGATAACAATGTCTGCATCTTTTATTGGAAACTTGCGTGCAAGAAACTGGCCTATTCTTTTTCTTGCGATATAGATGTTCGAGCCCTCCATGATACTGGATGGATGTGCAAAATAAGTAAACTCAAAGGAGCAGTGAGCTGGCCTTTTTTGGTCAGAGAACATCTCAGATTCTAGGCCCGCATTGCTAATCTTTACAAGCTCGCCTGGTTTTACATCCCTTACAAGCTGCGCTCCGATTGCAGAAAGAGCCACTGACTCGGATGCCACAATGTAAGAGTTGTTGGCTTTTCTATGGCCTATTACCATTGGCCTGAACCCGTGAGGGTCTCGCGCTGCATATACAGCATTGTCATCTGAAACAAATGTAAAACAAAAAGAGCCAATCATCTCATTTTTTAAAATTGAAAGTGCGCTTCCAAGCTTGCCGTTTTGCGACATGAGTAAGACAAGCCTTTGTGCTGCAACAAGTGTGTCGCTTGCATTCTGCGGGGTAAACGTACACCCTCCAACCATACCTGCAAGCTCCTCGACATTTGATATGGTACCGTTGTGGGCAATGCACAGGTCCTTTACTTTTAGCGGCTGGGCATTTTCTAGATTGCTCTTTCCTATTGTAGAATACCGGACATGGCCAATAGCAGCAGGAGATGCATAATCACGTGTAATCTTGTCAAACTCGGATACTGCAGAAGAGACAAGGCCGAGCTGCTTGTATGGTTGTTTTTTTGGAACTGCCACGCCCCATGCCTCTTGTCCGCGGTGCTGCAGTGCACGCAATGCATCTATGACCATTGGAATGACATTTGCACCGTCAAGGCTGAAGACCCCGACTACACCGCAGTTTTCCCTAACCATGACTTACCAACAACCCCAACGAGTTTAACCATTTGTCTTGTGCTTTATCAACCCTTACACTTGCAACTGGTTTGGTCTTGTTCTTGAATACGATGTTTCTACCAGAAAACTTGCCTATAACACTGTATCTGATTTCTTGTCTTTCAAGTATTGTCTTGACTTTATCAATTTGAGACGGGTCTATCACTAGCAAGAATCTTGAGTGCGTCTCTGAGAAGAGCAGCTCGTCGTCTCTGAGTCCATCAGATGGCATCTTGTCAAGCAGGACAGAGCAACCAATCTTGCTCGTTATGCAGAGTTCAGATACCGCAACACCTAGTCCTCCCTTGGAGCAATCATGTATTGACTTTGCCAGCTCTTGGTGTGCAATCTCCAATACCGCCTCTTGGTTTGCCTTGGAAGACTTCATATCAACAGCAGGACATGCACCGCCCACAATATTGTGGATGTATTCGTAATATTCCGAGCCACCAAGCTCGTCTTTTGTGAGTCCTACAAGAACAAGAAGATCATTTCTTTGTGCTTTTGTCGGGATGAGCGGCTTGTCCTCAATTAGTCCCAGCACTCCAATCAATGGCGTAGGTTTGATTGGACCGTTGTCGGTCTCGTTGTACAGGCTTACCTTGCCACCCACACATGGAATCTGGAAATATTTTGCATACTCTGTTATGCCTTCAACTGACTCTTTGAATGTCCAAAAGATCTCTGGGTCTTCTGGATTTCCAAACTGGAGGTGGTCGACCATTCCAATCGGGGTTGCCCCAGTGCAGACTATATTTCTGCACGCCTCATCAAAGCACCCCATCACTCCCTGTCTTGGGTTTACGTAGCAGTGTTTTGAGTTGCCATCAATCTTAATTGAGAGAAACTTGCCGTTGTCAAGCCTTAAAACAGAAGCATCTTGGCCAGGCTTGATTACAGTTCTGATACCAACTTCATGGTCATACTGAGTATACACCCACTGCTTGCTTGCAATGTTTGGGTTTGCAAGCATCTTTAGAAGCGTCTTTGAGAGATGAGGGATTTTGGGCTTTTTGATTGACGCTATGGTTGAAAGATATTTTGGCAGGATAGCAGGCCTGTCAAGAAGTGGAGCGTTTGCAACTACACTGCTTGACAGCTTTGCCACCATCTCCTTTGCAGACCTTATTTGCATCATGTTATCGTCAGTTACTCTTCCTATAACAGAAAACGGAACGTGAAACTTGGTACATATCCCTTTAAGTGTCTCTAGTTTCTGAGGCGATGTTATCACAAGCATCCTTTCCTGTGATTCAGAGATCATCAGCTCAGTCGGAGACATGTCCTGCTCTCTTTTGTGTACCATCGACAAGTCAAGCTCGATTCCAATTGAGAGTGTGTCTGATGTTTCAGAGATTGCACACGAGAGTCCTCCCCCTCCCAGATCTTTCATGGCCTTGATACATTGTTGGTTTCTAGCCTCCAAGATTACCTCTATTACTAGTTTTTCAATAAATGGGTCTGGGATTTGGACAGCAGAGCGGTTCTCTGACTCGAGTTTGTCTGACGCAAACTGCGAGCCCCCAATTCCATCTCTTCCTGTAGAGCCTCCAATTAATACCACATAGTCTCCTCTGTCCGCCCTGTTTTGTATTAGCCTCTCTTTCTTTCCAAATCCAACAGAGGCAACGTCAACTAGCGCATAATTTGTAAAACACCTATCAAACTCTATCTCTCCACCAACGGTTGGGATTCCAAGACAGTTGCCATAATCAGCTATTCCCCTCACAGCGTTTTTGAAGAGCCATCTGGCATGAGTATCTTTTTCAATGTTGCCAAAACGGAGTCCATCCAAGATTGCAATTGGTCTTGTTCCTGCAGACAGGATATCACGTATTACACCGCCGACCCCTGTTGCAGCCCCACCATATGGCTCGATTGCAGATGGGTGGTTGTGGCTCTCGATATGTATGGTAACAACATAGCCGTCTCCAACATCAAGTATTCCTGAATCATATCCGGGTCCTGAGATGACCTGCTTTCCCTCCCGTGGAAGCGTTTTGAGGTATTTCTTTGATGACTTGTAGGAGCAGTGCTCAGACCACTCTGCTGCAACTATTTGCAGCTCTACAGGATTTGGTTTTCGCCCTATTTTCTTTTCAAGATAGTCAAACTCTTGCGGAGTAAGACTCATGCAATAACACCCAGTGTGTTGAGCAGTGATTCAAAGATCATCGATGCGGGTTTAGCATTCTTTGGATTGAGAATCTGTTCAGCTGACCTTTCTGGATGTGGCATCATTCCTACCACATTTCCTTCTTTGTTGCAAACGCCAGCTATCTTCATTGTAGCTCCGTTGAAGTTCTCGCCATAAGTGAAAACAATCTGGTTGTTCTTCTTTAGAAGATGCAGTGTCTCTTTATCTACATAGTAGCGTCCTTCGCCGTTTGCAATCGCAATAGGTATCCTCTGGTTTAGCTTGAACTTGTTTGTAAACGGAGTCTTGTTGTTCTTTACAATTATCTCTATCCACTTGCAGATGTAACTCAGTGACGTGTTTTTCAAAAGCGCGCCAGGCAAGAGCCCTGCCTCGGTCAGTATTTGAAAGCCGTTGCAGACACCCAAAATAGGCATGCCCTTTTCTGCCACCTTCTTTACTTGTGATATAACAGGACTATGTGCGGCTATCACGCCTGCCCTCAGCCTGTCCCCATAAGAGAACCCTCCAGGCAGCACTATTGCGTCAATGTTTTTTGGTAACTCGTCAGTATGCCAGACCAGTTGTGAATCCAGCTTGAATACATCTGTCAAGACATGGTGCATGTCTCGATCGCAATTGCTTCCTGGGAAAACTATTACTGCAACCCTCACAGATACCCTTACTTTCAGGAGATATTAAATCGAATCGCGGTTGATACAGAACAATCTTGACAAAATTCTGATCGCATTTACGATATAACGATATCACAGTCCAGTATAATCTGCCATACATATTCCTGATAAAACATCTAAACCGTTTATTATCCCACCAGCAACTTCAACATCTCATGTTGAGACTGGGACATCCTCCGCCTGTCACCATTACCTTAGTGGTTATCAATGCGCTAATCTTTGCATACGGAATGGTAAGCAATACCCAACATGATATCATAACACAATATGGATTTATTCCAAACGAACTATTCCACTCTGGCAGCTCGTTTCTGTTAGACAGCATCTTGCGATTGTTTACATCGATGTTTGTACATGAAAACATTGCACACATCTCATTTAACCTGCTTGCACTCATTTACATGGGAGGATTTGCCGAGAGATCGATGGGAGTTCCCAGATTCATACTGCTTTATGTTGTTGCAGGACTTGGAGGCGGGTTACTTCATGGAGTTGTGGCGTCCTATATTCTCTCAAACGGGGATACCGTCTTAATTGGGGCGTCAGGGGCAATCTCTGGAATACTCGGCGTATCGGCAGCACTTGGAGACATACGCGGATACTATTGGCTTGCAATACAGGTGTTGTATGTCTTCATCGGATCTTTTACCTTGCTCTCAATTGCGTTTATGGCACATGTTGGAGGATTCATCACAGGACTCTTGCTGACAAAAGCAATGATTGCAATTGAGCGGCAAAAGAGGAACTGGCGTTCAGATACATTTTCTGCATAACTGTATTGGATATATCATTGAAATATTTAGAAGGAAACTGCGGTGACATTTTTGGTAGGAAAAGTCTGTTCCACAGTCTTTTATGTCATATTTCCACAATTGTATAATTAAAAAGAGCGTACACTAAGCAAGTAACTGCAAACTTGTTTTTTATCTGTGTTAGATTTGATCGTCTGCTTTTGTAACAAGTATTATTTTTAGAACAATTGAGCAAATCGTTTTTATTCTAATACTCTTTGGTACTGGCTATGGGCCTAGTTCGTGATATCATGGTCAACAATGTTATCACTATAGAGCATGATAAGACCGCAAAGGACGTAGCACTACTCATGACTGAAAAGAGTATAAGCTCACTTGTAGTAGTAAAGGACGGCAACCCGATAGGACTTGTTACCGAAAGGGACCTGGTACGCAAGGTTTCAACAACTGACAGAAAGAGCTCAGAGGTGCCTCTCTCTGAGATAATGTCCCCAAATTTCAGATGGGTTGAGCCAATGACTCCAATTGAGGACGCTGTACAGAGGATGACAAACAAGAACATACGAAGGCTCCTTGTTTTGGACAACGGCAAGCTTGTAGGAATCATAACTGAGACCGACCTTGCAAGATACCTCCGAAGCAAGCTTCTCATAGACGGAGCCCTAGATGATGTCACCGCACTTAACAGAAAGGTTGTCAAGAACGGCTAGATGCTTCTAGTTTCAACTGATACCTTGCTTACAAGCGGATTGTAGATTCTAAACTCGTTGCACAAGTCCATGACTTGCTTTTCTGCCAGTTCCTTGTTCTTTGCCTCTATATGAAATCGTAACATCTTGGCAGACCTTATCTTCTTGACACTAGTCTTCTTGTCCTTTAGTATGAGATCGTTGAGGATGGTATCACCCTCCGGGTCAACTATCTCAGGCTTGTTTTCAATTGTAACGCTAACAAGAAAAGAAGGCATAAAATCGGTACAAAATATAATAAATTTAAGCCTTGAGCAAAGAATCGATGCCAATTTTTGATCCTGTAGAGTATAAACTGAACTCAAAGACCAACTGGAATACCGTTGCACCACAGTATCACGACAACTGGGCAAATGCTCATGTTGGTCCATTCAAGTCCACCTCTGAGCTTGTGCGAATAGCAGAGATTAACTCTGCTGACAGGGTTCTTGATATCGCATGCGGAACAGGTGCGGTCTCACACCAAGTAATTCGTCACCTTGGCAGAGAAGGAATGTTGGTTGGAGTAGATCTTTCAAGGACTGCACTATCCATAGCAAAGAAATTTGTAAACTCGAACAATGCCCACTTTTTTGAGATGGATGCAGAAAAGATGGGGTTTCGCATTATATTTGACAAGATACTGTGTCAGTATGGGTTAATGTTTTTTCCAAATGTGGGTCATGTACTTGCCACTGCAAAAAAGATGCTAAGCAGAAAGGGAAAGCTAGTCATAGCAGTTCACGGCACTGCTGACGAGGTCCCATACTTTAGTTCTATAATGAAACCCATCCTGAAATACATTCCAGATATAAGGCCAAAGGGCGCGCCTACGGTTCACAGGTTTGGAAATCCTTCAGACTTGGAACGCGAACTTGGAGGTGCAGGATTTACGGATATCACAACAACAAGACATGTCTTCAGCTATGAAGCAGGTACCTTTGATGAGTATTGGGAGGATTATATACATTCCACCGCAAACGCGATAAGATCCAGAATTGAGAGCATGGGAAGCAACATAGTGTCATCCATCAGGAAAGAGTCAGAGCAGAACTCATCGAGATACATCAAGGATGGCAGGATAGTCTTTCCTTGGACTGTTCTGATAACATCTGCGTCGTAAAATGATATCTATTGTAGCAATACTGCGCGAGATTTGAAATCAGAGTCGTACCAAAACGTCTTGGCTTCTTTTTCTTTTGATGAAAACCCGTTAAATGCAACATGCCCAAAGTTTTTGCCTTTGGATGCGCCGTGCCAGTGCAATGTGTTTTTTGGTATGAATACTATGTCGCCTTTCTTCAGTGCATGGCTGCTTTGCTGCACTATCTTGAGATACCCTGCATGCAAATTTGCTTTCTTGTACAAGACAAGCTTGCCTTTGCCCTGTGTAACCACTAGAATCTGGCCTCCCTCATGATAGTGAAGTTTGGTTCTTGCACCGTTTTTAAATCCAGCATAGTATACCTTTTGGTCCTTGGCTCCAATGTTTTTTGAGATATCATGCAAGATGACATTGCCCAGAAAATAATTTCTCTTCTCAGCAAGAAGAGACCTGTCAACTTTTATCTCGTCAAAATTTTCTTTTTTCACTTTATGGTTTGAATTCATATCATAATTAGTCGTTTCTTTTAGTGTTTGGAGTTGCCTTAGTGTCCTGACAATGAATTTCTGATACAATGCAGCTCATGGATCTCAGTCTTCAGATAACAAATCCTTGATGCATTTTGTCGTAATAACATTTTAAACCACCCTCCAAATGCCTTAACCTAATGCCAATGTAGCTCAGCCTGGCTAGAGCATCTGCCTTGTAAGCAGAAGGTCGAGGGTCCAAATCCCTCCATTGGCTTGTCTTATAACTTACAGAAAACTTGAATCGGATTAGTTTATTGAGGATAGGCAATTGATTTCGTTTTTTAATAAATCGTCCATGTCTTATTGTTTGGGATGTTTCTACTGTTTTTCCACGTGCCAAAAAATTACAGAAAAATTGCGCCTGTACACAATTGCAATTTTCAATTCCCAAAACTAGTAATAAAATAGACAAAGTTAAGTAAGTTAGAGAATTGAGAATTCATATGGAAAAGGGGTTTGTTCTGATAAATTGCGATATAGGTGCAGAAGAATATGTGGTTGAAGAACTCAAGATCCTGCCTCAGGTCAAGGATGCCCACATAACATTTGGAGCATATGATGTCGTGGCAGAGATACAAGCACCAACGTCAGAGGAATTTGATCGCGCAGTATCTCACAAGATTAGAAACATATCGAGGGTGGAGAGCACCATGACGCTAAAGGTGGCAGATACTAGGTAATCTTTGATGCAGATAGCTTTAAAAAAACGCTGACTTGGTGGTAATCAGTTGGAAAAAATAGAGTATGAGGGAACTGTGTGGGCCATAAACCACGGCCTTCCACAGCAGTTGCTTGATCACTGCATCAAGAAACTAACGGATTACGGCATAAAAAAAGAAGATATCGTAATAACGGACGCACCTTCTGATGTAAAGATTGGAACTGTGGTGGTAAACGTATGGCCATATCATCTTGATGTGGGACGTGTTAGAACAGTAAGAAACGACTCGTACATCAGCGGCAGCATACAGATCATCGAGCTCAAAACCGACGCAGAAGGAAACTATATCGATTGAGATAGCATAGCTTAACAAACAATTTATTCCAGACTCCTGCCTAGTCGGCTTGTGAAGAAAGTAAAGGCGCAGGCGCCAAACCAAAAAAAGAAGCTACAGATTGCAATCATCGCAGGTGCTGCAATAATAGCGGCTGTCGTTGCCATCAATTATAATTTGGATCTGGCAAATTTGAATGGTCAGAGGTTTGGCGACAACCTTGCACTGATCCAATCGGGATTACGCAATGAGACTGCAAGTTTTGATGCCAATCTCACAATGTACGAAAAGGGTCAGATATCAAAGGACCAGATGTTAAACATAACCGACGTACACCTTGTAAAAATGCGAGATATTCTAACTAAATATGACGATTTGAGCCCCCCTGAACCTTTTGCTGCCTCGCTGAAGCTCTTCAGGTTGTCAACTGAAACCCAGATAGAAAGCGATGATCTTCTAAAACAGTGGGTGGAGACAGGTGACAATGCAACAAGGGCAAAATCAGACCAGAAGCTGCAAGAGTCTTTCCAGTATGAGATGAACGCTTTACGGTCTTACAACAATGCCAAGACAGGCAGCTCACAATAATCCAATTGCCTGAAGTGGGTCAAGTATCTTTACGACCTCGTCTTGCAATGCGTTCTTTTCAAGTGGAATAGATGTTGAAAACACAAGATGCAAAGTTATGCTAAGCATGTCATGATCTGTGTGCGATACCATTACCTTGTATTGATTCATGCTGTTGCCAGAGAGAAAGTCTGCCCAGTATGACAGCCTCGTTTTTACGTCGTCTACCTGCTTTGTTACATAGGCCAAGTCCATCTCTTGTCCTTCAACAAAGATTCCAAACTTTACCATCGGTATCATCAGATAGCCGCTCTTTATCTTCTCGTGCCTTTTGTGCATCTGTTCTATTATCTCGTCTGCCTTTTCCTCAGGATAAATCTCTCCGTACTCGGGGGCAAAATACCCCGCTATGTTTTTCCGCTCATCATATATTTTATAATAATGAGTTTCACGCTCTAGCCTCCACATGATATTTTCAATAATACAACTGTCTGATTAGGATATTGCGATTGTATTGAGGCACTTGCCGCAAAAATAACCCTTGCCAGTGTTAAATATGGTAGAGTTTTTGCACTGCGGGCATTCTCGGTTGATTCTGTTAATCTCAATTGGCATGTATGGTTGTCTGTTGTTTTTCTACAAAAGAAACGGGGTCAAATTATCTTTGCAATTACTCTAAAATCAGACATTTTGTTTACCAGTTCTGATATCAGACGCAAATTTATCTGATATAACTAAACATTATAAAGAATAAGGGACAACTCTAGTTCGTGATTTCGGCAACTACTCGCAGTTTTATTGACAGCCTTGTGGACTATTACACAAGTGAGGCTGCATCCTACAAACAGATGGCTAAATCATATTCTGATGTGGTAGGAGACTCGGCTGATGTTGCCTTTGGAATCATCATAGGTTCCATCTACTCTGCGTTTATCCAGTTGTATACAAACCAGCAGCAAAAACCATCCCTTGAAGACATTCAAGAGTTTACTCAGATTGTCAAAAAAAGAGCTGCGCAGATAAAGCGAAGCATTCTTGATGCCGAAGTATGAGGCCCTTTGTCCACATGCGATTCGAGCTTTTTAATATGTCAGCAAGAAAGATAGCGGAGTTGAACCGCCTTGTCTGCTTGTGTTTTATAGCACTTTCAATGATGATATCATATGTTGACTTCAGCATGCAACAGGGACAGATCCACACAGTATTTGCCCAACCTGCACGTAACAGTACCTCTGGTTCACAATCACCTGATGAACCTATTCAACTCATGCCAGTATGGGTCAAAAACAACACAGCGTTGTGGGCAGACGGAAGGCTTGGCGATTCACAGTTCATTTTAGGAATACGATACATCATTGCAAACAACATCATGCCTCTTCCTCACGAATATGCAAACTATGTATTGCAAAAGCCCCTTCCCTCATGGGTCAAGCAAGTTGCCAAATGGTGGACGGGTAACAAGATATCTGACTATGAATTCATGTCTAACATACAATATCTTATCATCAATGATGAAATCAAACTCGGTCCTGGCAAGAACAATAGCGCAGTACAAGATTCTAACACACTTGAAAACAACTTTCCAAGAGGCAAGATTAAGATTGATGATATTACACTTGATGTTCAAGTTGCCGATACACCGGACAGGATGACAGAGGGACTACAGTTTCAACAACCGCTGCCATACAACCAAGGCATGATCTTTGTCTTTAGAGAACCGCAGACAGTTGCCATGTGGATGAAGGACATGCAATTCCCTCTAGACATCATATGGTTTGACAGCAACGGATATGTCATACATATAGAAAAAGACCTGCCGCTCTGTGCTGAGAACATGCCGTGCCTGGTTTACGACGGTGGAAGGCAGGATACAAAATATGTGCTCGAAGTCACCGCAGGTTTTGTGAACCGGTTCAATGTAACAGAAAATTCCAGCCTATTCATACTTGATAATCAACGGTAAATTACATTTTGTGATAGGACGGCGCTTCTGATCATATTCGAGCTTGGCACTACAGATAAATCCTAATGCTATGAACCACAAGGGATGTCCGAAGTTGTACAGTATATGGTTCAGCAGCTGGTCGACAATGGACAGACAGTACAGTTGTCATTGGTAGAGGATGTCCAGACAGAACCTGTCTCACAAAAGCAGCTCATGCTTGAGGCAATCAACAAAAAATTGGATCCTGAATTAAGGGACCAGATACTGCCGTTTTTAGAGGCTATACTGCAGGCCCAGCCCACCATTGCAATCAAGAGCTATGCCCAGACTGCAATCACAATCACCATGCCAAAGCGAAGATACGAGAGGATGGGCAGTCCCCAAGTGGGACAGAGACTTGAGATCAACATCAAGAAAATTTAGAGCAGTTTCTCAACATCGTTGATTGTCTCAAGAGGTAACGAACATGCAAAGTCCTTGCATACATACACCTGAGTTTTATTATCGACAAACTCCTTTCCTGCAAAAAACGGCAATCCTTGAAGCTCCTTTAGTGCCTCCTTGTTTTTGATGCCAACAAGTATCGATTCTGGTAAGAACTTTTTTTCAAGATACAGGCACAGTTCCCTGTTTGCATAGTTTATCATGGTTATCTCGGTTGGCTTTTTTAGATACATGTAGATTACATTTAGCAGCTGGCCAAATCCAAACGGGTTTTCTGCAGCCATTGCTGAAAGCGACTCCATCACCTTCAATGAGGCATCGAGATACTTACTGTCCTGCTTTATGTGATACAGCCGCAGCATGGCACCTGCTACAACAGAGTTTCCAGAGGGAAGAGACAGGTCGTAGATGTTCTTTGTTCGGATTATCAGTTTTTCATGATTGTCTGCAGTAAAAAAGAAGGATTTCTCGTTCTCATCCCAGAAATGCTCCAGAAGATATGTTGCATAGTACGTTGCAAGGTCAAGATATTTTTTTGACGGCTTGACCTCAAAATAGTCTAAAAGGGCGTTTATAAAATAAGCATAGTCATCAAGATACGCACGCAACTTTGTATGCCCGTCCTTGTAAGTATGCAGAAGCTCCCCGTCTTTTACCATTTTTTGTTCGATGAACCTGATGCACTTTTCCGCAGCAATAAGAAAATCTTCATCTTGTGTGACGCGATATCCACGCAGAAATCCCGATATCATAAGGCTGTTCCAGCTCACAAGGATCTTCTCATCCCTGCTTGGCGGTACGCGCTTCTTCCTTTCTTCTAGCAGTCTAGTCCTGCATAGGTCCAAGATGTCTCTTACCTCTGATTCGGTCTTGCCAATATGAAATGCAACTGTGGACAGGTTAATCGAGTTGTTTAGTATGGTATGCCCCTCAAAGTTTCCTCCATCGGTTACATCATAGTATAAACAAAAAACATCAGAATCGCTTCCAAGCAATTTTGTAATCTCGCTTTTTTTCCAGACGTAATACTTACCTTCTTTGCCTTCCGAGTCTGCATCCTGGGCAGAATAGAACCCCCCTTCAGGCGAGGTCATCTCTTTTAGGATGTATCGAAGTGTCTGTTTTATAACCTCAAGATATTTTGCGTCCTTTGTTATCTGGTATGCCTCTGCGTAGACAACTGGCATCAATGCATTATCGTACAACATCTTTTCAAAGTGCGGCACAAGCCACCTCGAGTCGGTTGCATATCTGTGGAAGCCGCCGCCAACCTGATCATATATTCCGCCATTTGCCATCTTGGTCAGCGTTTTGAGCACAAATTCCTGGAACTTTGATATTCCAGAAAGTTTTGAATAGCGCAACATAAACGACAGGTTTGCCGCATTTGGAAATTTTGGAGCATGTCCAAATCCTCCGTTTATCGGATCACCAAGTGTCAAAAGATTCACGGCTGCCTCATCAAGAATCGACTTTTCCAATTTGGATGGCAAAGTGATTGATTCAGTCCTCTGCAAGGAGTTGACAAAGTTTTCTGCAGCTGCTTCTACATCCTTGGGTTTTTCCTTCCACGCTTGTGCAAGCTGCCTTACAACGCTTCCAAAACCGGGCCTTCCATAGCTGTCAAGTGGTGGAAAATATGTTCCGACATAAAATGGCCTCTGGTCAGGCGTTAGAAAGACACTCAGTGGCCAGCCTCCGCTTCCTGTATTTAGCTGACACACCTTTTGGTAAATGTCATCAATGTCAGGTCTTTCTTCTCTATCCACCTTGATATTGACAAAGTTCTCGTTCATTACCCGCGCAATCTCCTCGTTTTCAAAAGACTCGTGCGCCATAACATGGCACCAGTGACACGCGCTGTACCCCACACTTAGAAATATTGGCTTGTTCTCATCTTTTGCTTTCTTTAGCGCCTCGTCCCCCCATGGATACCACCTGACAGGGTTGTACGCATGCTGCAAAAGATACGGACTTGATTCCAAAGCTAGTTTGTTTGGTTCCACATTGTATAGAGTTGAAAAAGAGTATTTGTTTCTTTTACCTTTCTTCAGTTGATATCTTTTTCAAATAATAAATACTTGTAAAAATTCTTTCAAATATGAATTGCAAGCGCTGTCATCACACTGATGCAGCACACGAACCTTCGACAAAAAGCCTTTCAGTTCTAAAGGTAGGCAGATGTTTAGTGCCAACCTGTTCTTGCAAGCAATATCTTTATCCTATCGATGAAATAGACGAGGAACTAATCTAGTCTCTTACTTGCTTGTTGCGTTTACGCTCATGCTTTCATTTAGGTTGACTGTTGTTTGAGTTCCGTTACTTGGTGGATTAGAACCTGCAGATCCTACAACCACCTGTCCTGTCATCCATGGGTGCACCTGGCAGAAATAGTCGTATGTCCCAGCAGCGGTAAAAGGCGGACTTGTCCAGGACTTGCCTGTGTTTATCAAGCTGCTATCAAATACAGTGCCTGTGTCGTTGTCTGTCACCTTGCCGCTTGTTGCAGTATGGCCAACAGTGTCAGCATTTGTCCACGTTACCCTATCTCCAACATTTATAGCAATGACCTGCGGATCGTAACAGTCTGTTGTATCACAGGTGCCTTGTGTTGCACTTGCACCCTTGGGAATTATTACGGTGGTCGGACCTTGTGTAGTTGTTGTGCCAAGGTTTGCTTGTGGCAATTCAGGAGTTTGGTTCTTACTTGATATATTTTCAGTCACGTTTGCATTTTCAGTCATGTTGGTTGTTTCAGTCATGTTTGTAGTTGTTTGATTGCTACTAGTTGATTGATTTGCTGAAACTGCCGCAGTTTGGTTTTGTGCTTGTTGTGCATTTGGTTGTGCCAAAGCAGTCATGTTGTTTTCCAATGACGCATAGTATTCTACAGGCACATCAGAGCCTGTAACCATCTTTAGATTGGCTCTAAAGTCAGGCGTGAATATCAAGACTTTGGTAGGCGTTCCCTTCAGGTTGTCTTCTTGTTGTTTTTGGTATGCCGTGGCGTTTTCAAGCAATTCAAAATGCTTTCCAAGTGTGAGTTTTTGGCCAACTGCAAGCGAGCCGTCAAAGAGTACGACATTATATCCCGTCAGTGCAGTCTTGAGAAAGACCTCTGCATCTGACATTAAATTCAGATTATAATCTTTGGAGCTGTTAAAGAGTAGTACTTGGATTGAGTTTCCAGCATTTTGCTTTGCCTCTTGAGTCTGTAGCGCTTGTGCCCCATCCAGCGTATCTGCTTGGTCAAGCATCTTCAATTTTGAACCAACTGGCTGTGATACGTCAAACACGATTATGGCATAGCCTGACTTTGGGGTCATGGTATCTACCTCCTGCAAGGCCATGATATTTGTTGAATAATAATATTTGTCACCTATTGCCCAAGTAAGCAGGCCTATTATCACAAGAGATACAGAGATTACTATCATAGAATAACCCACTTTTCTATAATTATGGGGGTTCTTGTCCTTTACAACTGGTTTTGTGTTATCAGACGGGTTGCTTGCAGCCATTTGTTGTCCAAAAAATAGGTGCTGAATTTATTCTTTTATTAACAAATTACACAAGTCACTAAATTTGTTGATTTTACAGCTTTATTGTTTGGAATCAAGTCTTTTTTCCACTTTAAAGATCTGAAGTGTTAGCAGATCTATTGCCTTTTTCAAGTGGTCAAACTCTTCCACCATATGTTTTTGATTTTCGGCAAGTCCCTTTAGCGCACTTATCATGGACCTCTGATACCTATCGTCAGATGAGGCCTCCAGCGCGTTAAGCTTTGATTGTATAATATCAAGATCTTTTTTCATCTTGTTGCTGTGCGACTTTTCCACAACCAAACTCCTTTTCTCATATATATGAACATAAAGTTAAAAGATTTGCAAAATAAGCAAATGACCATGATTGATGAAAGGCTCTCTTCGTTGAACATCACACTTCCCGTTCCTCCAAAACCTGCAGGCTCTTACATTCCCACTGTCAGAACTGGTAACTTGGTATTTATCTCAGGACAGATTCCAGTCAAGGATGGAAAAGTAGAGTTCCAAGGAAAGGTGACGACAGACGTATCAATAGATACAGCTCAAAAGGCTGCTAGACTTTGCATCATAAACGCCTTGGCACAGCTCAAGTCAGAGATTGGAACTCTTGACAGGGTCTCAAAAATTGTCAGGGTGTCTGGCTTTGTAAACAGTGCAAGTGATTTTTTTGAGCAGCCCAAAGTCATCAATTCTGCCTCAGACCTACTCTTGGAGATATTTGGCGAGAGGGGCAAGCACTCTAGAATTACAGTTGGGGTTGCAAGCCTTCCGTTAAATTCAACAGTAGAGATAGACGTGGTGGCCGAAATCAGTCAAGCTTAGAATTGAATTTTTTAAGGAACTGAGAAATTTTCTCTTTTGGTATGACTGCACCACATGCCTTGTCGTGTCCTCCTCCGGAACCACCAAGATCGGTCGCCAGCTGGTTTACAATCCTGCCAAGATGCAGTTTGCATGACTTGGCACCTCGAATCGATACTGCATAAATTCCCTTTTCCACTCTGTACTTGTATGAGACGCCAACTTCTTTTCCTGAAAGCCCCAGGACAAAATTGACCACCATGCTTGCGCCAGAATCTGTGACTTCCATGTATGCCAAGTTTTTCATCTTCTTCATGTTTTCTTTGACCTTTTGAATGACGCCTGAGATTCTCTCTGCCTGGATGCGGGCAAACTCAAAGGTGTTTGGAATTTCATGAGGATACTTTGATTGGCTGAGCTCTTCCATAAGATACAAGAGATATTCGTTGTCCTTTTGGTGACTAACAATTGTAAAGGTAAGAACGGTTGCCTCAAGCAAGATAAACTGCCTGTCAAACCTTTGAAGCAGTTTTGAGCCAATCTCCCTGTCTTCCATGTAATCAGCAACTGCCGCACATGCTGCAATCAGCGAGCTGTGGTCGTTTAATTTTGGTTTAAAGGCATTGTAAACTTGGACTGTCGTACATTCGTTGACTGTATGAATCAGTTTAACTTTGAGAGACTGGATCTTCTTCTTTACCATATCATCCAAGTCATGATGGTCTACGTAGGTAATCGAGATGCGCTTCGTTCTAAGGTCTTTTAATAATTCTACGAATTGGTCTTGGTTTGTCTTGCTCAGTCCCAAATCGCATATGTATACAGTCTTGAGAGATTCGTCGTTGCGTAGCAGTTCAAGCTCTGTCATAAGGCCGGGATAATCAACAAGCCTTGTGTCGCCACCAAAGGCCTGCCTGATAAGAGATGCCGCACCTATGCCATCTAGATCCTCTTTGTGTGAGATGCAAACAACTTTTGTTCTTGCCATAGAACTAACAAGGCAGAACACCCCTCATTTAAATCAAAAACGCCGCTTTATGTAATTTGATCTAGACTGCAAAAGTTGCAGGTTTTTTCAGATTCATGTAGGTCTTAAATTCTGAGACTAGGGCCTTGTGTTTTACACCGTCCTGCAATATCACACAGTACATATCATAAAACGAGATTCCAAGAAGTCTTGATTCCCTGTCAAGATGAGATATCTCTTCTAAAATTTTTGGGTTAGTGGTCTCAACTACAAAGCTGTCTACTAGTTTTATGAAGTCTTCTTCCAACTGGGCCATTTCATACAGTTCATTGAAAATTTCGCTATATGCTCTAGAGTTGTTAGATTAGACCTAGTGCTTAATTTTTAACCCATTTTTGCACAGTAATAATTTAATACGTATTTTTTGCAATATTATTGGTGCAAACAAAGAACATAGGCCTTCGAAACATCGAAGTGGCAGATACAAAGATTTGTGCAATAGACGGCATCAATGGCAAACTCATCTATAGAGGATACGACATCTTAGACTTGGTAAAGAAGTCCAACTTTGAAGAGACCGCATGTCTTTTGCTCAACGATGATCTTCCTACCGCGTCTGTTTTAAGTGATTTTTCAACCAAGTTGATTGAGGCACGAAACATACCTGAGAATGTAGAAAAAAACCTCAAAAACTTTCCCAAGACTGCAAACCCAATGGACATCATCCAGTCAGGTGTCTCTGAGCTTGCTGCATATGACAAGGAAAAAGGTGACGACAGACACACCAATTACAACCGAGCAATCGATCTTATCTCAAAGATTCCAATAATCATTGCATACTGGGAGAGAATCAGGAATGGAAAGGAGATCATTGTGCCCTCAATGAAACTTGGCCATGCTGGAAACTTTCTTTACATGTTAACAGGAAAAGAGCCTGACTCTGAGATTGCCAGAATTTTTGACATTTGTTTGATATTGCATGCAGAGCATAGCTTTAACGCATCGACCTTTGCTGCAAGGGAGGTTGCATCAACCCGAGCACATATGTATGCAGCTGTAAGTGCTGCAATAGGTGCACTAAGTGGGGAACTGCACGGAGGGGCAAATTTTCAAGTAATGAAGATGTTACTTGAGATTCAAACAGAGGACAGAGTAGAGCCGTGGATAAAAGAGAAACTTGCAAAAGGTGGAAGAATAATGGGAATGGGCCATGCAGTATACAAGACCTTTGACCCAAGAGCTGAGGTATTGCGGGAGCTCTCCCGCAGGCTATCTGAAAAGACAGGACAACCTTGGTATAAGATCACGAAAAAAGTAGAGGACATAACAGAAGAAGAGATGAAAAAAGTAAAAGGCTCTGACATTTTTCCAAATGTAGACCTGTACAGCGCCTCAACATATTACATGCTAGGAATACCCATGGACCTTAACACGCCAATATTTGCAATCTCAAGAGCTGCTGGATGGACAGCACATGTAATTGAGGAGAGATTTGCAGAAGCGCAGCCAAAGCCGATGTTGTACAGGCCAAAGGCAGTTTACGTTGGCAAGTATTGTGGTCCCTCAGGCTGCGAGTATGTGCCAATTGAAAAAAGGATAATGCCTGACTGACAGGCAAATCGAAAATTAATTAAAGGATTATTATACAGGTGCAAGCACTGCCAAGCCATGAAGGTACCATGGGGCATCATAATCCTGATCGGGTGCCTGCTCATAGGCGTATACGTCGTGGCCTACTTTCTTATTCCCCAGGTAATTTGCAAGTTTATTCCCCGCAATAATAGCGTCAAACTTTATGCTGGCCAGTATAACCCAGATATTTTTGGTGACATTTGCTCAGCTTTGCACTGATCTTCTTTCTTGGGTGAATACCTTGGCATCACAAAGTATCTTTTTCTGGTATGGGACCATGTTGTGCGGTGCATTTTTGAAGAATTTTGCTTCACTGCTCTGAAAATCCCTTACAATATTTCCTCGTAAAATGGATGCAAGAAAGACATGCGAGATATCATGTCTTGAGTATGCCGGATTCTCACATACGCCAACAAAGCCTTCAAGTTTTACAACCAGATTGAGCTCCTCTTTTGCAACCCGCCTTGCAGCATCAGACAATTTTTCTGTCTTGAAGACAACGCCACCTGGAAGATTCCACTTGTTTTTGTAAGGCAATATAGTCCTTTTTGCCAAGAGCACAGAGTCATTTTGTAGTATCACAAGATCCACAGTAGAGTATGGAAAATAAGTTGAAAACTTGTCAAAGAGTTTCTTTGGGGCTTTTGCAAATTTCTTTGTCATGCCAAAGTTACATTTTATATAACATTAAAGAATATTTGGTATTTCATTATACGAAAAAATTGACTCAATTTCTTCTAGCAAGCCAGTCCTTTGCACGTGCGTCTATGTCATACCTGTGAAGAACATGGAAGACCATCTCATAGAAAGTTATCCCGCGTTTCTGAGCCTCATGGTCTATCCATTTTAGACCCTCGGCAAGCTCTGGATCATACTGTGAGAACTCTACCAGCTCGTCTACCATGTTTGTGAAAAATGAGTTGGCTTCTAGCACGACAACAAGTTTTTGTTTTTGTTATTCAGTCATATATTCAAAATATATAGACAATCAACGCCTTTTTGATTGACATTGGACCACACATACTATTTTGATGGAGACAAGAAAAAGATCTCATGGACAATTGAGACAAACGATGCAAGAGTAGATCAAGTGAGGACCCACATCGAAGATTATTACGAAAAGATATCAATTGAACAATCAAAGTATGTTGCACTGCATGTCGGAATTTTTTGGGGAATTGGCAGATTCATAATAAAAAAGGAGATATCGTAAATGTCATGCTTGATCTCAAATCCATGTTTGAAAACCTTGTAGAAAACAAATTGCAAAATGATCCATTTGTAAGCTAACGAACCAGATTCATTTTACAGATAATAGATCAGAGAAAGCTTGCAGTCAAGTACCAGTTAATTGAGCCAAGCAAAAACAAGGCAACAGGTTTACTTGCGTAAGATCAATCCAACATCCATCAGATTGGTGTGGGTAGGCCCTGTGAAAACTGCTCCGCCGTATTTTTTAAAATAACAATACGAATTGTTTTTGTCAAGATACCTCTTGATCTGTCTTGTTGGCATGGTGTGATCCACAATTGCGCCTGCAACAGGTGTGTTTCCGTCAATTCCGTCAGTTCCAGATGACACTGCAACCATCTTTTCTTTATGAGCATGAAGTTTTTTTAGCAGATTCAAAACCAGTTCCTGGTTTCTGCCTCCCATGCCTTTGCCTTTTACTGTAACTGTTGTCTCTCCACCAAAAATAAGGCACGAGTGTTTTTTCAGTGGAAAGTTCTTTGAGATCTTGGCAGATGCAGTTCTTACATCTCCACTTATTGGCCAGAGCGTCTTTGTTGCAAGTCCTAGCTTTCTTGCATGCCACTTCATGACATCAATACAGTCCTTGTTGGATGATATGATATAATTTTCGATCTTTGGCTTTTTTGGAGTTTCAGGTATCACACCCCGTGTTCCAAGAATTATCCGGTTCCAGACAGACTTTGGTATTTGGTTTTTCAGGTTGTATTTTAGTAGAACTTTTTTTGCGTCAAGAAAGGTAGTCCTGTCACAATATGTTATCCCTGATGCAACAACTGAGAGATCGTCTCCTATCACATCGGACATTACAAGGGATACTGCGTTACATCCCACATATTCAACAAGGCGTCCGCCCTTGATCTTGGATAGGTGTTTTCGTATACAGTTGATCTCGTGTATGGAGGCGCCAGACTTTAGCAGCTTATTGGTGACATATTGTTTATCTCGTAGCGATATACCGTCAGGCAGTGCAACAAGAGATGACGCGCCTCCAGAGATTAGAAATATGACAAGATCTGTCCTGTCGCAAGACCTGAGAAACGCAGAGATCCTTCTTGCAGCAATAACACTTTTTTTAGTAGGAATTGGATGAGCGGAGCGCAGAATGGTAAATTTTTTTGAATTTATTACAGAATTTGTGGTATTTGGGATTACCACGATTCCTCCATTGATACAGGTGGTAGAGATTACCACTCTTGCCATCAGGTCAGCTGACTTTCCGATGGCTACAAGATAAACATTTTCATATTTTTTAAGTGATATCCTTTTGCGCCCAAGTTGTAGGTGTCTTTTCTTGACAATTCTTTTCAATGCTTGCTGAGGCAGAGAGGCCTCAAGCCCCCTCTCGATTATCGATAATGCCAATTTTTTCTCATGGCTTGTAGCAAGTTGCTTGAAATTTTTAATCATTGTATCCAACACTTGTACAGATAGAGGGTCAAATCTTTGAATCTTTTTGACAGCTAAAAAAGGTTCTAGATTTAAAAGGAA
>CAZMNT010000011.1:0-49485 GCA_964567715.1 uncultured Nitrosopumilaceae archaeon | reverse complement strand
CAGGGATGTATAGCTATTTGCCATTTCTTGCGGCAGGTGCCATGGCAATAAGCTCTGCCACGGTTGTTGGAAATTCGCTTTTGCTAGGTAAGTACAGACCAGGAAATCTTACAAATTGATTTTCAAGAGAACATTAGTGAAAAATTTATGAGACTCAAAAAGAGCAGGATAATGGCGTCTGGAGATTACGATGAATGTACTAGAACAATGAGACAAAGTTATTGACAGATCTTACCGAAACTATATGCAGAAGATGGAAAACTCGGTCTTGTTCGTGAATCAGGCACGGGCAGGTGTAAAAGATATCATCCGAGTGCATAAAAAGGTCCCTAGCAGACAATTACTGACTCGTATTCGTCTGTAACCCCAATACGATTTCGACAAATATGTTCCTTTTCCCTGTATACAGGCGCATCAAAAATAGCCTTGTCCTTTGCTATTACAGCTGTCTTGTTGTCTGTCTTTCTTACCCAAATATGCTAGGACATGGTCCAAATTTTGGGTCAAAAAAACACCGGGCCCGAAGGGCTTCGATCCCTTGACCACTGGATTAGAAGTCCAGCACTCTATCCATGCTGAGCTACAGGCCCAAGTGCCCTCTAACTGACGGTTATTTATCTGTAAGACGACCTTGCCATTTGGCAGAACGCCAACAAATATCCAACCAGTCGGGATGAGTTGCTCAGCTTCCTCGCTTGTCGCCACTCTCTGAATCGGGATTTGCAGATGGCTGTGAATAAATTAGTATCTATACCAAGGTCCTTACAACCAATTTTTTTTATTAAGATCTCTTTCTAATTTGAAAAGAAACTGTTGCGAGTATCCTGCATAAGGACCAAAATATTCCACAATTTTTTCATGTAGGTGAATGTATTTTTTTCCAGTCAAAGTCTTTATTCCAACAATATCAAATATTTTTGGATAATATTTTTGTAAAACCCTCTCTGTCCATCTATCTATTGGAAAAGATTCTAGCTTGTCAAGTGAAAACAAAAGTATACAGTCAGCTATTTTATTTCCAATTCCTTGTACCGTCTTTAGAGTTTCAAGAGACGATTCATATCTTTCTCTTTTCAAATGCTCAAAATTTATTTTTCCGGAATCTATTGCCTTTGCAGCATCCTTGACGTATTTTGCCCTAAATCCAAGGCCACATGAAAGCAATTCTTTGCTTGTGGCATCTGCCAATCTGTCAGGTCTAGGGAAAGTGAAAAACTGGCGTTTTTCAAATTCTATTTTATTTCCAAATTTGGCACAAAGTTTTTTCAGCATATTTCTGATGTTTTGTATTGAGGTATTAGATGAGCATATGAAAGAGATGTAACACTGGAAGGGATCCTGTCTCATCAGTCTCAACCCAGGAAATTGTTTTACAGCCCTGCCCACAAGACTGTCCTTACTGATATGAGATAATATCATCGAAAGGTTGTCATCCGACCTAAAAAAATGGTAGGCCTGCCTTTTGGATGAAATTACTTGGAAGGGTTCTCTTACAACCACCAAATCATCTCCATTAATGCCGTACCATGTATCCCCTGCCTTATCCCAAAGAAATACTTGGCCGCTATTTATTGTAAAATCCAGATTGGTTGTAGCTAATCTCTGCATGTCATACAGTTACTACTTCGCCTACGTTAGGGGCATGTGCATCAAACCCAATTTTTTCATGTATCTCCTCTGCAAACTTTGTACATGACTCGTTGTCACCGTGTATTGTTAGAACTTTGGGATTTCCTTTGATCCTTTTCATCATCTCAAACAGCGATGTTCTGTCTGCATGACCTGAAAATTCAAACTGCCTTACTTCAGACTCTGCCTTGAATTCCTTTCCTCGTATGTTTACTTTGCCTGTTTCCAAAAGTTTTCTTCCAGGAGTTCCTTCCCCTTGGTATGAAACCAATGCTATACCATTTTTTTTGTCCAGTGAAAGATTTTGCAAGTAAAACACGGCAGAACCGCCAACTAACATTCCTGCAGGTGAAATTATTACAGCAGGTTCGCTTAGCATTTTCTTTCTTTCGCTTTCCCCTCTGACCCAAACTGCATGATTGACAGAATCTGCAAAAACCTTTGCATCTCTTAGGTATTCTGGATGTCTTAGCATGATTTCATTTACTTTAATAGCCATTCCATCCATTACAACTTTATGCTTAAACTTGGCATTTTTTAGCACCACTGCTATCTCTTGTGATCTTTCGACAGAAAAAGCTGGCACAAAAAGTGAACCTTTTCTATCCAATACCTCATATGCAAACTCAATGAATTTTTCTTCCGCTTCAGCGCGCGGCATCTGGTCTGTCTGTGAATAGGTACTTTCTGTAATAATCAAGTCAATCTCACCAAAGTCAAGGTCTGCCTCCCTTAACATACGAGAGCCATTGGGATTGATGTCTCCTGTATAAAACAATTTTTTATTTTGTGATTCTACAAGGACGGAGGCACCGCCAAGCACATGGCCAGACTCTCTGAGCTCAAAGGAGGCATTTCCGCGGATTATCCTCTCCCTGTATCCAACCTCTTTTGAATGCAACATCATCTTGCCAACCTCGGACAAGTCATAGGGTAGGTTACTTTTCTCGAGCCTTATCATGTCCTCTATCAACAGTCTTGAAAGATCAAAAGTTGGAGGTGTCGCATAAACATCAGTACTTCCATGAACAAAAAGCGATGGCATGTAACCTGAGTGGTCTAAATGGGCATGGGTTATGATTGCAGCATTAATCTCTTGGGGAGTCACCTGGAGGGGGTAGGTAGGCTCCTTTCCCAACTCTACGCCATAGTCCAACAGAAAACTTACTCCATCGCAATTGACTTGAAAGGCAGATCGGCCCACTTCTTTTGCCGCGCCTAGAACTTTAACCTGCAAGAATTGAAAATCTTTTCAGAGTACCTTTAAACGTTTAGCGTTTGAAACGCTAACCTGTTATATCATCCGTTTAATTTACAAAAGACTTAATTATATCAACCAAAAATGATCTGAACATGGGTAGAACCTTTGAACAATGGTGGAGTACTATCCCAAAAGATCTTCGAGACAAAGTCCGAAGAGGCGATGAGGGAAACAAACCATTATTGAATCAGATAAACTGGATTTGGGTTCATAATATGATGAATCAAAAAGGCGATCTAAATCCTACATCGGCAGAATTGCTCGACTGGGTAACTTCAGGCCAGATTGAGGCAATGCGCCAAACAAAGAAGTAAAAATTTCAACTTATACTTTCTTTTTGTTTTTCTTTTATTTTACTTTTTCAAAATAATTCTATAACTCTGTTATGAATTTTGCAGATAGTTTAAATAGCAAACGGTGAATGATCAAATTCAGAAATGCCAATAGCAATACTTCCGGACGTCGATGAACAAAGATGTATAGGCTGTGCGCTATGCGTAGAGATCTGTACTTCTCTTGGCCCAGACGTTCTTCGTGTAAAGCCTGTTGAAGGCTGGAAGAGAGGTAAAGCATTCGTTTTCTACCCAGAGAGATGCATCTCAGACGGTGCATGCATCGGCGTTTGCCCAACAAAGGCAATCTTCTGGATGAGACCAATGACTTACACACCTGGTCAGCCAGTTCCTCTCCATAAGAATGGTATCTTCGTAAAAGGCTGGGCAGAAGACGCCGCACTTTAAGCGAAGACGTTCTTCCATTTTTTATTATTTTTTAAATTATCTACTAATGCAAATTAACTTTCAAAGGTCGTGTTTTGTTTAGTTTTCGTAAAAATTGAGTTTTGGTCTTTTTCTTATTTCTGATTTTTGGATTTTTGGAATTTTTTGGTTTGCCTAGCGACCTGACTTCTAAAATTGAAGAACCTTACTTTCTTTTTGGTTGCCTTGAGATGATACTTTAGAAAATCATCATTTGTTACATGAATTGTCTTGAACTTGTTCTGTTTGAGAAAGATATTACATGTAGTGGAAAATTCAGTAAATACTTCTTTACTGTGTTGAGAATTTGCCACCACATAATGGGCCGCAGGGTAAATGTCTGAAAGTTCAAGAGGTATTATTCCAAGATATGGATTGTACTGGCAGAATTGCGTATCGTTTAAAATGCTTATAAATTTCTTTTTTAATCTGCGGTATTCTGGTGATAAGTAGAAGGGACGTATCCCACCATCTGGAATGATTACCAGATTCTTTTTGTTTGTCTTGAAATTACGGACGATGTTATGGAATCTAGCCACCTCGGGTCTGTATTGGTCTTCTTTTGAAAACAAAAAGATTGCATTTTCCTTGAACCTAGGTGTGCCTGTGGTAAGAAACTGGGTATTTGAGGTAAGCACTGATATGGTTTCAAAGAGTTTTGGGTGTGCCCTAGCTTTTTTAATTACATATTCCCATAAACATCCTTCGTGAATTGCTTCCTTGACCCTATCTACCTCTGATTTGATAGAGTAGAGATTGTGCAGTGCAAGTTTGTTTGTCTTTTCCTCTCTTGGAAGTGATAGGATCTCTTTTGGTTTGAGCCTGCTGCATACCTCGCACGTGCAAGAAAAGTATGACATCTCGCCAAGATGTGCAGTGCCATCCTCTGTAATGTACCTTTCATGCTTGGCGTACAGCATGTATGATGCCGAGTCAAAGGTATCGCATCCTAGTGCTACTGCCAAGGGAATTGTGAGGGGGTGACCTGCCCCAAAGAGGTGAAGAGGGATAGAGTCAGCCATCTCTTTTTTTGCAGTGATTATCATCTTTGCCAGAAGCCCGTATTCATATGACTCCATAAATTCAACAGGGCTTCCTAATGCTAACATCTGAAAACCATACTTTACAAGTTCTCTTGTAGACTTTCTAACCAGATCAGAGTACTCACTCCCTTGAATTGGTCCAATCCAGATCTGACCATTGTTGTCTCTTGCCTCTAAAGTTTCTTTTGAGACCTTTAATGTGTGGTTGACATAATTCGTTGCTTTTTTCTTTGCAAGTCCAAAACCTGTAGGTCTGTCAAGCGGTATGGCAATGTCTGTTGCAATTCTTCTTTCAAATTCTGCCATTTTCTTGTAGTCTGTATCAATGTCTCCATATTCCAAGACTTGGTATCCGCCGGAATCGGTCATGATTGCACCGTCATAATCGATTATACTGTGAATTCCTTTTTTTATCGCGCCATCGCCACATTGTTTTAGCGTAATGTAGGCATTTGTAATGACAAGATCAAAACCCATCTCTCTTATCTTCTTGGCAGGAATTGATTGTCTGACGGGATGAATGACTGGCACATATGCAGGTGTCTCAACCCTACCATGGTTTGTATGCAGAACTCCAATCCTTCCTGCAAGATCAGATTTTTTTATCTCAAACAATTCATACCTTGATTTTATTCAAGGTAATTTGAACCTAGTAAGGGAAAAATCGCTTTAGTTCTCTTTTCTTTGAAATCGTTCTCAACCAATCTATCCTGTCCTCTCTTGCCGTGCCTTTGACAAAAAGAGACTCTATTCTCTTTGCCGTAGATGCAACGGGTTTGTTGGTGGTGTCAAACTGCAAAGTCTTTTTTGCTCCAATACTTTTCATGGTATCATAATACGTTATTCCCAAAATCTCGGAGCCTAAATTCTCGATTGATTTTTTCTTGGTATAGCCTCTTTTCTTGTATACTTGCTCTAGGCTGTAGGGGCTTCGTCTCAATACCACTGCGACATCCACCTTGTTCCTTGATATCAGATATGGTGCTAGGTGTCCAACAAGCAATGTGTTCTTTTTAGTCTTTTTGGCAAGGATCCTCTTTAGCTTCTTGACATCTACATCTAGTGCCTGCACGCCTTTCTTCGCTATTCCTTCAGATATAGCAACTTGGTTTATGTCAATCAGTTCAAGATCTAGCCTTTTTGCAACTATCCTTGCAATTGTATGTTTGCCTGTTCCAGGATTTCCTGTTATTATCTTCAATGAAGGAGATGAAATCGGAATTTAATTAAACACTTCTAGCAACAAACCTCAGTTTATCGTATGTCCATTGATTACCCTGCTCAGTTTTAATCATGTTCCAACAACAGCCCTTGGGTTCTCTTATTCATTCCTCAATACTAATAAGAGCAACATTGAGACTGAAGCTGCATGCAGATTGGGTTATTGGGCAAGACAAATGTTGGCAAGTCGACATTCTTTTCTGCAGCAACCCAGACCACCGCTCAGATTGGAAATTATCCGTTTACTACTATTGAGCCAAATGTTGGTATTGCCTATGTCAAGGCTGACTGTGCATGCAAACATTTTGGCATAAATCACGTTCATCAGCTTTGTATAAAGGGTATACGGTACATTCCTGTAAAGCTAATAGACATAGCAGGTCTTGTCCCGGGTGCTCACGAGGGAAAGGGACTTGGGAATAAGTTTCTTGATGATGCAAGACAGGCTGAAGTACTGATTCATGTTGTGGATGCATCAGGTTCAACTGATATACAAGGTCAGCCAGTCCCTCCCGGAACACATGATCCACTTGAGGATGTAAAGTTTGTAGAAGAAGAGTTTGATCAATGGATGAAGCAGATACTCTATAGAGAATGGCCAAAGTTAACGCGAGAATTAGAAAGCAAGAGCGGCAAAATTATTCAGGCAATAACCCTGCGGTTTAGTGGACTTGGGATAGCAGAATATGACGTTGAAGTGGTATTACATCACCTGAACTTGCAGACAAAAAAACCACTGGAATGGAGTGAAAATGACATACTTTCATTTGTAAGAGAACTAAGGAAGAGAACTAAACCACTCATAATTGCTGCCAATAAAGCTGATCTATGCTATGATCTTAATATTGTAAATGAACTGAAAAAAATACACAATACAGTTACCTGCAGTGCAGAGACTGAATTATTGCTAAGAAAGGCTGCAAAAGCAGGCCTTATCGACTATTTTCCAGGTGACAAAGATTTCAGGATTAAGGAAGGAGTAAATCTCAATCCGCAACAACAAAATGCACTAAACCTTGCTCACAAGGTGATGGAAAAGATTGGTGGTACTGGAATTCAGGAGATTTTAGATTCTGCATGTTTCGATCTGTTAAAGCTGATTGTGGTCTTCCCGGTAGAAGACGAATCAAAACTATCAAACAAAAACGGTGAGGTCTTGCCAGATGCAAGACTGCTTCTGCCAGGTTCTACTGCCAAAGACTTGGCAAGGACAGTCCATGAAGATCTTGCAAAAGGATTCCTGCATGCAGTTGATGCAAAGACGAAACAACGGGTTGGTGCAGAGCATCAATTAAAAAACGGTGACGTGATAAAAATAATGTCAACTCTAAGCAGGGGATAGAGAATGCTATGTCTTGGAATAGAAAGCACTGCCCACACATTTTCATGTGCCATTATTGAGAAAAAGGGAAAAACTGGCAAGATTCTCTCCGATGTTAGAAAGATCTACAAGCCGCCTGAGGGAGAGGGAATACACCCAAGGGAAGCATCAAGGCACCATGCTGAAAACTCTCCTCAAGTGCTCTCAGAATGTATCGAGAAAGCGAATGTAAAAATTTCTGATCTTGATATGGTCTCATACGCGGCAGGTCCAGGCCTTGGACCATGTCTTAGAATTGGTGCTGTTGTAGCAAGGTCTCTTGCGTCATATTATGACCTTCCAATCTATCCGGTAAACCACGCACTTGGTCATATTGAACTAGGTAAGATGCTCACAGGAGCAAAAGATCCTCTTGTTCTGCTTGTATCAGGCGGTCATACCATGATTCTTGCATTTCTAGGCAAAAAGTGGCGAGTGTTTGGTGAGACACTAGATATTACGCTTGGACAACTTTTAGACCAGATTGGAAGACATGCAGGTTTTGCCTCGCCATGTGGCTCAAAGATAGAAGATCTTGCATCAAGGTCATCAAACTACGAGCCGCTACCATATGTAGTGAAAGGAAATGATGTCTCCTTCTCAGGTCTTTTTTCCGCGACAAAAAGGATAATGCCAAAAGGACTAGAGTCTGCATGTTTTTCGCTACAAGAAACCGCTTTTTCTATGATAGGCGAAGCCGTGGAAAGAGCGCTGTCCTTTACAGGCAAGAAGGAATTTCTAATTGTTGGCGGTGTGGCTGCCAACATGAGGCTCTCAGAAATACTTCAAAGCATATGCAAAAGGCATAACTGCAAATTCTTTGTCTCTCCAAAAGAATATGCTGGAGACTGTGGCTCCCAGATCTCTTGGGTGGGACTTCTAGAGTCATCAAAAAAGGATGGTATCAAGCTAGAAAATACGTTTGTAAGACAATCGTGGAGAATAGATTCTGTGGAGATAAACTATTGATCTTTGTAGTTTGACATTACTTCGCGGATTGTTTTTTCCCACTTGCCGTTGTTAAATACCCCAAACTTGAAAGTCTTTTCTCCTTCGTCTGTCTTGACTGTAATTCTAAGTTTCTTGATAAACCTGCCCTCTTTGGCCGCTTCGACTATCTGATTGAGTCTTGCCTCCATAACAGTATCACCAAATTTTTTTGTAAAATCAACTATTCTGCCCTCTGTCTTATCAAAAGCAACCCTCATGTTTGTAAGAGTAAGAATTCCAGGGCCAATCTTGTCCTCGGAACAGTCTTCTTGCATGATCTTTTTTTCGTTTGGTAGCACTGTGCTTTCTTTCCTACCCTATGTTATAATTGTAACTTAAATTATGAGTGGAAATATTTGCAATACTGTTGAAACTAGTAAAGAAGGGGGCAGAGGCTGACATATATTTGACAAAATGGAATGGCAAAAAATCCATTCTAAAAATCAGAAAGAGAAAGGATTACCGCAACGAGACTCTTGACAATAGGATTCGTGCACTAAGAACAGTTAGGGAGGCAACAATGATCTCCGATGTAAAGGCATTTGGTATTAGTACACCACTTGTCTATTTTGTAGACCAAAAGAACTTTAAGATATATCTACAGTCTGTGGAGGGCAAGCTGGTTAGAGATCTACCAAATAAAATGATAATAAAAAACTGTGACAAAATTGGAAAGATGGTGGGTGCCCTACACAAAAACAACGTGATACACGGCGATCTTACTACATCGAACTTTATACTTTCACACAACAAACTTGTAATTTTGGACTTTGGGCTTGCTCAAAGAACAGAACGAATAGAGGACCACGCCATAGATCTCAGGCTATTCAAAGAGGTGCTAAACAGTGCACACGTGGATATAGTAAGCAAAGCTTGGTCATCATTTTTGAGGGGTTATGGAAAAATAGTGGGAAGCCAGCGGAAGGAACGTGTTATCTCACAGGTAGCAGTAATAGAGAAAAGGGGAAGGTACGCAAACGTTGTCTAGTCTCTATTTTGCATCGTCAAATCAAAACAAGTTTGAAGAAGCACGGTTGGTCTTGTCAGAATTTGGAATCTCACTCAAGTTTTTTAGATGCAACCTTGAGGAGATTCAAGCAAAAAGCTTGGAGGAAATCGCTGTTCACAAAGTAAGTCAGGCCTATCTTCTTTGTTCAAAACCGGTTATTGTGGAAGACGATGGATTATTTATCAAAGTACTCATGGGGTTCCCAGGCCCATATTCATCATTTGTGTTTGATACGATAGGAAACAAAGGGATTCTCAAGCTATTGTCAAGGCAGCGAAGTGCCGAATTTAGATCAATTATTGCATACAGTGGAAAAAAGGGGGATGTCATGATCTTTGATGGCAACGTAAAGGGGAAAATATCTACTAAATTACAGGGCAAAAGATGGGGATTTGATCCAATTTTTATCCCCCACGGAGAAACTCTGACGTACTCACAGCTAAAGAACAAGAATCTGATTTCGCACAGGTATCTTGCGCTAAAAAAATTCGCCCATTGGTATCTGCATAAGCAGATATCCATCGGTCGATGAATCGTTTTTTGTTCTGTAACACAACAATTCTTGAAACCTCGCTCTCATCCATCATTGAATAGATACTACTTTGCTTTTCCAACTCGCTTGAAAAGTGTCTTACCTCTGACATGTCAAGCATGTCTCCATATTCCAGTCTGTTGATTGAACGACCTACATGCATGTAAGATTTTATTTCTATAAAATGTACATTTCCTCGATTTATCATCTCCGCATATTGTGGAATTAATTGGTCGTTCTCGTTATATCCTCTAATGAGGGTGACACGAAGGACAGACCTAGTATTGTCAAGCTTTGATAATATGTCAAGACTAGTATTCCATCTCTGCCAAGCATCCCTGTATTTTGGCCTATTGACAAGCTGAAACACCTCTTCATTTGGAGCATTAGCTGAAAGATACAACTGAGTTGGCAAAGCATCCTCATCTAGTAGCCTTTCAAGCATTTCTGGTTCTTGCCCATTTGTAACTAAGAACACGGATTTTGTGGTGGGAAGTTGTTTGATATACTTTATCAATTCTGGAAGTTGCGGGTACATGGTGGGTTCTCCAGAAAGCGATATTGCATAATGGCTTGGAAGAAGCGATTCGTCAATCCTCTTTTTGTCGCTTTTAGCATCACCATAATGACCCATTATCAGCCTTTCACGTTCCTCCATCAATTTTGAAAGAATAACCTCAGGGGGAGCAACTTTTTCAGCAGGCATCTTCATTGCACTGTAAAACTCCATCGGACGCCAACAATAGACGCATCTATTTTCACAAAACATGCCGGCAGGTGAGAACTCCATGCACCTATGTGTCGATATGCCGTAAAACTTGTGCTTGTAACAATCTCCTTCGTTTCGAAACGATTTCTTCGTCCAATGGCATAGCTCTACTGTGCCATGATCGGCTACTCCATACTTTGCTTTTTTGAGTTGGTTTAAAGCCATTGGCCTTATCTGGATGAACTCGTTTTCTGCTTCGATGGTCTCACCAGAGCAGCTCATGCAAAATCTTCTTCTTGGTTTTAATTAAACCTACGTAGAATTTAGCATGGAAACACATGGCGCATTTTCCATTGGAACACAGAGTATTTGTCCCAGGTAGAGCATACTATAGAATATCACTGCTGCTGTGATTCCCATTGAGACATACCACATTCTAAATTTCATATCTGCAAGTATTTTTTCTGGTAGTAATAAACTTAAGGATAATTATCAACTATAGAATATTTGAGGGTTTAACGTCTGTGGATTTTTAATTTTTTTAATTATGGAACAAGATCTGATGTGATTTTTAGGTTCCACTACATACAGGCGCATGACCCACAAAAACTATCTTATATTGCATCTTGGTAGGCTCAACTATGCAGGCCGCAAGAATAGTCAAAATAAAGGAACCTCTTGAAATTCAAAATCTTGAAACCCCGAAACCCAAGGCATCCCAAGTGCTCATAAAAGTCGAGTCTGCTGGGGTTTGTCATAGCGATATCCATCTTTGGGATGGGGGATATGAGGGTCCTGGCGGCCAGATAATGAAGACTACTGATCGTGGCGTAAAATATCCTCTAACCCCTGGCCATGAAGTTGCAGGCGTGGTGGAGAGTATGGGAGAGGAAGTGGAAGGATTTGTAAAAAATGAGAAAGTTCTCGTGTTCCCATGGATTGGGGAGGGACTGTGTCCTGCATGCAGAGTAGGCGAAGAAAATCTATGCGACAAGCCCAGATCCCTTGGAGTTTACAATGATGGAGGTTATGCAGAATATGTCTTGGTTCCAAGTTACAGATATCTTGCAAAACTGCAAAATCTAAGTACTGATGTTAGTGCCCCGCTGTCATGCTCCGCCCTGACAGCATATGGTGCAGTCAAGAATGCGCAATTGAAGCCTAATGATACTGTAGTGATAGTGGGAACAGGTGGGCTAGGTCTGATGGGCATGCAGTTGGCAAAGGCAATTACTGGAGCCAGAATAATAGCGATGGATGTTGATGATAATAAGTTAAAGATTGCAAAGGAAAACGGCGCCGACCTTACAGTCAATTCAAAAAGTGAAGACCCTGTAAAAGCCGTAATGGAACTGACAGGAAATCTTGGAGCAGAGGCAGTGATAGACTTTGTTAATGCAAGCAAGACTGTTGAAACAGACATGCAGATACTTCGACGAAGGGCACGTGTAGTCCTTGTCGGATTATTTGGAGGCGCATTGCAGTTAAACCTCGTCATCATGCCTACAAGAGCATACAAACTAATCGGTTCCTATACAGGTTCAATGACTGATATGATAGAACTGGTGTCTCTAGCAGAACGTGGTATCATAAAACCAGTCATTTCAAACAAATTCAAACTAAACCAAGCGACGGAAGCATTGACAATGCTAAAACAGGGAAAAATAATTGGAAGAGGAATCATAAACCCGTAAATCATCTTCATTGTACATTTGTTACCATTCACTCAAAACGTGCCATAGCCGCAATAAGATTTAGTTAAGATTAATACAGGATTGAAAAGGACCTGATTTTATGTGGCCCTTGTAGTACAGTGGCGAGTATAGGGGACTGTGGATCCCCGGACAGGGGTTCGATTCCCCTCAAGGGCCTTTACCATCCTGTTTAATTCCCCCTTCATCATGTAGCCATGATGAAACAAAGGCTTCAGCCTACTCAGATCGAGATCTACAATTACGATTCAGCTTTCAAGAGGCTCTTTAGATTGGTAGATTCTCAACTTTCAAAGAATAATGCAGATTTGATTAGAAAATACGACCAAGTTATGGTTACACAATCGCTTTCCAAAGCCACTAGATCAAAACATCTGAAGATTCTCCTTAGCCTGAGCAAGATAATAAACAAGGACTGGATTGATGTCACAAAATCAGATATTGATATGTTAGTTTACGAAATAATGCAAAGGTACGGCGAAGAATCCGGGCAGGAATCCGAAACTTCGAGGGATTTCAAAAAAGTGCTAAAGATATTCTTTAGGTGGTTCAAGCTTGGTTCCAGAGAAAAAGATGAGGTAAGAGATCCATTAGAAACAAAAGGAATCAGGCTAAAAAACCAAAAGACAAGATTGTACGTGAAGATCTAGTAACCGAGGCGGATATAGCGAGACTTCTTCATGCCTGTGGTGAAAATGCAAGAGACAGGGCTTTCATAGACTGCCATTCTGAAGCTGGTACACGTCCAGGGGAAATTCTAAGCTTGAAGATTAAACATGTAAAATTTGACAAATATGGTACCGTTATACACGTTGATGGTAAGACTGGAGCTAGGCCAATCAGATTAATTAGATCCACACCAAATCTTGCACAATGGCTTGCAGTACATCCTTTCAAAGATAACCCTGATGTTCCCTTGTGGGTAATCACCCAGAAAAATTATTTTGGAAGGCCCTTTACCTATGCTACTGCAAGAAAATTAATCAAGGATAGGTGCGAACAGGCAAATCTACCAAAGCGGCTATATCTCAACTTGTTCAGGCATAGTGAAGCCACAGAATCAGCTAAATTCATGACTGAAGCACAAATGAAGATGAGGCATGGCTGGACTTTATCTCGGTCTCAGTTTCAAGGAATGGCTCCCGCATAGCAGCTAGTGCACAAGAGAGCTTAAAAGAAGTAGGGTCTTTGCCACAAGATTCTTGCATTTTTGTCAAGCAATACTAGACCTCCAGAGTTTTCTTGGCCCCTCCTTGGCTCTCATTTGGATCCTCTGCCACTGACTTAATTATATCATTATCAATGAAATCTTGAAAGTCGGGATCGAACCATTTATCCGGCTCGATTTCTTTTTGCCAGTATTCACGCAACGATCCATGTTCAAACGCACTGATCATCCATCGCATCCAACCGATCCACTCGCTGTCGCCAATTAACTCTCTCTTATGCATATGGAAAGCAAAAGAGAACATTTGCAAAACATAGTATGCGAATACCAGTTCGACCCTCGGATTAGTTTGATTCTTGTCCAATACTGTGAGTAACTCTGGTTTTTCACTCACCATCTCAACCATTCTGCGCATCCTTTCATTCACATCATCTAGGACTTTCGTTTCCATATCTGTTGAAAGAATTTTTAGCTGTTTCCTAGAGTAATATAACACTACAAGTAACGTACCAATTATTCCAACTGCCTCTCCAATGCCAGCATATTCGGCCAAGCCAATGTCCGACATTTCTCGAATGGACTGAATTTTCTGTCAATAAGAACTTAACTATCGATCCAGTGTTTGTGGTTTTGTATAATGTAATAAATCATCTTTCTTTACTTTGTATTTCCCAATACTACGTAAACCAAACATTTTGAATTTAACTTAGATGTGTAGTCGTTATACAAAATTTTTACTTGCCGCATGCCTCAAGATTTCATTGCTAATTGAAGAAAACTGCTAATGAAGAATACAATTAGATTCTATCATTTATTGACATGAAGCCTGCACTGAAAAGCTGAGTTATCTCCTAGAATATGCCGTATTTGGTAGATTCCATCTCTTCCTTAATTGCTAATTTTAGCCTAAAGTTATCTCTTGGAATCTTTTGGTCAAGCCAATTCAAAAATTTGTGCTCCAATGTCTTGCCTTTTATCCTCTCAAAATCAGGCCCCATTTGTTCGGACAACTTTCTAACAAGAGACATGTTGACACAAACAACGTAAAAATGCCAACCAAATGCAAATTCTGAATCGGTTACTATGAAGTCATTTTCTCCGTGGACCATCTGCTCGACTCTGCTCAACGTAGATATGATTGCCTTGCTTGTTGCCTCATAGTCTGTTGCAGAAATGTTGATGTTGATTCTTTCTTCCACCACATTCATACTCTGTTTACTAATAAAAAGATGACTCTACGCATCTTGATTTAACAGATGTTCCATTTCTATATCAAAATAAGTCCTGAGTATTCCCAAGTAGTTCTTTATGGGCAGTGGGATCTCATCCCCGCAAGCTATTCCAAGGTTCTTTGCATTTATCCAGATCATCAGAGTCTGCAATATGGTCAAGAACCTGTCATTGTCAGCGTCCTTGGATGCTATTGCCTTTGAATATCTCTCCGCAAACTCCCAAGCTGTAACAAAGTCTATACAATCAGTCCCAAATACTGCCATGGTTTGTTCCTTCAAATCGGTTGCTTTCCTAAATGGAACTGTATTCATGATATATGGAAACTCTACCTTGTCAGGAAGGTTGCCTGGTAATGGGCCCCATATGGTTACTATTCTGCAACCTCTCTTTAGCATGGAGAATTTGCTAGTCATTTTTTCTACCAACTCGTAATCTGAGAACCAAAAGAGGATAAACGTTGCATCGCTCATGTCAGAATCCAAAACATTTTCACATCTTAAAACCCAATTTGAAAGATTCTTGTCTTCAAGAGCCTTTCTTGCAGACAAGATTTTTTTTTCGCTATTGTCTATTCCAACGGCTTTTTTTACACCAAATTCATCCAATGCAATAACAAGACTGTGCCCATTGCCACATCCTAGGTGGTAAAAAATGTCATCTTTTCCCAAAGATGCAAAATCAAAGATTTCCCTAAGAGTATCGTCTTGTAACTCTACGTCCTCGCCTGTCATGATTGATTTGGGCAGAGTGCCTAGGTACTCTTCTATTTTCATGAATAAATGGAGGGTATGTGCTAAATTTATTCCCTTATTCTCTCAAGGGTAGATACTGCTTGCCACAATGTTACCCTCACATATGATGGCATGTTGGGGTCTTGTGTTATCTCATCAAGGGAGCTTATGGCATTTGCTGCTCTTACAGAAACTGAATATTCGGCTTTTTTTAGCTCAACTACAAGATCTGTAAGACTTTTCTTGATGTTTTTTGGTGTGGAGGGATTTGCAGCTACTTCCTCGAGTGTTGTGATTGCTGCATTAAAAGTTTCAGCATTTTGATTTTTCTTTTCTGCCATCATGGATCACGCTAACTAATTGTACTTATTTTATAAAGTTTGCATCACACTTCTAAAAAGATGTTGTCTGACTCTACCACTACTTTGTATGAGCGTAAATCCTTTATCTTGGCGGGAAAAGCGGAGAGTTTTCCTGTAGCACAATCAAATTTTGCGCCGTGCCATCCGCATGTTATTGTGTTGCCTTCCAAAGATCCTTCAGAAAGGCTGGCTCCTGCATGGGTACAAGTATCATCTACCGCATAAAAGTTGCCGTTTATGTTTGCCACCAGAATTTCCTTTCCATCAGAAGCTACTTTTTGCATCTTACCTGGAAGCATGTCTGCTGTCTTACCTACAATTATCTTGCCCATAAAATAGATAATCTTGGAACTCTTAATAATTTTAGTGATCAGTGTAGATTTAACATGATTTTTTTAAACAAACCTGACTGTGTTTTCTAATTTTCCAAGTTGTTCTATTTCCATTTCTATCTTATCGCCATCTTTCAAAAATACTGCGTCAGGTTTGTTTAGCATAACTCCTGCAGGAGTACCAGTTGATATTATATCGCCCTTTTCCAATGTCATGACCTTGCTTAAAATGGAAACTATTGAATTTACCTTGAGGTGCATGTTGGAAGTAGAAGAATTTTGTCTGATGACACCATTAACCTTGGTCACCATCCTGAGATTCTGTGGATCTGCTATTTCGTCTGAACTTGTTATCCAAGGCCCACATGGAGCAAACGTGTCAAATCCTTTTGCGCGGGTAAATTGTTTGTCCTTGGCCTGTATATCTCGTGCTGAGGCATCATTTAATATCATATATCCAAATATTGCCTTTTTTGCCTCTTCTTCAGAAGCATTTTTGCAGTCTTTTCCAATTATCAGAGCAAGCTCGATCTCATAGTCAAGTTTTGATACAAACGAGGGACAGATTATGTCTGATATTGCGCCATTCAGAGTAGACCTTGGCTTTATTATTATTGCAGGCTCGTCTGGAGGAATCAAATTTTGTTCCTTTGCATGGTCCTTGTAGTTAAATGCAAGACAAATTATTTTTGATGGATTTGGAATGGGAGGCAGAATTTTAAATTCGGATAACTTGCTGCCATAATTCATCTGCGAAGCTTTTGGTTTTATTTCGTCATACCATCCATCAAACAAAAAGTCCTTGATACTCTGCGGTATTGGAATTCCGCTTTGTGCAGTCATGTTTTCTCTTGTAAGAACTTTATCTCCGTTTACAAATCCATATGTTTCCATATTTTCTTTCAGTAATCTGGCAATTTTCATTTTATTCACTTATGCGTGTATATCACTTGATTTGCAGAATCCTTCCTGCAATATCCGTATCTTACGAACTGGATTTCTGTACCCACATTTAATTCTAAGTAGTAAGGCTCGGTCAACGCTTGTTGAATTTCCAAGCTATTTTCGTTGAATTGATCGTTTACAAAAAGAATTTTTGGAATCAGTACATCTATTTTCACAGCGTTTTGTGCAGGAATCCATTGGATTTTTGGAATTTCAGGCTTGAAATTGGCATCTGTCATCTCTGCTTCAATAGGTGGTACAGGCTTGGTGATCTTGATATTGTATAATTCAAGTAATCTTATCTCGTCTCCTACCTTGAGGGACTTGGCATCATCGCCTGATATGTAAAAAGATCCGTCAAGTTGGATTTTCCTTTTGCCCATCTCTTTCTGAGGGTGATTTGGAATCTCAATCTCTCTCATGTTGTTGTTTTTTACTGTTAGCTTTACTGGCTTGGTAGCTATGAACAATCGTATGCTTATAGGGTCAATAATTTTTCTGTTAAAAGATTCCAGAGTTTCAAAAGGAGCCAAGGTGTCAGATTTTGTGAAACTCAAAGAAAGCACGAACTTCCTTATTGCCTCAGGGACAATGCCTCTTCTTCGCATTGCTTCAAGTGTAGGTAACCGAGGGTCGTCATAGCCAGAAACCTTGCCGTCCTGTACGAGAGGTTTCAGCGCTCTCTTAGATACAGGCATTCCCTCAAACTCCAATCTGGAAAATTCTAGAACCTGCGGTTTTCTCATCTTGAGCTTGTCAAGGATCTCGTAGTAAAGCTGATTTCGCAGTTCATACTCTTTTGTCCTAAATGCATGTGTTACTCCATCTATGCTGTCCTCAACTGCTACAGCAAAATCATAGTTGGGCCAGACACGGTATTTGCTTTTGTGAATCGGATGTGGCTCATCTATAATTCTCAATAGAGTAGGATCCCTCATAACGGTATTTTCTGAACGCATGTCTCCGCGGAATCTTACAATTGCTTCTCCCCGCTTGAACTTTTCAAACATGTTCTTCCAACGTTTCATGTTTTGTGCAAGGTCTCCCAAACTGCATTTGCAAGCAATCATTTCTCGCCTGTTTTTACTTATAGTTTCCTTGTTACAAGTGCAGACGTATGCATATCCTGCTTGGATGAACTTTTCCGCTTTTTTGTAAATTAGCTCCATGTCATCTGAAGTGTTTTTTATCTGATCATACTTTACACCCAGCCAGTCGAGCCCAACTTTTATTGCAGCATAATATTCTAGCCGTTCGTTATCTGGGTTTGTGTCATCGAATCTAAAGATGAGCTTTCCTTCATACATCTTTGCGTATTCCTCATCAATTATTGCTGCTTTTGCATGGCCAATGTGGGGATATCCGTTTGGTTCTGGGGGGAACCTTGTGACCACCTTTCCATGCTCTGCTCCCTCAAGGGGGGGCAAACCAGTTCTGTCTTGTTTTGGTTTTACTACAAGCAACTCGGGAAAACTAGATTCTAATTCCGATCTTTGCATTGGTAACGGAATTGAATTTACTTCGTTTATTACTTCGGAAATTAGAGGTATGATTTCCTTGATTCTTTCTCTAAGTTCTGGTTTAGAGCCTACTACCTTTGAAATTACAGCATCGTTTCTTGTTTTTCCATCGTGCTCAGAGGCATTTAGCAGGGCAATTCCACGTATGATCTTCCTTACTTCATCATCATCCAACTATAGACTCCTCTCTACTACAAAATCAAGCAAGGAGAGTAGTTCTTCTCTCGCAGAGTTGTCATATCTGGAAATAGACCTTCTTGCGGTATCCAAGTGGCATGAAGCCTCCTTTCTAACTGTCTGCTCAATACCTAGGGTTGATATCACCTCAACCGCCTTTTCCACCTCTCTCTTTGATATAGATGAATTGCCAAATGCGTTAAGAATTGTCTTTTTCTCGTTTCCCCTTGCAATCCTTATTGCCATAAGAATTGGCAAGGATTTTTTTCCCTCGCGTATATCGTTTCCTACTGGTTTTTTTGTAATTTTGGGATCTCCAATTATGCCAATCAGATCGTCAATTATCTGAAAGGCTATTCCTAGATTCTTGCCGTATATGGAAAGTCTGTTTACATCTGATTGCGTGGTATTTGCAGAAATAGCTCCCATTGTGCAAGATGCTACAAATAAAGACGAGGTCTTTTTTTCTATCATCTTTCTATATTGGGACTCGGTAGGAATTATCTTTGACTGGGCCATGCTTATATCCAGTACTTGACCCTCGCATACATCACAGCATGATTTTGAGAGTGTTGATACAAGTGAGAGCCTCACTGCTTTTGGAATTCGCGTGCCAGAATCTGAGATAACTTCAAAGGCCTTTGAAAAAAGGAGGTCTCCTGCCAATATTCCAACTGGAATGCCAAACTTCATGTGTACTGTGGGTACACCATGTCTTACCTCGTCGTTATCCATTATGTCGTCATGGACCAGTGTAAAATTATGTATCATCTCAATTGCAGCCGCTGCTGGAACTGCCTGCTTTATCGATCCGCCCACAAGCTCGCAACTTTTTAGGACAAGATAGGGTCTGAGGCGTTTTCCCCCGTGTTCTATTAGGTAGCTTGCAGCCTTGTAAAGGTTGGAAGGTTCTCCCTTTAATCTTGACAAGAGAAATGAATCGATTTTCTTTGTGTTCTTTACAATGTTTTCTAACATTCCTTTTTCAACTCCCAATGTTTGGTTGGAAAATGATGTTTCAAGGGTGCTTCAAGGTGATTCTTAATTCCGTCTCTGTTCCACATTTTAAGAATTTTTTTGTGAGGCTCTAACACCGCATCTCTTGATTCGGAAAGAAAGTACAAGGCTACTAGCATCCAAGGACAGAAATGTTGTGGCGACTTTTCTATTTCTGAGAGTAGTTCATCAAATGAAACCCATTTGATTGCAGATATCTCTTCTTCTACAAGTTTTATCTTTTCAGGATTATCTATCATGCCTATTAGGGTCCCACAAACTTCGTTTTCCGAGCCAATGTTTTTGTATGGAACATGGTATTCAAATTTGAATAAATAATCAAGCTTACAACTTATTCCAAGTTCTTCAGGAAGCCGTCTTTCCGCTGAAGATACATATGTTTCAGACTGTCTTGGATGGCTTGCAACGGTACCATCCCAATCTCCTGGCCAGAGCATCTTGCTCATACTCCTTTGCGTCAACAAAAGCTTTCCTTCTTTGTTGAATAACAGAATTGTGAATGCCCTGTGCAGTTTTCCCTGAGGGAGATGGCACTTTACCTTTTCCTCAGTACCGATGGGGTTGTCGTTGCTGTCTACCAGAATCAAATACTCCATATTTGTTATCCTCTAAATAATGTCCCTTCAAATTCCTTGCCCTTTATTGCGCTTATTATTCTCTGAGGAATCTTTCCGTTTACAAAAAAGACATCTGTTCCATTCTTGGCCATGGACACAGCTTCCTTTATCTTGCGATTCATTCCGCCCGTCACATCTATCTTTACATCTTTGATGGTAGGCATCTCAGTAGTTATTTCACGAATTAGTTTTTTGGTTCTCATGTCAGAGTATACTCCATCTACATTTGTTACAAATACTGCAAGACGAGGCTTGAGAACTCTAGTCAGCATTCCCATTATTTTGTCTCCAGAAAGTATGTAGAACTTGTTTTTACCAAACCACATGACATCGCCATATGATATTGGAATCAAGCCACTGCGGGCAATCTTTGGAATCTCTTGAATTTTTTTAATTATTGGCCTGTCTCCAAATATAAAATCTGTCGGTGGTAGACAATATGGATGGAGATTTGATTGAAGAAATGCCTCAAGGACCAGTTTGTTTAATTCTACCATTGAGTTCTTGACTACGGAGACACCCTTGATGCTGTACTTGTGGGGTTTGGTATGCATGTCATACTTGACTGACCAATAATGTCCAAAGGAACCGCCGCCATGAATTATCATGTATGGTTCCTTTACCTTTCTTAGTTGTGTGGCAATTCTTCTAATGGCAGGTACATTTGCAGTTAGAGGTCTTTGCTTGTTTGTAATTATTGATCCTCCGAGTTTGATAAGAATCATGATTTTTAACAGTGATATGGTCGGTTTTAAAAAGTCTCCCCCATCCTTTACTCTTGGCTGGAAATGGATCTTTACAAGTAACATAGTCCCTCATGGTCTATTTTTGCTACAAAACAATCGCTGATTTTTTTCAAGTTCTCAAGAGTTCTTGCAGTATTGGATTCATCCACCAAAGAAATTATGCAACCGCCTCCTCCTGCTCCAGTTATTTTGGAACCGTAGGATGTTTGGGAGGCTTTTTTTATAAGCAGATCAAGTCTGTCTGTTGAGACGTTTATCTTCTCTAAAATTTCTTGATTCTTTGACATCAGCAAACCAAGAGTATGCAAGTCATTTTTTTTCAATGACACAAGTGCGTTTTCCACCAACCTACTTAGCTGCTCACACATTTCGGAAAATAATTTTTCATTCTTATTTTTGAACTCTCTTACTCTTAAAACGACCTCCCGTGTGTTGTGAACCTCCTTTGAATTTGCAATTATCAAGCTTAGGTTTGTTCTTGAATCAATCTTCTTTAGTCCAGTCTTGCTGTAAACTACCAATCCGCCAAACGTAGATACAGATGAATCTGCACCAGAGGCATCCTCAAATATTATTCGTTCTGCCTCGATGGATTTTTTAAGAATCTCTTCATTTGATTTTTTTTCAAATAAACCGGTAACAGATGCTGTTGTTGCAACACATGCTGCCGACGACGAGCCAAGTCCTATGCCAGCGGGAATCTCAGACTCTAGAACTATCTCAACGCCCCTCTCTTCGTTAAACTCTTTGAGAATTTCTATTGCTATGTGTACAAATGGCTTCATGGAACTAGTTATAGACTCAAGATTGGAAGAGGAACCTAGGTCAAGCTCCACATTTCCTATCTCTGACCTGACTCGTATCTTTCGCTCGTCTAGTAATTGGGACGTTACGGTGATTCTCTTATCTATGGCGCAAAGTATGGCCCTGACTCCATATACAACAAAATGTTCTCCAAAAAGAATGACCTTGCCTGGAGCCGATGCTATGGATTTCATGAAAAAATAATCGACGCATATCCTACCACTGAGCTTTTCTCACCTGTTACATCTCCACTGGTGGCGTACTTTACCAATGTACCTTTTGTTGCACCCAGTTCTCTGCAGGCTATCATAGTAGAAGCCATCGCTCCATATCCGCAGGCGCTTACTTGGTTTTCTTGTAAAATTCTATAAAACTTGTCAACATCCATGTGCAATAGTGGTTCAATCAAAGACTTGTCCTGCCTGTGCGCATATTCGTTTTCTTCGTAATGCGTGAAATCAGATGACCCTATTATTACCGTCTTTTTATTTTTTGATATCTTTGCCATGGCCATTCCTATCTCCTTTGCCGAGTTGTAGCTCTGGTCAATCAAAATTATGGGAAGTATCTTAAATTTATGAGAATAGATTTCTTGCAACATTGGTAACTGTACCTCAAGGCTATGGTCTTTTGTATGCGAGAAAAAATCCAATTCTATCATCTTTGAGACCTCGTGGATCTCAAGAGCAGCACTAGCGTCAACCTCGATATCTCCAAGCGGAGTCTTCCATATTCCCTCCTTCATTGCAGCCACATTGCAACCCAATCCCCAGTGATTTGGTCCAACAATTATTACAAGATCTGGCTTTAGCAACGATATCGCATAATAGGAATTTGAAGCGATGGGACCGGAATACATGTATCCTGCATGGGGACAAATGACTCCCATTATCTTTTCATCATTTGAGGGAGGATACAATTTGCCGGGACCAAACTTGTGCAGGAAACAATCCTTGATAGTTGATTTTAGCTCTTGTTGCGTTTTTGGATAGAACATTCCAGCTACAGCTGGTGTTCTTATCTGCATCGTGTTATTGCCTCTGACTTCTCATCCTAAGAGGAGGTATTCTTTCGCTTTCTTCTTCCAGCTCTTCTTCAGTTATCTTTGTCTCAAAGTCGTCTATCTCGTACTTCATAGACTCATCAGTCTTGAGACTACCTTTCTGTATCGATATTTCTCTGGCTAACAGCCAATAGATTGCTGCAAGAGACTTTCTGCCTCTATTGTTTGCTGGTATTACCAAGTCAACTTTGGACGTGACATTATCTGTATTGGAAATTGCAATAACTGGTATTCCTGCGTTTGTAGCTTCTAAAATTGCTTGTTCATCTACCTGTGGATCTGAGGCGACAACAAGTTCTGGCTCTATATAATAGGGCAAAAGCGGATTTGTAAGAGTGCCTGGCATAAATCTTCTAAGCATGGGAGTGGCACCTGTCAACTCGCAGAACTTCTCAATCGGGGTACTTGTATATTCTCTGCCAGAACAGATGAGTACCTTGGAGATTGTTGCTCTGTTGATGAATTTAGCTGCAGTCTGGATGCGTGAGAGAGTTTTTTTACTATCTATGATGTAGAGGCCCTCGTTTGTAGCCTTTGTAATAAACGGTATCATGAATTTTGTCTTTACTTGAGTTCCTACCCTGATGCCTGTAGACAGGACATACTTTTCCATATGCTCAACGTCTTCTTGTTTGTTCATAGCGTTTTCTTAAATCTCTGACATTCCACGTATTAAATCATGCTCTGAAATACGTATCAATTCATTTAGTTTGGCTACTCTTTCTCCTCCAACAACACCTACCTTGAGCATTTTGGATTTGGTAGCTATTCCTATATGCGATATGTGAGAGTCTGAGGATTCACCAGATCTGTGAGAAGTAATTAATCTTATGTTGTTTTTTAAAGCCTCTTTTGCAAATTCAAGTGCGTCATAGAGACTTCCCGCTTGGTTTACTTTTAAAATGGCTGCGTTGCACGAATCCTTTTTTGCAGCCTTTTTTAAGATCTCAGTATTGGTTACCAATAGATCATCACCTACTATGAGTACATTTGGGAATTTCTTAGTCAAGACCGCCATGTCTTCAAAGGCTTCTTCATGAACAGCGTCTTCTGCATATGCTAGTTTGTATTTTTTTATTATCTCTGAAGCAAACTCTATCTGATCTTCTGAAGTGTTCTCAAAACCAGCTCTGTCGTAAACATACTTCTTTTTCTTCTCATCCCACTGTGTTGTTGAGGCAAAATCTACACCAAGTGAAACCTCTTTTCCCAGTGTGAATCCTAATCCTTCACATGCACGCGATGAGATCTCCAACGCTTCTTCATTGTTAAGCTTGGGAGCCCAAGCACCCTCATCTCCTCTGCCATTTGTAAAGGTCAGATCTTTTTTTGCCAGCATCTTGCCAAGTTCTTTGTGAACTGCAAAATTAGTCTCGATAGCGTCTCTTATGGTTTTTGCGCCAGTAGCACAAATTAGAATCTCTTGAATATCTGGAGTGCCAGGACCTGCATGTGCTCCACCGCCCAAAATATTGCCAAGAGGAAAGGGAAATTTCAGATTAGAATCACTGGTTAGCAATTTAAACATTGGAACTTTTTCTGACTTTGCCGCACACTCTGCTGAAGCTATTGTAAGAGCAAATGCAACAGATCCGCCAATTTTTGAGTAGTCTGAGGTTGAATCTATGGTTCTTAATGTTTCATGAATAGATCTGAGATCAGAAGGATCCAAGTTGATAAATTTTTTCTCATTTGACTTTAAAATCTCAAGACTTTTTTCAGGTTTGTTGTCAGGAAAACTTACTGCTTCGTACTTTCCAACACTTGCACCGGATGGCGCACAAACCCTTCCCATGTAGTGGTTATCTGCTACTACATCTACCTCGATTGTTTTGCTTCCTCTGCTATTGTATAGAAGTCTTCCTTTCACTGAGGTAATCCGTGCCATTCTCTACTCTAGCTCGGATTGAACTTCTTGTTCCCTTCTCCTAATTGCTTCGTAAAATGGAATTACCTGATGAATTGTTTCGACTGATGTTAACATCATGGTTCTACAACAATATCGTTTTAATCCGAAGGAATTTAGAACTTTTGCTGGATCTTCACCGCTCTTCACACGAGTTTGATATTCCTTGAATTTGTCTGCAATTAAATTCCCACATGTAAAACATCTGACAGGGATTAACACGTCTCAAAAAGTAATCAAGGCTTATAAAAACCATACATGGGTATTGCAACTGCGGGAGTCGCCCAGCCTGGTCAAAGGCGCTAGCTTGAGGGGCTAGTATCTTAGGATTTCGAGGGTTCAAATCCCTTCTCCCGCACTACAGTTATACAAGTAGAACAATTTGGTAAAGCCCTTATTTGACATAAATTTGTGGAAAAGGTGTGGAGATCACAGTTAAACAAATGATGCAGATCGAAGAAAACGGGCATCAGATGGGATTTTTGCGAAAATTGATGATGGAAAATGCAGGGGCGGTAACAGCGCGATTCCTTGTTGAGAAATATGACAATTTACAAGATAAAAAAATAGTCGTCTTTGCAGGATTGGGAAATAACGGCGGTGATGCTTTTGTTGTTACACGACATCTTGCTGGCCATGACTGTAGACCTACAGTCATCTTACTTGGAAACCCAGATAAAATAAAAACCGAGGAAGCTACCTTAAACTGGAAAATCTTGGAAAAAATGGATTCAGTAAATATTGTTGTTGCATCAGATCCAAGCCAGATTAATCTAAATGCTGACATAATAGTTGATGGTATACTTGGAACTGGAATCTCAGGTAGGATAAGGGAACCATATTCAGCTGCAATAGACATGATAAACAAATCGCAAGCTTTCAAGTTGGCGGTGGATATTCCCTCTGGACTAGATCCTGACTCAGGCACTGTTGCAGATAAATGCGTAAGGGCAGATGTTACAATCACATACCATAAGATGAAGGTAGGAATGCCAAAAAGAATGGACCTGTGTGGGAAGATACTGGTTGAAAAAATAGGTATTCCACCAGAAGCTGAGGCGGGAGTACTTTGAAGGTACATCAGCTTGAGGTGGGAAACATGCAAAACTTCACCTATATACTTGAAGATGAACAGACAAGTGAGGCTGTAGTTATAGATCCCTCGTGGGATCTTGAGCTAGTGTTGGATATAGTTGAGAAAAACAGTCTAAAAGTAAAATACATCATAAATACTCACCACCACTTTGATCATACAATTGGCAATGATGCCATAGCAAAGAAAACAGATGCCAAGATCTTACAACATAAAGCATCCACTCTAAAAAACGATTTTACAGTATCTGAAGGAGACAAAATTCGATTCGGCAATTCGGAACTGACCGTAGTTCATACGCCTGGCCATTCTAAAGACAGTATATGCCTTGTTGGAGACAGCAAGGTATTTTCAGGAGACACGTTGTTTGTTGGAAACTGTGGCAGAGTTGACCTTCCGGGTGGAAGTGCCAAAGAGCTTTATCATAGTCTGTTTGATATAGTGCGCAAGATGGATGACAACCTGATTCTGTATCCTGGTCATAACTATGGCAGTTCGCCTACCTCCACTGTAGGGAGGGAAAAAAAGACCAATTTTGTACTTCGATCTCGTACAGAAAATGAATTTCTGGAATTTATGAGCAGTGATTAGTCTTTGCAAGACATAGAAATCTTGGGAAACACAAAAGCAGGCTCAGATTTTATCGATAAAACGAAACAAAAGAGATTTGCTTTCTCCCTCGTGATATCATATACAGCAACCTCGGAAATTCCAGGAATCACGGTTGCAGGAGAACATCCTGACTTGATAAAATATACCGGACCTGCAGATGCAGAATTTATCCACTATGGATATTGCAAAAGCATATCTGTCATACCAATGACTCCCGATGGTAAGCCAACTCCTGCTCTTTTGACAAAAACAGCTTTGGAGGCTGCAAGTATACCAAGCATAGTAATCAATGCTGGAAGTAAGATTGCACCGAAACTCCCATTCATAGATATGAATCTAGAGCACGGAAAAAATATCTCAGACGAAGATGCGTTAAGCCAAGAGGAGATAAGAAAAGCAGTAGAATATGGAAGAATAATTGGAAGATTTCTTGGCACTTCTACTGATTGCCTTGTAATTGGAGAAAGCATTCCGGGAGGCACAACAACAGCACTTGGAGTGCTCGAGGGCCTTGGCTTAAAGGCTCTGGTGAGCAGTAGTATGCCAAACAACCCTCTTCATCTCAAAAATGAAATCGTAAACAAAGCCCTGAAAAGGGTGCAATCAATGGATCCTTTTGACATTGCTGCCAAGCTCGGAGACCCTATGATACCGACAGTTGCTGGAATTCTTAGTACATCATCTGAGATTACAAATGTGATGCTTGCTGGGGGAACACAAATGGCAGCAGTCTTGTGTTTCGCAAAAAACATTGGGTTTGATGGTAAAAACACGGCAATAGGCACTACATCATATGTCATCGACGACAAGAGTGCAAACCTCGTAGATGCAATAAGACAGATATTTGATATGCCAATACTTGTCGCAAAACTTAGGCTTGGCCAATCCAAGATCCCCGGTCTTCGTTCCTATGCAGAAGGATTTGTAAAAGAAGGTGCAGGGGCTGGGGGTGCTTCTATTGCATGCATGCTAAAGACCGGCATAGATGCAGAAAAACTCCTTTCGTTAACGGAAAAAGAGTATCAAAGAATTACTTGACTGTTACCGACTTTGCCAAATTCCTTGGGTAGTCAGGATCGGTTTCTTTTTCAACAGCTGCGTAATATGCCAAAAGTTGGATAGGTATTATTTCTACCAGAGGATACATGGATTCATCTATTTTCGGTATCTCCACCCAATAGTCATAAACATCACTTGATTTGTCTGAGATTCCAATCACCTTGGCGCCTCTAGCCTTTATTTCACGTGCGCTTGTTAGCGTATCAGAATAGGTAGCGTCGTCTGGATTGATCATGATTACATATGTGTTGGAATCCATTAGAGCAAGAGGACCATGTTTCAGCTCTCCTCCAGGGAGGCCCTCTGCATGTATGTATGTAAGCTCTTTTAGTTTCAGTGACGACTCTAGTGCAATGGGGTAATGGATGCCTCTGCCAAGTACATATATGTCAGAAACATTCTTGAGCTTTTTTGCTATTTCCTGAATCTTAGAGTCTATAGAAAGACTCTTCTTTATGGCCTCTGACACCTTGGTAAGATCAAACCCTAAACCTCCTTCGCATATCTTATCCACCATCTTGTACAATATTGCAAGTTGCGCGGTAAAGCTCTTTGTAGCAGCCACACCTATCTCCGGCCCACAGCCTAATCCTATGGATATTGATGACAAATGAGCAAGAGACGATGTCATTATATTAACAATTGAGATGATCTTGGCACCCGCTTTCTTTGCAATGTTTACTGCCTCTAAAACATCTGCACTTTCTCCGCTCTGAGATAACGCTATCAGAATAGATTGCTGCTCGAAAATATCGGGCGAAAAGTGAGCCTCACTTGATATTATTGGCTCTATCTTGATCTTTGCATATTTTGAAAAAAGAAATTTGGCCACAAGTGCTGCATTATAGCTAGTACCGCTCCCAGTGATATAGAGAGTCTTCGCATGTCGAATAAAATCAGTTGCCAAGTCAAGCTCAAGTTTTGTGTTGCTTCCGGCATTTAGAATCGTAGTGGGTTGTTCTGATATTTCCTTGAGAGTGAAGTGTGCGTATTCTCCCTTGTATACGTCGGCAAATTCCTTTGATACCTTGGTAATCTGATGTTGTACTGGATTTGAATCAAAATCAAAAATTTGAATTCCAGTAGCGCTAATAATTACAAACTCCCTGTTGTCTAGGTAAATGACCTCATCTGCATGTTCCACAAATCCCAATACGTCGCTAGAAATGAAATACCCTTGTTTTCCAATTCCAATTATGAGCGGCTCATGCAGTCTTGCAGCTGCTAATGTGCCATCCTCGAAAACCGCCACAAAGGCATAGTCTCCTCTTAGATCAGCAACCGTCTTTATCATTGACTGTTTTATGTTTCTAGTCTTGTCGTAATGGTATTGAAGAAGATTTGCGATTACTTCGCTGTCTGTCTGACTCTTGAAATTGTAACCTTTCTGCTGTAGATCCTCTTTCAATTCTTCGTGGTTTGTTATTATTCCATTGTGTACGATGGCCACCTCGCCAGTGCTGGAGGGGTGTGGATGGGCATTTGTATCTGTGACCATTCCGTGCGTAGCCCATCTTGTGTGACCTATGCCAACAGTTCCTGAAAGTTCGTCAAGTCGTACTATTTTATTTACCTCTATTACTTTGCCTACGCCTTTTCTTACAAGAATCTGATTATTTGAAAACGTTGCAACACCTACACTGTCATATCCGCGATATTCCATCCGTTTTAATCCCTTCACTATTAAAGGTGCGGCTTGGTTAAGGCCAAGATACCCTATAATTGAACACATATGATAATCTATGTACCATCAGATAAATAATAATTGTGTGTCTCTCCTTCTACTTACTACTCAGGCTTTATTTCTTCAACAGGTGGCTGTTGTTTGGATTTGCCAAGATCAACACTTGGTGACAAACTAACCTGCTCTTCTTCTTCTACGGTAACAGTATATGATGGAATGTTCACTATTCTTTCTCCTATCATAACATGTCCGTGTACTACTGCCTGTCTTGCAAGATATGGACTCTTAATGTTGGCTTTTTTCTGAATGACAGTTTGCAATCTGCGTGCCAACAAATCAGTTACCTTGAGATTTAAAACATCATCTAACGTAGAATTTTCTTTTACTAATCCGATTCTTGTCAATGATCTCATAAGGGTTGGCTCCTTCTTGCTTCGCACATCTTGCGTTAAAGCCAACAATGATCTTGCTTGGTTTCTTATTCTGGAAAGTTCGGTATGTGCTTTCCAAAGTTCTCTTTTGTTTTTGAGTCCATAGGTACCAAGAACATACAACTCTTCATTTAACAGATCATAATTCAGAGGTCGCTTTGGTTTTCTCCACATTTTGCGAGAATTCTTTGGATGATCTCCCATCTACTTTCACCTATTTGGCCTTCTTTTCTGTAGCGGGTTTTGCAGGTGCTAGCTTTGAGTCCTTGGCTGGCGCAGCTCCGCCCTTTGCAGCTGCAGGAGCTGCTGCACCTTTCTCTGTTGTAGCGGCTGCAGGAGCTGCTGCACCTTTCTCTGTTGTAGCGGCTGCAGGAGCTGCTGCACCTTCAGCTGGCGCACCAGCTGGTAATACCTTACCACCTTTGCGAACTCCTACCGCTCCACCTTTTCTGCCAGTGGTACGGGTTCTTTGACCCCTTACCTTTAGTCCATAAGTATGACGAAATCCTCTCCAACTGTTCATTCCCTTCTCCCTTTCTATGTCATTTCTTACGTTGAAGTCAATGTCAGAGGTAATCAGGTGTAGATCACTTCCCGTATCAATGTCTTTTCTTCTGTTGAGAAACCATGAAGGGATATTGACCGCTGACGGATTTCTCATTGCCTTTTCAATTTCTTCAACTTGGGACTCGGTGAGAAATCCTACATTGCTATTGGGATTTATTTTTAAAATGTCTAAGATGGATTTTGCAAAATTGTAACCTATTCCCTTTACTTGACTTATACCTATTATCATCTTTTTAGTACCGGGTATGTCCTTACCCGCAATCCTAACGATGTATCTAAATTCTTGTGAAGACAAGTATTGAAAAACCGCTTTTTCCCCGATAAAAACCATGCTAAAAACAAATAATGCTTTAAATCGGAATTAGATTCTATTTACAATATTGGCGCAAGATTCTGAAAATATTGTTAATCAAAGTTACACCTCCGTCCCAAAATATACCGAAATAATGGCAGGGGTTCCTGAGGACTACAAACAGATTAAGACATTGGGCGCCTTACTGGAAATAAATTACAAGATAGTAGGTGCCAAAGAACAACTACGAAGGAACTTGGCCTTGAAGATAAAGGCAAATGATACAAAATATCCTGGAATAATCGGTTTTGATAACGATGTCGTCCCTGCATTAGACCGTGCTATTCTGTCATGTCATGACATGATGTTGGTTGGCCAAATAGGTCAGGCAAAGACAAAGATTGCCCAGACCATTGCAGAAAATCTGCTCTCACCGATGCCTGTGATTCGAGGTAGTATCACTAATGACTGTCCGATGGATCTGCCACCATGCAAACTATCTCTTTTACTGCAAGACAAGGAAGATGCCATGTCAAGCCCCACCTTTTACATAGATTCTGATAGCATGGAAAAGATTCGCAACAATAAACTTGATACTCCAATAGAGTGGGTACAAGGAAAGGATCGATTCAAGTATGTTCTTGCAACTCCTGATATTTCTGTAAAAGATCTGGTGGGACAAATTGATGCAATAAAGATAACAAAAAAAGGAACAGAACTATACAAGATAGAGTCCTATTCGCCTGGGCAGTTAATGCAGGCAAAACATGGCTTATTTTGCATAGATGAACTTCCCGTCCTTGATACAAAAAAACAGGTAGCACTCCTTTCAGTATTGCAAGAGGGGCGTTTTACAACAGGGTTATATCCAGTAATTTTTGAGCCAAAAACTGTATTTTTTGCCACAGCAAATCCAATTGACTATACACACGCAGGCAAAATAATAGAGCCCCTCTATGACAGATTGAAGAGTCACATCCACACGCATTATCCAAAAACGCTGACAGATGAGATGTTGATAGTTACACAAGAATCAAAGATACCAAAATCATTCATTCCAATCTTCATGCTCAAGTTGTTAGTTAGAGTCACGCAAAATGCACGACACAGCCAGGAAGTTAACCAAGATAAAGGTGTAAGTGTAAGAATGAGCGTTCATGGTCTTGAACTGTTGGTTGGCGAAGCTGAAAGGACAAGAGCATTATCTCATGGCATATTGCCACTGCCAAGGCCAAGTGATATAGCATGCATCGAGCAGTGTGCCAAGTTTGAACTTGCTGAATTGGATGATACCTCAGAAAACCGACAAAAAACACTAAAGAATTTGATAAAGATGGCAGTAAAAGAGACATCACTGGAATACATCAAAGAGATTGAGCAGAACGTTTTTGAAATGATTAAAAAGGAATTCGAGGGTAAAAACTTCATAGTTTCGCAAACACTTCTGAATTCAAATAGCAGAGAAACCTCTTATGAAAACCAGCTTAAAAATTTCAAATCCTTATCAGAGATGATAGACAAAATTTACCAAAAAGTATTGTCAGAACAAAACGAGTTTGTGAACCAGTCTAGAAAATACAACATTCCAGCAGAACCTCTAGAGTTTGCTGAGATGGCAAGATCTGAGCTCAGGGCTGCCACACTAGAATTGGTTCTTGATGGGCTTTGTTACTTGGAACCTAAAATTTTGGACAAGAAGGAGGGCACGTACGTTGCCGCATAGCACGTCGGGCTTTGTATATTTTCTAAGTGAAGAGAAAAACTCGAACAGTTCTTCTGAACCTGAAGTATCAAACGAGCAACTAAGCAAGATGCTCAACGCAATGGCAACGCAGGTACTAAAGGAAAAAACTCCCTCTGTGCAAGATCTGGAAAAAACACTACAAACAACAATGCAGGAACAGCCAGCACAATCCAAAAATGAGGATGAGCGAAATGAGCCTGACATCCATGGTAGCAGTGAATCTATTACAAAATACCTGCAAAGGAAAGGGTACCTAAAAGATGACAAAAGATGGCTTACCAACAAAGGATTTTTCGAAATTGGCCACCGAATGCTAGAAGACATAATCAAAGCAATAAACGAAGGCAGTCTTGGACTACATGAAACAAAAAACATTGGATCTGGCGGTGTGTTGCTTGACACTACCACCAGGCTGGAAAGAGGTGATGATTTTAAAAATCTCGACATACCAAAGACAATATTAAATTCTGTACAAAGGTCAAAGAACAAAAAATCGCCAATAGAATTTCCAATAAAACTTGAGTTTGATGATTTTGAAAAATTTGAAACACGTGAGGAAGTAAAAGTGGGGGTTGTCTATTGTATTGATCTAAGCTCCACAATGAAATACTCTCTGAGTTCTGGTGAGGGAAGCAGGATAGAGGCTGCAAAAAAAGCTTTATGGGCACTATACGTCTTGAACAAAAAATTCTTTCCTAGCGACTCAATCTATGTTGTAGGCTTTGGATCTCTGGCATCAGAGATTAAACCCAATGAAATACCATACCTTAAGACCTATGACGCAAATGATAACTTCTTACACTATACAAATTATCAATCTGCCTTTAGGCTTGCCTTGAGGATACTAAAAAAGGATGGAGCACACAATAAAAGAATAGTTATGATCACAGACGGACAGCCGTCTGCATGTTTTGTAGATGATGAATCACAAAAAAATGCAATCTTGTCAGACAAGCCGTATTCTCATTTCTACAGACCTGATGACACAACCCTTGCTAAAATAAAAACTGAGAGAGAATCAAAACTTGACATACGAAATGAAATGGTATATCTGTGTTACAGATATAGGCAGGTTGATCCCGCCATAGAAGCTAAAACATTGCAAGAGGCAAAAAAATGTAAACGTGAAGGTATTGAGATAGATACTATCATGGTAAGTGAAGAGGCGGAACTTCTAAGCTATGTTGAAAGCCTAGAAAAACATCTCAAGGGAAGGGCATATTACATCAATCCCGAAAAAATTGATAAGATACTCATAAACGATTTTATTGTAAACAAGAGAAAGGTACTTAGCTCAAAACATGGCTGGTAAATATAATGAGTGATTTTGATAAACGAAAAATGTTAGATGTTCTCATCGATCCACGCGTTTCTGAAATTCTTGCAGAGCTGGAACATGAAGAACAAAGTTCTACCTATCTGGCAGAAAAATTGCAGATATCTGAAAGTGAGATCCAAAATAGATTGTCGTATGTGATTGAACATGGGCTTGTTGTTGTAAAACAGAATGGAAATGGCACAACTTTTAGCATAAACATTGACAAACTCAACAAAATCATGGAGTCTGATGAAAACTTTGATGGCGTGGTAAACGGATTGACCGAACTAGATCAGTTTCTTAACTAGCTGCTTGGCTTGCCACGCTTTTTTATGAAATACATCATACCTATTGCAAGACCACTCAAGCCAACTATCAAAATTATGACACTAATTACATCAAGCAAGGTGGCTCCTCGGGGGTAGTATCCTATGATTCCAAGTACTTGTAGATCCCTTTGTGAAATATTATCTATTTTTAACTCGTAGGTACCTGCCAACGAAACTGTGAAATTTTCCTGAAATGGACTTTTTGTTATTGATTTTGTGATGATGGAATTTCCTTGCGGGTCAATAACGTTTACACTCAAGATATCGCCATTTTTAAAATCTGATATCTGAATAGAATAAACTCCGTCTTTGCTCTCTGCCGGATCTAAACTCTTGCTTACGTTCATCGACGACCCAATTGAAAGGTTTTGTTGTGATGTAGCAATGCTGTTCATCTCGTTTTCAGATTGGAAAAATGAAATTAGTATGCCTGCTATCACAAGAATGCCGCTAACTATGAGTATTGACCTTGACTTCGCCATGTGGGAGGGTCCCCAAACCCCTTAGTTAAAACTTCGTCGTTTCTCCATCTCAAATTATGCTCACAATTGTCAAAACAGGATAATTCATTCGACAAGGTTAATTCTATGAAACAAAATTCATATCCTATTGTACAAAATATACGCCCTTTTCTTGTTGGCCATTCTTATATTTCCAAATATGGTGTCATCTGATGTAAAAGGATATTCAGATCATCCAAATCTGTTCGTATCTGCAGAAAATAGTCTTTTTCAAAATCGCTTTGCCGGTGCAATGGTAGTTGAAGTCATAGTCAAAGGAAATAACATACAACTAGATCAAGCTCAAGGCGAGCCAAACGTTAACGTGAATGGGCGCCATCTCCGCATGGCACAAGCATCAGATGGGTACTGGTATGCCTTTTTTGCCAACACCAATGCTGCTCAGCAAGCAGATCAAATAGCTTTGGCAGGTCAAGCTGGACAGAACATGGACTTTGGGGTCTTCTGTTCATCTTCTACGCAGCCCTCTGTACTCGGAGCTGACTTTTCACAGACTGACGGCATAGCAATTCCTGATTCTAACGGACTTTCAGGCTGGACTCAAGGACTTGCATCTTTTGGAGTGTGTAGCGGTACTCCACAACTTCCACCTGTAAACCAAGATAACGTCGTTAAAATCCCGCCTTCATTAAATACAAACTCAAATTTGCCTCCAGGACAAATTGGAATCAATCCCAACATATGGCCAGTCATACAACTTTTCTCATTTAGTAATGATGTTACTGTGGAATATAATGGGGCTACAGGAACACAAAGTGTAGAACTCACCTACTTTGATATCCCAAACATCTCGCTAAAACTTGACAGAAGCTCATATTCTGCAGGCTCTGAGGTATTTGCAACAATAAATGATATCCAATTAAATGAAGATCCTACCTCGGTGGATACTTGGACATTTAATGTCGCAAGTCCAGAAGCAACTTTCTACAATGCGTTCCCAGAATTTGGAGGCGGCAGTGCTGTAGGTCTTGTAAACCTCCTGCCATATCTGAGCAGCTTGGGATTCAAGGACAATGGAAAAGTAGAGATGAATGTGGGGAACGTTGCCAATCTGAAGACTAACAATCTACAAACGACCTCCTCCATAACCACCCATAGCGTTACCTACAACAAACTTGTAACGTTTCGGGAAACCGGACCAAATACAGGCATCTTCACTAGCGATTATAACAGTATTTCTACAATCGGTGTATCTCCAAATGCACCAAGGGGACAGTCAGCCACTATAACGTATAATCTTCAATCTACCTCTATTGTGTCTGGCACGACAACCGCAGGTCTCACTCTTGGCAGCGGGCAGCAACAGTTTGGAGCCGGCCAAAAAGAAACCATTACTCTAACCGATAGAAATCAGGTGTTAAACTCTGGAATCATTGAGACTCTAAATGTATTTAGAAGCTCGGCAAAAGTGCCTACACTGAAGATCGGAAATCCGGTTACGCTGATTGGAGCATCGGATGTAAACTTTTATCCAAATCCAAATAGTTTTTCAAACCCAGTCTCCGTTCCCTCTAGCGTTACCGATCCAAACTCGGCAAGATTGATGTTAGACACAAGAGCACCTGCAACTACCAGCTTTTATGCAATCACTATAAAGCTGGGTATTGCTGCAGAAACCCTTGACAGCTTGCTGATTGACACTACTCAGCCCAATTCTGGCGGTACAAACTGGGTAAACTATGACTTTAGGTCACTTCAGCAACAACTGGGTATAAACTCCTTCTCGGGAACAAGCATGACTCTTCACTTTGGCAGCGCATCTAGCAGTTCGTCTGTTCAAATAGTACCGTCAGGAGGAATCTCTTCTGGAAACGGACTTGTACAAATTAGTAATTCTACAGTAGCCTCTATCGAATCTCAACCCACGTCATCTCAAGTATATCTGGAAATCAATTTTGGCAGCCCACTTGGCACAATATCGCATGAGACAGACACGCAACCAATAGTTTTTGATGTCTTCTCTTTTGGAATGAAAAATGGTCAAACAGTGAACAATGCTGTGTACCGAGCTGAACTACAGGAAACAGGGCCTGGTTCGGGTGTCTTTCAAGGCACAATAGAGTATGTAGTGACAAATCAACTCAATCAATTTGATCCAAATTTCATAAAAACACTGCAAACATTTGGCAGTAACATCATATTTTTTGTAAATGGCCAATTGGTAGATCAGAACGGTATTAATTTTTCTATCCTTAGTTCCTCTGGAGGCCAGCAAACAACCGTCACATCGAAGAACAGTCTTCCGACACATACTGGTGTGGTAACACTTGATTCAGAAAATTATAGGATCGGCTCACCAGTTACAATAACATTGTATGATCCAGATCTTGCATCTGATAACATACAGTCATTTACAACTGTAAGTGATCCAAACTCCCCAATAACAGACACAGTGGGTGACGTAAATGGAAACATACTGCTTGAAGTATGGATAAAGGGCTTCAGGTTTCACCAATGTACCATAAATGGTGTCTTTCACGGAGGACTTGCATCAACAGGCTTTACACTCACTCAGACCGCACCTGGTTCAGGAATATTCAAAGGAATCTTCAAGATGCCGCAATGGATATGCAATGAGGCTGGAACTGACCTAATATCTCCAGTAGGAGGAACTGTGCAGGCATGGTATCATGATTACATGGACGCGTCAGGCAGATCAGTTGTTATAGGCTCTACGGTCGCTTCCTCACAGACGTCACAATCTGCCCAATCCAAACCATCTAACAATTCAACCACTACTCAAACGCCCCAGTTCTCCGCACCTAGCACTAAGCAAACATTTGGTGCAAAAGTTACACACGTCACGCAAATTGGCAATGGAAATGGTATGCCATTGCTGCAAAGTCCAAAGGTGGGCCAGCCAATTACTTTCAATGACATAATCTCAAACGGTGATTATCAAAAAGACCAGAAAATTTTCTATATTGTACAGATAAAAGACAGCCAAGGAAAAGTTGTATATCTCAAATGGATAAGCGATACAATAAGCCCATCCGATCAAGTCAAGGTGCAACTTCAATGGACGCCTCCAAGCCAAGGAAGCTATTCAGCCGAGGTCTATGTATGGGATGGTATGGATTCCCTTGTTCCGCTGACTGTGAAAAACGGATATCAATTACAGGTACTATCTCAATAAAATGGTCGCTTTCGGATTGGCCGACTCTAGAAATTGTACTTGCTCTTGTAGGGTGACACAGCACGCAATTCCTGAACTACCTTCTTTAATGTCTCTATAGTCTGGTCTATCTCTTGCTCAGTATTTGTAATTCCTACAGTCAATCTCAGAGAACCAGTTATCTGCTCGTGTGAAAACCCCATTGCGCGAAGTACATGGGATGCTTTCTGGATTCGTACAGAGCATGCGGAACCCGTAGAGGCTGCAATTTTATTCTCATCAAGTTTAATGATGAGGTCTTCGCCGTTAACACCATGAAATGTAAAATGTGTGTTGTTTGGAATTCTTTTTTGCGGATGTCCATTAAGAATGGTTTCTGGTATCTCAGATAGAACTCTCCTAATTAATCTAGAAGTAAGATTCTTGAAGTGACTCATGTTTTGGTCCATGTTTTCTTTTGCCAACTTGCACGCCATGCCGAAACCTACTATGCTTGCAACATTTTCAGTGCCTGACCTCAGTCCATTTTCTTGCCCGCCTCCTAATATGAGAGGTGATATGGTGACCCCTTTCTTTATGTACAATGCTCCAACGCCTTTTGGACCGTTTATCTTGTGAGATGAGATTGAAAGCAAATCAATCCCTAACTCGCTTACATTGATTGGAACCTTGCCAACTGCCTGAACAGCGTCTGTATGGAAAACTATCTTGTGCTCGTGTGCAATTTCTGCAATCTCCTTTATTGGTTGAATCGTGCCGACTTCGTTGTTTGCAAACATTATGGTGATAAGGCATGTATCTTGTGTTATCTGATTTCGCAGGTCATCTACGCTTACAAGACCATATTTGTCTACGGGAAGGTAGGACACCAGATACCCTTCCTTCTCAAGACGCTTACAGGGCTCAAGTATTGCATCATGTTCTATAGCAGATGTTATGATGTGTTTGCCCTTACTCTGCAAAGCTATGCCGTAGAGCGCAGTATTATTTGATTCAGTTCCGCCAGACGTCAAAAGAATCTCTTTATTGCCAGCACCAATCAAGTCTGCAATTCTCTTTCTAGCAGTTTGGACAGCGGAGTTGGCCGTTCGACCAAACTTGTGTATCGAAGATGGGTTTCCATACTGTTCTTTAAAGTAAGGCATCATCTCGTTTATCACTTTTTGATGAACTGGAGTTGACGCCGCGTTGTCTAGGTAGATCAATCAACTATCACGTTTAGCTTGCCAGGTCTATACCCTTCTTGGTCTATCAAGACAGACTCAAAACCAAGTTCCTTGAGGCGTTCGTTCAATATTGAAATCTTTTGTAAATCTAAAAGCAGATGCAACTCACTCTGTCCGACTTCCACCCGAGCCTCTTTGCCCAGATCACGGACTCTGACCTGCCTTGCGCCAAAAAGGTGTTTTACTACATTTTCTCCTTTTTCAATTCTTGCCAGTTTTTCTGCTGTGACCTTGTGACCCCATGGAATGCGGGAAGCAAGGCATGAGTTTGACGGCCTGTCATAAACTGAAAGACCAGCTTTTTTAGCAAAGTTTCTAATCTCTGATTTGCCAAGTCCCACCTCTACAAGAGGACTGCGAACTCCATTCTCTCGCAACGCAGCTATCCCAGGCCTATATTCTCCCAAATCATCTAGGTTTGTGCCATCAACTATCATGTTCATATCCTCCTTCTCTGACAACAGTTTCAGATGTGTTGCAAGCTCTGTCCTACAATGAAAGCACCTCTCCTTATCATTTTTAACAAAATATGGATTCTCAAGCTCGTCATATTCTATTATGATGTGTCTTATTCCTATCTCAGTGCAGGTCTTCGTTGCAGAATCTAATTCCTCATGAGCCAGAGTTTTATAATCTGCAGTAACTGCCGCGGCCATATCTCCAATCGCTCTATGCGCTGCATATGCTACCAGTGCGCTATCTACCCCTCCTGATAATGCCACCAAGACCTTGCCCTTGCCGTCAAACCAATTGATTAGCTGTCCTAACTTGTTCATTTTAGGTGCATCTTTTGTCTTACTTCAGTAATAATCAGCGCATTTGCCTCTCTAAATGAAATTCCCAACGACTCAGAAACCAGTCTGATTTTGTCTGCTTCTATCTTGAAGTTTTTTACCGCATCGCCATCTTTTATCATCTTGCATTGTATGGTAAAGTTTCTGCCATGAATTGTTATTGGCACTGTGACAACGGTTCTTGGAACTATGCGGCGACTCGAGGTTCTGACCCTTACCCCTAATGTCCCGGTCTCAGAGATGATCGTGTTTATCATATCATTTAGATTTGTATAATCGCATATCACAGAAACAATGTTTGTAGGCCTGCTTTTCTTCGTAATGGCAGGTGTAACTGTTACATCCCTTACTCCCATTGAAACCAACTTGTCAATCATATGTCCTATCACCTCTCCGGAAACATCATCTACGTTTGTCTCAACAATCTGAACTGTATCCTGCTCAAATTGGTATGCCAGTTCACCTCGAACCAATTTTAAGACGTTTGGAAACCCCTCAAAGTCTTTACTGCCAGCTCCGTACCCAATTGATCTTATTTTCATTGGAGGGTAAAATTCCGAGCATTGGCTTGCAAGATTAACTAGCAGGCTTGCACCAGTAGGTGTGGTAATCTCCTCTCGAGCCTGCCCTCCGGTTATTACTACGTTGGAGCCTCGGAATATTTCCAATATGGCACTGGCAGGGTTTGAAGTAGTGCCGTGTGAAAAGTTCAGGGTTCCACCTCCAACGGCCACTGGTGTAGAAATAACCTCTTCAGAAAATAATTTCAAATCATCAAGAGCTATGGCAGAGCCAATTACATCAACAACTGTGTCTATGCCTGATGCTTCATGAAAATGAACTGATTCAATTGGTTCTCCATGTATTTTAGACTCTGCCTTGATTAGAGACTTGATACTTTCTTTTGCAAATATCTTGGCCCTATCTGATAATCCGATTTTATCAGATGTTTGTAATATGCAATCTTGAACCTCGATTCCTTTTCTTTCATGTTGAGCTTCCTTTATGTCTAAAACTAGTCTGGTTGCCTCAGTTCCATGTTTTACTGCCTTTTCAAAATCTATATTTTGAATCTTGGACCCCTTGAAAAAACTTTCAGACATTCGCACGCCTTCTATTATTTTGTATTTGTTAGCTCCCATGTTTACTAGAGCGGAAAGCAGCATGTCTCCAGAAATACCTGCTACCTGTGCGTCAATCACAAGAGCCATGATCTTGTAAGCGGTTTTGAATGCATATAAATTGTAATTCTAGTGAAACAGTTTCCTCACACTGATCTTACTTGAAAAAAATAGAGAGGTTTAATTAGTGAGCAAATGGACGCCAAAATATGATTACAATTGTAGGCTCGGGAAAGGTGGGAGGAGCGGCTGCACTTTTTACTGCGCTACGAAAAGTAACAGATGAAATCCTTCTACTTGATGTTGTGCAAGGGCTTCCACAGGGAGAAGCCATGGATCTTAACCACATGTTATCCGAGAAGGGAATAGATGTCAATATTCGGGGCTCAAATGACTATTCAGAGATGAAGGGATCAAATATTGTAGTTGTAGTGGCAGGTTCAGGACGAAAACCGGGAATGACAAGGATGGATCTACTAAAAATTAACGCGTCAATTGTAAAAGGAGTCGTAGAGAACATCAAGAAATTTGCAAAAGACGCCATGATTATTCCAGTCACAAATCCATTGGACCCAATGGCATATCTCACATACAAGGTCTCGGGGTTTCAAAAAAACCGAGTGTTTGGAATGGGCAACATGCTTGACCTGTCAAGGTTTGTTCAATTTATTCATGAAGCCACAGGCTTTTCTCGCAACTCAATTCGTGCTCTGGTTATAGGCGAACATGGGGAAAACATGCTGCCTCTTCCAAGATATTCCACAGTATCGGGAATTCCTCTGACCTCTATATTGTCAAAACAAAAAACTGAGGAAATTGTGCAAGGTACAAGGCAGGTTGCAGCCAAGGTGATCGAGCTTAAGGGAGCTACCGTACACGCTCCAGGAAATGCGATTTCCACCATGATTGAAGCCGTGTCGAGGGACACCAAGCAAGTCATACCCGTGGCAACCTCTCTTGATGGTGAATATGGATACTCGAATGTCTCAATTGGAGTCCCAGCAGTCTTGGGCAAAAACGGCATTGAAAAAATTATTGAACTAGATCTAGACTCCAATGAAAAGGAATGGTTCAAGAAGGGAGTAGAAAGTGTCAAGACAGCTATTTTCGGTCTTGAGATTTGATTAAATTTTTAACCTCACAATAATTACAAATATTGTTGGAACTTGTTGAAATACTAAAATCACTTGAGCTTGGCAAGATTAGTGCAACGAAGGCAAAAAAACTTCTTTCTCTTTATTCCATTGAAAAAATAGAAGATTTCGCTAAATTTGATGTGGGAAGAAAAATACGACGCGGAGTACCAGAGGTAATATTTGCTCAAAACAAACAACTTGAAGACCTGAAGAAGATAATACTTGGAGCAACTTATAGATCAGACTGTGTTCTTGTTTCAAGAATAAACAAAGATCATTACAAGAGGATTGTCTCGTTCTCCAAGAAAAACAGGCTCAAGATACAAGTAGGGAAAAATACGACATCAATTCTATTTTTCAAAAAACTACTGTTATCGGGTGGTAAGGTAGGTGTGATAACAGCTGGGACGTCTGATATTGGCATTGCAGAAGAAGCAAGGCTGATGTGTGAGGCAATGAGTTGCAAGTGCATCACTAGCTATGATGTTGGCATTGCGGGATTGCATAGAATATTTCCAATAATTAAGAAAATGATAAGCGAGGAAGTGGATGCCATTGTTGTAGTAGCAGGAATGGAAGGAGCCCTAGCATCTGTTGTATCCGCATTGGTTGACATTCCTGTGATTGGAGTTCCCTCCTCGGTGGGATATGGATATGGAGCAAAAGGTGTTGCGGCACTAGCCTCGATGCTCCAGAGTTGTACCTTGGGACTTTCAGTTGTAAATATCGACAACGGTATAGGGGCAGGAGCTTTTGCAGCAAATATTGCAAACAGAGTTGCTATGCGCAGAACTATGGCTTGATTATTCCAAGATTTCCGAGCTCTGAACCTATTCCGTATCCTATCAACACAATGCCTGTGCCAAGACCTGCCATCTCCAATCCGCCCCATACTATGTTGAGATTGGCCATCTTTGACTTGATCGCCCCTATGATAAATGATGCAGATAGGCTTGTTCCAATTGCAATTAAAAGCGGCACGTATCCGCTTGCAAAGAAATAGGGAATAATTGGCAAAATACCACCCACCAGAAACGCACCAAACATGCGGAAGGCACTCTTCAAGGGACTTCCCACAATCTCTACATTCAATTTCAATTCCTCGGTAAGCATTGTATCAAGCCACACTTGCTTGTTGGAAGTAACTTTGTTTACTATGTTTTCAAGTTCGTCTCCAGCAAATCCTTTTGCCTTGTAAATGTCCTCAATCTCAGCTCTCTCCGCCTGCGGGACATTTTCCATCTCCCACTTCTCACGTTCAATTTCAGACTGTAATATCTGTCTCTGTGATCTAACAGCTAGGTAGTTTTGGACTGCCATGGCTTTTGCACCTGTAAACATTGCTACTATTGCAGCCAAGATTATCACACTTGACGCCTGATCGGCTCCACCGACACCGGCTACCAGTCCTAGCGAAGTATTTATCCCATCTCCAAAACCAAATACGAAATCCCTAATGGAACTGCTCTCTTTCTGGTGTCTCTCTACATGTCTTGGTTCTGATATGCCCATATGTCATGTAGATTATACACTACCACTTTATATGTCAAAAGTGAAATTTTTATAAAATAAGACTTTAGGGTAAACGATTTATATCGTAGTAAAAAAGAATTAGAGGAATGGCAGGTAAGAGAATAGTTCTCACCGCAGATCGTAGTCTTATGACTAACTATCGTGGTAATTTTCTCTATGGCTTTATTGCCTGCGGACCGTATGAACTTGTTCCAGAATGGGTCTTTGATAAAGTGTTTTGTCCTCCCGTTGAGACCGATATGGTCACTGGAGAAGCAAAAGTAGCTCAAGTTGGATTGCGTAGAGTAGAAGCATCACTATTGCAGGGCTACAAGCGTGACGAGGTCTTTATTGCAAATCCAGATCATCTTGAACAATGTATAGGTCCAGATACCAAAGTTGTAGGGATAAATGTAATGGATCCGCTAGGCATGGCTCCAGTTACCACCACAATGTCTCCTGAAAAATTATCGTATGTTGCTATGAAATTCAAACGCATGTGTGCTAAAATTATCCAGCTCAAGAAAAAATACAACTTCCATGTAGCCGTTGGCGGAAATGGCGCTTGGGAACTTGCAAAAACTGAAAGAATGAAAATTCACGGTATAGATACTGTAGTCGTGGGAGAGGCAGACGAACTTGCACTGGATCTCTTCCATGATCTTGAAAAGGGAGACGCTCCAGAACTAATGCATTGTTTTGTAAAAAATATTCAAAACATACCTATGATTCAAGGCCCTACAGTCAACTCACTAATTGAGGCCATGAGGGGATGTGGAAGAGGATGTGACTTTTGTGATGTCAATAAGAGATCAAAGAAAGATCTGCCGCTTGAAAGGCTGCAAAAAGAAGCTAAGATAAATTTGGATTATGGATTTGACTCCATTTGGCTGCACTCGGATGAGATGCTACTCTATGGTTGCGATAACAGAGAGTTTAGGCCAAACTATGATGCAATAACCGAACTATGGAAAGGACTAAAATCACTTGGAGCTAGGTTTGTTGGAACAACTCACATGACATTTTCTGCCATATGTGCTGATCCAAAACTATTCCATGACATATCTGAGATTAATGGAATGAGCAACGAGAAATGGCTGGCAACAAACCTTGGCATAGAAACAGTAGCACCAAGAATGGTAAAGAAACACCTGGGTGTCAAAACAAAACCATTTTCCACTGACGAATGGGGATGGGTAGTAAGAGAGGGAGCGAAGGTAATGAATCAAAACCACTGGTTCCCCGCGGCAACCCTGATTATAGGTTGGCCTGACGAAACACCTGACGAGACACAGTATACCATAGATCTAATTGATGACTTTAAGCGAATGAGCATGAGAGGCATCGTGGCACCCTTGCTCTATCAAGACTTTAACGAGAAAAATTCCATGCACTTTGGAAACCTAAACGAGGCACAGTTTACGCTCTTCTGGAAATGCTGGGAACACAACTTGCGAGTTATAAATGACATCATTCCAATAATTCTCAGGAACAAGACATATGGTCCTCTGATGAAGCCAGTGATGTACAGCATGATAAAGGCTGGTACCTGGGCAATAATGCGCTATCTCCGCGGGCTATGCAAGGAACTGTTCAATGGTAAATTGCCTGAAGAAATGATAGAAAAGTACGCACGAAGCAAGTCAGTTAGCGCTCCTGCTTACACTAAGTAGATCTTTCTAATTCCTTTAGCGCTGCATCTGCAATGGTATTTCTTTTAGGAGTTAGAACTACAAAGTAGGTTTTATCTGCACGCTCTGCCATCTCTACTGCCTTAAATTTTTTCAAATTCATGTCAAACTCGAGCATTTTTCCATCAAGTTTGCCTTTTGTATATATCACAAGATAAGTATCTCCTGTTGTGGGATTCAGAGGAATCATGGAAAAGACATATCCCCTGTAGGAATTTATTGGCAGCATGTTTTTCATCGGAGGTGCAATTGTTGCCATGTATACAAATATGTCTTCGAGCGATTCAAATTCTTCAAACTCAAAATTCATTGTTTGGTTTTTTATTTGGTTATATAATAATCTAAGTGCGATTTTAGTGGAAATTTGAATACATCAAATGTGGTCTTACCTGAAAGGAAATGAAACTAGTTGCATGCAGAAAAATTGTATTTGAAAAAAATTCTAGTATTTTGGAATAAATCTTAGTCCAGTCTTTGCAGATACTGCGATTATTGATACAATTGCAATTGCAAGCACTAGAGCTGCGATTGGACCAAACTCTGGAACAGAGACAGTTCCGATGATATCGATTGTTGTGTCTCCTTTATAGAATGCAATTCCTAGTGTTCTCGAGTCTGAGGTCTTCGTCTCAGTTACTTGTACATTCTTGCCCCCCACTTGTACTGTAAATGGTTGGTCTGGGAGTTCTGCCTGGCTTATCTGTGTGGTTGATGTCTGGTTGGGCCCTGTGGGTACTACTAGTTGTTGCTTGGAGTCTATGAGCGCTCTTGGTATGTCTATGCTGATTGAACCATCGGATGGCGCATTGATAGTGATAACTAGGGCGTTTTGCTCGCCTTGAATTTGCATGTTCTGTACTGTTCCACCGCGTATAGTATATGGTATGTTGAATGTTCCGGCACTTGTCTGCAACGCAAAGGTTCCGCTTGTTGGTGGTAAAGAAATCCTTGTTGAGCCATCGCCCCCGCCATATTGGAAAGTCATGGTTGCATTTGTAGCCGGACCATATTGTGCAATTATGGTATAATTGCCAGCCTGTGTCCATAATGGACCTGTAGCTATGACTTTGGTAGAAAAGCTACCGTTAGGGGCTGGAATAAGTTGAGCTATTGAAACCATGTTCTTGAGAGAATTGACAATTCGGAGTGTTACTGCTGTCTGGTTTGATACATTTTTGACCGTACCTTTGATGACTATGGTATTTCCTTGTGAATAAGACAATGAATCAGTTTGTATTGAAAGGGGTGGAATACTTGTGGCTGTGAGTGTGTTGTTATATTTCTGCAAAAAGTATTGGTATGCGGTACCGTTCTTTGTATTTGGAACTGTGGCATTGGTTCCTACACTAGCTCCAATACCTCCTGTAACTGATACAAAGAATGTCTGGGTATAACTGGTGCCATCTGTGGCATCGACCTCTACGCTACCAGTAAAGTTTCCAGCAGACTGGTATGTGTGAGTTCCATTCTTGACGCCCGTTACTTTGGCTCCGTCTCCAAAGCTCCAAACTGATGTTTTCATTTTACTTGCACCACTAAAATATGCCTTGTATGTAACTTGTAATGGTGCCGAACCAGTAATTGGGGTTACACTGACATTTAATGTGTCCCCTCCCTGTACACATCCGGTTTGAGGACAACTTACACCTTGAGCAGGAGTGAAGACAAAATATGATCCGAAAATTGCTATAAGTACTACTAGAGTTGCACAAAAGATACTTGTTGCTCTCATTTGCTAGCCAATACTCAAGGATCATGAGTATTTATGTATTGATAAAAGAAAATTTGACTTCTAGTTCTAGTATTTTGGCATAAATCTTAGTCCAGTCTTTGCAGATACTGCAATTATTGATACAATTGCAATTGCAAGCACTAGAGCTGCGATTGGACCAAACTCTGGAACTATCTGCGTTCCTATGATCTCTATGTCTTGATCGCCCTGCAAGAACTGTATTGCCAGCGTTCTATAGCTTGAATCTGATGATTCACTTTGGGGCTTTACCTCTGCACCATCAATCAAAATTATGAAAGAGTCGTCTTGGCCACTACTAGTTTTTGCATCAATCAGAGTCCTTGGCATATACAATGTTATGTTTCCATCGCTTGTGGAATTAACAGAAACAATAAGCGATATGCTTTGAGCATCAATAGTCATGTCTTTTACACTTCCACCTCCTATGGTGTAGTTGACACTAAAGGTCTGCTGACTGCTAGGATCTTTTACTTGGAAAATCTTGCTAATGGGTGCAATTGAACTCTGGAAAGCAAAAGTGGACAGTGCAGTTACGTTTGGGAGACCATATTGCACTTTAACGGTATATGTTCCACTTGCTGACCACAAACAAGGTTGGTTTGGCGAGCATGAAGCCTTGATGGTGGCTGTATACTTGCCATCTGAGGAGACATTAATCTGATTGACGTAAATCAGATTAGTGTTTGGGTTTAGGACCTGGATGGTAAGAGGTGTTCCCGGCACTACTGCCTGAACTTGACCGGATATGACGATAGTATCGCCTATCAAATAGGACTTGCTGTCTGTACTGACCGTAATTGAGGGGGCAGTAGGTGGCGTGGCAGTAGGTTGAGGTGTAGTCTGTGCAAATACCTGCAATGAAAACAACGATAAAGCGAAAAAAGTAACCGCCGGCAATACTTCTAAACGCATAGTCGATTTGTCTTTATGTCGTATATTTCCTTTACTATATATCGGTAAAAAAATGAAAAAGTAGTGTCCTAGTATTTTGGCATAAATCTTAGTCCAGTCTTTGCAGATACTGCAATTATTGATACAATTGCAATTGCAAGCACTAGAGCTGCGATTGGACCAAACTCTGGAACTATCTGCGTTCCTATGATCTCTATCTGTTCAGTTCCTGCCCCAAATGGTATTGTTAATGTTCTTATCGTTGCAGTTGGTGTGTCTGTGAAACTGTCCTTTTCTTGACCGTCCACGAGGACAAAGAAGCTGTCATCCTTTGCACCAGCTTTTGCATCTAGCACTGTTCTTGGTATTTTGAGAGTTATCTGTCCATCACTGGTTGATTGTATGTTTACAGTGAGGGCTTTAGATGAAGTGCTCAGAGTTGCCCCTGTAGCTGTTCCTCCGTTAATACTATAATCGATACAGTACAGTTGGTTATCTACTGTAGCTGAGAGCTGAGTTGGTTGGCAACTTGATGCTCCACCACTGCTGGTACCGATGGTAATTTGTACTTGTGCTATGCGCATGCCTTGTTGTACTCCGTATTGAGCATAGATGGTATACGTTCCACCTCTTGACCATAATGGGCTTGCGGTGTTAAATTTCGTTTCAAAGTTTCCGCTGTTGTCTACAGTCAATTGACTGACTTGTACGATGTTTCCAAACGAATCTGAAACTCGTAACGTAACCGGCAGTCCAGCTATTACATTCTGGACATGTCCTGTAACATCTACTATTGATTGTCGATCATATACTGTCTTGTCTGTTGACAAACTAAGTGGTAATGCAGCAGGTATTATGATCGGTTGAACAGTTGTTACATTGCTGCCTGATATCAAGCCCTCAGTGTAATCTGTTTTTGGAGTACAATCTGGTGGGCAGAATCCGAATGCAGGGCCAACACCTACAATGGCTGCCGTTGCAAGAATAGCGATCAACGCGTATTCTTTATGAGTACTCATCTTGCCTGCGATTAAGATGAATGGGTATTTATGTATATTTAAAAAAGTACCGTCTAGGTAGCAGTCGGTCTAAAAAATGAAAAAGTAGTGTCCTAGTATTTTGGCATAAATCTTAGTCCAGTCTTTGCAGATACTGCAATTATTGATACAATTGCAATTGCAAGCACTAGAGCTGCGATTGGACCAAACTCTGGAACTATCTGTGTTGGTGGTACCTGTCCTGCAAGTTGGAATTGAACTTGGTTGGTTCTTGCTTGCTCGTCACCTTGCTGTACATACAAGGTATATTGGCCATTTTCTGTCATGAGTGAGCTAGCTGTGTTTATTGTAGTGGCAAAGTTCCCGTTGTTGTCAAGTGCTAATTGGGATGCAAATACAACATTTCCTGACGGGCTTGTTACCTTCATAGCCACATCCTGACCAGGATATGGGTGTAACACATGACCACTCACCATGATGATTGAACTATGGTCATACATTGTCTTGTCAGTTGCAACCGTGATCGGTATTATATTCTCTGGTTGTTGAATCACTGAAAGACTTGACGTATTGCCTGTCATCATAGATGCAGTGTAATCGGCCCTCGGTGCACACGTTGGTGGGCAGAATCCGAATGCAGGGCCAACACCTACAATGGCTGCCGTTGCAAGAATAGCGATCAACGCGTATTCTTTATGAGTACTCATCTTGCCTGCGATTAAGATGAATGGGTATTTATGTATATTTAAAAAA
>CAZMNT010000010.1:0-50181 GCA_964567715.1 uncultured Nitrosopumilaceae archaeon | reverse complement strand
TTGCCGCTTGGGGCATAGTTCCAAGGTATCTCCTGTGCCTCGATATAGTATGTTCTCGTAATACCGTGAATCTGGGTAGATACCGTTGTTTGCACTGTTGGTGGTTGTTGTGAGTTTCCAGTAAATGTGTAAACAGCAATACCAGTAAGGGTAGATGCAAGTGCTACTATGATACCAAACAAGATGATCGTTTTTGATGCCATGAACCTAGGCATCTCCCAACGTTACGATAAGGTGAGTGATATAGTCCAATTACTGTCCTCCCACGACACAGACTGGATTGTTCTGGCACCTAAGGTCCGCTCCAGTCAAGATTGTCCCTCCAAGATTTGCGTTTGCAAAATCTGTTCCTGCAAGAGTGGCACCTGCAAGCTCGGCATGGCTAAGATTTTTTCCTGTGTAATCACAACTAGACCAGTCAACCTTTGGAAAATTTATGTCGTTGCAGTTTTTAGACGTCAAGTCTGCTAATCCTTTGGATGCAATCTGTGCAGATGGCGATCCTGTTGAATTTACTTGTGCTGGTTGTGAAAGAGTATAGTTTTGAACAAACATCCTGATGAAATCAATATACTGCGTGCCAGTCATGTTTTCTTCAAGCCATTTTATTGCAGTATCCTTTAGTGAAAATATTGGCATTTCAGGATTTGCAAAGGCCTCATTTTTTTCCACGGATGAAAACGTAACAACATCTAACCTTTTCATTAGTCCAGACTAATTTGATAATATATTTAATTTGTCCAATGGACGCAACTTTTTATTATAAAAATTTAGAATACTCGATGATAACAGCAATGTAAGATATTTTTTTGTAACAGGAAAATGCAACCATGGTGAACTTAATTTAGACAGTGTGGTTATTACAACCATGTCACAAGCTACAGAACAGGAAACAACTTGGGTCTTGATGAGTCAAATAAGAGATGATATAAAAAAAGAAGACCTGGAAAGAATCACACCTGAGATAATTGAGTTGGTTGATCAGTGGCAATCACGTGGAAAATTCATCTGGTCTGGTCCTTTAAGTGACGACAAAACCGGAATGGCCATATTCGAAGGGACAAAAGAAGAAGCGGACAGATTTTATGACAATTATGATAAGATATGTTCAGGCATATTGGAATACCACCTATATCAATGGGAATCTATGCCACTTCTGGGCGTTCTGTGATTTTTCTCAATATGGATGTCTCAAACTCCTTCAAGTGTGGCGAAAGGGTAAGAGTTGTGGAAACTGGAAGGAACATCAGGAAGACAAACGTCATAAAGAAAATTTTCAAGTCTTATGATGGGTTGCTATTGTATTTATTAAAATCAGAGACTGACAAGATCGAAATAAGGTTGATTCAGCTAAAGTAGAAACTTGCCAGCAATTAACCATGTTTTGGACCTACCATCTCATCGCTTTTTACATTTTGATCCCACTTGCCTTTTACTCCCCTGAAAATAACATACGAGCCTCCTCCTATCAGACCCAATGCAAGAGCAAGATACAGGAGTGCATCTTGTTCTACTTGGATACAGTTTACATGTACGGCAGTACCAGAAGAATAATCATAACAGTCATCAAACTGTCTTGCTTGCATTGACATCTCAGAATATTCTGAGCCTCCCATGCTGGCAACATAAAAGCCTGCAAATATGATTACAGAGCCTATCATTATCAGCCGTATGTCACTCATGATTATGTTTTGATATCAATAATATTTAACGTTGTAAGATCCTACAATGATAATACATGGTCTTTGGTTTTGGAAAGAAGAAAGTGGTAGAAACGTCTCCCACTCACGCCCAACAAAGGGAGGTGTCCTTGCACGAGGTTCCGTCAATAATCAAGGAATTAGAGGCTCCGCGTATATCTTATCTAGTACAGGAAGTCAAGCGACTGAAGACAAAGATGGAATCAAGTCAAAAAAACATTCATGAGATAATTCTTCAATTGGAATCAGATGATCTAAAGCTTGATGATGTTGACAAGAATCTGAAAACAATTGGAAAAAGGGGCAAAGATGCAGTTGTATCTACCATTAAAAAAGCGACCAAAACTAGACTAACTGATGTACAAAAGTATGAGGATGCCATAGAGCTCAATAACGAAGTAAATCAGATACTCAAGAGAATGGGCGACATACTTGGACTACACACTAGGGTCATGCATGTTTTTGCAAGAAAATATGCAGATAGGCTAAAAGAAGAGATCTCAAGACTTGCACAAGACAGAAATTCGTTGCAGCAATTGATAACAGAACAAGAAGGTTTCAAGTCATCTTGCAATTCCATACTTGAAACAGTCAAGAAGATTCACGATCTGAATTCAGAAAGAGTACAAAAGGTCCGCAGGATAAATGAGATAATTCAAGAAAAAAACATGACGATGAGAGCCACTGCAAGTCTTGAGCAAGAGATTTCAGAAATGAGATCAAGCCCGGAATACAACCAATTTTTGGAAATAAGAAAAAAGATAGACTCACTTGATGATGAAAAAAATGAGATCAGGGATAAGGTAAGTAGACAATTTTCCAAGATCTCAAGACCGCTAAACAAGTACAGTTATGTTTCATCCTTTGACAAACCGATGAAAAAACTAATGGAGGAGATGATTGCGGATCCCTATCAGGTTATATCAATAGATAATAAAGGATCAATTGTTGAAATTTTACAGGCAGTTACCAAATCAGTCGTGGCAGGAAACGTATCAGTTAAAGATTCAGATAGATCTGTTGATCTCATTGAAGAAACAATTGAAAAGCTACATGAGTTTTTAAGCCTCAAGGAAAGCTATGCAAAGAAAATTTCGGATCTTGAATCTAACTTGAGCGTATTTGACATAAAAAAATTAGAAGAAAAAGAAAGAGATCTTGAGAAGGCAAGAGCAAACCTAACAGACCTTGAAGTATCTCATAAAAAAATAGAAGAAGAGATTGATGAAAATCACGTTCATATTGACTCTGCCAGAATGGAATTAGAAAAGAGCCTAACCCGTCTAAACAATGGCAAAGTAGTGGTCAGAATCCAAAACTAGAGATCTTTCTTCTAAGGTTAATTAGTTTCCGTGTAAAAGATATCACGTGATCTTTAAAAATAAACAGAAAGTATGGCGAACAATAACCATAACAAAGGAGACCCGAGACGGGATTCTGACCTATTGTAAGATGAACCACCCAAACGAAGGGATTCTTATCTTGCGTGGCAAGTACAAGAAGGGCGAAGTCTTTGTCGATGGACTAGTCATACCACCGTTTTCGCACACCGGCCCCACCTTTGCAGGTTTTCCACATACGTTTTTGCCTCTTGACCCAAGCTATGTAGGAACTGTGCATTCACATCCTAATGGCGTAGCAAAACCTTCTGTCACAGATCTGCATAATTTTTTCGGCTTTGTTTCCATAATTGTGCAATCCCCCTATGAAGACAATGACCTGTTTGCATACGATCGTGACGGAAATCTACTGGAAATGACAGTGGTTTTGAATGAATCCTGACAAAAATTTATAAGCTTTTTGTTATAACAGGTAATGTTGATAAATTACAAAACATATCTTATTTTCCTTTTTGGATCACTTGCTGTCAGTATTGGACTACAGTTGCTCTTACCGTGGCCGTATGGTCTGATAGCAGCGCTTGCAATCTTCATAGTCTTTCCTCTCTTCTTAAGAAATAGAGCGCTTAAAAGAATGGGCGGTTTAGGTGCAGATACCGGCACAGGCGGAGGCGGATTCTTTGGACAAGGTCAAGGAGTCAGATACATTTGCCTTGCCTGCAACAATAGGTTCAAGGGCGGCATCTGCCCAAGATGTGGCTCTAAGATGAAGAGAGCGGACTTTTAGATCAAAAATGACCTTAGAAGAGCTGAGAAAGAAGGCTCTATTCCAAAATACGATAGATACTTGGATAATGCTTTGTGAGGAAAGGAATTCAGATTGGTACTCGCCAGAGAATTATAAGAAATTCATGGCGCACCTGTTTCAAAGCGGGCTTAAGCTGCAAAAGTTTCCCTTATGTATCAAAGAGTCTGGCGGCATGTACCAGAGAGGAAAGGACAAGACGCAGTTTGCCGAATCATTATCACAGTCTGCTGACCACAATGCTGCTGCATATACCATAAGGCTCAGCGATACAACGATAAAGATAATTCGTCAGTTCAACCTAGCGCCGTAGCTTGGGATTAACTATGGTATCCATTGCATGTCCTATGAAGACAAAGGCAAGCCCCGTTATTGCAATCATTATTCCAGGTGGTAGAATCCACCACCATAGTCCCCTTCCAGCTGCGCCATATAGGCTGGCATCGTGTAGTATCTGACCCCACGTAGGAAATGTCGGGTCGCCCAGACCCAAGAAACTAAGGCCTGCTTCTGTAGTTATTGCTGCTGGAACTGAGATCGCAATGCTTGCAAAGGCGTAAGGAAGGAGTTGCGGCAACACGTGTTTGAATATTATCTTGAAATCTTTCTGTCCCATCAGTTTTGAAGCCTCGATGTATTGTAATGTCTTTATCTGCATGGCCATGCTTCTTGAGACCTTGGCAATTCCTACCCATCCAAAGACTACCAAAAACCCAACAATGAGAAATATACTATTACCTATTGTAACCGCCAATATTATCAGAAGGGGGAGGGCAGGGATGGCATATATGATATCGTTGAAACGCATCATTACCTCATCTATAGCCCTTCCTTTGAATCCTGCATAGACTCCATAGACTAGTCCTAGTACAACAGAGCCTATTGAGACAGTTATACCAATAAAGAGAGCAAGTGGAGTTCCCCACACAATTCCAACTGCTAGGTCTCTTCGCAGCTCATCAGTTCCCATTATTCCATAGACCTTACCGCCCAGAATGAATTTTGACTGGACAAACTCAAAGCTGCCAGTGACATCATAAACTGTAACCTTGAAGGTATAAACTCCCTTTAGGACCTTATTTTGTTCAAGTTCTGAAAAGATCAATTCCTGTGATGGGATAGAGTCAGTTGGAAATTGGAACTTGATGCTGTTTTGGATATTTTTTTTCATCGACTTATCGGTAGAAAACAGCATTCCTTCAAATGTAGTCTTGCCCATAGACTGCGGCATGGATGTTGACATCAGTATAGAACTTGAACCATCAGGTCTTGTCACCGAAAGTTGTACCAGCGGAGAGCCTTGATATCTTGCTGAATACTGATAGATAAAATCACTTGGGAAAGAATCGTATTCATAGCCTGTTGCAAAAACATCAGTCACAACTGATATGCCGCCCGACTTTTGATTGTATTCTTGTGGTTTTAGGATCAAGTGCTCCGGTATCTTTTCTGGAAGAAAATCGTTTATCCAGGCAGGAAGTGCAGACTTTGGATATACAAGCCAGCTAGATGGATCGTTCCACTCTCTAAAAGTTTCAAAGGGCACTGCAACAAAAGCTACTACCGAGATGAAAAACAATGTAGCTATAATTCCGATGCCAACTAGAGCTATGTTGCTGCTTGCAAACTCTTTCCATATTTCTTTTGTAGAAAAGCTCATTGTCTTCTAACCCTAGGATCAAAGTAACCATACAGTACATCTGCTAGAAATATGCTAACCAAAAAAAATGCAGTGATGACATAGGTTGCACCAATTATCACAGGCAGGTCAAGTACGCTTATTGCCTCGTAGTAAAGTCTGCCCATCCCTGGCCAGTCAAACACCGCTTCTGTAATTATTGCACCACCAAGAGAGCCTGAAAGACTCAGGGCAAGAACTGTCACTATAGGAGGAGCCGCATTCTTTAATGCGTGACGATACAGTATTTTTTTCTCGTCTATGCCAGCTGCCCTTTTTGCCAAGATAAAGTCTTCTTGTAAGACCCCAACCAAAAAGTTGCGAACAAGATAAGCCCATGAACCAAACCCTATCAAGACTAGCGTAACCAACGGTAATGTCATGTGATAGAGAAGAGATGGTATGTATCTTGGATCTGTCGACGAAATTTCCGGCGTTGCTCTTGCAGGAAATATGGGATATACAAATGCAAACAGAAAGATCATTATGAGTCCTACCCACCAAACAGGAAAGCTGCTGCTAACTATTGCAAAGCCTGATGTTATCTTATCGATCTTGGAATTTACCTTACTTGCAGCAATCGCACCAAGTAAGATGCCAACTAACGAAACTATCGCCGTAGCTGTTGTAAAAAGCAAGATTGTTCGTGGGAGCTTTTCAAGTATGATATCCTTTACATCAGAAGAGCCTGTGTCACTTGTAAGAAACTTGGCATGACCAAAGTCTAGTGTCAGTATTTTATACATGGCAAGCCCCAGTCTCTGTGGAGTATACCAAGGCTGGTCAAGCCCCAAGGATGCAATTCTTTGAGTGATTTGGTTTTGGACATACTGGTCAAGTTGATCAGGAGTTTTGAAGCTTGACATCAGGCTTTTGTTGTTTGTTATCTGCTGCCGTATCTCCAACGAGACACTCTGTTTTAATATGGCGTCCATGTTAGAGCCCACAAGTGCTATAGTTATCAAAAGAGTTGCCATCAAGACCCCGAACATTGTAATTGCTCTCTTTGCAAGATATCTTTTGAATCCCATTACCTTGCTTCGCCTGCTCGTCTTTTCCTGATTCTTACATAGACAAGTCCAATGACTATTCCTGCAATCACAAATGCAATTACACCTACATAGCTCTGCGAGCTGGGGGTGTATGTTGGCATGGTGTTTATGTTTTGAGGCAAGATTTCACTTCCCATAGTAGCAAGAAAACTTGTACTGTATGTATCTGGCCTATACGCACTGTCTGAAACAGTAAATATCTTCAAGTCATTTGCACCAGTAGTAAAATTAGTAGTGTTCTCTGCAGGCACTACTATGGTTAAACTTCCATTGCCTGAATTCACTACTCCACTGTATACTATTTTTCCCTGTGAATTGATAAAATAGTAATATACATCAGAATCGGAGGTCGCCGATACCGGAATATCTAGCTCCTTCCCAATGGTTGCAATTGTTGGCACACCTATTTTTTCTATCTTTGGAAGGTTTACTTGTTCAAATTTCTTCCAGTATCCTGCTCCGAATGGATAGCTGGGATCGTCAAATGATTTTATGGATACGGTTCTTGCTTCTGGCAAGTAGCTGTCAAGGTAAAACGGCCCATTACTTATCACTGCATTTCCATGCCGGTCAATCCATGAGATGGAAGCATTGTATCTCAAATTAGAGTAGGTAGAGTTGGCAAGTCCCCTCAGTGCTACAGGTATATTATCATCTTTCTCAAACTCCTCAAGATTTGATTTCATAATCTGGGCATCTTTGGGCACTATCAGTGAAAGCCAGTCAACATTTTTGCTTATTGCATCAGAACGTGAAAATGCGAGTTTTCCATCGGTGACAGATTTTTCCATTGCGTACATAATCTCCCACGGCATGCTGGGCCAGATTTGAGCAGAGTTTGCTATCTCATTCTCATCAAAGTGCCAGTAGTCCTGATAGACTTCAACAGTATTGTTATCGATGAATCTGATTCCAATGAGCGTATCTGCGGCTTGGTTTGCCTTTGGTGAATATTCAGAATCAAACGTCTTCGTAGAAGACGTTTGGCTCCAACCCCACTGATAAAGAAAATATACTCCATAACGAACATCGTTCATGTCCATCGGACGACCGTTATGCCAGTTACTAAACAACATATGAAATGTTACCTTGCTTGTTGACTTGATACCACTACCTACCTGAACCCATTTTTGTTGTTGTGGATCCCACCGAATGGCATCGCTTGGAACATCAAGTTTTCCATCAGGGCCAGCTGTCTTGACCTGCCATGTGGTCCGTACAGGAATTGTAATCCCAGTGTATGGATTCTTAAAGTCTCCTGGGTCCATTACAGAAGATGAGATTTCTTGACTGTAGGTATCTGTAAAACCAGCTATTGGATTCCATGCACCTTGGTAGATCTTTCCTACCCCGATCCTTATGGCATCAGAGCCATCGCGTGAATTAATTGGAGTAAATCTACTAGTTATACCGGCTCCAAAATCGTTGATTATTCCTTGGACTTTTTTATTGGCTACATACTGGTCTACCCGTGCTGCAAGAAAAACCCTCACAGATTCTTGAATACCCTCATCGACTCCCTCGTTTAGTAACGCAGCTCGTGTTTTAGATGAAGTAAAATTTCCTACAAAAATTGCCTTGGATACAGAGTCTAGCGAAGCGTTATTGTAGTTCCAATAGTTCGGATTGTTAAAGCCAGGCATGTTTGAAAACCACGGGGAGTACATTTGAGCTAAAATTACAGAGTCATATCTTACAAATCCTCCAATAGTATATGCCTCAGTGTAAATGTTCCACTGCATGTCTTGTGGATTTGAACCATATACGACAGAAAACGCCTTTGATAGGTCTCCATAATCTGTCTTTACTGTAAATCCAATCTTTTGCAATTGGGAGACAAGAATTTCGCCAATAGATTTCCTCACTTGATCATCATTTCTGATAAATATGGTAATTTCCACTGGTTTTGAATTGTAGTACCACCTGTCACTAACTTTTTGTGCACCAGCCTTTGTTAACGCGTTTGATATCATCTGCTCTGCAAGAGATGGGTTATACTGAAAGTCAAATGATTGAATTGTGCCTTGAATCAAAAGATAGTCAGGGTCAAATGGTTTGTATGCAGATATCATCTGGGAACCATACCCGTTTAGTAACTCGTCTACAATCATGTTCCTGTCTACAAGATAGTTTAATGCAAAACGTACTTCTCTAATTGAAAAAGGATTGAATTTGTCAGACGGGGCGGGATTTACAAGAAGGCTGTACTCCGTTCCTGTAGACTGGTATACGTTAAGATCCTGCCTAAGCTGAGAATCTATTCTGTTTGAAGAGATTGAAGAGTAGTAAATATCCAGATTTCCATTTTTTACCTCTTCAATGGCGGTATTTGCATCTGAATATTGTATAAATTCCACCTTGTCTGCATAAGTTCCTTTTTCTCCAAAGGCAACCTTTGATCCCACAATAAAGAGCGCTAGTATGACTACTAGCATTAGTTTCATGAATTGCTTTGATGCAAACTGTATATAACCATGGTTCATTCATACCAGGAAACAAAAACGTAGAAACAAAATTTGTTACTATAACCTGATCTTTATGTGCAATGACTAGCATTTTATAAATAGGGGATGAAGGTGTGCCATTGAATGTACAGACGCTTGTAAAGGGAATACCAGGAATAATTCCGGGGGGCATGTCTATAACAGATTTTTCAATGGCAACGCAGACAAGTAGAGACGTATCAATCATGATGTTAGATAATTTAATGCAAAATGGAATAGGTACGTATGAAAATAGTCTCGTACAGTTTGAGGAAAGTGACAGACTGAAGACAAGCATTTTGGCAATCACCATGGGGGCATCGATAGATGAGGTCTCAAGATTGCTAGAGTGGCAGGACTTTGAGTCGCTTACGGCAGAGATATTTGAAAGCAGGGACTTTGAGACAACCCGCAATGTGTTGCTTACAAAGCCCAGGATGCAGATAGACGTGGTTGGCATAAAGTCTGGAATCGCGGTTTTAATAGATTGCAAACATTGGAGCAGGATGACCCAGTCTTCACTTGAACAGACAGTAAAAAAACAAATTGAAAGAACGAGACACTTTTTGTCAAGAGAGAAGGTAAAAGCTGCAATACCTGCGATTGTTACGTTATATCAATACGAGACAAGGTTCATAGATAACGTGCCCATAATTCCCATCCACCAGCTAGATGCATTCTGCGAAGAGTTCTATGGCAATATAGAAGGGCTTCACGCCTGAAACATGGTATAAAAGAAAAAGGCAGTTGTTACCACAAGAAATACTTGGGTCATACGCATTGCCCTGTCCAGTGCCTTTGAATAGTCATCCAACTGTTTTGCCCCCATGACCTTCACATTGGTCTCTTGTGCAAGCAATTCAAATGACGCTGTAGAAATGTTTTGTTCTGCTTTTCTTGCAAGTTGCAGGAACCACGACTTGACATCATCAGTTTTTGCCAAGCTTCCAAATTCAAAATATCCGTGTTTATTCCTAGCATTGCGTGACTTGTAGTGAGTGTCAGATGTGCACATCTCAAGTAAGTTACAGCCATTTTTCGAAAAATGATTTGCAATTTCTTCCCTTAGACCATTTTGCATGTTGTTAGCATCTGCCCATCCCAAAAAGAATTTTTCATTTCCTATCTTCAAGCACATGATGGCTATCTTTCCTGGTCCAAGATCATCGGTCTCGATTTTGATGTCGTCGGAATTTGCAAATCCAATTTCAATTGGCATTGCATCCTTTGTTATCAAAGTATCCAGATTAGACTTGGCAGCCTTGAGAAGATCATCTGCATCAAGTTGTGATATTTCTTTGCCCATAGCATTATGGCTATCAACCATGAGCACTCTTTCAAACCCCCGGTTTTTTCCATACCTCTCAAGTTCTGTCTTTATGGATGTTGGGACATCCTCCATGCCATGAGGCGAAAGAGAGAGGATCAGAAGTGCTGTCTTGCCAAACAACAACCCAACGGTTCTGGCTTTGTTTACTTGTACTGTGACAGGCTTTGTACCGCTAAATCCTTGCTGTACTGTAGAGCTCTTCTGTATGCTTGCAAGATATTGTTCCACCTGAGACTTTGAAGGAAGGTTTAGAGAATGATCCGATATGCTATGCATTACCATTGCAGACGAGTTGAGATTCTTGTAGATAAGATAAGTAATGTTGCTTCCGCCGATGGGATGAAATGGTCCGGGGTGGACATCTGGCAAGACAAGTCTGCAGTCTTTGTTGTTTTTTGTCTTAAACAAGATTTGAAATGTAGAAATCTTGGAAGGCTGAGAACGTGCTTCCATCATTGTTTCCATTTCTACAGGGTTGTTTCTTGTGAGAGCTGCAACGTATGCTTGCAGAAAAGCGTGTGTTCTAGAAATCTTTCCAGTAGCTCTGTCTGTAAGTATAGTCCATGCTGTACCAAGAAAGATGAAAACAAGGCCAAATCCTATTGCTCTAGGATCAGAGAGTATTGGAATCCATTGCTCTACTGGAACAAATGCCAGAAACATTGCAAGTGGTTGTATCAAGCAGATGGCAAGTGCAGTCTTTATTCTTGTTCCAATTACTGATGTGTATATCCCTATTCGAAAACTTGCAAAGAGCAGCATTCCTTCTGTAAGGTAAACCTCTGACAAGTAAGGCTTTGAAGATACTTGAACAGACAATAGACCTCCAATTATAGTAACTAACCAGAGAAGAGTTCCAAATGCTGAGACATGTAGAACTTTGGAATAATCTGTCTTGAGCAACTTGCTTTCAACAAACTGAGCTGCACATAGTACAGCAAGGGTTATTGGAATGGTAACTACAAGACTATCGACCGACTTGAAGTAATAAATCGACGATAAGTAAACTATCACATATGCAATAACTAGTGAAATTGCAAGCGAGGCGTATCGTGATGATGGAGTAAGTGTTGTAAATGTGTACCGTTTGTGTATTCGGGATACACTATCAGAGCTCTCGGTCATGGTGTGAAGAATATTTTCAAAATCCACGATATTGCGATAAGTGCACTTGGGATTGCCACTACTATCTCTGGCTTTAGTTTGTACCCCTTGGTCTCATCTTCAAAGAATCTCAGTAGACCCGCACTCGATGCTGGCAGTGGTGCCGATTTCTTGCTACTCACAGTATCATTTAGGACCCTTTGTTTAAATAAATACCTTTGTGATTACAGGTTTTTGAGTCTCTCTTTAACTGCGATTATATCGTTGATCGACTTGAGTATTTGCTGTTGTTTTGCATAGTCTTTTTCCTGCTGTAATTCGACAGTGAGTTCTTTTAGTTTTTGATCGAGTTTGTCGTCGGAGAAAGACTCTGTTGGTTTCTCGTCATTCTGAGAAACTTTTTCTTCTTTGGCTTCTCTGCCACAGTTTACGCAAAATGCATTACCATCCTTCATTATTCTTACACCCTTACAATATGGACATGGCTCGCTTACCAGTGTAGCCCCCTTTAGGAGCATCTCCACTGCTTTTTTTATAAATTCTGACATGTATTAGATCATCCAGCCTGCATAAAAAAAGTAGTTAAACAAGGCTTAAAGTATGACAAAACCTACTATGAATTATCAGGGGTCAGGTCTGTATATTTACTCCGAAAGAAAGCAAAACAGGCGGAATTTCCTTTATAAACTTCAAAACCAAAGGAGCGTTTTCTACGCATAGTTTAACAACAGAGCCCATTATATCAGAATAGAGTTTCAGAGCATCTATTATTGTTTTGAACTTCTGGGCTTGGGCTGTGCCTGTTAATTTATCAAGATGTGGTTGAATTTTTGTTATTGGAGTACCAATCTGTTTAACATATTCAAAAATCCCTGATTCTGTAATAACGTACCCTTCGACCCTTCGTTTTACCTCTTGCAATCTATTGGTTTGTTCTTCCTCAGGCACATTGGGATTATCTATCAAGGTTACAAAATCTTGTACCTCTTTTGTTGAATTTTCGATATACTTAGCATCGATTAGTTGTTTTATTGCATTATCAAAATCATTATAGGATGTCATGGATTCAAAAGACGCCTTACAGAGTTTTTTTAACAATTCTTTTTTTGGGATGGGAACATCCTTATCATACAAGTACGATAGAACCCATGTAGCAACTGGGGTTTTGATATCCAACAAAATTAAATCTAACATTCAATATATAAACAAAAACCTTTTTTAAATATAATCAAACTTATGGAACATGGTAGAATTTACAAGAGTGTTCGATGAAAGAATACGTGCAGAGTTATCGAAGACGATCAGAGACCCCTTCCAAATAGAACTACTCGTGGTGTTGAATAAAATCGAACAACAACTCCACCACACCCAACACGACCAATACGAGCAAAATAAAGACATTATCAGTAGTTTACAAAAAATTGAAGAAAATCTAGAACATATCTGGCTCTCTAAAACATCTTAATTCCAGCACTTCAACTCCGAATTTTTTACCTTATCACAAATTCAACCCCTCTAACATTATCCTAGACCCTAACCCCCCTGCCAAACGACTATCAACGAAGTTGAAGGAGTGCGGAGCGTAGCGGAGTCCCCTGACGGCGAGTGAGCGAGGCGAACCCGAAGGGTTCGAGGCTGCCAACGGCAGCCGTCCGAAGCGAACGAGAGGGAAAACGGCACGAGGGAAATCGTGCCGTCCGAGCAGGGCGAGGAGTGAGGTCTTGGAGTAGCAAAGAGGGGAAGAGCGAAGCGAAGGGGTGAATTTGCCAACGGAAAGACCGAAACTTTTACCTCTCGTTCGGTGAGTCCGTCCCGACACCTGACGAAGTTAGGCGAGGGCTGGCAGACCTGAGCAAACGATGGTCGTCGCCAGAGGACGAGCGAGCGAGCCGTCCATGAGACAAGGAGCGTAGTCTCAAGAGGGGTGTCCCGTAGGGACAGGGTGAATTGAGACTGAGCAATCTTTTTCCAAATTTATTAAAATTCGTCATAAACGATAAAAGCCACTTCCGAGAATCAAAAATGCCAAAGGGGTCTAGACATGAAACGAAGTGAAGCGCTTACGCCCGTTTCTTGCCCTTTGGCGTTATACTCGTTTTGTACTAACTTGTACTAATTATGCTTTTTCTACATTCAAAATTGATTGAATGATTGTAGTATAGATCGGTTCTCCAAAAGTATTGTATTTATCATACTTGAAAACTTTGGTTAGAATAGGTTTTACTAACAATCTGTATCCATTAGTCATTTGATATTCTTGCCATTTTTCCTCCGTAGCAGTAAACTTGATTTCTTCATGTGGATCTATTTGTGGATTAAAGCCTGTGGAAGGCGGTCTTTTCATCCTGTCTGGGCAAATAGCCGACACTACGTTCACAGATTCGGTTGCTAAGTTAGGATAACCCATGTCTCCTCGTCCAGTTTCCACTATTTTCTTTACTACTATCCTAACTCTTAATTCCGTTCCATCATTTATCAAGTAGCGACTCCAGTCCTCCTTCAAAACCATGAAGTCAACTTCTTTGATTGGTGGAATTGCAGTACTCATTAGGTATTACATAAAATGGTAGAATTTATTGTCTCTGTTATACTACCAAGTAGGTGTTTGTGGTGTATTCAGTGGAACTGGAATCACTGGACTAACTAAATCGTTAGTGTCGTTTGCGGTGTTATCCAAGTCAGATGTACTTGCATACTGGATTCGCATTAATTGTTCAGTAAACTTTCTTCCATCTATCATTATTCCAGTACCTACATTGGCATCAAATGTTTTGAACATTTCCAAATCATCCCTAATTGCCATTACTGATTTTTTTGCGAGTTCTGCTATTTTGTCAATGTCGACTTTTTTTGGGGTGAATGCCATATCTAACCTGCACTTCCTCTAACTATATTATTCTTTATCCAATCTCTTAACTCTTGCTCATCAATCAAATCATAATAAATCCTCAAACCTACCAAATATCCTTCCCCACGTGTAATTCTCAGGAACACACCATTACAATTTAGGAATGCGTGGCAAACTAGAAGTCCAGACCTCTTATTACCACCCATGTAGTAATGCCCTTTTACCATATCCTTGAACAAATAAGCAGATTTTGCTATTATGGCATCTTCATAAGATAATTCTTCAAACAAATCTTGAACAAAACATAACATCGCTTCCAAACCTCCCTCGTATCTATATGGAACTTCTTCTGACAACAGGTCTAAAGATTCTCTTAACTTCTCAATCGATTTTTTATCAAAATAGTAAATATCCAATAGCACTTTTTTACATGCTCAGAATATTAAGTTCGTCTTTCTTATGAAATGAACTCTATTAACTACCTCCAAAAGGTCAAGTCATACAACTACATTTCTAAGGAATGGTTCTAGTAAAAGTTAGAATTTATTGTGATTCTGAAAAATTTTATCAGGAAGGACTGCTTGAAAAACAACAAGCCCTCACTCTAACAAAAATTCCAATAGCAGATGTAGTCGATCTAGAAATGTTTCCTATTATTGAAGGTGAACTAATGAAAGAATCAGGTAAAATCAAAACAAAATATTGCTGTGTTAATAGCCGAGAAACACATAGGCTTAACTTTCTGAATACCAACCTGATAACTTGACCTAAACAAAGGCGATTCGCTGTTAAGATACTCCCCATCTCTCTTTCTTTTCTCCAAATATTCATCTATTACTTTGGAAGCCTGAGGGTCAAGAAATGTTAGGTATTCCTCTGTTGACCCTCCATAGATTTTTACGCATTTACAATTTTGAGGCATATTCTCAAAATCCTTCAATTTCAAATCAGGAATAGCCCCCAATCTCACTCCACTAGATGCAAGAAAGTGAATTAATGCTCTAGCCCGTAGTTTTTCACCCTCTAGCATCTTTCTTACATCATCTGTCTGATACGCTAGATAGCCACTTTTCTTAACCTGTGCGGGTATCATCTTCTTTACCTTATCCCAGTTCAGAACCTTATCATTCATAGAAAAGAACAACTGCAAACTAGCAACTATTGGTTGAAATGAGTTAGGCGATACTCTGTTTCTCAAATAATAGATATAATCTTCGACCATTATTTGTAAAGCAGAATCTTTTAGGGTTAGTATTCCGTCACCATTTTTGATCTTAGACCAATTCAAAAATCTATTAAAGTGGTACAGATAACTTTTTTTGGTTGCCTCCGACCTTACAAATTTCTCAAAGACTAGTAGGTTTCTATCCATACCTTAATCATAACTCACTTGTATTAATAGATGGAAACATGCTGTGTGAACAAGGCTTAATAGTAGGATTCCAGCTTTTTATCTCGAATGGCGGTAATCTGCAATACTTGCGGACTTCCCAATGATTTATGTGCCTGCGGTGAACTTGAGAAGGATCAGACTCAAATCGTAGTTCGAATTGAGGAGCGACGTTTTAAAAAGAAGGGTACTATGATCGAGGGAGTCAATCCAAAGATGAATGATCTTGGCAAAGTGGTCAGGGAGTTGAAGGCAAGATATGCATGCGGCGGAACAGTCAAAGACGGATATATCTTCCTGCAAGGAGATCATCGAGACACCATTAAAGGAACACTAGTAAAACTTGGATTTCCGGAATCAAGCATAGAAGTTCATTGATTGTAACTTGGTGCACATAGACAAGATAATCAGAGTTTTATCCATTCCCTATTCGGCGTTCATATCTGTCATTTTTGGAATAATGATAATATCATTTCCTATAGGTACCTATCTTGTATTTGATTCTGACATTGGAAAAAACATAAACTTTCAATATCCGCTGGATGGACTCAACCTCTTTCTAGCTGGAATCGGCTATAATATACCAGTCTCGCTTGAATTGGGGGATGCGTTCATCGTAGCATGGTCAATTTATGTCGTGTTATTTTCCATATCATTTGTGGGTCCACGAGGCAGTTTGATGAGAACGCTGACAGACATCATGTCAGAAGGAGGACGCAGGGTAAGAGAAAACGGGCTTGTAAGCATGATAACATGGTTTTCCATCCTAATCTTGTCTTCTTTTGTTATAGATTTTGTGCAAGAAAGCTTTGGAATAAAGATAGAGCCACCGCAGTTCCAAAATGGTTTAATTCAGTTTTTCCAGATGACAATATCTCCGCTTACAGAGGAGATTGGTTTTAGAGTTTTACTCATTGGAATACTGTTGTTTCTCATCTTTTCATATCGTGCTTCATGGAAGCTTTTCTTCAAATCTTTGTGGAATCCTGCTCGATATCTACAAATAGCAGATTATAAGAAAACGGTGGCAATAATAATTACAGTAGGTATCTTCTTTGGTGCAGCTCACATAATCTCTGGTACTCCATGGAGTCCTGGAAAAATTACCCAAGCATCAATAGCTGGCATCATAATAGGATGGGTTTATGTAAGATATGGACTTGGACCCGCCATACTTGTTCACTGGGCAACAAATTATTTAGTTTACTCATATCTATTTTTCATATCAACGTTGGGTCAGGTACCACTCTCCTCCGAGATCACAAACCCATTCTCAGATATGCTTGAGCAGTTACTGCTAGTAACTGGTGTATTAGCTATTGCCATCAAGATATTGAGACACCTAAAGGATAGGCAAGAAAAGATCCAATCGCGTCTAGGCGTCTAAAATATAAAAAGTAAATTTAAGAAAGCACTTTAGCTAGAGATTTTGAGACAGGTAGATCATAGTTAATTATCAGATTTAGGTCAGACTGGTCATCCAAATCCAGCATAATTCTTTGAATAAGTACAAGAGCAGCTGTGGCATTGCGTTTCTCTGCTGTGTTTAGATGTATCCTGTAGCTGTCCTCATCATAATGTGTCTCCATCACATCAAGTGGCATCCTCAATAAGGCGTTTGTGCCATCGAACTTCCTTGAGGGCACTACAAGCACGCATCGGTTGTGGATTTTACAATCCAACAACGTGCGAATGTCTTCTGCTTGGATCAGCGGTATGTCTTGAGGAAAAACTATGGTAGAATCAAAACCGTCCTTTAACAGAAATTCATCGCCAAGTCTTACTGCATTATTAACTCCAAGCTCCTTCTTATCATAGATCTCCATAGCGCCAAATTTTTTTCCAATTCCAAGAGCTGTTTCATCCTTACTTACAATAACAATTCGTTCAATGAGGTCAGATTGTGAAAGGGTATACAAAACAGATTCCAGCATCATCCTGCAAACTTTTTCTTTCTTTTCTGGAGACAGATTAAGACGAGTCTTTGCCCTTGAAAATGTCTTTACAGGAACAATAGCTCCTATTCGTGATTTAGACATGCATTTGTTTTAAGATGAAAGATGCAAGAGCCTCTTCATCTTTCTTTTCCTTCATTTTTATCTTAGTTTCATACACTTTCATGTCCAAGTTCTCAATCTTCCTTGTATGTAGCTTGTCAGCAGAATCTATTACCATATGGGATGCAACTTCGGAATACATCTTGGCGAGGCCATAAACTGAGACCTCGATTCCTGCCGCTTCCATATACTTTGTAGCAGGACCACTTATTGCGGCATTGCCTATGAGAGGACTGACGACGACAACCTTTTTCTTTGACTTGGCCAACTCTTTTCTGATTCCTTTAATTGAAAGTATTGGTCCGACGCTGGTCAGTGGGTTTCCTGGAGCTATAATTACTAATTTTGAGTCATGAATTGCATTTACTGCTGCAGGGTTTGCTCTTGCCTTATCTGCGCCAATGTATTTGATGCCTTCGACTTTGTCTTGTCCCTTGTATTTTACCCAAAATTCTTGTAGGTGTAGCTCACCCTTATTTGTTACAATCCTAGTTTCAACACTATTGTCCGTTACTGGAATTATCTTTGTGTCAACTGCAAATTTTTGACACATCCATTGAGTAATGTCTGAGAGATTTTTTCCGTTCTTTAACATGTTGGTTCGCATCAGATGTATGGCGGCATCCCTATCACCTATCTTGAACCACGTCTCTTCTCCAAGCATTTCCATCTGGCGCAAGAATCCATAGGTATCCTTCTTTATTCCCCACCCCTTGTCTGTGTCAAGAATGTCTGCAAGCCCATAAAGCATAGTATCTATGTCAGGGCAGATGTAAAGTCCATACAGCCAATAATTGTCTCCAACGTTTGAAATTACAGAGAGGTCACGCGTTTGAGAAGCTATTCCACGGACGAGTTTTACAGAACCTGTTCCACCTGCAAGAACCGTTATCATTTTTTAGATCTCCGAGAGTTACTTATATGTCAAACATATTACTCTTGCCAATAAAAATTCAAAAATATTTACTTGTAAAAAGTAATGCTAAGATTTATTAGCGACTCGGAGAGTATCCGGAACGTTGATTAATAGACCGCTGATTTGCTCAGCGATAACAGCCCTGTTGCTTTTTGGTGCAATTTCGCCAAGTTTTGCAACAGTTAACTTTAGTGCAACCCTGCCCATGGCAGGCAATCCGATTAATCCCACTTATGATTTTGAAAAGAGTTTCTACATAAACTACCCAGCAGGAAGCAAGTTACAAAACCTACTCCAAGGTAAAAGTTTAACAGTTACATTTTCTGGCAATTCAACAAGTGATCCGGCGCTCAATACATTCATGCAGCAAATCAATACAGACATAGTAACAAACGAGCGCAGCGCGGCCGTTATAACCAATTTAATAGTCAATTATCAATTACTTGTAACAGGATATTCTGATCACGCCTCATTTGACTACAAGATAGTCCTTACACCTACAGTGACAGGCTATGTCATAAACAAGGCTAGTGGTGATATACCGCAAACATTTGATGCATCATGGATGGCATTTAACGCCAATACTCCCGTGACAATAACCACGCAACAATACGGCCCAATAGAGATAAACTATCCAATAGATGCAATCCAGAGCCAGCTGCCAGATGTTTACAATGAAATCAAAGGCACTGATGCTTTCAAAGTATTCCAACAACCAAACCTGATTGATGCCACAGGACTTTTCAGCCAGCAGCCAGTGAACAAATGGGATAGCCTTTTTGATCCGGCATACACGCTGACTGAGACAGCAGGGTTCGGTTACAAAGGAGAGAAGATAGCAGTTACGACATATTCCTCAGGACTTAGCAACGCGTTTTCCGGAACATTACGCGTAAACAACATAAATCAAGACTTTACTGGTTCTGATGGTACCAAGTATAACATCTCAACAAAAGAGCAACCAAATGCAGGCACCATTAATGTCGAAGGACACGCAAATGCGAATCAAATCCAAGGCGGCTGGACGTTTGTAAGTTCGGCACAAGCATCCTCAACCACAGGCCTAACCACAGCAGGCGGTACATCAACCATGATGGTATACGGCATGGCAGGCTTTGCAGGAGTAATAGCAGTTGGAATATTCATCTGGAGCAACAAGAAGATGAAGCAGACAATACATGAAATTGACACAGGCCCACTAGAATATGAGACGAGGAGACATTGGGCAGACAAGTTCGATGGCGAGCCAAGCAGTGCAGCAAGCTCAGGCAGTCAGCCAACATCACCAGACGACAAGCCGAAGAGATCAGCCATCTAAATTTCAAAGCCAAAATAATAAAGTGCGTGCCAGCAGTAACCCTCCTTCTGTTTTACGAGATTTCGCTATGCGGCCTACCTAAACAAAGTGCAGCGCTTGTTGTTTGATTTGGCCTTTCTCCACGTGGTGCAGATCTTTCATTCCTTGCTGGGAACCTCAGGCATTACCATCATAGTGCTCCAGGTTGGATGGTTTTTCTGTTCTGCATCCAGTCATCTCTGACTACCCGTCGCCGGGTCACGTTTGCTGCATGGAGGGAGGAGTTTCCTCTGCCGTAGCAGTGTCTCATTCACCGGCTCGCACAACATAGATTCAAGAAAGAGTCATTTTAGCATTGACATTACATTTGTGGTGCAAAGTAATCCTCGTGGGGAGTTGCCTTTTTTCGTGGCTTTACAAGACCGTATAGAGTGTGATATATTCTGTAAATGAAGCGGTTTTCCCGTAGCCTTGGTGCAATAACACTCCAAAAGTATCTCGCCCTGATGTTAGAAAATCTCGAGTCACGAACAACAAATACGCTGTACTTTGATTCGTTAACAATTGCAAGCGTAGTAGGACTGAAGGCTTGTTCGGGCTGATTCCCTGCCCCAACTATAACCACCTCAGGCTCTTGGTTTAGATTTTCCAATAGATCTTTGGTGATATCAACACTTGTTGGATAGATCCTTTCTACTGGGACTTTTTTCAGATCTAGGTCGAACATCTTTTCATTTATTCTGCTAAGTATGTCACGTTCTTCTTCAGGTGATTCTACCACACCCCTTACGATTCTTATTTTGCTGTTCAATGAGTTTGAAAAAGAGTGTGCAATTTCAAGGCCTAGATCCGAGTGTCTTCCTTTGTCATACGCTACAACTATTTTTGAGATCTCTTGCTCGAATTCTTTCTTGATGTTCACTCCTATAACATCGCATGTAGTAAGGGACAGCAGTTTTCGGTTGTTTTTAAGATCATGGAAATCCATCACGAGTAGATTGATTCCTTGTTCTTCAGCGGTTGCAAGAATTGCTTCCGTCGTATCATGCGAGAGCCTTACCAGATACCTATAGTCTGAAAAGCTCGGCATCTTCTTTAGTTCGTCAAAAGATTTCATCACAGGCTCGGCAAAGCCGTGCGCCATGGAGAGCGGAATCTGTATCGGAATTGCTGCCACGTTGAGGAGCGAGATCTCGCCGTCCTTTGTTTTTGCAATTGCAGATGCAATAGTCGCAAGTTTTTCAATTGTTTTTTTATTGAAAACCACCATTATGCGATAGTCCTTTCTTTGGGATGGACCTATGCTAGCAACCAAGGGGGCATAGTGCTCTATTTCCTTCTTTGAGATATACAGCTTATAGATTGAAAAACCAATCAATATCCAGACTATTGCAATTAGCCAGCTGAGAGGGTTGTATATCAGAAGGAAGATGGCAAGACCGGCCTTGGCGAAGATTCCAATTAGAGGCATGATAGGAAAGAAAGGAATCTTGAATCCATAGTCAAGTTTATGACCATACAGTCTGCGAATTTGTATTCCAGCCCAATTTACTTGGGTGAAAAGAAACAGGAACATGACACCAGCTGCAATTGCAAGTTGTTCAATTGGAAGCCAAACTGCCATGACCAGCATTATAAAGCCTGATACAATTATTGCAAAGTGCGGTGTGTGATATCGAGTATGTACCGAGCTGAAAATGTAAGGAAGATTATATTGCCTGCCCATTGCAAACGAAACTCTGCTTGAAGAAAATGTTGTAGCACTAAGACCGGCAACAGTCGATACCATACCTCCTGCAAAAGCAATTATGGTTCCAAAAGGCAAAAGAAATTGTGCAGCTTTTGGAATGCCAAGTTCCTGATTATCTCCTATAAATCTCCAGGCCTCACTTCCTATCTTGGCCGGGTCTAATCCTACAAGAAATGAGAAAGTAAAAACTATGTAAATAGTTGTGACTATTCCAAGCGTTATGAAGACTGCTTTTGGGATATTTTTCTTTGGATTTTTTACTTCTTCACCAGTTTGAACAATTATCTCATATCCCTCAAATGCAATGTATGTGATTCCAAGCCCAAGCATCATACCTCCAAATCCATTTGGTATAATATTTTGAAAATTTATAGACCAGTTGTGATTTACAAAACCCCAAGCAAAGACGCCTGCAACAATAAAAGATATTATTACTGCAAGTTGTGTGAAGGTAAGTACGTTTCCTACCTTTCCTGTAAGCGATACTCCTCTGTAATTTATGTAGGTGAAAATTACCACCACTGCCCCACCTATAATAATCTGCAGAGGTATGCCTCCATAATGTGACGAGAAACCGACATTTTCAAGCAGGCTACCAAAAAATGAGCCAAAAGATACTGCATACAGGCTGCCTGCAATCATATGAGCAAACCACGCTATCCATCCGCTGATAAACGCATTAGGTCTTGGCAGACCCTCCCTGACCCACCTATATCCTCCTCCCGCTTCTGGATATGCTGAACCAAGCTCAGCATAGGTTAGTGCGGTAAAGAAGCTGATTATTCCACTTAATGCAAATGCGATAAGTAGTGAGTCGCCAGCCTCATACATGGCAGGTCCTATCAAGTTGAAGATTGAGCCTGCTATCATTGAGGCAATCCCTACCATAGTTATGTCTAGTAGCGACAGGCTGCGAACTAGTCCTGCTGATTGTTTTTCCGATTCCATGTAAACCTACTCGTGGAGAAAAAACGCTCGCATAAATCTCTACCCGTGAAGGACAGGCAGTATTTGTGCCTCAAAGTTAGTTGTCAGGACACATATCACGCATTGACGCATGTGAAGATCATCTCGTAGCAGGCACAATTCCATATTCTTGTGAAATTTTTGATATCTCCTGCTGATCTTCTGCCCTCGAGTAGTCTTTTAGAAGGTCACAGTTGAGCTCAAAAAACGTATGGCCCCATTTGAATTTGTTTAATATTTCATGTGCTTGTGAGTCAAACTGCATAATGAAAAGAGTTGCAGCAATGGATTCTGCAGTAGTGAGTTTTCCCAACTTGGCATAGTTTATAGGGTTACCAGCAAGCAATGGAGGTAGTTTGCGAGAAAATCCCAAAAAGTTTCTTGCAAACTCTTTTTGTGCAAGCTCCCATGAGCAGTCTATGGCAGTAATCGAACTAACAAGATGTACATCATTTTTTAGTATTATTTGTTCTGCAAATGGGTTCAGAACTAAGGTAGATTGGTTTGTCTTTCTTACTTGCTTTGCCAGTCCGAACTTGACCAGCTTTGCAGCAGTGCATTTGGTAGGATCATCTTGCCGCAACATAAAGACTTGGACTTCCATTATGAAATCAAAGTTTATCGGGAAATAAATTGCATTGCTTTTTGAGGTTGGTTTAAACCGCCCTTATTTTGTTACGTATGATACCTGATAGTAGAATCTTGATACTTGGTTATTCTTGATTATATCCACATGCCACTGGCCAACAGTGATTGAATCATTTGCATTGGTTGGCAGGACACTAAATTGCTGAACTCTTTGTACAGCACCTGAATATCCTACAAGGAAGCTCTCATTTCCAATTCGGATGTTCTGGTAAAGCGAATTCATTTTAGATGTAGGCTGGGACACTTTACAGTCTGAAGTTGAGCCTATGATGCAGGTACCATTAGGCAAGCTTACTTTCATGCTGACAGAATTTACATCTCCCGGATTTACTCTGAGCAGCCCGTCTATCTGACGCGGATAGTAGGTCTGATTACCCACAGTCTTTTCGTTCAAGTTTATGGTAACAGACGAGCCTGATATCATGTTATCTTTATCTATAATCATAGAGGAAGTGGAACTCTTTTGTGTTGGACCTATACTTGTAGGAATAGTGGTTAACTCAGTCAATGGTTGTGTCGCATTTGTAGGCGGTGTTGATTGAGTAGCATTTGTGTTTTGTGTGATACCCGGTAGGGTTGCATTTTCTACAGGTAGTTCTTTGGCTACCTCATAATACGCATTAAAGGTTCCAAATGGCACTTGACCTACTACAGTATAATTTCCAACAGAAGCAGATTGCGGAATTGCATAGTTGTAGGTAAAGGAACCGTATGGGTCAAAGCGTGCAGTTGCATGTTGTAGTGTGTTACCTTTTTTCGATGTGACCTGTCCTTCACTTACTATTGTATCATTTGCAAGTCCAAATGTAAGATATACATTGTCAATCGATATGATGTAGCTTGTCCTGCCCGTAATCAGGACTGTCTGACCAGGCAGATATTTTCCACTATCGGTGGTCATAAGAAGCCTAAGAGGTCCTGAGCTGACTTGGAACGGATTTGTTACATTAAATGTTATTGAAGAGCTATAGGTGAGATACTGCGCGTAAATCTTGTAGGTTCCCGCACCCCAGACCCCAGGCTGTAGCGGTATTGAGACATGGAACTGGCCTCCCTGATTTAGCGTGGCTGCATATCGGTAGGTTTCTTGGCCGGTTTGCGTATAAATTGAGATCTGAACTTGGGTGTTTGAATATTTAGCAGCGGTATTAGACTGCGGTAGTGCCTGCCCTGAAATGCTTACTACATCTGTATTTTGATAGCTTGGCTTGTCAGTCTCTATAGTAAATGGAATTATGCTAGTCTGGTTCTGCGGGTTTGGCGACACTTGGAAGAATAATTGCGAGTTTCCATAGTCAGAGTTTATCGTGATGTAATAGATTCCATAGAGATTTGTCTGCGAAGTAGCACCAAACGATGATGCCCTATTGGTAGTAAAGGTGGATGCGGTGCCATAGGCTGCTTGGCTTGGAACGGTCCATTCCCACGAGAAAAGTCCATTGTTTATTGATAATGGTGAGGTAATCACTCCGCCATCAGGCTTTAAGAGAGTCAGGATGTATACGGAGGTGCCTGCAGAGCTTGACAGTTTTCCAGTCAGATGTACAATATCTCCGACTCCATACACCTGCTTATCAAGAGAAGCTACTATCGGACCCTGATTGCCAGTGTTGAGTGGATTGTACACAGAAAATGTGGTAGAGGCGCGTAGGTTGCCATAGGAGGCCTTTAGAGTGTATGTACCTTCAGTAAACATTCCTGGAGTAAGAAACTGTCTTACAACATAGTTTCCGCTGCTGTCAGGATATGCAGCAAAGGTAAGCGGCGTTGACTGACTAATAGCAGCACCGCTGACAAATGATGTCTGTGAATACAGTTGCCCTCCGGTAGAATTGAAGACCGAGATAGAAACTTGTACTCCCTGAATTATCATACTTGCTTGGACTTGTCCTGAAATGACAATTGGATCTCCAAATGCGTATGATGTCTTGTCAGTGGTCAACGTGAACGGTCCTGCCTGTGCTGTTGGCTGGTATGTACTTGGGTTTGGTACAACAACAAAATCAGCCTCGACTTTTGCAGAACCGGTTGATACTATCGCTCGGTAATTGCCAAGCCTAGCAGCATCGCTTGGAATGGTAAAATCATAGGTAAAGGTATTGTCAGATTTTATGTTGACAAATGTTTTGACGTCAAGTGTTTGTGGTACAACCCCCCTACTTGTATTTGCCGCAGAGGATTGTATAATTTCTAACGTAGGAGAAAGACCGGAGTTTTGTAGGCCTGCCAGCTGGGTTCTTCCACCTATGCGTACGGTATCTCCAAGTCCGTACACTTGTTTGTCAGTAGATACTACAAGCGGAACAGTCTGTGTCTGCTGTGTCACCAGATCAAATGTAGTAGCAGCTTTTGCAGTTCCATATGTTGCAGTGATTTTGTATGTGCCGTAAAGTGGAGTAATGCTGTTTATCACAATTCCGGATGCGCTAGAGTGTGCTTGATACTGGCTATATGTTGTAAATCGTCCTTGGGAATCAGGATAGAGATTTCCTTGATATATCACATTGTTCTTTGGATCGTATACCTTGTAGACTACGGGTGTGAGAGGAATCACTTGAGATACATTTCCATTAAGAGTGATTGTTTGCAATACCGTATAGGTTGACTGATCTGTTGATATCGACATTGTGATAGGAGCTGCCTGTTGTGGGGGAACAAAAGGTGTTGAGCCTAGCATAAAACTGGTCGATGTCTTGATGGACCCATATGATGCAAAGACTGTATAGTTGCCTTCAGGAAATCCTGTAACTTGGCTTGTTGTCACCGATGTGCTAAACTGTAGCGTAGTATCAGGATACACGGTGAACATTTTTTGAAAGCCCGAAGGTCCTGACACCACCAAGCTGACTGGCAGCGGATAACCTTGTATATCATTCATGAGTTTTGAAACTTTTCCGCTCATTTTTACAGTATCGCCAAAGATGTAACTTGTTTTATCGGTAGAGACTGTAAGAGTTGCAGAAGTGGTGGATGTTGTGGTAGAAAGTTGTCCATTAGATGAGCCTGGCGTAGCAGTCTTGTATACCCAGTCGCTTGAAGAACCAGTGTCATAACCATCATACATTCTTTGCCAAGAATTACTGCTTGCCTGAGAATCAGTTAGTGGCGGAGTTTGATCAATTATTCCACCGGTGACATTTTTTAGTTGTATAACGGCTCCAGCGTGTGGAAGCCACAGAGGTCCATATGTTAGAACCATAAACTGCTTGCTTTGAATTATTGTATTTGGGGGCAATGTATAGACAAGTTTGAGCCCTGTTGTTGCACTGACCGTCCATCCACCAATGTTAACCGGAGAACCTGTCGGATTGTAAAGTTCGACCCAGTCTATTGGATATTTTGTGTCATCGCCAAGAGGATTAGTGTTGGCCTCGTTTATGACAACATGGTCTGCAATTGGCGATATCTGTCCCAGTGCAGCGTAAGTTTGTCCAATTAAGATTAGAACTAAAAAGCTGACAATAGTGTAGGAACTCAAGTATCTCATCTGTGCTATCATTTCATCGTAGAGATTACAATTTTAGGTGTTGATTGTGGAAAAGTTGAGCTAGTTGTGAATCCCCAATATGCCTCAAGTTGCATTGAGTAAGAATAGGCTCGATTTCATTATAAGCTGTACGCATAACTTGTCTTTGGGGTTTCAGACTGGCTGTGTGCCATCACACTTTGGACACGTGTTCTGCATTATCTTGGATCCACATACTGCACAAATCCCCTCTCCAATGTCTTTCTGAATCTGCTGCTTTCTTTTCTTGACAAACAATCTTATTCCAACATATGCTGCAGCTGCAATCGATACAGCATATACAGGGGCAAGAAATGGTAGTAGCCCTATCATCAGGAATAGAACGCCCAAGATTAGCAAAATTTCACGCTTTTCAAAACCCAAGACGCTCTATGAAGAAAAAATTTCAATAAATAGCTATGCCAGAACTCAGAGTCACTGAATCAACAATCATCCTTTTAATCATGTCTCTAACTCTTCTTCATCGCCTGGCTCATCAGAATTTGTCAAAGTCAGATAATAACCAATTGAAATTTGAGTTATTGCCCTATACAGAAGAGATGGGATCGGCCGGATTTGAACCGACGACCTCAGGTACCCAAAACCCGAATCATGCCAAGCTAGACCACGATCCCGATGTTGAATGCACTAAAAAGTCCCCAATTTAAGTTTCGCACATGATGATGATTTTAAATAACAAATAAATTCAAGCAAAAGCCGATGCAGCTTCAAGATTACATCAATGCAGGCAAGATTGCAGCAGAGGTCAGGGAGAATGCTAGAAAAAAATATCACGTGGGTTCTACACTGTTTGAGATCTGTAAATCAATTGAAAAAGAGATAGAGCAGAAAGGTGGCAAATGTGCATTTCCTGTCAATGTCAGTTTAAATGAGATTGCCGCACACTATACTGCAGAACCAAATGACGATGTCGTGATCAAAGAAACTGACTTGTTGAAAATTGATCTGGGAGTTCAGATCAATGGATATATTGCAGACACTGCGGTAACAGTATGCTATGATCCCAATTATGATTACCTAGTGCAGGCAGCAGAATCGGCGCTCAGAGATGCCATATCTATAATGCATATAGGTACAAAATCAAGTGATGTTGGAAAGACCATAGAAAACACTGTACGACAGATGGGAGGTGTGCCAATTGCAAACTTGAGTGGCCATTCACTTGAACAATATACAATTCATGCAGGTAAGTCTGTGCCAAACATCTGGTCCATAGGATCATTTTCTTTCCAGGCAACAGAAGCATATGCGTGTGAGCCATTTGTTACAACCCGTGAGGGGTCGGGGTTTGTGCGCGAGGGCAAGACCAGAAACATATTTTCGCTTGCTACAAGAAAGCGCGCAAAGGACGACGATGCCAACAAGATGATTGATTTCATATGGAACAAATTCAATATGCTTCCGTTTGCATTAAGGTGGCTTGTGTCAGAATGGGATGAAAAGACTGCACAGAAACTTTTGGAAAAACTAATTCAGAACAAAATTGTCAGGTCTTATCCAATTCTTGTAGAGTCAAACGGTCAAAGAGTTGCACAGGCGGAGCACACGTTCATACCCCAAGAAAACGGGGTTATCGTCACCACTATTTGACAACCTCACCGTAGATTTTTGATATTATTACCTGTCCGTTATTGCAAGATGTACACTTGGCAACCACCCTAAAGACATAATCACCATCAGCAAACTTGCGCTTTTTTGAGGTATTGCACGAAGTACACTGCTCAACTGTATACGGATTTATGATTTCCTGTTTCTTTCTTGAAAATATCATTGCGATACACCTATTGTATTTCCAACACCTATTATCAGAGCAGACTGCCCTGCCTTTGTTGTATCCTTTACCAACTCATAGATCTGGAACGTTACCTTTTCTGCAGTGTCTGCAATCTCCTTTTTCATCAATGTGATGGCCTCCTTGATGGATTGTTTTATCACAATGGCATAAATTGGTATTCTGTGTCTTGTGGCAATTTCTTCAATCTGGAACCTTTCTGTACCAATACCACCAATTGCGGCTCCAAACCCATGCGCTATGGAACCGGTTTCCTCTCCTTCAAGCTTCAGTGCAGCATCCACCATTATAATAACATCTGGTTTTTTCTCTGATATGATTTTCTCAACTGCCTCTCCTGGTTTTCCTACAGTTCCTTCCGGTCCCTCTGCCTTTAGTAGCAAGAGCTTGCGTCCCTCAAAGTCTTTTTCGCTCCATATGGTTTCTTGGGCAGCCTCTGCTTTTTTGGTATCAAGCATCATTTTCCCCACAATCATTGGGCCTATTCCGTCTCCAATTGGCTGGCCTTGCTTGAATGCGGTAACAGCGGTCTTGAGCGCTTCTGCCTCTTCCATGATAAAGGGAATCATCATCTGCAACGGCAGTATGAGCGGAAAATTATTCTGCTTTTTTGCAGTCAGAAATAGATGCCTTACACTTTTGTAAAGCAGGTGTATAGTTGTCACAACCTCAAGGATGTTAATTATCTTGCTTGCCTCAACTGGGTCAAGGTTGGGTGCAAAAGTCTTAACCTGAGCTTTTGTAAAGTCCTCTCTGCTTCTCATCATATGTCTTATTTTTGGAACAATTCCGTTTGGGTCCATATCGACCGGCATTATGGTAAAGTACTCAAAATACCTGTCAAGCTTTGATGGAACGTCCCAAGTAGGTTTCATGGTATTTTTGATATAATCGGTCAGCTCTTTTCTTGTATCATCTCTATACGTTTTCAGTTTCTCAAGTGATTTGTTTATCTCAGATGAGGTAACTTGCAGCTGAATCCTTTGTCCATAAAACATAAATATAAAAATTGGAACAATCCAGACAAGCCACATCAAAGGGTTAGAATTATCATTAGAATTGAGAAGCTTGTCCACATTTATACCCAGAAATTCCAATATGAAAAAATCCGTTACAATCCAAATTAAATCTTTGTAAGAAATTAAATTGTTTTTAACCCAAGGCTACAAGAAACAATATGCGTCAGAATCAGGTAGGTCCAAGGCTTGCAAAAAAAGTAACCTGCAAGATATCATGGGACAACCAGACTCTGAATTTTTATTCAGTTGATGCAAGTTCCTATACTGTTAGACCTTCTGCTGTAGCGTATCCTCGTGATGTAAAAGACGTGATCAAAATTCTCAGGTTTGCGTCGAGGTACAAAATCTCGGTTACACCCCGCGGTGCAGGCACCGGTCTTGTTGGTAGCTGTCTTGGAAGAGGAATTGTGCTTGACATGAGACATTTCAATAGGATCAAGGTTGGGCGCGGATTTGTACAGATGGGAAGCGGCGTTTTCAAAGGAGAGGCAGACAAAGTTCTTCAAAGACATGGAAGGTTTCTTGGCCCAAACCCGTCGGTTGGCCCATTTTGTACAATTGGCGGGATGATAGGAACTAACGCCAGCGGCTCCCACTCGTTAAAGTATGGTAGTACTGTAGACAATCTAGTTAGTGTGCAAATTGTCACGCCAAAAGGAGGTCTTGTCAGTTTACCACAGAAAAGATTTTTCACAAAAAAGGTTTTAGCAATAACAAATTCTGATACGCGAAGACAGTTTCCTCAAGTATCAAAGAATTCTTGCGGCTACAGGATTGAAAAGGTAACTGCAAGATCAGAGGTACAAAAGATCATGGCTTCCTCTGAAGGCACACTTGGCATAATTGTTTCTGCCAAGCTCAGGACCATACCCCTCCCAACACAATCCATCTTGATGATAACTGCATATAAGACTCTCAAGGGAGCAGCCTATGACGTACCCAAGATACTAAAACTTGGACCCTCTGCAGTTGAAGTGATAGACTACAACATAGCCCAACACATCAAGATCCTCCTTCCAGCAGGAACAAAATGTTTGCTCTTTGTAGAGTTTGATGACAATATATCAAGAAAAAAGAAAAAATGTGCGGATATCATTTCTGGCAGGATAATTGCCACTATCACAAACAAAAGAGAGATTGCACAGTGGTGGATGCATAGGAACTCTGCGCTATCACACACACTTCGAGACATCGCAAAAGATGAGATGATCTTTTCGTTTATGGAGGACGCTACAGTTCCAGTTCAAAGGTTACCGCTCTTGCTTGACTTGGTAGACCATTTGATATCAAAATATCCTATCAGAGTTATCACATATGGTCATGCAGGCAATGGCAACCTCCACACAAGGCCCATACTGAGAATAAAGGACAATCATTTGATGAGAAGGATTGCGCTAGAGTTCTTCTCTGGTGTCATAAGCATAGGCGGTACAATAACTGGGGAACATGGCGATGGTCTTGCAAGATCAAAATTTGTGAAGTTGCAATACGGAACCAAGAACTACAACGATTTTAAAAAAATAAAAAAACTCTTTGACCCGGATAATATTCTCAATCCAGGCAAGATAGTCATTTGATCGAACAACTAATCGTTTATCGCATTTTATAACTGCTTATACCGGACATTGTAGCCTCAATTGTTGGTGCTCAATACGTACATATTTGTTGTCCATTTGTCCAAAAATGGACAGATTTGTTCGTAAATTTGTCCAACGGGTGGAGGGATATTTTCCGATACACATTGTTGGTAATACATTTTGACCAGATATAGCATGTTCTTGCCTAAAAACAACTTGCAGCATAGTAAACACAATTACCAAATCTTGCAGACAAGAAGAGACAGAATTACTTTATCTTTGTTCCAGGCGGAACGTCCTCGTTTACAGTAAGCCAGAAGGGTTTGTCGCTAAGATCTGCTGCCAAAAGCATGCCGTGAGACTCTATGCCGCCAATCTTTCTTGGCTCAAGGTTTGCAAGCACTATGACCCTTTTGTTTACCAGTTCTTCTGGCTGGTAGTATTCTGCGCCTCCAATTATTACCTGCCTTTTTTCCTCGCCCAGATCGATCATGCCCTTTACTATCTTTGTCTTGCCTGGAATCTTTTCAACCTCAACTATCTTTGCCACACGAATTTCCAGTTTAGCAAAATCATCATAGGTTACAGTCACAGAAAGCCTTTTTCTGCCCTCATTAAAATTGATTTCGAACGAGTATCTTTTTACGCCTGCAGACTGGATTTGCCTCAACAACTCACAAAATAAATAGGAATGCAAGATTCTTCAAGCCATGGCACAGATTCAGGCATCAGTTGAGATAAATGCGCCTCTTGACAAAGTCTGGAATATAATATCCGACCTTGATTCAGAGCCCAAGTTTTGGAAGGGAACCAAGGAGGTGCGCAACGTATCAAAAGAGGGCAACACAGTAAACCGCGAGGTCACAATTGCTTTCAAGGACTCTAAATGCATGCAGACTGTCACTATATATCCCAGGGAGAAAATACACGCCCAGTTCACAAAGGGGGTCATTGACGGAACAAAGACTGTATCAGTGACTTCGCAGGGCGACAAGACTAGGCTTGAAGCTGTCTGGGACATCAAGCTCTCAGGAATGATGGGAATGTTTACCGGCATGATAAAAAAGCACATCCAGAGCGGCACCGAGCAGGCGCTGCAAAGCATCAAAGAAGAAGCCGAGAGATAATTTCACATGGATGCTGCCATAGACGTATTCAATTATGTGCTAGTTGCAATCTTGACTGTAGTAGCTATCACATGGATTCTCCTGATCAGGTCAATGTGGATAACCTTTCGAGACTCGCCGTTTCTTGACAGGTTTGAGCCGCGACCTCATTATACACCCAAGGTCTCTGTTATTTTACCAGCAAGAAACGAAGAGGACTTTGTCGAGAGATGTTTGAGCTCGCTAATCAACCAAGATTATGGAAACTATGAAATAATTGCAATAGATGATCGCTCAGACGACAGAACAGGTGAAATGATCAAAAGGATTGCAAAGGAAAATCCCAAAGTTAGGTATATTTTGGCAGACCCAAAACCTGAAAAGTGGATGGGAAAGAACTGGGCCTGTGTAGAAGGATACAAGAAAGCTACAGGCGAGTTGCTACTCTTCACAGACGCCGATACGCTACACTCCAGAAACACGATATCACTTGCAGTCTCACATCTTCTAAGCGAGGGACTGGATGCGCTGACAGTTATTCCAAGGATGCTTTGCCTTGATGCCTGGACCAAGATTACCCTTCCTGTCCTGTCTACGTTTTTGCATACAAGGTTTTCTGCTCTGCGAGTAAACGATTCCTCAAAAAAGACTGGCTACTTTTTTGGCAGTTTCTTTATCATAAAGCGTGAGACATATTCAAAAGTCGGCACGCATGAGGGCGTAAAAGGTGAGCTTGTAGAGGATGGCGCACTTGGCAAAAAAGTAAAGGAGGATGGCTATAAGATGAAGATGGTAAGAGGCGAGCACCTAGTTGAGGCAGTATGGGCAAGAGACGCAGTTACACTCTGGCACGCGCTAAAGCGTCTAATGACTCCTTTGTATCTTCAATCAGGAAAGGTCGCCTTTGGAATATTTGTGGCAGTTTTATTCTTGTTGTTTATGCCATTTCCAATTGCAGTATATTCGGCAGTCTTTGAATCCACATCAGAGTCATTTGCAGTCTTGTTTGCCATATCCTTGGTTACATCGGGGCTTGTGTATGCTGCAAGCATCATGGATGCAGTAAAAGGACTTGGTCTTGGTGTCAAATACGCGCTTGGTACCGTACTTGGAAGTGCCATAATTGTTGGAGGATTTGCAAGTGGAATGGTAAATGCAAAAAGCCACAAGGCAGTAACATGGCGTGGCAGGACCTATTCCATGATAGATACAGTACAAGACTCGATAAGCCTGTAAACTGTACAATGGATTCTATATTTCCCGCCTTGGTTAGCCTTGCCATTTAGAAAGAAGTTTAGATAACATCGTAGATTGTAGAGCATCTTGGGTCAGCCAGACACAAAATCGGTTAGAATCGGCTATGTATCTGCAATACTTTGTGCAGTGTTGGTTGGGTCAATATCAACTGCCTCCAAACCCGTCCTTGTAAATACCAATCCACTGATGTACGGGGCACTTGTATACTTGCTTGCCGCACTCTCGTCTATCCCTCTGTCATACAAGATAAAGGGGATTCAGATAAAGGCAAGAGATTGGCCCCTTGTACTTGCAATAACTGTATCTGGTTCCATACTTGCACCAGCCTTGTTTTTCACAGGACTAGAACAAACAACAGCCTCAGACACTGCAATCCTGTCAAACTCTGAGACAATATTTACAGTCCTTTTTGCGTTAATCTTTTTCAAGGAAAGACTTGGGCCAAAGGGATATCTGGCCACCATACTTGTCCTCACTGGCATGTTCATAGTTACAACAGACCTACAGTTTTCAGACAATCTCTTTGATCTAAAAAAAGTAGGCAATCTCCTGATAATACTCTCAATGACCCTCTGGGCACTTGACAACAACATCAGCAAGATAGCATCGCAGCGCATGGATGTCTCAAGACTCGTTCAGTTCAAGGGGCTCATAGGTGGCGGCACACTCTTTGTATTTGCCCTTGCCTCCAAGATTCCGCTAGACATCAAACTATTTGAGATTCCAAACCTGCTTCTTGTCGGACTTGTTGGCTTTGGTATTGCACTTTACTTGTTTTTGCACAGCCTCAAAAGAATAGGAACTGTTAAGACCATGTTGATATATTCTACTGGGACTGTTTTTGGCCTGCTCTTTGCGTTTACATTCCTGCATGAAAAGATTGGATTGTACCAGATTCTGGCCATCGGACTTATGCTGCTTGGTATCTATCTTGTCACAAAAGAGAGCAAGAAAGGTAGAAAAGATACACAGGAGTTAAAAAAATAAAAATGACGATACCATGACACAGGCGTTCTGTTGATTCATACGCAAGATTAATCTAGATTCTACCTATGGCATAACTATGAACGTTTTTGAGCTGGGGGACATTGTAAGAATAACAGAATCAGAAAGGGACTTGGACAAGGTCTACATCATAAAGGAGATCAGGAAGATAAGAAAGGGTGGAAATTTGTATCTGTTAAAATCGCTTGGCGAAGATATCTTGCGTCTATACTATGAGAACAAGGAATCGCTTCTTGAAAAAATCTCATAGATTGTTTTAGGTCACGTGAAACAAATAATATATGACCATCATCTATAATAGTCATCCTTGGATAAGACCAGTGTTATTCTAGGCGGAATATATTGCGCAGTGGTTCTTGTGTTGATATCTGTTTTTGTGATATCACCAAGCAAGATGGATTCTCCTTACCAAATCACACAGGCCAACCCTTTTGATCAATCAGTAAGGAAAGGTTCGCAGCTTAGCTTGGCAGATCTTTTTGCCAAATCAGACCGAGGCGTTGTTCAGATTATAGTAAGCAAGCCAGGCAACAGTACGACTAGCAAGGACATTGGTTCTGGAATCGTATATGACCAGAGCGGGCACATAATAACCAACAATCACGTTGTACAGGACGGTTCCAAGATTCAGGTAGTCTTCCAGGATGGGCAATCTCTACCGGCAAAAGTAGTTGGCACAGACCCATATGCGGATCTGGCAGTAGTCAAGGTAGAACCTGCTTCCTATGTACTGCATCCGCTGCCGCTTGGGGACTCGTCCAAGCTTAGAATTGGCGACCAAGTAGCAGCAATTGGAAATCCTTTTGGATTAACTGGTACGATAACATCAGGAATAGTAAGTCAGCTTGGCAGGCTTCTTGACCCGCCAAATAGTTCCTTTTCGATTTCGGATGTGATCCAGACTGACACTCCCATAAACCCCGGCAACTCGGGAGGACCTCTCCTTGACATGGAGGGAAAAGTAGTTGGAATCAACACTGCAATCCAGTCCGAGACCGGCGAGTTTTCTGGCGTAGGATTTGCGATTCCCTCAAACACAATGAAGAAGATAGTGCCAGCCCTCATAGAAACTGGACGCTACAATCATCCTTGGCTTGGCATAACAGGATCGAGCATAAATGCTGACCTGGCAAGCACATTGCAATTACCAATACTCTATGGGTTTATGATAAATACAGTAGTTCCAAACAGCTCGGCTGCACAGGCAGGGCTCCACGGATACAACCAGACCAAAGTCATCAACGGCACCCAGTACAAGATAGGCGGCGATATCATCATTGCAGCAGACGACCGTCCAATCAAAAAGATTGACGACCTCCTTGACTATCTCCAAGATCAAAAGTCGGTTGGAGACAAGATAGTCCTGACAGTAGTTCGCGACGGCAAGACTATGGAGTTTACACTTACACTCCAGCAGAGGCCAAGCCAATTCTAGTACAAGCATAAATACAACCCCCTAAGCTACAAGACTAGTTGAGCAAGATAATTCTAAATTCTGAATTGCTAAGCAAGGTGTTTGACAGAAGAGCAATTACACGCGATGACGCACATCAAATTTATGAGGAGGCAGAGAGCAACCCTCTCGAGCTTTACAAAGCTGCCCACGCCCTAAGAAACAAGAACAAGGGAAGAGTAGTCACTTATTCAAGAAAGGTTTTTTTCAATCTGATAAACCTGTGCAGAGACACGTGTTCCTACTGCACTTACAAGTCAGAGCCTGGAGACTCGAAGGTATCCATGATGTCAAAACAGGAGGTTTCAAGTCTAATCCAAGTGGGAAAAAAATTCAAGTGCACTGAAGCGCTGTTTGTAACAGGCGAGAGGCCTGAGCATAAATATGTCAACGTAAAGGAATGGCTCAGGGAAAACGGCTTTGTAAGCACGGCAGAATATCTTGCTCATGCATCTCAGATGGCACTCAAAGGCGGGCTCTTTCCGCACACCAACGCGGGCAACCTGACAAAGTCTGAGATGAGTCAGCTGAAAAAGACAAACGTAAGCCTTGGAGTAATGCTTGAAAATGTAAGCGAGAGACTGACAGGAAAGGGAATGCCGCATGAGCTTGCACCAAGCAAGAATCCCAGAGCAAGAATACGAGTGTTGGAGAATGCTGGAGAGTTAGCCATACCAATGACTACTGGCCTACTGATAGGAATTGGCGAGACCCCCTTTGAGATAATTGATTCTCTATTTACAATAAAGTCAATCCATGAGAAATACGGTAACATTCAAGAAGTGATACTACAAAACTTTCAGCCAAAGCCTGACACGATAATGCAAAATATACCCGGACCAGAAGAAAAATATTTCAAGAATTGGGTTGCTTTGACTAGACTTGTCATGCCGGAAATGAATATCCAAGTACCGCCAAACCTGTCACCCAACTCCTACTCTGACTTTCTCCAAACCGGAATAAATGACTGGGGAGGAATATCACCAGTAACTCCTGATTATGTGAATCCGGAATTTTCCTGGCCTCCAATCAATATCATAAAGGAAAACTGCAAGAAAGCCGGTTTTGATCTAAGGGCAAGATTCCCTGTGTATCCGGAATTTTTCCACATGGTAGACTCTGATCTAAAATCCAAGATGCTTGAGATAGCAGATGTTGACGGCTTGGTAAAGGAGGAATATTTGAGATGAGGACGCAGGTTACGACGATCGACTCGCTTCTCAAGCATGCCGATCCTCTAATTGCAGATACGCTAGACAGAGCATTGTCTGAAAAAGAGGTAACAGTAGAGGAGGCCACAAGACTCTTTTCTGCAAACGGACTTGAGTTTCACCTCCTCACCATGGTTGCAGACGAGCTTCGCAAGAGGCGCGTGGGAGATGCAGTCACCTACGTCATCAACAGGAACATCAACTTTACCAATGTCTGCATCAAACAATGCGGATTTTGTGCGTTTAGCAGAGACTTTCGTGAAGAGGAAGGATACTTTCTGCCAATAGACGAGATAGTTAGGAGGGCAAAGGAGGCACGTACTCTGGGGGCAACCGAGGTATGTGTGCAGGCAGGACTCCCACCAGACATGTATGGAGGTATCTACGAAAACATTTGCAGGGCAATAAAAAAAGAGATTGGCGACATACACATACATGGATTCTCGCCAGAAGAGGTACTGTATGGCGCTACCAGATCAAATGTCTCCATCGAGGAATATCTTCACAGGCTAAAGGAGGCAGGCATAAACTCGCTTCCAGGCACTGCCGCAGAAATTTTAGACCAGTCACTGCGAGACAAGATCTCGCCTGGAAGAATCAGCGTGAAAAGGTGGATAGAGGTAATCAAGACCGCACACAAGATAGGAATACCTTCTACCTCTACTATGATGTTTGGCCACCTTGAGACCCATAAGGACAGAGCAAAACACCTCGGAATAATACGCGAGATACAAAAAGAGACCCACGGTTTTACTGAATTTGTTCCTCTAAACTTTATTCATAGCGAGGCACCAATGTTCAAAGAAAAACTACATGAGGGACTCAGGGCCGGTGCAGACGGAAGAGACACAGTGTTGACACATGCCATCTCCCGCATCATGCTAAACAATTACATCAACAACATTCAAACGTCCTGGGTCAAGGAGGGTGCCAACATGTCGCAGCTATTGCTCACATGCGGAGCCAATGATTTCGGAGGCACACTAATTAATGAAAGCATATCAACTGCAGCAGGAGCAGAACATGGCCAGCTCATCAAGCCACGCAGGATAAGGCAGCTTGTATGGGAGATAGGAAGAATTCCTGCGCAGAGGAACACCAAATATGACATCATCAAGGTCTACAAATCAGAAGACGAAGTGGACACTCTTGATACCGTAGAAGACACTAGATGTTTTGGCTCTTACCAAGAATTAATAAAACTGGACAAGTACAGATTCAAAAGTAACAGGCGAAACTAGTTGCCAGATTGCGAATCGGTCCTTCGCAAAGCCAGAGCATTACATGTTGACGAGTGCGAAGCAGTACTTGTTCAAAAAAAGATAACAACTGTAAGAATAACAGACTCTGAAATGGCAGAATTAAAGCAAAATGTAGAGCAGGGGTTGGGAGTACGGCTAGTACACGAGAAAAAGATCTTGTCTGCTGTTTCAACCGACATCGAGGATACTGAAATTGTGGAGAGAGGCCTACAAACAAAGTCTCTCCTTGAACCAAAAAGTTTCTGGAAGTCTCTTCCCTATGGAGCAAGATTTGACAGCATTTCAAAAACTTACGATAGGAACCTAGAGAGCATCACAGGAAAGGAGGTAGCGGAGATGGCAAAAATAATGATAGAGTCTTCGTCGCACCAAAAGATAAAAAGAATTTCCGGTTCATTAAATATTGTCTCCGAGTATTTTGAGGTTGCAAATACCAACGGCCTAAGCTGCTCAGATAGGGCCACATACATTTCTGGAACAATAAATACAGACTCGGAGTTTGGAAGAACTCCAGTCAGCGGAATAGGGTCGATGTCTTGCAGAACTATGGATTCCTTTTCTCCAGAACAAATAGGAGTTGATGCAAGAGAGATGTGTGTAAGCTCGATTAACCCACAAAGCTGTGAGCCTGACACGTATTCCATAATCTTTGAGCCCTATGCCATCGGCGAGATGCTTGCCTTTGTTTTTTCTGCAAACTTTAGCCTCAAGACATATTCTGAAAAGAGGAGCTGCTTTTCAGAAAAACTTGGCACAAAGATTGCAGTGGAGGGTTTCTCACTTATTGACGATCCTCGATTTCCAGACGGGATTGGAAGCAAGTCATTTGACGATGAGGGGGTTCCCACCGAAACAAGGCATCTAATAGATTCTGGAATTTTTTCAAACACTTACTCGGATTCGTTTCATGCCTTCAAGGAAGGCACAAGATCTACAGGCAATGCGACAAGGCTTGGCAGTCCAATGGGCAGGACATCTAGCCCAATCCCAAATCCGACCACCCATAACCTCATGATAAAAACAGGAAAGACAAGGAGGGATGAAATGATAAATGAGACCAAGAAAGGATTGCTTGTCGGAAGACTGTGGTACACATATTCTGTAAATCCAGAGAGAGGGGACTTTTCTTGCACGGCAAGAAGTGGTATTAGAATAATAGAGAACGGTAGGATTGCAAATCCCGGCAAGCCCGTAAGAATAGTGCACAACCTGCCCGTACTTTTACAAAATATATCAGATATAGGAAATAACTCTAGAAATGTGCTACAGTGGAGTGCTCTTCCCTGTATTACACCTTCTGTCAAGGTAGAAGGAATAAGGGCAGTGCCAATCTAGCTGCCAGACATGAAAAACTGGAATCCTATTCCAACTGCATAAAGACCAAGAAGCAGGATTCCTGCCTTGAGATCAAGTTTATTTCTAAACATAGGTATCAAAGCAACAATAGTTATTACGGTAACGAGAACCATCTGGTCTTCTAGAAGAGAAGTGTTTGAGATTACCGCGCCAAATCCTTCATAGATCATTGCTGCAAAAATGGCTACTGCAAGCAGCAGTGTATTGTTGACTATCTTGGAGCCAAGTACGTTAGCTACTGCAATTGACGCACCCTTGCTTCCTTTTCTTGCCAAAAGTATCATTGATATCTTCTCAGGCATCTCTCCTGCTATCGGACTTATGATTATGGCAAGCATGACAACCGATACTCCAAGATCAGTTGCCACTCCCTGCAATGAACGGACAAAAGGCTCTGCCCCAAAAAATATTCCTCCCGTACCAATCGCAAAGAGCATCATGGAACGGACAAAGTGTTTTCTTGATGTTTTTTGTATGACGTCTCGATGGAGTTGGGTTTCAAGCCGCTCTTCCTCTTTTTCCTTTTTCATCTCGCGATATGCAAGATAGAGATATGCGCCAAATAACCCGGAAAATAATACCGCATCATTCAAGTCATATCCGTTTACAAATGTAATAGCGCCGACAATAGCAGTAACCACAAGAAGTATTTTGTCTAGCTTGAACTCCTTGACATCGACAAACCTCTGGGGAGCTTTTGACAGCCGAGTGGTTGCAATTATCAGCATTACTGCAAGCCCCAGTGTCATCATGAACAAGTTGCTTCCAAGGGCGGAGCCGATAGCGGTATCAAATGAGCCCTCCTTTGCGGCTGCAACCACAATTCCAATCTCAGGAAGCGTGGTAGCTATGCTAAGCAAAGTGCGTCCAACAAATCTTCCTCCCCACCTCTCGGAAAGGTGTTCGGCGCCCTCGGAGAGCAACCAGCTTGATAGCAATAGTTCCCCAAGCCATGCCAGAAGCATCATAAAGTCACTAGCCAATTATACTAACATCATTTTTTGTGGCTTTTATTAAACGATAGAAAAGACTAATCCTTGACAATTATCATTGTAAGAGTGGATTTGATGCCATCTAATTTTCTTATCTTAGAAGTAATGGTTTCTCGCAAGGCCTCCATAGAGTCTGACTCTATCACCATCAAGACGTCATAGACACCGTAGACAGGGTAGACCTCCTTGACACTGTCTATTTTTTTAATCTCACTTACGATCTGGTTTTCCTTGCCCAGTTCAGCATTCATGAGAACAAACGCACTATGCATGTTGGGTCTCGGTACATCTAGGATAAAAACAAATTGTATCTGCCAAAATTTGTGTTTTCTAACAACCTAAAATTGTATACTATTCTACACAAGCAGGATATCACAATTGTTCAAACAAATCTATTTAACAGCTCAAAAAAATCAGCAGATAGATTAATAAAGTATATTACCGTACTGATACCGTAATATGAGACCGAGAATGACCTATCTCCCGGTGGAAGTGGCGGATCAGTTTTCTGATTTCGTAATACAAAGGGATGAACAGGTATTGGATACGGTCAAGACAAAAGCAAGGGATTTCAGCACGATCTCCATCCTCAAATTGCTATATCAACTACGATGCAGTCCAATGACATTCTCTGACCTCTATGTAAAATCAAACATCAGAATGAAAAGGTCCTTTCTTAACTATCTTGACCTGTGCATGGCATACAAATTCATACGAAAGGAACCCATCGGACCAAACATGGTTTATTTCATAACATCAAAGGGATTGACCATGCTTGATTTGTTTACCCAAAAGACCTAAAAGCAAACATCATAGACGCATACCGCACACAAAATTCTTTTATTCTCAACAGCAAGAGCAGATGCATTGGGATTTACATATAGAGACGCCGGAGTAGATATCAGGAAGATAAAGCAGAGCCAAGCAAGCATTGGAAGGCTTATCTCATCAACACACAATCTGAAAAAAGGAATAAAGACAATGTCCGGATTTGGGCACTATGCGGGAATTGTAGAGATTCCAGGTGGAAAGTTGTTGGCAACCCATACGGACGGTGTTGGCACCAAGGTCATAATTGCGCAAATGATGAAAAAATACGATACGGTCGGAATAGACTGTGTAGCTATGAATGTAAATGACATAATATGTACAGGAGCTGTTCCAATCTCATTTGTAGACTATATAGCAGCAAACAGAAATGATCAGAAGATATTCAACGAGATTGTTCGCGGTCTTGTAAAAGGAGCAAAAAAAGCCCAAGTTCCAATCGTAGGGGGCGAGACTGCCATACTTCCGGACCTCATAGCGGGAAAGAACTTTTCATTTGATCTAGCAGGAATGGTGGTAGGAATTCTCAACAAGCAAAACATGATTCTTGGAGATACTATCAACCCTGGAGATATCATAATTGGAGTGAAAAGCAACGGACTGCATTCCAACGGATATTCTCTTGCGAGAAAAGTCTTGCTCACAAAATATTCCCTGCATGACAGGATAAGAGGACTTGGAGTTTTAGGAGAGGCACTTTTGGCACCAACCGAGATTTATGTCCAGCCAGTACTTGAAGCCATAAGGGAGTGCGACATACACGGACTTGCACACATAACTGGCGGCTCCTTTACCAAACTTTTGCGTCTCAAAAAAACTGGGTATCTAATCGACAGTTTGCCCGAGCCCCCAGAAATATTCCAAGTAATTGAGAATCAGGATGTGGAAAAAGAAGAGATGTACAAGACATTTAACATGGGAATTGGGTTTTGCCTGATCGTCCCCGAAGAGGAGGAGGAACGAATCGATGAGATATTCAAAAAGCACGGGATACACAGCAGACAGATAGGCGAGATAACTGACAAAAAGGGCGTCTTTGTAGATTCTTTGAAGATAGCCTAATCACAGCACCAGCAGTGTCATTGTAGTCTGCACATGCGGGATCTTTCTAATCTGCATGACTGTGTGTTCTAGGTCTTTTGTAGTCTTGGCCTCTATCTTGCATACAATATCATAAAGTCCCATCACAATACTTGCCTCCATTACAAACGGCGTTGCCACTATCCGTTCGTATGTTTGGACCTCTCTTCCAGTATCGCAGTGAATTGCCACATATCCTGTTGCCATTTCGATCTACTAGATGTAATGAAGATTTTAGTAGCAATAAGGTTTTGTTTGTTTCTCACGATATTATGTAAACTCGACCGATTATGACTAACCATGCCCCTTTTTCTAGTATAGATCTATCATCGGTTAAGTTTGTAGCAGCAGAACCATTTCCAGATTAGGATTTAATACCCAAACTTGTCCAAACAATGCGTGCAACAGGTAGAGATAAGCTTTGAGGAGGCATGCAAGGAAATTTCTCACAACCTTCTTGCCATAGGAACACCTACTAGCAAGGATGTAAAGCGAGAGGTAAAGCGCATATGTGTAAAGTATTCACTGGAAAGGATTCCAAGAAATTATGAGATTCTTGCATCTGTAAGTGGCCAAGATTTTATCAAGCTACAGCGTGCCCTGATAAGAAAGCCTGTAAAGACCGCATCCGGTGTTGCAGTAATTGCACTCATGCCAAAGCCATATGCTTGTCCACATGGCAGATGCACATATTGTCCTGGAGGAATTGAGTTTAACACACCTAACAGCTATACAGGAAGGGAGCCATCCACTCAAAATGCAATAGCAAACTATTACGATCCCAAAAAACAAGTTATTGACAAGATAGATCACTTGATTGGGTATGGTCACGACATTGCAAAACTTGAGCTGGTTATAGTAGGCGGAACATTTCTTTTCATGCCACACCAATATCAGATATCTTTTATAAAATCATGCTTTGAGGCGCTAAACGGATTTGATTCTGACAGTTTAGAGTCTGCTAAGGGAAACAACGAGAATGCAAACATTAGAAACGTCGGTTTTACCATCGAGACCAAACCAGACTATTGCAAAATGCAACATGTTGACTGGATGCTTGACTTTGGCATAACACGTGTCGAGATAGGGGTACAGAGCCTCCATGAGAAAGTTTACCAGCATGTCAACAGGGGACATACGTTTGAAGATGTTGTAGAATCATTTCAGATATCAAAAGATGCTGGCTACAAGATTGTTGCGCACATGATGCCAGGACTTCCAATGATGACTCCAGAAGAAGACATTAATGATTTCAAGAAACTGTTTTCAGATCCTGCCCTGAAGCCTGACATGTTAAAGATTTATCCAACACTGGTTCTTGAAAATACTCCACTGTACGACTCTTACAAGGAGAGGCAGTTTGTGCCATATTCACAAGATGAGATGATAAAGGTTCTGACCGAGATGAAAAAGATCATACCAAGGTGGGCAAGGATAATGAGGATGCAGAGAGAGATCTCATCAGATCAGATAATTGCAGGGCCAAACCTTGGGAACCTTCGACAGATAGTTCAGCAGAATCTCAAAAAGCAAAACCTTTCCTGCAGGTGCATCAGGTGCAGAGAAGCTGGACTCTCAGAGGAAACAATAAACGTTGATGATATCAGGCTGAACAGGGAAGATTACGAATCGTCCAATGGGCAAGAGGTGTTTTTGTCATATGACGACTCAAAGGACAGGATATTTGGTTTCTTGAGGCTTCGAAAGCCAAGCAATAAAGCGCATAGAAAGGAGGTTACTCCAAACACGTGCATTGTAAGGGAGCTCCATGTCTATGGCAAATCCCTTAAACTTGGCACACGCGACAGAGACAGCATACAACATCTGGGATTGGGAAAAAACCTGATGAGAGAGGCAGAGAGAATCTCAAAGGAAGCGTTTGATGCAAAGAATCTTCTGGTCATAAGTGCTGTTGGTACAAGGGAGTACTATAGGAAGTTAGGATACTTGCTTTACGGTCCATACATGACAAAGGAATTGATATAATGGAAGAGCAAAAAGTAATCGGAAGAGGAACTTGGATAGATAAGCTTGCAGACAAGCTTCTCCAGAGGGAGAGATCTCTTGGAAGAAGCACTGGCATGATAACAGTAGAGAGTGGGCTTGGTGCGTCAGGCATTCCACACATTGGCAGTCTTGGAGATGCTGTTAGAGCATATGGTGTAAAACTTGCACTTGAAGACATGGGATACAAGTCAGAGCTTATTGCATATTCTGACGATCTTGACGGACTCAGAAAGATACCAGAGGGGTTGCCAGACTGGCTAAAGGATCATATCGCAAAACCCGTATCCTTGATACCTGATCCGTTTGGTTGTCACGATTCTTATGGATTGCATATGAGCAGCCTGCTTCTTGACGGCCTTGACAAACTTGGAATAAAGTACAGATTCCAACGTGGAGTTGACACCTACAAAAATGGCTTGCTAAAAGATCAAATTCATACCATTCTTACAAACAGCAAACAGATTGGAGAAAAAATTGCAGAGCTTGTGGGGCAGGAGAAATATCAGGAAACTCTTCCCTACTTTCCTGTATGTGCAAACTGCGGAAGACTGTATACTGCGATTGCCTATGAATACCTACTTGGCGAAAAAAAGATCAAGTACAAGTGCAGCAGTACCACGATTGGTTCCAGAGTCCTTGATGGTTGTGGCCATGACGGCATTGCAGACATTACAAAGGATTTAGGAAAGCTTGCATGGAAGGTAGAGTTTGCAGCTAGGTGGCAGGCCTTTGACATAAGGTTTGAGGCATATGGAAAAGACATAATGGATTCAGTCAAGGTCAACGACTGGGTTGCAGATGAGATTCTTGGTTTTCCTCATCCTACACATGTCAAGTATGAGATGTTCCTTGACAAAGGAGGAAAGAAGATTTCAAAGTCTCTTGGCAATGTTGTGACATCGCAGTCATGGCTGAGATATGGCACGCCCAAATCTATCTTGCTACTTTTATACAAGAGAATCACTGGCACTCGCGAGGTTAGCTTTGAAGACATACCCACTCTTATGGACGAGTATCACGAGCTTGAAAACATTTACTTTGGGAAAATAAAGCTTGACAACGAAGCAAAGACTGTCAAGACAAAAGGGCTCTATGAGTACGTTAATCTGTTGAATCCTCCCAAGAGCGAACGCCCCTACATAAATTACAGGCTGCTAGTCCAACTGGGTAAGATATTCAAGGAAGACAGGGTCTCAAAGGTGACAAAAAAGCTCATAGAATATGGAACGATAAAGGAAGGATCCACAGATCTTGAGGAATTGATTACACTTGCTGGAAATTATGCAGACGATTTTGACAGGTCATCTAAGGTAGAGGTTCAGATAGACGACTCGGCAAAGAAAGCACTATCCGAACTTGCAATAGTTTTGTCAGTCGAGGACGAACCTGTAGACCTGCAAAACAACATCTACCAGATTGCAAAAAGCAATGGAGTCCAGCCCAAAGACTTTTTTAGAATCTTGTATCAGATAATACTAGCTTCTGACAGGGGACCAAAACTTGGACCTTTCATACTGGATATAGGAAGGGAAAAAGTAGCTGCCTCTATCACTGAACACATCTAGCCATGGCCCACAGCGAACACAACAGGCCAAAGGGAAGCGGCATGGTGCTGATTGCAATTGGAATACTGATCTTTGTGTTTGCCCCAAGATATTTTAAAAATGACATTATAGCTGGACTTGCCATAATCATATTCGGATTTTCCATAGGCGGGTTAGGGTTTTACATAAGTTTCGTTCGAAAGAAAAGAAGAGGCTGACCGCTCTTCACCAAAAGAGGAATACTTTTCTTACCATAGGCAACAAGTTCTACTGATGGGACTTTTTGGTCGCTCAAAAAAGGAATCTGAAAGAGAGATATCAAAAGAAGGCGTGAAGGAGATTGCTGCAGAACAAGACCAAAAGGGACGGCTGCAAAACGAGATTGAGCAGATAAAAAAGGAGATCCAAGAAAATGCTCTCATGCTTGACTCGTATACGCGGGAACTTGAGGATGTAAAATCTGAACTTGAGGCAGCAATAAAAGAGTCCAAGGCTGCAACAAAGGAGCTTGATTCTGTCAGGTCTGAGATCTCTTCAATCAAATCAGAGCGAGAAACGGTACTAGACCAGATAAAGGCGGCCAGGTCTGAGCTTGAAATGATAAAATCACAGTACAACCAGAACGAGATAGATGAGATAAAGCGTCGGATTCAGCATACAAGAGACGAGACTTCTTCAATAGAGTCTCAAAAGGAAGAAAAACTCGGTGAACTTGAAGAAATTCAATCCAAAGTAAAGGAATCCAAAAAGGAGCTCAAAGAAGTAAATGCGATAGTACAAAAGGCAAAGTTTGAACTTGATTCCCTAAAATCACAGCATGAGATAAAGAAAAAAGAGATGGCGATAGTAAAAAATGAGCTAGAGTTTATAGAAAAGGAGCTTGCATCGGTGGGCAAAAAAAATGACACTAAAAAAATAGTCGAGGCAGCTGGTGCGGTAACGGCTGCGCTTAACTCAAAGTATGAAGCAGCAAGAAAGGAGCTTGATATTGTAAAGGCAGCGCTTGCCCGTACAAGGGAGGAGTATGCTGCTGCCAGAAACGAGATTAGTCTTCTCAAAAGTAAACTTGAGAACAGTAATACCCCGGCTGAATCCTAGTCTCATTTTGTGTGAATAAGTGTCTTTGAAACATTTCTTCGCAAAAATATGGCAAGTCCGATTGAAGCTAGTGAGACAACCGTTGCGCAGAGAAATATGAGAGTGTAGGAATCTTGGGTGGGAAATGTTCCAACAACGCCGGGCAGTGATGTGTTGTGAGTCTGCATGAACATGCCAGCCATTGCAGGCCCAACAGAGGCACCAATTATTCTTATCAATGTGCTCATGCCAAGTGAGACTCCGACATTTTGTTTTGGGGCTGCGATCATGATCACATTCATTGCACCGACGTTGATAAGGGAGAGACCTGTAGACAAAATTGCAAGGCTTGCTGAGACCATGAACTCTGTTGAATGGTCCATCAAAAGTATGAAGAATCTCACTGCACCTATGATACTTCCAGCTATTATCGGTTTTGTGGAACCCAACTTGGAAATAATAAAACCTGATGTTGGACCAAAAATAAGCAGGACAAGGGCAAACGGCAACTGAACGTTTGCTGTAGCTACAGGATCTTCCCCAAACCCAACCGGCGTCGGACTTCGAATCAGTACAGGTATTGTCTGAAATACCATGAACATCGACATGCCTACAATCATTATCATGACATTTGATGGAAGTATTGTTTTGTTGAGAAGTATCTTGAGATCAATTAGGGGCGACTGGGATCTTTTCTCGATTATAACAAAAAGTATCAAGTAGACAATCCCAATTGCAACCAGACCCGTCATTGTGGATGATTCTATCGAGTCCCCAGTCCTAACAAAGGTCAGAGCCATCAGAAACGCTGTCACGGAGATTGCAAGTGTAACAGCACCCTGAACGTCGATGCCAGTTTTTTGATTGGTTGATGACGAGTTCGGTTCTGTCTTCCATTGTTGATGCACCTCTCCTACGTGTATTAATTTCTGTACTACCACGATTAATGTAATTACAATGGGTATTATGGAGAAGAAGGTGGCCTGCCAGCCATAGTATTGAATCAGATGTCCTCCTGCGACAAGCCCTATGACTGCACCGGCAGCAAACATGATGAGATTATTCCTTGTCCTATGGCAAGTTTGCGTATAGGAAACTGTTCTCTTATCAATCCAAAAGCGATTGGGAACATTGACATTCCTATCCCCTGCACCACACGAACTGCCAGCATCTCATAGATGTTTGTGACAAAGCCTCCAACTGAGACTCCTACTGCATAAATTATCATGATAACAAGCAGCATCTTTTTCTTGCCATAGATGTCAGACAACTTGCCTGCAATCGGAGTCATGATTGCACCAGCTACAAGATAAGTTGTAAGAATCCATGACGACATGCTATATGAAATATGAAAGTCCTTGATGAGGTCCGGTATTGCCGGAACAAGCATTGTTTCAGCATACATTACCATTGTTGCAAGCAAACTTAGGATGATGAGTGTCTTCCAAGCAAGTGGCGATATAGTATCAGGTGGAAGATCTTTTGCGCCCTTCGACATTACCATTTATTATATACCTCAAACTTTTTTTCTTGGTACGGTCACTACAGTATTGACCTCAAAATATTCAGCCAAGTTCTTTGATATTTTTCTCAGTGTTGCAAGTGTTGTTTGAATATCATCTTCAGAAATGTCTCTCGTTGAAGCCTTTTTTATAGGAAGGACACATTCCAGCATGGAATTCCACAGGGAGTCGGCCTTGGAGGTCAAGTATATCCTATTTACTCGTCTGTCCTTTGAGTCTGGTTTTCTTTTCAAAAGCCCTTCCTGCTCCATTTTGTCAATCACTGGCACAAGTGTGGCACCTTCAACACCAACCTTGTCTGCAATTTCTTTCTGAGTCAAACCCGGATGCTGGATGAGAGTTACGACAACACGCCACTGACTAATTGTCACACCTACCTTTTTCCTCAATTCCATATCCAAGATTTTTTGGAAGGTCTTTGCAGTGTTGTTGACTACAAATCCGATGCTTGCTTCAAAATCATACTTGACCATACAACTTAGTCAACTAATCATTAGTAAACTAACTATTTTAAGCCTTTCAGTGGAATAACGGGTCCTGTTAACTTATTGTCAGTTATTCTCCCTGTTAACTTTCGTCAGATTACTGGCATTCTCTATGATGGTTTTCCACTTGTTTTGACCCTTTATCGTTATACTGGCTAGATCGGCTGGCGTTCTACCATCCAAGGCTTGATGACTTCTAATAAAGTTATGATAGATTCTATAACCTTCAATTATTGAAGAATCATCCTTTTTCAATCCACGCATAACTTTTCTCTATCTCTTATTTCCCCATTCATTCTCTCCATTTTGTTATTGTTGTGTTCTCCTTTCAAAGTAATACTTGCCATATGTGTACTTCGTGGGCTTTTCAAAGTGTAAAATTCCTTCTTCCAAGCATCATGAAAGTTCTGTGCACCGTCTGTGATTAAGGCTAAGGGCTTCTTGCCCGCTACTAGTTTGCCGTTTGCAAACATTGGTGTTATGTCCTCAGTGAACTTGGTATCTGAGACTTGTTTTGCAATCCAAAAGCGTGTTTCATCGTCCATGAGAGCATAAAGATATTTCATATTGCCTTTGATCTTAACAAACATTTCGTCTGCTCTCCAAATATTGCTTAGTTGTGGTGTTATCTTGTCTAGGTACGATTCCATTAGTCCAACATATCTCGTAATCCATTTGTACACCGCACACTGAGATCTTTTTCCACCTTGAAGTTTA
>CAZMNT010000009.1:0-50733 GCA_964567715.1 uncultured Nitrosopumilaceae archaeon | reverse complement strand
CTGAATCACATCGGGTATAGAGAATTTTGTAATTTCATTTGGAATCAAGCGAGCCAAGGCACTTATTATTCCCGTAGTCATCGAGCCACTTAGGCCAAAAGGATTACCTATGGCAACAACCTGTTGACCAGGCTGAAGCTCTGATGAGTTACCTAGAGTAAGTGGAACCAGATTCTCGTCTGAAAAATTATCTATAATTTGTATCACTGCTAGGTCGTTATCAGGATCAGTCCCTATAACTTTTGCAGTATAGGTATTTCCGTCTATAAATGTGACATTTACCGTGCTAGAGCCTGCCACAACATGATTATTTGTTATGATACGCCCTTCTTTGTCATAAATGAACCCGGAGCCCAGTCGTGTTGATTGGCTTGATAGCGGTTGGCCGTTTATTATTATGGTCTGATCAGTAGCAACTTTGCTTGTTATCTGGACAACAGAATTTTGCGTTCTTTTGAATAGGTCTGTTAAGGTTGAATCTAACGAAGAGTCTGCACTAGATCCACTTGGTGGCCCTGGAGGTCCTGATGGCCCTGGAGGTCCAGGCGGCCCTTGAGGACCCTGAACTGTAGCCTGGGACAAATCTTCCAGACTGCGACCATTAGTATATTGTATAATGACTACAGCCGAGAGTGCAATGACTACTCCAATTAGCGTTACCTCAAGTTTTTTCATAATGTTTATCTCTTGTAAAATAGCACACAACAGAATAATATTCTTTACGAAGCTTTGTTAATCTCAACATAAATATACACACCAGCCAGTTAATACATAGTGGTAAAGAAACAAAAAAACAAGGCAAAGGCTGCCTCATTTTCACGCGGTACTATAATAGTCATGGCTGCAATAGTAGCGGCCGCTGGTGCAGGGATTTACTATTTCGTCAGTACGTCAACACCAGTTAACATGGATCGTCCAGTTTTTGGTACTCCGACCAACATCTACATTGTAGGTGTTCGTGATCCAAACCAAGGGTACGTTTTTGAACAAGAATCTACCCGCCAAGCAAGAAAGGCAGTTTCTGGAGGAGTAGCTGACGCATCTATTCATGTACCAAAGGGCGCGCTGGTATCACTTCACTTCATCAATGAAGACAAGGACACACTTGCCACAATGGACCTTAACATAGACGAGTTCAACGTACATACCAACAAACTAACCTACTTCCAAGCGCAGACAATAAACTTCGTTGCTAACAAAGTGGGCACCTATTCCTATTATTCTAACCTGCATCCCGAAATGAAAGGAACTATAACGGTGGACCCGTGATGATATTGAATATGTTTGAGAAATATTCAACATACGAAGCGGAGTTCATTGGGCTTGATGGATGACAAAGGACACCCATTTGGCAGAACAGATGTGCTTGGTTTACTGGATGACTTTATCCAAAGAATATTTGAAATCCGACGAATACTTCTCAGCGTTTCAGTCTTTGCGTTAATACTTGCACCGCTTGCAACAGGCCTCTCAATCGTCCTCTTAACTCATCCTAGATTCTACAATGTTCTTCAGGAAGAGAATGAATTTGGAACAGTTCTTGGCATCCTCTTGGGAGTGATAATCTCTATCTCGGTAGTATGGATAGTTACAGGAATCAGGCAGTATATGACACTAAAATCATGGGATCAGCAGTACCAAGAATATCTCAAACAAAAAGATGAGATTGACAAGAAAATTGCATCAGATTACGGTTTAGAAAAGGACTAGGTCTTACCTTTTTCAACTGTTCCCTTTTTGCGTGGAAAAACATTTTCATATGGCTCTAAAATAGTCCGACAAAATTCCAGTCCTTTTTGCGTGGGCTTGTACATTGTAATAATTCTCTTTCCTAATGGCCTCTCTTCACCTGCTATGAGACCATTTGATTCAAGTTCATCAAGTATGGGTTTGTGCTTTTTGAGGTTCAGACCACAAAAGCTGACCAACGATGTCTGATTAAGCTCCCCGTACTGGACAAGCATCAGAATTATGTCTTTTATAATGTAGATTCGATCCCTGTATGAGCTTGAACCAGACATTTGTCGTCTCAACCATGTCAACTAAATATAATCTCTGGTCGTTTTAATCGTAAATGTTATCAGTAGCCTCTTGCAAACATGGCATCTGATTTGCTTGGTGCTCCGCACACTATGCACGGAGAGTTTGATGTCTTTGCATCAAACGGTATGACTCTGATGTCTGCTCCTGTTTCTTCCTTGATTCTCTCCTCGCATTTCTGGTCTCCGCACCAAGGTGCGCTAAGAAACATTCCAATTTCTATCTCTTTTTGGAACTTGTCAAAATCTGCAACAGACTTTATCCTCTCATTTAGAAGTTTTTTTGCCTTTTCAAAAAGGTCTGCCTGAATCTCATCTAGTGCTTTGACAACCCCACTTTCAATATTGTCAAAAGAAAGGTCGGATTTTTTCAGATTGTCTCGACGCACCAAAACCACCTTGTTTTTGGCTAGATCCTTTGGACCGATCTCTATTCTGAGAGTAACGCCTTTCATCTCCCAATCATTGAACTTGTATCCAGGGGTGAACTCATCTCTTGCATCTAAATGAACTCTCAGACTTCTCTTTGCAAGTCTCTCCTTGATCTCGTTTGCCTTCCTGAGTACCGTGTCCTTGTCTGCTTGGGAAGAATATATTGGAATTATGACTGCTTGAACAGGAGCAACCCGTGGAGGCAAAACTAATCCTTTGTCGTCTCCGTGAACCATTATCAAGGCACCAATAAGTCTCCATGAAACACCCCATGAAGTCTGCCACGCGAAGGTCTCTACATTTTGTTTGTCAAGAAACTTGACATCAAATGGTTTTGAAAAATTCTGCCCAAGAAAATGGGAGGTTCCCATCTGTAGCGCCTTTCCATCAGGCATTATGGATTCCATGGTGGTTGTATATACTGCGCCCACAAATTTTTCCTTCTCGCTCTTTTTTCCAATTATTACCGGTATGGCAAGCTCTTCCTCCACAGTCTTTCTATATACGTCAAGAATGGTCATGACCTCTTCTTCTGCCTCTTCTTTTGTAGAATGTACCGTGTGTCCCTCTTGCCAAAGAAACTCTGACGTCCTAAGAAATGGTTTTGTTGATTTGATCTCTGCCCTTAGTGCAGAATTCCAAAAGTTAATTTTTAAAGGAAGGTCTCTCCAACTCTTTATCCATTTTGAATACATAGAATATGCAAGGGTCTCAGATGTAGGCCTGAGAGCCAACCTGTCTCCAACCTCGGTGTCGCCTGAGCGTGTAACCCAAAAAACCTCTGGTGTAAATCCTGCAAAATGGGTTGCTTCTTTGCTTAAAAGTGATTCAGGAATTAGTACTGGAAGAAAACCGTTCTCATGTCCTGTAGCTTTTAGCTTTTGATCAATCGATGACTTGAGAAATTCCCATATTGAATAACCATAAGGCCTCAGCACGATTAGGCCCTTGACAGGGGCATAGTCTGTAAGTTGTGCCTTTATCACTACCTGAGTATACCATTCACTAAAGTCTTCGCTCTTTTTGACCGTAATTCCGATCTCTTTACTCAATTTACATCATTTTAGAGTCTGCCCTACTGAGCCTTATGTTCTTCTATAACGGGTCGCCTTTACAAAGGACTTTGCCAGTGATTCTGCTCTGAAAGTTGGCGCATACGAAACACTGGATAAACGGAACTTCTTTTTTCAAAACAGGGCAATCTACCGCTTCCTCTTTCATCTTTTTCAACATCTTGGGACTGACTCCCTTCAGCTTCAACTTTCCTTTGTCGTCCATCATTCCTGACACCTTTAGTTCTTCTTTTGTCTCATCTGATAATCTGTTGGAGGTTGTAGCAAGTTTAATTGGAATCTCGTATTTATGCGGAAGCTCACTCATAAACTCAATTTTGTATATCTTGAATATATTACTAGTGGTAGCGAATTGCACGACGCTTAAGATTAATATAATCTGCGTCATTCCACAAAGCAGAAACTGATGTTAGCAATTTTTGATGTGGAAGGCGTGTTGCTTGATGCCGAATTCCTTCCAATACTGGCAGAAAACATCAACAAACAAGATGAAATTTGGGAGATTACAAGAAGAGGAATAGAAGGTACTATAAAGTGGGAAGAAGGATTGCGACAGAGAATTGAACTACTTCGTGGAATAGACTATGAAACATGTAAGCAAGTTGCAGATTCGCTTAAGGTAATGACTGGCGCAAGAGAAGCTTGCTATGCACTCAAGGCTGCTGGATGGAAAGTAATGGCAGTCTCTGGAGGATTTACCATAATGACTGATAGACTAAAGGAAGAATTGAATTTGGACTATGTATTTTCAAACGAACTTGTATTCAAAAATGGCAAACTAGACGACGTTGTGATACACGTTGATTCTGACAAGGCCAAGTCTGCAATGATGAAGGTAAAGGAATGGAAGGAGAAAAAAGAAGACATTGTGGTAGTTGTTGACGGTGCAAATGATGTCAAACTGTTTGATATCTGCGGCCTAGGTGTGGCATTTAGAGCCCAAGACATTGTAAAAGACTTGGCAACTGTAACACTGGAAGAGAAGAACCTTTCAAAGATAATTGAGATAATCAACAAGCACTATGGGCTGAAGATACCAATACAAACTGTTGCATAGACAGAATATGATTTTAAGCAGTTAGATCATAATCTACCAAATGACGTTAGAAGTCATCCCTGTAAAGATAGAAGACGAGATCAAACAAAACGACAACTTAGTTGACATAATGCTTGCCTCAAGCTCACGACCGGTCCTGCAGGATGGTGACATAGTTGTTTTTACGCAAAAGATAATCTCAAAACAAGAAGGGCAAACTGTAAACCTTTCAAATGTACATCCTACTCTTCTGGCAGTTGGCATAGCAAGCGAGTATGGCAAAGATCCACGAATTGTACAGTTGATACTCGATCAATCAAAACGCATAGTTCGAATGCATAGTGGGATCATAATATCTGAGACGGTACACGGCTTTATCTGTGCAAATGGAGGTGTGGACGAAAGCAACGTGGAAAAAGGACATGCAACACTTTTGCCGCTCAATGCTGACGCCTCGGCTTACGTACTTCGCAAGAAAATAAAGCAAAAGACTGGAAAAAATGTAGCCGTTGTGATATCTGATACATTTGGGCGACCGTTTAGAGAAGGTCAAACCAATGTAGCCATTGGAGTTTCAGGAATTGCGACTATCCTTGATTATGCTGGAACTCCTGACAATTTTGGAAAGACTCTTCGTGTGACTGCCATTGCTATTGCAGACGAATTATGTTCTGCAAGCGAGCTTGTTATGAAAAAATCACTTCGTATACCAATATCAATAATTAGAAACTATAATTTTACTGAAGTGCAAAGTACAATAAATGATATCATTAGATCATCCTCTGATGATCTGTTCAGATAGTAAAAATTTCAAAAACAAAGATTATATGCATAGGGTGGAGGAAGCGATAAACATTGGGTAATCTAAGGGCAGAACTACACTGCCACAACGAATTTTCAAATTTTCATCTTGGGCTAAGAGAGACCCCCTATGATTGTGGTGTAACAGTACAAGAACAGTTGGAGCAGGCATACAAAACAGGGCTTGACATCCTTTTTATAACAAACCACAATACACTTGATGGATACGGTCATTTAGTGCGTTACAAAGAAAATCATGAAAAGTTCAAAGACATTCAGGTATATCCAGGTGAGGAAATTACAACAGATCAAGGAATACATGTATTGGCATACGGAATAACATCCACAATAAAGCCAGGACAGAGTCTGGAAGAAATACTTGACATCATCCGTTCACAAGGTGCACTGTCATGCGCTCCCCATCCTTTTGCTCTAAACAATGGATTGAGGGAAAGGGCCGTGTTGTGCGATCTAATCGAGATCTTTAACAGCAATAACGTCGATAGATACTCGAACCTTCGAGCTTACAATTTCGCAAAAGCAAACAACATGAAGGAGGTAGCAGGCAGTGACTCTCATGTTGTATCTACATTGGGAAGGTGCATCAATGTAATTGAAGCAGAAAATACTCTTGACAGCGTACTGAGGGCGATGCGTAAAGGACGGATCACAATAGATAGCACAGGATACATTAGACGCAGTGAGATGATAGAGCATGCCAGATACAAGATCAAAAATTCAAAAGACGACATTATCATGTACTTTAAAGAAAACCACCCACGCCTTACGGGAATCTGCAGTTTTCTCATCGACGCGTTCGAGTCAAATCCGAACAGCTTGGTTTGGGCGGCGGTATACAAAATAGCTGTTCATCTAACAACTAGGCTATCAAATAAAATCAATTTCAAAAATCAGGACTATAACATATTGTATGAACGCAATCTCAGGGCTATATTGCCTATGATATTGACTTGAATAAATTTCTCTGCACTCAAGAATAGCTTTTAATATCCAATCCACCAGCTTTTTGTTTACTGGTGAATTGATATTTCAGAATTATCCCCCACCAAAACAATAGACGTTCGAGGCATGTTCTGTCCAGAGCCAGTCTTTAGAACAAAGATAGAGATGGAAAGAATGACTGTAGGAAACGTTCTGAAAATAATTGCAGATGATCCGGCATCCGAAGAAGACATCTCAAGATGGGTAAATAGAAATGGACACCAGCTGCTTGGCATCAAAAAGTCTGGAAAAGATCTTGAGTTTACCATCAAGAAGGTGAAGTAAGTTCATTTGACCATTGAGGCACTCAACGATGCCGAGGCAATTTTAAAGAAAATCGGTAATACGCCACTTGTAAAACTTGAATCCCTCTCAAATACTCAAACTGAATTTTATGCAAAACTTGAATCGCATAATCCCTTTGGCTCAGTAAAGGACCGAGCCGCATTTTGGATGGTAAAGCTAGCAGAGGAAAACGGTCTTATAAAAAGGGGACATAGCATAATAATCGAACCCACCTCTGGAAACACAGGCATTGCCTTGGCAGGGATTGCAAAACTCCTTGGTTACAAGGTAGAAATTGTAATACCTGAAAAGGCAAGTGATGAAACAAAAAAGATAATCGAGTCACTTGGAGCAACATTATATCAAACAAGTGATGACCTCTGTCCAAAAGTTGGAGCTGGTACGGACCAGAGCATTGCACTAGCAAAATCTATCGCCTCTGCAAGGCCTGACAAGTATTATTCGCCAAACCAGTATTCAAACGAGGCAAATTTCATGGGACACTACAAAGGTACGGGTCCTGAGATCTGGGAGCAGGCAAAGGGCAAGATCACTCACTTTTTCTCAGGAGTTGGTACTGGCGGTACTATCACTGGAATAGGCGCATATTTGAAAGAAAAGAATCCTAACATAAAGATAATAGCAGTACAACCACAACAAAACCATCTGATCCAAGGTCTGCGAAACTTTGAAGAATCTGCCAAGCCTGATCTGTTTCTCAAGCGCGAGCAGGTCGTAGATGATTGGCTTACCATTACAAATGATGAGGCATTTGCCTCTGTGACGGAAATACTGCAAAAAGAAAAAATGCTAGTCAGTCCGTCCTCTGCCACTGTATACACTGCAATGAAAAAATATGGAATTGAAAAGGGATGCGTCGTAGGAATATTTGCTGACGATGGAAAAAAATTCAAGAGCCTTTATACACAACAGAAGATATTCACAACAAAAGAGTTTGACAAAGCATTAAAAGAATCCAGATATCTCTCGCGTGATTCCCTTTACTAGCTATTTCTTGTTATTCTCTGAGAGATACTTGTCTACATCTATTGCAGCCATGCAACCAAATCCTGCTGCAGTAATTGCCTGTTTGTATCTGTGGTCGTGTACGTCTCCTGCTGCAAAGACACCCTCTACACTTGTATGCGTTTGATTCTTGAGGACAATATATCCTTGATTGTCGAGTTCGATCTGGCCTTTGAACATCTTTGTGTTTGGTTCATGACCTATTGCAACAAACAGGCCTCTGACATCCATTATTTCCTGCTGATTGGTTGACATGTTTTTTATCATCACTTGGTTTACCTTTTCTTTTCCCCTTATCTCTTCAATTACCGAGTTCCAGTGGAACTTTATCTTGCTGTTCTCAAACGCTCTGTCTTGCATTATCTTGCTTGCTCTAAGCTTGTCTCTCCTATGAACAACATGAACATTTTTTGCAAATTTGGTAAGAAAGATTGCTTCTTCCATCGCGGAATCCCCTCCACCAGCTACGATTATTTCCTGATTTTTGAAAAACGGTCCGTCACAGGTAGCACAGTATGACACGCCCCTTGCACTAAACTCCTGCTCGCCTTTTGCACCTATCTTTCGGGGACTTGCTCCTGTCGCAATTACTACTGCATCTGCCTCATACTCTTCCGAGTTAGTCAATATCTTGAATGGCTTTCTCCTAAAGTCAACATTTACTACCTCGTCATCAATTATTGTAGCGCCCATTCGCTCCGTCTGCTTTCGTATGGTTGTCATCAATTCAGGGCCCATGATTCCCTCTGCAAAACCTGGATAGTTTTCAACCTCAGTTGTGAGGACTAGCTGGCCTCCTGGCAATGATCCGGATATTACAAGAGTGTCTCGCTTTGCCCGCGAGGTGTAAATGGCTGCAGTATATCCTGCAGGACCTGCCCCAATTATGATGACGTCGAATTTTTTCTTTATCTCGGGCTTTTTGCTCTCAGCTCTTATTTCTGCTTGCACAAACAAAATTCATCTACAATTCATATTTAAGTTATGCATTGGTTTTGACAACTATCCAGTACCATTTGATGTTGTTTACACAATCTTCCAACTTCTAGCTGTGAATGCAAAAGTTCCTCTTGCCAGTGTGCATTGTACAAGATACATTCTTTTGATTCGCAAAAATGGATGCCTGTAAGGTAATAAAAAATCGCTTGCAGTGCATATCCTCTTACAACTGCCTCCAGTCTTGTATCGTTATACTCAAGAAACCTCCCCTTGAACTTTTGTTTGATCTCGTCCAGATTCAGACTCTCTGACATTTTCTCATGTATCTGAAGATAATATTCACGTGGCTTTGCCGGGGCCTCAATTATTCCACTAGTGGAGATGATGGCTGGATTTGAACATATTACCGCCCTTCCATGGTATCTATAGTCGTTATAGTCATAACTGGCGGTAAGCCTGTTTGTAAATATCAGGTGGAACTTGTCTTGTGACAGTTCTAAATCCGGTATGGAGTCCCTACAAATATTTTGCAACTCAAATCCGTCATATAGTACGATATTGTTTGCAATACCTTGTTCTTCTATTATTTCTTCGGTCGTGGGTTTGTGTTTTTCAAATGGAATGTACAGATTGAAAACTCGGCAGGAATCTAGGTCTTGCCAGATTTTTTCTTTTTTGTTAAAGTGCTTAAAAAAAGGCTGTCGTACCTCAACTTCTATGCCTACTTGCTTCTTGATAAACTCTGCAAGTTTGTCTATCTTTATCTGGGGTACGCTAGGCTCATCATACAAAAATAATTTAGATATTTTCAATAAAGAAAGTTACTCTGTGATTGATTTATCTTCTTAGTTCTTTTATCTTTGCTGCTGTGATCTCGGCTGCCTTTTTGCCTGAGAGCAGCATGGAACCATAGGTAGGACCCATTCTTGCAATGCCGTACGTCTCGGTCACAGACATGCCGGCCACCACAAGTCCTGGATATACCTCGCCTGTATGGTACACTACTTTGTTCTCGCCGTCATCTACCCACATAGGGTCCATGCCTTTCCATTCTACAAGTTTTCTGTCTACTAGTCTTTTTACTGCTACCGAATCATGACCTGAGGCATCTATGACAACTTTGGATTCAAGTGCGACAGGATCAACGCATGTAATGTTTCTTGGAAGTGCAGAGACTGGCATCCAGTTTACTACGATTCCGGATACACGTCCGTTCTTTAATACAAGATCATCAAACTTTGTTAGATTCAAGAATTTTACTCCCGCGTCACATGCGGCTGCTATTAATTTTGAAACGGCGTGAGGCCCTGGTGTAAGGTAAAGGCCTTCTCTTACCTTCTTGTAAGGAATTCCCAACTCATCCCAAATTTTTTGGGCAGGTGCCCTTACCGTCACCGGATTCATCATGTATCCGCCAAGCCAGTATCCGCCTCCAAGATAGTTGTTCTGCTCTATTACCAGTGTCTTCAATCCCATTGACGCAAGCTCTCTGCTTGCAGTCAAGCCTGCTGGTCCTGCGCCTATGATTATAACATCTGAATCTGCTCTATCTACAAGCACTGAATGAAATTCATCTGCAATAGCACGCGTGATCTCTTTTTCATCTACATCTGCAAAAATTTTGGGTACTCCGGTCTCCACACTTTTCTGCATGAAAAATATCCTTGTGAGAGCACATTAATAGTTTGCTTTGAAAAAGAGCTAGTTTACAAAAGAGTCTTCAAACAACCTAATTGATTCTCTTATGTGCATCTTTTTTGGAGGATTCTTGAACGCATAGGCAGAGATGATGTCAACCTTACCAAGATCTTTTTTTGTAAGAAGGGTTTTTGCAGCTCTTAGCGAATCCACTATTACATTGCAACCGTTTGTACTGTCGCTTGTTCTAAGAGACAGATCCATCTCGATAGTAGAACCTAGGAATCCCTTGGCTTCCATCCAATAGTAACTGACTCTGGAGTCGCCAAGTTGTTCTGCATATTCAGTCGTACCGGCGGTGGACCTGAAAGGATGGGGTGACTCGACTGCAATGGACTCTGTCTTGATGTTGCGCTTTCTTTCCCTAATCTCTTCGGCCATTGTATTCATGGTATCTTGGTTGCCTCCGACATCTAGCTGATAGGCCTTTTGTACTCTAATGCCCCTGCTTGACATGAAGTCAATCATGCCTCGATGAAAGGCGGTGCCGCCAAACTGGCTCATCAAATCGTCGCCTAGGATAATCAGACCCTTTGATTCAAACGCCTTTCTTGTCTTGTCGGTTACTGTCTTGGCCGAGGTTGCGTTGAAAAAAGAACATTCCACATCAAGTGCTGCATCTGCATATTTTTCTGATGTTTTATCCAAACCCGATGAAATCAAATTAACAAGAAAATCTGGCTTGACCTCCTTAAGTTTTTTTACAAACTCGTCATAGTTTACAGATTTTACTTGGCCGTTCTGACTTAGGTGAGCTGATACTGCGTCCAACATTATTCCGGACTGTACAGAAATATCTGAAAAAGATGTCTTGTAATTTGTAATCTGGCTGACCTTCTTGCCAACCTTGGCAGAATCTATGTCAAATACTGCTGATATCTCGATCTCATTGAGGGTTAGGCCGCCAATCTTTGGATGCCACAGTCCTTCAGTTGAATTCTTGTAATATTCTAATCCTTTAGTCAATGTTGAGGTAACATTGCCAATTCCGGCAATTGCAATCTTTATCTTGGCTGGCACGCAAATTTTTCTTTCCGGTCTTCATTTAACTCTTTTCTGGTGTTTTCTGGTTAGCTTTTCCTAAGTAAATTAACCCGTCTTGTATGTATCAAAAGGTGGAAAATCTTGCCACTATGTCTTTGAGTGGCTACCTATCTGGCGTCTATTTTAAAATTTATATGCAATCCGAAGAGTAGCTATCAATAATTGAGTAAGACAAGCCTTTCTCAGTCTAGACCTGATAATCTGCCTAAACCCAAGATCCAATGGGGACGCATAGAGGAAGCTGAAAAATTTGGAGAGATGGCCAAACTTTTCCGACAGGAAAAGATCAATCGCGATGACTTTCGTAGATTCAGACTTCAACATGGTGCGTATGGCAGCAGAATGACTGATGATTACAGCATGATACGTGTCAAGATCCCAGCTGGTGAAGTTTATCCAGAACAGCTAGAAAAAATTGCAGAGCTGAGCGAATCATTTTCTATTGGAAACGCTCATGTCTCTACGAGACAGAATTTCCAGCTTCACTGGGTTGCACTTGAGGACGTTTCCGAGGTTATGCGTGGACTTGCAGAAGTTGGGTTGACGTCAAGGGAGGCATGTGGAAACTCCGTGCGAAATGTAATGTGTAGTCCACTTGCAGGTGTGTGTCCTGATGAGATATTTGATCCCACTCCGTATGCATTGTCTACTGCAAAGTTTCTACTTCGAAACTCGATGAACCAGTCTCTTCCAAGAAAATTCAAGATAAACTATACATGCTGCGAAAAGCACGGAATGGCCAGAATAGTGGACATTGGTCTGATACCACAGAGGGCAGAGATCAACGGGAAACCAAACAACGGATTCAAAATTTTTCTTGGCGGAGGACTTGGAGCGCAATCGTTTGTAGGGCACCGACTCGAGGATTTTACTCCTGAAGAAGACCTTCTTTATACAATAATTGCGGTAATACGAGTCTATGATAGGATGGGCAACCGGGAGAACATGGCAAGAAATAGGATGAGATATCTTGTAAATGAACTTGGTTGGGAAAGATTCCAAAACATTGTGCTAAAAGAAAGGACCATGGTAAAGTTGACCCAGTCCATACTTGTAAAACTTGATCTTGACAAAACTCCGGATGTTTTGCGCAAGGTTTCAATAAGTTCTGAGCTCCCCTCTCCTCCACAGGGGTTCTCTAGATGGCTCAAATCCAACACAATAAAGCAAAAACAGCAAGGATACAGTACTGCGTTTATTACTTTGGAATCTGGAGATATTACTGCAAGCCAACTGAGAGCAGTTGCTGAAATGGCAAGAGAGTTTTCTGCAGAGGGACGGGTCAGAAACGGATTTGCGCAAGATATTGTATTTAGATGGGTGCGAGATGAGGATCTTCCAAGGCTTTATGCTAGACTTTTAGAGGTAGGCCTTGCAAATCCTGGAGCGCTGACCATGGCCTCAGTTGTTGGATGCTCTGGAACTACCTCTTGTAACTTGGCACTGACCAACTCTCACAGACTTGCAAAAGAATTACAGCGAAAGTTTTTGGAGATGAAGCTTGATGAAGACGATGACCTGAGAGACTCGACAATCAAGATAAGTGGATGTCCAAACTCATGCGGACAACATGAAATAGCAACAATTGGGTTCTACGGAGGCGGCGGCAGGCTGGGAAAAGACATGTACCCGTTGTATACAATGCTGCTTGGCGGAAGAGCAGATGAAAAAGCCACACTTGGTGCCGCCACACTCAAGGTTCCAGCAAAACGAGTTATTCCAGCAATCTTAAAAGTAATTGAGATGTTCAAATCGGAGAAGAGACCAGGTGAGACTCTGAATTCTTGGATAGACAGAGTGGTAGAAGGAAATGGAAGTTCCAAGATTAAATCCATTAATGTTATCAAAGAATTACTCAAGCCTGTTGTAGCGCCCCCTACTATCGAACAGGACAAAGACTTTTACGTCGATTATGGAAATGACGGCAACTATCATGCAAGAACCGGAAGGGGCGAGTGTGCTGCTTGAGCAAAGAAAAGACTACTCGAGTAACAGTAGATGCGGATACACTAAGATCGGAGATTAGGGATAAAAGCGTCAAGGTACTTGACATACGAAAAGAGGATGATTACAAGCAGGGACACGTGCCTGGTGCAATAAACTTCCCACTATCTACTCTTCTTGCAGATGATTCCCCCGAAAAAATTCTTCAATATGCTCAATCTTTTGGGATTGATGATGAGACACCTGTAGTGGTATATGATGACACTTTTGGTGCTCTAGCATCGCGTGTAGCGTGGACACTACAGTATATTGGTCATGAGGAAATCTCACTACTTGATATCACATATGCGGAATGGAAAAAACTTGGTCTTGAGACAAGTCTTGAATCTCCCTCACTTGGTAAGAAAACCCATTCGCTCAAATTACAACCACAAATTCTTGCTACCGCTGATTATCTCATGCCTGCCAAAGAGCGGGGTGCAGTCTTGGTAGACAACAGGGAAAGGCTCAACTTTTTAGAAAACCACATTCCTGGAGCCATTAACATCCCATACAGGATGCTTGCATCATCTCAAAACATCCTGCGACCAAAAGAAGAATTAAAGAGGCTTATGCAAAACAGAAACCTCAACGCCTACTCTGAAATAATTACATACTGTGGGAGCGTAGGTACTCTTTCAGGACTTGGGTATTATGCACTCAAATCCATTGGAATTCCAAATGTGAAACTATACGTTCGTTCGTTTAAAGAATGGAAGTCTCTTGAAAAACCAATAGAAAAACAAAAGGACGCAAACTATTGGGATCTTTCAGCAGAATAAACTTAGGTGCTCTGTGCAGTCTCGCTTCTTAGCTTCTTTGTAGTCTGGCTCTCGATATGATCAAAGAGTTCTAGCATTTTTTGTTTGTTTGACTGCAGATACTCGTAGCCTTTGTCGGACAATCTTATTTTGAAAAATCTAATGTCACGGTGTTCCTCAAAAAAGTGTTCTATCATTTGTGCGCCACTTTTGTTTGGATCAATGAATACATCCATCCTTGCAATGACCTCTTTGACATCGCCCTTTTCTATTGCAGCCTTAACTGCTTGAACCGCTTCGCTGATTTCCTTGAGATGCTGAACCAGCAAGGGGTTTATCTTTTTAGTTGTACCAAACAATCCTTTCTTTTCAACACCGATCTTGGCTGCAAGTTCAGGTGCAATCTCATACTCTTCTATCTTTCCTAAACCACTGCTTTTTTCCACTTTGACCAAAAGGCCTTTTTCTAACAATTTTTTGGCAGCATCCTCTACCTCGGTTTTTCCAACCATCGTAGTCCAAACTATTTGGCCGACCTTGTGGTATCCCTGTCTTACCGATTCCAGTACTACAACTTCGACAATTCTTCTATAGCCTTCGTCTGCTTTGGCATTCTCAAAGTCTTTGTCTCTTACTGCCTTTTTTGCATTTTTCACATCGATCTCAATTGAACGCTTCAGTGCCTCGATTGATTCTGGAATGTTGTTTAGAAGAGAATGATAACACCCCTTGTTATACCAAGACATGCCGTCTGTGGGATTTATCTCAATTGATTTTTCCACACACTCTAATGCCTTTTCATAATTTTTCTGTCTGTAATATATGAGACCTTTAAGATTCCAGGCCTCTGAGTTTGTAACATCGATTTCATGTACCTTGTTGTATGCTTCCATTGCTCCTGCAAAATCTCCCATATGAAACCTAGCATAGCCCAACTTGAGAATAGAATCAACATGTCCCAGGTCTATCTGTATGGCAGCTTCAAAGGCGGCCACGGCATCCTCCATTTTTTCATCAGCCATCAAGGAGATTCCTTTTTTGTACATCTTGTCTCTGGTATAGTTTGGATTGGTCAGCTTTGATTCAGACACATCTAATGACCTCGCTGACTCTTCTTTATTTTTTGACGTTTCGGGACTGCTTTTGAATAATTTTTTCACGGTTGTTAAAATATGGATTTTTCGTAGATAAATACTATTCCAGATGTTTAAAAAGTAAATTTTATTGGCAAACGCCCTTTATAACGCCTGATAAATACAAAAATACTTAGGTATTACACCTAGGATATGTCAGCCAGAGATAGGACGATTGAAATAACTGGCGAGTCGCCATTTAAGCTATCTTCGGGAGTCTTTGAGGTACAGATCTCAATCTGTGACTATCAGCCTTCTCAGGAGGATATCAAACATAGGAACTTTCCGGCTATCTGGAAAGATAACTTTCATCTAAGAGTAAAAGACAAAAAGTTCACACAAGTTCTTGGCTTTGCTCGAAATCCGATACCAGACTTTGTATTCACAAGAGACTCTGTATGGATTGTAATTCTTGATCAGTTCTCATCAATCAATACCACTTTTCAAATAAACGTTCCACAGATTCCAGGTGAGGCCCCTCCGCCTCCCACTGTAGAACGAAAACAAGTAACAAAGACTCCAAAGCCGCCTACTGACTATTATTATCCGACTCCAGGTCCACAAGGTCCGCGAGGTCCTCCCGGCCTTCAAGGACCGATGGGTCCTCCTGGTCCTCCCGGCCTTCAAGGACCGATGGGTCCTCCTGGTCCTCAAGGAATTCAAGGCGACAAGGGTCCGCCGGGTCCACAAGGTCCGATGGGAGAACAAGGTCCACGAGGTCCGCCGGGAGACAAAGGTGACAAGGGAGACAAGGGACCAACTGGTGACAAAGGTATTACAGGCGATAGGGGTCCCACAGGTGATAAAGGTACAAGAGGTGACAATGGAGAGACCGGAGATAAAGGCGACAAGGGAGACAAGGGTGACAAAGGAGAAAAAGGAATTACTGGCGAGATGGGACCTCAAGGCGACAAAGGTCCAACCGGTCCGCCGGGTCCTTCCGGCGATAAAGGTATTCTTGGTCCTCCGGGAGAGAAAGGACCTCGAGGTCCTCCTGGACCAGTAGGTGACAAGGGACCAGTAGGTCCACAAGGCCCGCAAGGTGAGAAAGGACTGACAGGTCCGCAAGGTCCTTCCGGCGATAAAGGTCCACAAGGCCCGCAAGGTCCCCCTGGCGAAAAAGGTTTAACAGGAATTCCAGGACCGCAGGGAGAAAAAGGTCCACGTGGACTGCCAGGTCCTTCCGGCGAACAAGGTCCAAGAGGTCCTCCAGGTACACAGGGTCCGCCAGGTCCTCAAGGTATACAGGGACCTCAAGGAGACAAGGGCCCGCTAGGACCACAGGGTCAGTCAGGTGACAAGGGTCCTCAAGGAGTTCAGGGACCTCAAGGGGACAAAGGAGTCACAGGTCCTCCGGGCCCTCCCGGCGACAAGGGTCCGCCGGGTCCACAAGGTCCGATGGGAGAACAAGGTCCACGTGGTCCTCCAGGTCCTCCAGGTCCTGCAGGCCAACCGGGATTCTCAGAGCAACAAAAACAACTAATCACACAACTACTTGAGATCTTGGTATCAAAGAATTTGATCACAACAGAACAGCAAATAAAGTTGTTAAGCTTCCTTTACTAAAATTTCTATATCTGAGCAAATCAAACTGAAAACAAATTGTCAAATAATTGTTTCTGAATTACCAAATCTCAAATTAGCGAAAATGATTTTTTCGTAAACTTGAAACTAAAGAAATTCTTTTGGCCTGAATCTGTTAATCATTGTCTGAACTCAACAGTCAGGCTGGTGTTTAGCTAAAATATTAAAATTATCGCCTGATGACAAGCGATAATTCTTTGATTTTACCTTCTTCTGCGTTTTGCGGAAGATTTCTTTTTAGCTTTTTTACCCGCTGTCCTTCTTGCTGCAGATCTTCTCTTTGGAGCTTTTCTCTTAGGAACTGATCTTCTTCTAGCAGCTTTTTTAGCGCGTCTTTTAGTTGCCATTATAAAGTTTTACATTTCACTTGTTTTTCTATCGTTACGCTTAAGAAAATTACACTAAATGATGATATTGTCTCAACAATTTTTTCATAAAATTCTAAAAATTTGATCGCGTTTTAGCTAGTAAACTGATTCAGCAGACGGTCGTCTTCCTTGCAACCATGAGATCTGACCACATTGCATGCATTTGTATTGCCGTCTCTTCTTGTAAGTTGGAATTTCTGGCATGAAAACTATTTCTTGTTGTGTCCTTGAGAGACATTTCTTACACCACCTGTACTCGATTTCCTTTTCCACAAGTTGTAAAGGGTTTACACAAAAATATCGATTGCTATTTGTTTTTCACTATGGTCAGCACATCCTCATCTTCTAGGGTGTGGCTGAGCCCTACTCTCTGTCCACCGAACTTGACACTCTTGCCCCATACTAGGGCATACCTGAAACCCTTTTTCAAGTCGCGGTGCAACTTGTTGCAGACATCCAAAACTGAAGAATTGCGCCTGACTATGAGTGGCTCCTTGTAGTCTGTCTCGCAGCCCTTTGGCCTCATGTAGATCCTGATAAAGTCTAATTTCTCATATATTGCATCTCTGAGAGCGTTGACGTTGATATCGGCGTCTGCAGATATGGGTATAATTTTTGACCTGACTTTGTCTTGTAACTCGTTTAGAAATCCTTGATTTACAAGATCTATCTTGTTCATCACTGTGAGGGATTCAACATAAAACTTGTTACCTGAGATAAAATCAATCAGCTGTTCAGAGTCTATGTCTTCTCTTATCAAGACGCGCCCATTGTTTATTCCATATACCCTCAGGATGTCTTTGAGAAGACTGACAGACATTTTTGTCATAGGTACCTGTTGGCTTACAGATATTCCACCATCGCCAGTCTTTTCTATTATGATATTTGGAGGCTTTTGATCCAGTCTGATTCCAATGTTTGCAAGCTCGGTCCTGATGACCTCTTCGTGATATGGTTGGAATACATCAAGTATTATCAATACCAAGTCTGCACTCTTGGCTACTGCAAATACTCTTTTGCCAAGTCCCTTTCCAGTGGAAGCCCCTTTGATTATTCCAGGCAGGTCAAGCACCTGAATCTTTGCCCCTCTGTGCTCCATCATGCCTGGTACTACAGTTGTGGTTGTAAATTGGAATGCACCGACTGCAGATTTTGCACCGGTGAGTCTGTTAAGTAAAGTTGATTTTCCAACACTTGGAAGACCTATGAAAACAACCGTCGCATCGCCGGTCCTTTTTACATCAAAACCAACAGAGCTACCGGATCCTTTTGACTTTATTTCTTCTTGCTCTCTTCGAAGTTTGGCAAGTTTTGCTTTCAGCAGACCTATGTGATGCTCAGTTGCCTTGTTTATCTGAGTGCGGACCATCTCGTCTTTTATTGCCTGAATTTTTTCTGGAATTCCCATCTGGTTTACCTACTTGATTGCTGAATAAAATCTTACCAATTACGTCTAATCTGAGATTAAAACTTGAGGCTGTTAAAATATTGTATAAACATGTTTCCAAAATAGACCGATGCAAATGCGCTGGCAGTCCTTGCTACAGACATGGATATGACAAATTTTTTGAAGTTGTATCTTTGAACCCCTGCTATGATCGTGACAATCTCTGTAAGTATCGGAACCAAACTTAATGCAAATATTATGATCCAGCCATGCTTGTTTAGACGCTCAAAACTTTTCTTGTAATGATCGTCACTATGTGTCTTTCTAAGTAATCTGTACATCTTTTTTCCGTCCTGTCCTATAACGTAGGTTAGAATTCCGCCCCCGATAGATCCGGTAGCCATGACTAGGAAGACCAGTACAGCATTCTCGCCATTCATCAGCAGTGCAGTAGATGTCAGTACAATAGGAAACGGTATCACCGAAGCAAAAATACAGTTAAGAAAAAGACCTGCCAATCCATACTTGACAAAGAGGGGATTTTCAAGGAGGGTCTTTAGAAAATCAATGTACACAATTAAGATAGAATATTCACTGTTTATTTAATCCCATGATAAAAACCTCAAACGGCATCGGAATCTTTTTTGATCTGTCTTGAATACAAAGCCTCAGAACCCTTCTTTATGTATGAGATCCTTGTGGCAGGGATTGCCTCAAAATTTTCAGATAGTTTGAGAAACTCTGGCAATGTGACCTCCTTGATTGTGCCAAAATCAAGATATCCTATAAGATACAGATCTGGCTGGTCGTGATGCAGCGCCTTGCTAAATATCTCAGCAATTACTCCTTTTCTTGCCATGATATGGTAATCAAATATGAATATTTTAGCAAGTTGCACCTTTTTGTCGATGCAGTCAATTCAGGTAAAGGGATTGTACTCCGTAGCTTGATGGCACTTCAGTTATTATTTCCCCTTGTAATAGGGGGTTTGAATGAAGCCGAAGATATTTGCAGTGGACATTGATGGCACAATAACTGACAACAAGGGAGGCAGGGTGGATCTTGATGCGCTTGCAGCATTGCGCTATCTTGTCAAACTTGGCCACAAAGTAATTTATGTTACAGGAAGGTCATCAGTTGAAGCCTACGTTCTTTCAGTATTTGGGGGAACAACCAGAATTGCAGTTGGAGAAAATGGGGGAATTATCACATCTGGACCCAATGAACACAAATTAATTGGAAATAAACTGGAATGTCTCCAAGCATTCCAGTTTCTCAAGACAAAGATTACAGAGGCAGTTGAAAAACCAGTCTTCCCCCGCCTAACAGAAGTAGTTCTTGAAAGAAATTTTGATATTGATATTGGCAAAAAGATATTCTCCAAAAATAATTTTGACGTCCAGCTCTCAGATAGCATGTACGCCTACCACATTAACTCAAGGGGGATAAACAAGGCAAACGGCTTTCTTGAGGTGATGAAGATGTTCTCTGCTACAAGACAAGATGTAATTGCAATTGGAGACAGCCAAACAGACATACCACTTTTTGAGCTGGCTGAGATAAGCGTTGCAATGGGAAATGCCTCAGAAGAGGTGAAATCTCATGCCACCATTGCCGTTCAAGGTCGTGAAGGAGACGGAGTAATAGAAGCCCTTGAAAAAATTGAATTAAATCTCCAAGTGATACGATGACACTCCGACTCCTTTTTGATGAGATTAGGTCTACCGTGCAAAAAATCTCATCTGATCTTGGTTATCCAACCGTAAATTTTGAAGTGTCCGAGGCGTCAAAACCAGAATTTGGTGATGCAAGCTGTAACATTGGGTTTTTGCTTGCAAAACCTCTCAAAAAAAGGCCGTCTGAAATAGCTGAATCTATCGCAGAAAGATTTAGGCAGGACAAGGGTGATATGATATCAGAGGTAAGGGTACACCCGTCAGGCTATCTGAACTTTGTAGCAAACCACTCTTATTTTATCAAGTCCGTTGTTCAAGCGTCTGAAGAACCAAACTATGGAACATTTGACCTTGGCAAAAATTCTAAAACTGTGGTGGAGCATACAAGTGTAAACCCAAACAAGGCACTGCATATAGGCCACGTCAGAAATATCATAATAGGCGATACGGTTGCACGTATTCTGCAGAAAGCAAACTTTGACGTCAGAGTGCTTAACTATGTCGATGATTCGGGACTGCAGGTCGCAGACATTATAGTGGGATTCTTGTATGGAGGATTCTCAAAGGAGCCTCCACCGGGTCAAAAGTTTGATCATTATTGCGGCGATATTGTATATGTAAACATCACCGATAGATATGAAAAAGAACCATCTCTTGCGGAAAAAAGAGTTTTGGTCCTAAAAGAACTAGAGGAAGGAAGGTCTGAGATAGCAAAATTTGGAGACGAGATAACCCGGCGAGTCTTGGAAGAACAACTCAAGACCTGCTGGAGACTTGGGGTTACATACGACTGTCTGAACTTTGAATCGCAGATAATACGTTCAGGACTATGGACGTGCGTCTTTGAGAAGATGAAATCTATGAGAATAATCTACCTTGAAAGCGAGGGAAAGAACTCTGGTTGCTGGGTGATAAGGTCTGATTCCGAGGTAGAAGAAGACAAAATTCTTGTAAGAAGCAACGGCGTTGCAACCTATATTGCAAAAGACATTCCTTATGCCTCTTGGAAACTTGGCATCTTGGAAGATCCCTTTTACTACAGGCAATACATGGTTCAAAAAAACAGTCGGGTACTTTGGGAGACTGCACTTGAAAACACTGGCACCAAACTTGACTTTACCGGCGACTGGGTAATAACAGTAATTGATTCAAGACAGTCTAGGCTGCAAAAAATTATCACAAAAATAATTTCTGACTTTAAGTCAGAGCGCAAATCATATGTACACCTTGGCTACGAGTCTGTCACCCTCAGTCCTGATACTGCAAAGACTCTTAACATTGAGACTGGCGGCAAGTCTGTTCAGATGTCTGGCAGAAAAGGAATCTATGTAAACGCTGACTATGTTCTTGACATACTTGGGGTAAAGACATACGACGAGGCAAAGAAGCGAAACCCAGATCTTGACGAAGTTTATCTGGTAAAGATTGCAGAACAGGTTGCAGTGGGAGCGCTAAGATACGCAATGATAAAGCAGGATCTTGACAAGATAATAACATTTGACATGTCAGAATCTCTAAGCCTTGAGGGTGATACTGGACCTTACATGCAATATGCATACGCCAGAGCAATTAGAATCCTTGAAAAAGCTGGCAAAGTGCCAGAGTTTGATGTCCACTTTGACGGTCTTTTAACTTTATATGAAAAAAACCTTGCAAAAACAATTGGCAAGTTTGACATACAAGTAGAAGACTCGGCAAGAAATCTCTCCCCGAAGATAATTGCCAGATACTGTTATGAACTTGCAGTCTCTTTCAACTCCTTTTATGAACATGTCAAGGTACTTACCGCAGAATCACCAGAGCTTGTAAACGCCAGACTGTGCCTTGTATGGTCATTCAAGGAAACATTGGGCAAAGCCCTCTCACTTCTTGGAATCGATGCGCCCCCAAGAATGTAGGCTTGATTTAATTTGGAAATACTATTATCCGCATGGAATAAGGCTTAGTTGTGAAGAAAATAAAACAGAAAAACAACGTCTTGTTCTTCTTTAGCGATTCAAAAAAGTGGTTGATGAAAGTATCAAGAAAGCAACAATTTCATACACATGTAGGCATCATTGATCATAAAAAAGTGATAGGAAAGGAGTACGGAAGTGCAATCAAGACCAACAAGGGCAAGATAATCTATCTTCTGGAACCTACCGTATACGATTATGTTATGAAGAGCCAGCGAAGCACCCAGATTGTATATCCGAAGGATCTTGGATATATTGCAGCAAGAACAGGGCTGCAGAGCGGCCAGAAAATAGTTGAGATAGGAACAGGAAGCGGCTCACTTACTACTTTTCTTGCAAGCCTTGTAAAACCACGGGGCCATGTATACACCTATGACGTAGACGAGAACTTTATGGAAATTGCACGGAAGAACATCGAGAAGGCAGGGGTCTCAAAGTATGTGACGATGGAAAAACTTGACATCAAAAACTCCAAGGTGCCGCAGACAGATGTAGATATGGTAGTGGTTGATCTTGGAGATCCATGGACAGTAGTACCTCAGGCAAGAAAGATGCTAAAGGGAAGTGGTTTCATTGTTGCCATCTGTCCAACAATGAATCAACTTGAAAAACTTGCAGCGTCATTGTGGAAAAATGATTTCTTTGACATGGAATTCACCGAGCAAATTGTCAGAACGATAGAAGCACGCGAAGGCAAGACACGACACTCTTTTCGTGGCATAGGGCATACCACATACGTAGCTTTTGCAAGAAAGGTCACTACACCAAAAGATGTACGAAAGACTGTACCTGAAATGCAAGAAATGCCAGAAGAAGAACCTGAAGACGAAGGTTTATCCACCGTGAAAAAATAAAAGACTCGTTGATTAAGGCTCTCCAAGCCGCAGTTGTTAAAAATTTCATTCCTCAGCGAAAGCCTTCTTCAAGAAAGGGAGAAAACGGCAAGGTTCTAGTTCTTGGCGGCAGCTATCTTTATCACGGCGCTCCAATTCTCTCCTCCCTTGCTGCCCTCCGGGCAGGGACTGACCTTGTTTACACATGTGTGCCCAAGATCAACGTTACAGCTACAAGGGCCTACTCGCCAAACCTCATAGTTATTCCTCTAGTCGATGCCAAGCTTACAAGAGGAGCTGCAAGAAAGCTTGTTGGGATAATTCCAAAAGAGCTAGACTCGGCTACAATTGGAATGGGGCTTGGAATTCAGGACAGGGAATCGTTAAAGATGCTGGTAAAAGACTTGCTTGACAGAGCTATCATGATATCACTTGATGCAAGCGCGCTTGTACCCGAGATTCTACCAGAGATAAAGAACAAAAAAGTTACAGTAACTCCGCATGCTGGTGAGTTCAAAAGATTGTTTGGCGAGATGCCTCCAGACAACATAAAGCAGAGAGCCGCAATGGTGCAAAAATATGCAAAAGACAACGGAGTTACAATACTTCTCAAAGGGCCAACAGATGTCATATCTGACGGGACCAAAACATTTCTTAATCCAAAGAACCTTGCATCAATGACCGTAGGAGGTACAGGAGATGTTTTATCAGGTGTGATTGCTGCAATGTTGTCAAAGAACAGAAGACCTCTTGAAGCTGCGTCTGCAGCAGCATTTGTGAACGGTAAGGCAGGGGCCATAGCACAAAAGAAAAACGGCCTGCACATTGTGGCAACAGATCTGATAGATTTTATCCCAGCTGCAATGAAGCCTTTTGACAGGACAAAGTGATCATTTGATGAACGAAGAGCAACACATTGACAAAAATATGCCATCGCTGATATCTGATCTTCAGAAATTAATCAGGCAGCCAAGTGTGTCCGCAAAAAACCTTGGATTGGAAGAATGTGCAAGACTGGTGGTACAAATAATGAAAAAGTCTGGAATACGGGCAGAGATTTTACGACTTGGTAAAAACATTCCGCCTGCGATATATGGCGAGATAAGGTCAAGGAAAAACCCACACAAAACAATTCTGTTTTACAATCACTATGACGTTCAGCCAGAAGAACCCCTCGAATTGTGGCACGACCAGCCGTTTAGCGGTAAAGTGAGGGGAAACAAGGTCTATGGACGAGGCTCGGCCGATGACAAGGGAGAGCTTGTCACTCGAATCAAGGCAGTAGAAGCGTTTCTCAAGACCACAGGTGACGTCCCGTGCAACATCAAGTTCTTGGTAGAAGGAGAAGAGGAGGTAGGAAGCATGCATGTTGAAGACTATCTGAAAAGATACCAAAAGAAGCTCTCATGTGATGGAGTTGTATGGGAGTTTGGGTATGTTGATGAAAAAGACAGGCCAATCATCAGCCTTGGCATGAAAGGCTTGCTTTACGTTGAGCTCTCAATGAAAGAATCTGTACGCGATGCACACTCTAGCCTTGCAGTATTGATTAAAAATCCAGCATGGATGATGGTTGAGGCACTAAAGACACTGCGCGACAAGAACGGAAAGATTCTCATCAAGGACTGGTACAAGGAAGTTGATGCCTTTACAAGGGAAGAACTTGGCATAATTGCACTTGAACCATTTGATGAAAAATCATTCAAAAAAGAATATGGCATAACAAGATTTGTTGGAAACAAGAAAGGGATTGATATACGAAAAGCAGTAGTGGGTGACCCAACATGCAACATTGCAGGATTCTCGTCAGGTTGGGAGGGACCTGGTGCAAAAACTGTCTTGCCGTCATGTGCAACAGTAAAGATTGATTTCAGGCTGGTACCAAAGATGGACCCGTTAAAACAACTGTCACGACTCAAGCGGCACCTCAAAGAGAAAGGGTTTGGAGACATACACGTACACATGATTCATGGCGAGGCAGCGTCACGAACGTCAACCTCAGATCCATTTGTCAAAGTAGTAAAAAAGGCAGCAGACGAGTCATTTGGAACTTCGATAATCAGTGTCTCTTCTGCCGGGACTGGTCCGATGTACTCATTTTCCAAAGTGCTCAAGGTTCCATGCATATCTGTTGGAAGCACATACCTCTATGCAAGAATCCATTCGCCAAACGAGTTTGCGCGAATAGACCTTCTGAAAAAGACAACAAAATGCATGTGCAAAATAATAAAAAAGTTCAGCACCTAAGACGCTAACCGTTTGATCTTTTTGCATATTTCAAGAAGATCATTTGATCCCAGAGAAAGGCCTTTATTGTGCTCATTTGGCAGTTCAACTATGGCCTATATGTACATGCCAGGAGCCACTGCAGTTGGAATTGCATATGACAGTGGTGTTGTACTGGCAAGCGAGAGAAGAATCTCATATGGAAACTTTGTAGTAAGCAAGAGTACCAAGAAGACATTTAAGATAACAGACTTTGTAGGTGCGTGCTGCGCAGGAATGGTGGCAGACATGCAGGTGCTTGCAATGCAGATGAGGGCTCTCACAAAGGTCAGAAAGCTGGAACTCAAACGCGAGATTCCACCAAACTCTGTTGCCAAGATGATGTCAACATTGATGTACGAGCGAAGATTCTATCCATTACTAACGCAGGTCATAGTAGGCGGAGTGAATGGCGAGGCCGCAATTTACACGCTAGACCCGCTAGGTTCTGTCCTTCCAGATGACTATGCTGCAGTAGGCACTGGTGCTGAGATGGCCCTTGGAGTGCTTGACCAAGAGTACAAAAAAGGAATGAAAGAAAAGGACGCCGTAGCTCTTGCAGTAAAATCAATCAAATCAGCCATCATGCGCGACGCTGCAAGCGGAGACGGTATCGACGTTCTTGTAGTAGATAAGAACGGAACGCGAGAATCGACAGAAAAGTAAAAAGCTATTTCATTGTCTTTGCAGCTTCCCAATACTTGTCAGAGATATAATGCAGGTTCTTCACCACCTCTCCTTTTGTAATCGCTGGCATCTCATCGCTTGACACAAGAGCCTTTCCTATTGCAAGGAACTTGTTGTGTGTCTCCTCTACAACACACACTATCTCATCTTTTTGAAAATTTGTGTAATTTTTGATGCCAGGACGCATAATGTTTGCACCGTTGCAGACAAACTTGATGGCACCTGCATCTACCATTACCTTGGGAAACTTTTCAAGCAAACCTGTCTCTGAGAGAAACGGAACATATGTACTGTCAATCTTGATTGCAGTGAAACCCTCTCCTGTTATGATTGAGGTATCTTCATCAATCTCGTGCTTTACAAGCATCTTTATCTTTGGAAGCTCTACCTTCCATTGAGATGTTATGGCTTGTAGTATCTCACTACTATCACTCTTGGAAAGCGTGTGAGATTTCAATCTCGTGCCATTTCCTGCCTGATGTCAAGCAAGTCACGCAATATTGAACTTGCAGTCTCCATCCCACCTGCGCCACGACCTATGATGGTCTGCTGGCCCGAGTGTTCTGAATTGAACGTGATTGCATTTAGAGTGCCGTTGACACATAGAGGATCGTCAAGAGGTATCTCCCTTGGAGAGACCTCAAGGTACCTGTCACAAGATGCAATTAGCTTCACGGCAGAGTTGTTCTTGGCTGCCTTTTTGATGTCGTCAGTTGTAACATGTCTTATCCCCTTTCTTTTGATGTCCTTGATTGTAACCTTCATGTCCATTATCCAGTTTGCAAGTATGACCAGTTTGGCTGCCGCATCAAATCCGTCTATATCAAGAGACTCGTCGGCCTCCACGTACCCCTTCTTCTTTGCGTCAGCCAAGGCAGCCTTGAAAGTAGTACCTCCTGCTGCCATGTTTGTGAGAATGTAGTTAGTGGTGCCATTGAGTATGCCCTGAAATGAGACTATTCTCTCACCCCTCAGGCTGTTCTTTGCATAATCAAGTATGGGTGTCCCGCCTCCTACAGTACCGCTAAACCTTAGCTGTACCTGGTTGTATGTAGCAAGCTCTATGAGTGATGGAAACGCTAGAGCAAGCGGTCCCTTGTTTACTGTAATGACGTGTAGACCCTTCTTCATGGCAGTCACAATATGCGACATGCCTGGTTCGGCATCCTTGTAGTTGGAAGGGGTTGTCTCAATCAAGACCTCTGCCTCCATACCGTTTATCATATCAAGTCCATTTGCTTGCTTTTCCTTGTTGTGATATTTTCTTATGTTGCCGTATTTTTTTTTGGTCTCTAGCAATCTGTTAAGATCAATTCCTGCCGATGATGCGGCAGAGCCCTTGCTGTCAAAGACTCCGACAATTCTTGGCTTGAGGCCGTGTTTTGCATACAAGTCCTCGGATCTTGAGAGGAGAAGTTTTGCAAAACTTTGTCCAACAATACCAAAACCGCAAAGTATTATGCGCAACAGTCACCAGACACATCTTGGCATTAATTAAGATTGACCAATTCTGAGATTCCTTTATTAAAGCATGAAAAACTTTGGATACAAGTGAAGTCTAAAAAATATGCTTACATTGGAATTGGTGCAGCAGCTGGTGTTGCAGCCATAGTAATAATTCTCACTCAACTCAATACGGGTCCTACTGTAACCCTCCAGAGGGGTATAGATGCGTACACTCTTGATTTTCCTTATGAAACAGCAAACTCTGACTTGCGCAGTATCCTCATAACACAGCACCTAAACATGTCCAAGCCTGTCAAATTTAGTACTCCTGACTACCTCAATCAATATTGTAATTTTCTTTCAAACCAGACAAAGCAAGCAATGATCAAATATTGTACCTCTACTGAGATAAAAGACGAGCACGGTGCATTCCTTGGAAACCTAAACATGGTGGGGTCTAACCTTGCACCTGTGCTCGTAATTGCAACTGCACAGTCTGATCCGACTTTTAGCAACTATCCAGATGTCAAGACATTGTTCAACGATGTAATTAATGAAACTGTCTGCCAGTGCTGGGCAAAAGAAAAACCAGGTGGATATGCCACATTATCAGACATGATGGACGCCTTGCGAGATTTCCACCTTAAAGGAAAGGAGCCAAACAGCACCACACACGGAGTGCCACTAGCTGGAAAGCACATTGAGATTGAGCTTACTACAAACACACAAGGATACCTGTGGAAACTTCTTGTAGCAAAATAATTACTTGCTCTACTTTTGGGTTCATTAAGCTTGACGCACTCACTTAACCTGCGGGGTCTTTTAGTTGGTATTGGAATTGCTTGAGTATCTCTGGCTAGTGCCGCTTGGCTTTGCAGCAGGAATTCTTGGATCAATGGTAGGTCTTGGAGGAGGATTTGTGATTGTTCCAACGCTAACATTTGCGGGATTTGCTCCACCTCTTGCTGCAAGCGACAGCCTCTTTGCTGCCTTTTGCAATGCGGTAGCGTCCACTATATCATATGCAAGACAGAAACGCATCGTGTATTCGCTTGGCATAAAACTTGGGTTGCTTTCCATCCCTGGAACAGTCCTTGGTGCGTACATATCAGACGAGATCTCTGTACCTACATTCAAGTTTCTGTTTGGAATTGTGCTTGTTGCATCAAGTGTATACATCTATTCCAGAAGAAAGATGGAACCAAAAGAGTACAATCTCTCAAAGCAGGTGATGATTCTTGCAATTGGTGCCAGCTTTTTTGCCGGTATAATATCAAGCCTATTTGGAATAGGTGGAGGAACAGTCTTTGTTCCTCTTATGGTGGTTGCGATGGGGCTTACCATGAAGCTTGCTGCGCCAACATCCCAATTCATACTAATGTTTGCAGCAGCATCGGGAATGATTGTTCATACAATGCTTGGACACCCTGACTACCTTCAGGCAGGACTCTTGTCTGCTGGCGCATTTGCAGGAGGGATTGTTGGAAGCAAGATATCTCTGCGTGTGGGGGAAGGAAAACTTCGAGTATTGGTTACCATAATTCTTGCAATAACATCGGCCAACCTCTTCATGGATGCTTTCAACTCTCCAGTCAAGATTCCATAGATTAAGAGAAGACTGATTCCGGTTATTATTTAGTTGGAGGATCTTTTTGCATCTGGTAAAGATTCCTCTTAGAAATGAGTACAGTATGGCCGTCCTCTTTTGTACCCTCGAAATCTACTGCTAATAGACCAAACTCATCATTGAGGTCGCGCTTGTCAGATATCTTGAATCTTATCTTCAATCTCTCACCAGTGTGAAGTGGCTTGAGAAACCTAGTCTGTCTGTTATTCCAGGTGGGGTCGCCATCAATACCATAGAAGATCAATAGATTTCCGTACATTTCCTCTAATCTTGTAAACTCGCCCTCTATTCGTGCAAGTATTGCTCTGCCTGAGACCATCTTGCCGTTTTTTCTGAAAACTCTTTTTTTCATAGATGACATTTCTTATTCCTGAAAATGCAAGATACTTGTCAAAGTCATCTGGTGAAATGGTACACTCTGAGAAAAACTCGTCTCCCACCTTGAGCTCAGAGAATCTCTTCATTAGGATCTTGTTTCGTCTGGATAGTAAATTACTTCGGAGCTTGCAACTGATTTTCCAGAAATGAAATAGTTTATTGCATGTAGGATCTTGGCGTTGTTGGGCTCTGTTCCATCCACGCTACCTGGTAGAATAAGATTTACTCTAATCTTTGACTTGAGAACATCGCTTAGCTCTTGGTTTACTGTAGTTGTAAATGGCCTCAAAGCACCGCGGAATACCTCCACCTTTGCCCTGTCTCTTCCTGTGACCTTGCCGCCTGATGGCATATCTGGGCCAATCAATATGATAGTTCCTTCTTTATCCTTGAAAAGGGGAGGGTTCTTTGCACCGCCTGGGACAAATCTTCCAAGAACTTCTTGAAGCACTGATGCAGGTGTGTTTATGAACTTGTCAACTAATCCATCCCACTGGTTTCTTGAGAGCTCGACAAGTTTTGGTACTTGCGGAAGTTTTCCTGTTACATATATCATCCCACTAATCGGTCCTATCTTTTGTGTAGCAGTGTTTAGCATCCTTTTCATGTTTTCTTGACTTGTAATGTCTATTACATGTGAGTGGAACTTGGATAGTTTTTCTTCAGCTTGTTTTATGCTTGTCTTTGAGATCAAAATGACTGTCTTTCCCCCTCTGCTCTCGATATTTTGTGCAAGATATTCTACTCTGAATACATCAGACTCGTCTGTAGCATCAACCACAAAAAGTACTACTTTGGAATTATAATCTGGTTTGGTATCTGGTACTGAACATGCGATATGAGGCTTGACTGGATAAAAGACTCTGTCCCCTGGAATCACCTTACCATTTAGTATCTTTGCGATGTTTTCATCGCAGAGCATCAATACGGTCTCTGCAACCTGCTGCTGTGAGAGGAACTGTTCGTCTGCAATCATCTTGCTTGTATTGTATTGAATTTTTTCTGCAATCTGTTGTATCTTGGCCAAAAGGGACGCAATCGTGCTAGATAACTTTTGAATCTCTTGCTCTGATGTTATCGATTTTGCTTTTGCAAGTTTTGATGCTGCTTGAACTATTCCATTCTTTACTGTGTTTTCATCTTCGCCTAGCAACGGAAGTATATCATTATTGACATTCTCTACTTCTTCTGGAGACAAGCTATCAAAGCCAGTGACTCGCATAAACTCGGCTGCTGCCTTGGGGTAGACCGTTTTGTATATCCTGTCAGAGTGTACAGGACCAGGATTTGTGGCAATGGATACAATCCCTTTTTCTGTGAGCTCCCATGACATGGCTTCAGCAAGTCTGTTCTTCGCTCCTTGTGATGCTGTATAGGGACTTCGGAATCTGTATGGTCTTTGCTCAAAGGGTCGCTCTTCTGTAAAGAAGGTAGAAATTGTTACAATCTTGCAACCTGGTTTCATTGCTTTTACTGCTTGAGCTGAGGTCCAGAACGTACCTGTAAGATGGATGGCCACCGTGCTCTTGAAATCATTAATTGGTGAGTTTGGGAAGCATGTTACAGGGCCTGAGACTCCAGCGTTATTTACTACTATATCCACAACACCATGAGACTTTTTCAAATCTTCAAACATTTTTGAAACTCCTTCTTCGTCACTTACGTCAACACCTGGGAAAATTTTCACAAAGGCGTCACTCTTTACCTTGTCAATTACTTGTTGCAACTCTTTTTCGGCCTCTTCTAGAGGTTCTTTTCTTCTACCAAGTATGACAATATTTGCACCATTCTCTGCAAACTTGATAGCAATTGCCTTACCTATGCCGGTACCGCTACCCGTGATAACTGCAATTTTGTTCTGAAATTTTAACATTGACAGAATTTGGCATATTTTTGGACTATTTATTCGATTGTGCTCCCAAGTCTTTGATATGGGATGGAATTAAAGTGGTGCAGTGTGTGATATCAAATTCACTATGGCAAAACTGAGACTGATGAACTGCTTCTTTCAAATACTTTATTTTTAAAAGAGTTTGTTTGCTCATTTTGCAATTCGAAGAGGGGAAAACGGCGGTAGGACCTTCTGTTAAGTACGTAGCATGATAAAAAACGGTCTTGCATCTGAACTGATTCGCCTCGAATCTAGATTTGAAAAAGAATTCGAACTCCCTATTACTACACTTTGTGCGTGTCAAATAAGGGATATTGAAAAATTGGGTTGCTCAATTTCAGATATTAAAAGAACATCATATTGACATTAGAAAAGTATGAAATCTCCTTTCAACTAAACGAAATGAGTATGAAACAGTCTACGAGAATATTTATTTGTGGGTCATATTCACCCTGACGCATGCACGATTCCGAACCTGATACTTTTACAAAGAAAGATAAACGAATTGAATATTGTGAATTACTGGAAAATATTGGGATAAGCGCTGAGCCAGAACAGTTTGAGACAGACGAGGTAGAAAAAAGCGACTATTATTCAAAGTACTTCTCTCACACGCCTGCAATGGTCACAAATCATGGCTGCGTCGCAGTAAAGGGCACCAATATCGATGTAATACAGATAATACAGAAGGGATGAGAAAAATGTCGCAAGATCTGATTCCACTGCCATGGGGTGCTCAAGACAGGTTTCAGACACACTTTATTGTAAAGACCAAAAACCCAATAAACTCTGATAACTTTATCGCACGAACAAAGGTCAAGACAAGTGGACACTTTGCCTCAAAAAAAACCGTCGATATAGAGTGGGTTGGAGGAAACCTTGCAAACTCTCTCAACGCAGATAGTGAACTCAAAGGCATGATCCTCAAGCTCCCATACAAGGATGCATTCATCTGGGTTGAGCCAACAAAAAAGGGTATCAGAACTCACGGAAAATGGAAAAGCAGCCAAGAACTTGGTATTACAAAAGAACTATTCCAAGTCTATGACACAATAGCTTCACATATCAGAAAAAATCTCTAGGCTCGCCACCAGTCAAGTGCAAGACAGTCAATCTTATTTACTCGTGGAATTGCAAGTATGAACTGCTTTCGCACTGTTGTTGCTAACCTTCCTGCCAGAACAACTCCTGTTGCTGACATGGTATCAGAAGAATTGTATACTTGGACGAGGTATGGCGCATGGTCTATTCCAGGACCCTTCTGGTATACGGCAAAATCACAGCCAAACTTTATGCCGGGATTTACAATGTATCCCTTGTTCCTAAAATCCTTGTAAACCAGATATTTCTTGTCAAAGTTGTGGTGCTCACGCCTGCAAATCTCTAGTAATTCGTTTGTGAAAACAGTTTTTTTATTTCTGTATATTTTCAGTTTCGATTTCTCCATGAGGTATAATCCCTCTATGAGGTCTAGTATGAGCGGGACATTGATCTCTTCAGGTTTTGGTTTTGTAATTCCTATTGGCTTACCGTAATACCCGTTGACAAAAAGCGACCTTGAATCGTCAAGGTTCCACACTATTATACGGTTCTCAATTAATTCTCCCTTCATGGCTATCATTTGTGAAATAGACCAATCGATTTTAGTGTTTATGATTGTACCAAAAAAGGAAAAAAGATTATTGTATTACATTATAGGCTGAGTGCCAGCAAAATGAACGAATCTGATACCTGGAGGCATTTGTCGGACATCTCCTCAATGCCTTCTACCACGTCTTTTAGGAGCATCAATTCTTTGGTAGTTGTAACCTCGTCCAAGACCTTTATGGTCAGTGCACGATACTTTTCGTCAACAGTCCTTTCTATCTTCTGGGCCTCGTGGGCAAGGTCTATTGCAACTGTGGCGTTACCGCCAAGCGCGCGGACTATCTCATTTATCTTGTATATCTGGTCGACTGCCTGCTCGATGAGCTCGCCCAAGTCTTTTTCTATCTTTTCTTTTTTCAGAGTGGTTCCCTTTATGTTGGATAACTTGAAGGCTATACCTGTGATGTAGCCTGCAATCTCATCCATGGTGTATGCTGTATTCAACAGGTTCTCCCTATTCATCATCAGTCCACCAACGTCAGCAATCTCTCGGGTGATCTTTCTGCGCAAGGCCTCTACCTCGTCTTCCGTATTTCTTATCCTCTCAAGGGTTTGTTTGACCTCGGCCTTGTCAGACTTGATTATAAGCTCGGGGAGTGCTGACAGGTCTCTGACTGCGTTAAGAATCCTGTTTATTTCATCCTGCAAAACGGCAAGTGCCTTTCTCTTTGCCTGAACTTCAAGTTCCCCGCTGTACATCTAGGCGTTTTACTTGATGCCGGCAGCTAATAATCCTTACGTGTAATCTCAATACATCTACTCAAAACAGCTTTTCGCTCTGCACTACTTTTTTCTGGCTGTTGTACATCGTCACAATCTCACTAACAGAGGTTGCATTTTCAGGTGTCTTTTCAAGCCTTATCTTTCCTGTAAATTTTGGAAAACGCAATGCTAGGCCACTGCCCTTTCTTATCTTGTCTTGAGCTGCCTTGTGAATCGGGCTTAGTGTTATCTCAGATGCCACTATTTCGATTACGATCTCGGGCTCAAACCAGACATCTGCCTCAAGACCGCTGTCAACTCGCGGGTCTTTTTTGACAACTATCTTGTCTGATAAAATCTGATAGAACTGGTCCAAGCTCTCGTCAGTAAACCCCGTCCCAACCTTGCATACGCTGGGATAACTATCTGAATCATCATCATATGCAGACAAGAGCAACGCGCCATATCTGCCAGTCCTCCTGCCTCTGCCATAGAATGCGCCGGTGACAACAAGATCAACCGAGTCGCCAAGCTCGTTTCTGTATTCGCGCTTTAGCTTGAGCCAGTTGCTTGCACGAGCGCCCGCCCTGTAGGGCGAGTCAAGTTGTTTTAGCATCAGTCCCTCGCAGCCTGAGTTTATGGCGTTTTCCAAAAAGTCCTCAACCTCATCATCTGTCTTGACTATTGTCATGGGCATGACTCTTGCAAATACATCCTCAGTTACTACCTTTTCAAGCAGGTGCCTGCGTTCGCTATATGACATATCAAGACAGGACTTGCCGTCAACAAACATTATGTCAAACAAATTGACCGTAATCGGATACTCTTGGACTACCTTTGCAATGTTGTACTTTCGTCTCCTGTGCATAAGCTCTTGGAACGGCAAAAACTCTCCAGTGTCCTCGTTTATTGCAACCGCCTCGGCTTCGAGTATGACTCCATCTGACTTGATGGAGTTGGCAATCTTTTCTACGATATCAGGATAATAGCTTGTAATGTTCTCAAGACTTCGAGAATAGAGAACTACTCTCTCTTTTTCTATGTGGATCTGGACTCGCTCTCCATCAAGCTTGTACTCTGCGGCAAACTTTTCTCCCATCTTCTCGCGGGCCTCCTGAGGGCTCTTTACCCTCTCAGCAAGCATTGGTCGTACGGGACTAAATACTGAGACCTGGAAATGTTTTAGAGACTCTGCTCCATCTTTTGCAACAGACTCGGACACTCTGCCCAAGTCACTGCAAACATTGTATGCATGCTCTAATAGTGGTCTGTTCTCCTTTGAGCCGGTAAACGCAATTGATAGTGCATCAAGAATCGTATAATCTGCAATTCCGAGTCGCAAGTTTGCTGTGATTATCTTTGCAATGAATCCCCCCTCTATTGGAGTGGAGTCATTTAGTAGACTAGAGATGTACTTCATCTTCATGTCCTGTGATCTGTTCCCCTTGAGCTCTGCTATCTTGAACAAGGTGTCATAAACCCGTTCAACAGTGATATCCTCCTTGAGAAAGGTCGTCTGAGTCTTCTGCTCCAAAATGGTAGCAGTTGCCTGCCCAAAGTCGCCAGCTTTTTTGTATTCGTGTTCAATCTTGGCAACCGGAATCCCTGTGGATTTTGATAAAGCCCTGACTGCAATCTTTTCTGCAACCCCTATCTCCACTCCTTCGTGGTCTGGCCTCAGCTTTCCTTGTAAAAGATAGACAACCTTTGGAATTATTTGGGGGGGAGTTATCTTGAACAAATCAACTAGGTGCTGGGTCAGCTCAAGCCTCTTGGTGGTGCTCTCCATGTATCCTAGGGTGTCAGCGACCAGTGAAAATTTCATTTAAACGACTTTACATCCCGCATAATAAAAGGTTGATAAGCTTTCAGATTATTATCCTGAAAGCATTTTTGCTATGTTTCTGTCCTGTTCTGATGCTGACTTGAATGACTGGAGGGGTGTGACCTTCCACTTTACCATTCCCCAGAATGGAATGGATTTTAGCATCTTCCCAAGCTCGTCATTTGAAGTGGCCTCCATCACAAACGCTCCTGACCTCTGTCCTGCCAACAAACCACCCTTTAGCTTGTTCTCTGACTCCCACTTTATCAGCTGCTCATAGCTTGGAAGAACGATGTGGTTAATGTAGTCAGGCACATCCTTCATTGGGATGAGGCCATCGATGTTTTCTGCTTCTACAAGATATTGCATGTCAAAACTATGGAATCAAAATTAGATAAGACTTGCTAGATCAAATGCCAAGTATTTTTGCTGACTGGAATATGCAAAGCTAGAGTGTACTATTTCAAGCGAAGGTGTGCCTCGATCCTAAGCCGTATCTCAGGCGTTCTCTTTAATATCGTATTATGAAAGTCTGAAGATTCTTCAAGGTCTAGGTACCTCTTGTTTCTCTGCAAGAATCCATCAAAGAAGACTCCGCATATGTACCCGACATAGATGCCATATGCAAAGTCTTCAAGGTTTGATGTTATGGAAAGAGACTTGGCCTCAGCAAGCACCATCTTGGGATAGTCAAGTGCATATGTTATGATATCGTTGAGATTTTTTTCCTCGATTATTCCCAGTCCCATATATGTGCCAAAATTTTGCTTGTATTTAGGACTTATGAAAGCAGACACTGTTCAATCTTAGGGAGAAATGAAAACCACTGTTCAATGAGGTTGATTCCTTGATAACGCTCCAACTTTGCAGAATCTGCCAGTGCCTTATAATGCCCAAATGTATGATTACGAACCATCCAATACACCTTGTAACCAGCTACCCAGTGGAACTAAGAATTTTGTTCCTCTGTCAAGGAATTACCCGTAGCCTCATTTAGTTATAGTAGAAAAGATAAAGGCTGAATTTGGTGGACTGGAAGACAATAATCAAAACCTGGCCATGTTTGTGCAAAAAATAAGCCAATAAGATCTAACTATTCGAATTATTGATGAGACAACATCATACTGAAATCTCGTTCGTTTATAAATAGGAAGCAGACCAAGTCTGATTATGGGTGGAGCAAAGAAAAAGTCGCCTGCACAAGCAGAGAAGGCACAAGCTGCAGAAGCTGCAAAAAAAGAAGGTGCTGGACAAAAGAAAGAAAAGAAAGAGCAAAAATCAAAAACTACGATCTCTGTAATAGTAGACGAGTCGCAGGCAATGAATTTCATCAAAGGCTCCAAGGTCTTTACTGCACAAGAATTATCTAGACAGGCAAACGTGAAAGTATCTGCCGCCAATGCATTCTTGTTAAATCTGCTAAAACAAGGCGGAGTAAAGAGAATAGGCGGATATAGCGGTCACCACATTTACGTGCCTGCTTGAGAAAGAGAAAAGATATCGCCAGGTTTTATCCCGCTTAGCATCTCAAGATTTGCTGTAATCTTTCCAATAAATGTCATTGATTTTGTCTGGGATACATCATCCAAGAAGAAGCAGATAGAACCATTTGATGCCATAAAACTAACATCGCCCTTTTTGAACTGTGTCCTAAGCTTTTCGCCCCCTGCAGAAAGTGTAGTGTCCATAAATGCGACAGAACCGTTCATCATGTGCGCATTGCCCTCAAGCGGCAAGGCTCTGATTATAGAACCCACTGTCTTTGGTGCAAGATGACGTTTCAACTCTACGGTTGCTTGTGCCTTTCCCTTCAATGAAAGCACCAGATCAACTTTTGATACCGAACCAGCGCTCATTTTTGAGAGAGAGTATTATGAAATATATAACGTTTGTTTCACCAAGACCCTGATGTCTGATGAACCTGAGGAAGTTAGTGTAGATACCGAAGAGGTTCCAGCAGAGGAAGAACCAACAGTAGAATCAATTTTACCGCCAGAGAAAGAAACTGTTGAAGTAACAACAGAGGAAGAGGAAGAAAAACCAGTAACCAAAAGAGGTAAGAAAGAACTCAGTCCAGAGGAAATTGCAGAGCAGGAAAGGATGCAAAAAATTATTGCTGCAAGAGAGATAATAGAAGTAGATCCAGTCCACACCGCCGTAGAATATGAAACTATTGGGAAGGGTAGGATAATGATAGGCCCGCCAACACTTACGCGCTTTGAGAAAGCAAGGATTCTTGGAGCCCGCGCATTACAACTGTCCCTTGGAGCGCCACCATTTATTCCAGTGCCAAAAGAGGTAGCAACCTCCCTTGATTTAGCTTATACCGAACTTGAAAAACGTGTCATACCAATTACAATAAGACGTGTCCTACCAAATGGAGACTTTCAAAATATTCCAATAGATCTCTTTGATTGATGGATGATTCGTCGATAAGACTTTAATAGAATGCATAATTTGGTGTGTGATAGAGTTTGTTGAGTGAAATTGAAGAAAACGTGCAGCTAGATGTTAGATCACACTCAAAAGATGCAAAACTGATCGCTATATATCAACAACCTGTGATGGAATGCTCGCTTGACATCTTGACGGAGTTGGTAAAACACAAGATTGTAACTCTTAGGGCAAAGGGAGATTCCATACCCGTAGCTGTTGCAGTGGCAAACGTCGTCACAGAAAACATGCTAAAAGGTAACTCGCGAATACTGGACATCACGGTAGACAGTGAGAGCCAAGAAACCAACGGCCCACTAATATCTGTAATTGAGATAACTATAACAAAGACGAACTAGAAAGCGCTGCCTGGACCTTTAAGCAGCATATTTTCACATTCTTTGCATATTGCCTCATCAATGTTTGATTCTAACTTGTGGTGTATGTCGCAGATCAAAAGGCTTGATTTTATGTAATTGCAGAGGCCTATGAATTTTGACAGGCTAGATGGTGTATATGCCATGTTTGATGCCAAGTTGCCGCAAATGTCATTTATCATATCAGATACTTCCTTGACAGCAAGAAGCTTGTTGATGAGCTGGGGGTCCCCCCTCGTTCCTCTCACATAATTGCTAATTGCAGCCTGTGTCACGCCGAGCATCTTTGATACCTCTTCTTCTCGTATTTTGTGATCCTCTATGAGCTTTTTGGCCAAGATTGCCCGTAGTGCAGGTATCAGAGTCTTAGTTTCAATCTCTGCAGGCAAAAGCATATACGAATTTGGCTTTGTAAAATATTTAAAGCTAATCTTTATTGTCGCCATGACTTAATTGAGAGATGACAAGAACCGATCCGTTGCAAGTGATTTGCTCAAAAGTACGACTACTTGTGTCAGATGCCGTATCAAGATGCAAGACAGACAGCATATCCCTGTCAGGCGGTCTTGATTCATCTATTCTTGCATCATTTCTTGGAAAAAAGACCATTGCTTATGCAATGATAGCAAAGGACTTTCCTTCTACAGATCTTGTAAATGCGCAGCTTGTTGCCAATCTGTATGGCTTGAAGCTAAAGATACTTTCTGTATCAATCGATGATCTACTAAAAGCAGTAGAGGAGGCAATCAAGATTCTGTGTGTATTCAATCCAATTGAGATCAGAAATAATGTCGTGGTTTATGTCACAATGAAAAATGCAAAGAGTGACGGCCTCAAATCCATTATGACAGGCGATGGAGCAGACGAACTTTTTGCAGGGTACAATTTTTTTCAGCGCATGTCAGAAGAAGAGCTTCAAAAAGACTTGGAACGAATATGGCAGGTAATGCACTTTCCATCGCGAGCCATATCTGAGTCGGTAGGGCTTGACTTGCATACCCCCTTTCTGGACGTTGAAGTTGCAGATCTGGCAAAATCCATATCGGCAGAACTCAAGGTGCGTGAGGAAGATGGTAAAAAATATGGCAAATGGATCCTCAGAAAGGCATTTGAAAAGTCATTGCCAAGGTCCATTGTATGGCGTGACAAGGCCGCCATGCAGGACGGTTCAGGCACAAGTGGCCTGACAACCTTCCTTGAGAACATGATTCCTGATAACGTCTTCTCTGAAAAAGCCAAGAGATATTTCAAAAACGAACAGGTTGTCCTGCAATCAAAAGAGGCGCTACACTACTATGAGATCTACCGTAAATACTATGATTATCCAGCATCACTTCACTCTTCAAAAACCAAGTGTCCAAATTGCAACTATGCTGTAGAGCAAAGGTCTCGCTTTTGCAGAATGTGCGGTAGTTTTCCTATCTAGCCTTTCATCCACCTGTTTGGTTTTCTCACAAAGATTCTCTTGCAACCATGGCAGCAAAAGTAGTACTTTTTGCCCTTGTGCTCATGTTCAAGAGCCAGCTTATCATCTAGCTCTATGCCGCAGACTGGATCTACTACCGTCATGCCTTGTCTCGCCTAACATTTGTATTTAAAACTTACAGTTGGAAGACCAGTCTGTTGAGAAGTTTAATCTGATTGGTTTTGCTAATTTATGATACCATGAATCCAATCTATATGGTATTTGGAATTTTTCTTGTATCAAGTATTTGGTTTCTTGGTGCACAAGCTCAAATTGATGAGTCTTCATTACAAACGAAAATAATTGCAACAAACTTGGAAAACCCCTGGGAGCTTGCCTTTGCACCAGATGGGAGGGCATTTATCACAGAAAGAACAGGCAATCTTGACTTGATGCAAAACGGAACATTGCAGGGAAAACCAATTGCACACCTTCCCGTCACACAAGTAGATGAGAGCGGCTTATTAGGTCTTGCACTGGACCCAAACTTTGAAGCAAACCATTTTCTTTATTTGTACTATACCTACTCAGACTTGACTGGATTACATAACAGAGTTTCCAAGTTTACAGAATCAAATAATACCATATCGCAAGAAAAAATCCTAATTGACAAAATTCCTGCAAACACATACCACGACGGTGGAAGAATAAAGTTTGGACCCGATGGAAAATTGTACATCACTGCAGGCGAAGCTGGCAGGCCAGATTTGGCACAAAACATCACATATCTTGGAGGAAAAATACTTCGAATTAATCCTGACGGCACAATTCCATCTGACAACCCATTTGCACGTTCGCCAGTCTATACCTATGGAAACAGAAATCCCCAAGGACTAGACTGGGATCCTCAAAGTGGAAAACTCGTAGAGACAGAGCATGGACCATCAGGCGAGTTTGGCTGGCGCGCCCATGATGAGGTCAATCTAATAATGCCAGGCAAAAACTATGGCTGGCCTGATGTAATTGGGGTGGCAAATGATTCAAGATTTGTGGACCCGATATACCAGACAGGCGATACAACATGGGCTCCGTCGGGTGCAACCTTTTACACATCCGACAAGATTCCACAGCTCAAAGGCAAGTTCTTGATTGCCACACTTTTTGGCCAGCACCTTGAGGTGCTCACGCTAGATAAGGACGACAAGGTTGTTTCAACCCAGAAAATATTTGATGGAACCTTTGGAAGGCTGCGGGATGTGGTGCAGGGGCCTGATGGCTCGCTTTATATCCTTACAAGCAACGGAGGCGGTGGTGTGGCCAATGACAAGATTATACAGGTAGTGCCTGAGTTTGGCCCTCTAGCTGCACTTGTCCTTGTCATATCTGTATTCTGCATAGTCATACTGTCAAGGTTGCCTAAACCTATGTTGTCATGATAAGTATTGCAATAACCTAGGACGATAACTTGGTGGCAAGATCAGAAAACTCTGCCTCGCTCAAAACCGGAGTCTTTGCAAGCTCCAAGTTCTCATCCACATGGGATGAAGACTTTTGTCCAACGAGGGGTGCTAAGACACCCGGTGTTGACCTAACAAACTGGATTGCTCTGTGTGAGGCTCGGGTCAACTGGCCAAACGCTGGTAAAACATTTGGCCCCAAGAGTCTTGCTTGCATGAGTGGAACGCTTGTGAATACTCCGATTCCAAGACTTTTTGCTGCCTCTAAAATAGTAAACTCTGTGCCGTCTTGCACTTGGTTCTTGACAGTCAATGCCTGATCATAGTACATGTTGTATGGGAGCTGGATAAACTTGAATCCGTTGTTGGGTCCTCCTATACTGCTTGCCAGTTTTGCAACATCAAAAATTGAAAGATACTGTTGGTGCTCTTTTGAAACTCTGAAGCACTCCCATGTTGCCATTCCGTAATATCTCATCTTGCCAGACTTTCGCTGGCCTTCATAAAACCCAAACACTTCTCCCAGTTTCTTCATAAATTCGTCCTTTGTCATGTCTTGCAGCTGTCCCTCCGCAGCATTGTGCAGATACATAAGGTCGATGCATTCAAGTCCGAGATTCTTCAGGCTCCTTTCTAGCTGGTCTTGGAGATATGGTATAGTCATGCAGTGGTATCCAGAAGATATGTCTCCAGACTTGATTATTCCAGGTTTTACAAGCGTATTTTGTATGTTCTGCCAAAAATCCTCTTTTCTGTCGCCGTCGTTTGTGATGTATCCATTTTTTGTGCTGACAAACAGCTCATCTCTTCTTGCCTTTCCTTTCTCAATAAGCTGGGCAACTGCCTTGCCTACAGACCTTTCAGCCTTCTGTGATCTGTAGTTTATGGCTGTATCAATTACGTTTGTTCCAAGTGTAACTGATTTTATTACAGCATCCGTGACCAGAACATCCGTAGCATCGTCCGGGTTTCCAAGATATGTGCCTATGCCAATAGATGATAGCGTTAATCCTTCAAAGCGCTTAAAGTGATTCTTTGCAACACTGGGATGATTTTGTGCAAACTCGGCAGTACCTTCTTGTGTTGCATAACCTGCAATCATATGATGACTTTGGATGTGGTCGATTTAATTCTACCGTGCCATTCTGATAAAATAGTCTGCGATAAAACTTGTGACAAGAAGTGCTCCTGTAATTCTGCTGTATGACACAAAGTTTTTCATTACAGGGATAAACTCTTCTAGTTTGTCAAACTTTTGCTTCAATGCTTCGCATGATCGTATCGCAATAGGTATTGTGCCAAGTGTGATGAGCGATACTGGCGGAAAGATGTGCAGTGCGACAGATGTTATGACAAGTCCGTGCGATACTGCTGGAAATATCCATGCACTCGAAGCTGCCCTTGGCCTGCCAAGTACTATGACAAGGGTCTTCCTTCCATGCAACTTGTCTGCGTCATAATCAGGAAATGAATTTACAAAGAGTACAGTCGAGGAAAGTACTCCTGACACTATTCCGGCAAGTATAGGCTCTGCAGTGATGTGAGATGCCTGTACATAATACGTGCCAAGCACTATCATGGCTCCCTTGATGCCAACAAAGACCTCGCCCAGTCCAGAGTCAACAATTCTTGTAGAGTAAAAATAGATTGAGACTATGACAAATCCCAAAATTAACGCAATCGTTACTCCTCTCTCATAGACAAAATACGCCCCAATTAGTGTACCAACAATTAGCATGATGACACCAGCGCGGTAGACCTGTGATGGTTTGAGTAGTCCCTCTGGCAAGACTCCGGTACCTCCGCTGAATTTGGTCCTCTTGGTCTCCGTGTCTATATTTCTTTTGTAATCCCAATAGTCATTGAGCAGGTCTACACTTGCATGCAGGGCAACAACTCCTGCCAGAGTTAGGCCTGCGAATTCGAGGTTGATTGTATTATTTTGCCACCAGTTTATGGCAAGCCCGAGAAAGACTGCAATTACGGACGCAAGCAGAAACCTGATCCTAACTGCACGCAGCCAAGATGACAACATTGCATATGAGCTGTTCTTTGGCCTATTTCGGTATATGGGTCAAGTGTATGCATTCAGCGTAACTTTTCCACGTCAAACGTCTCAAGAGGCTTTCTTCCGTTAAACCCCTCGTCCTTTCCGTGCCAGAACCTGATTTCAGTCTCACCTTCCTTCCAGCACAACCAAATCTCTTCACTGAATCGAAGTGATGGAAAATCAAGCAGTCCTTCCTCCACGCTCTTGACTACCACACACGTGCTTTCAATTTCCTCTATTGCCTTGTAAAAGTTTGAGATTGCAGTGTTGAATTCTTGTTTTTTTAGGATGTAATCTTTTAGGCTGGACATGTATCTTGGGTCTGACTCCATCTCTGTCTGGATCTTTATTATTTGGTTTTTCAAATTTACCACCTCTTTGAACTTTTTAATTGTAGATGGAAGCAGTGCATTAGCTTCTTTTACAGTAAAGCGAGAAAACATATTCTGATACCGTCTAGGCCCAGTTAAAAGTATTAAGAAGTTTTACTCATGGAAGATATCACTTCGCCGATGATCCTTGATGCCAGATGTGACGTTCTGTCTTTGATGTCATAGATTGGACAGACCTCCATTATATCAAGTCCGACAATACCATGCCTTGCGATGGATTTGAGAAGATACAAGACCTCAAGACTTTGAAGTCCAAGCGGTACTGGAACCGAGACTCCCGGGGCGTATGCTGGATCTATTACATCCATGTCTATTGAGACGTATACGTTATTTCCTAATTTTCCAAGTATATTTTTTTCAATTTCTGTAATGTTGCTTTTGAGAATGTCAAGCGGTGTAACAACTGCTAGGTTGTATCTTTTGATATTGTCGATCTCTTCCTGCTCTGGCGTTCTAATTCCTATCTGGACGCTTGATTTTGTGTCAATGTAGGGCAAGACATCATGCAAGACAGAGCCGTAGTAGCCGTTAGTTGAGCTGATAAAATCGGGATGTGCATCAAAATAAACCAGTGATATTGTGCCATATTTTTTGTAGATTGATCTGATTATCTCTGTAGAAATAGAATGGTCGCCGCCTAGCACTATTGGAATCTTTGACTTGGAAACTATCTTGTCTATTGTTTCGCTAACCTCGGTTCTCAGCATGTTCCCATGGTCGTAGACCTTGCTGTTTATTCCATCAAGCGGAAAACCCTTGGAAATAGTATTTCCTCTCTTGTATGTATCTCGCATGTTTGATATCTCCCTTATTTTGTGAGGAGCCTCCGAGCTTCCTTTTCGCAATGAGTGTGACTTGGATTCGTCTGGTATGCCAAAGATAACAACATCAGCTTCAGAAAAGTTGTCTGTATTTGCCCAGCAAATCTTCATTCTTGTACTAACAAGATGTACTTATAAAAAACTGCTGACTTTTCGATTTTCAAAATTCGGAAAAATCACTGATCAGACTCTACAAATTGAGTGGCTTGGAAGATATAAAAAATAGCAAACGCTTCATACATTGATTATACACTATGAGCGCTTGATCGCACGTTTTACCGATTCCCTATTCTTAAGAAGGTAGCACGTAGAGCTATTGGATTTGAAATTTACCTTGACAATACTGCTTGTAACCAGCTTCACAATCTTTGCAGGATGGGTCTCTACATCAAACCACTGCCATCCCAGGTACTGCTTGTTGGCAAGGTTTTCTTCTTCTTTCTGTACGGCTAACTGAAGTGTTTTGAGATATTCTGGCTTTTGGACTAGTAATTGTACTGTGTTGTTGTAATCCTGCATACATGTACATACATATACATACACTTATACCTTTTTCTCATAAACAATTAAATGCGTAAAATAGAGACTGAGGCACAAAGACCCAATCTATGAAAAATCATCCCAATAACGTTCAGGGCTTCGCCGGCTGAAAAAAATGATTAGCGATCTTGTTTTGTTTCAGGTAATTGCCTCACTATTTCTAGGAGGTGCGATACTTGGCCTGTTGTCAAGAAACGGGAGATTTGCAAGGCAAATGATCTTTGTACCTTCCATGATAGGATCTGCACTAACAGTTCTCTTTTCTATTGATATTCTGACAAATAAATCACTGTCCTGGACTGCACCAAATTTAATCCCATTCTTTAATTTTGAAATCTTTGTCGATGGAATTTCAGCATTTTTCATAATGATGATTGGCATTGTAGCATTTGCAGTTTCGTTATATTCTATAGGGTATTCGAAACAATATCAACTAACAAAAAGAGTATCAATTTTTGGTTTTCTTTTTAACATTTTTGTTTTGTCAATGATTCTTGTGGTAGGATCAAACAATGGATTTTTCTTCCTAGTGTTTTGGGAATTAATGTCATTGGTATCATTCTTTTTGGTGATATACGATCACGAGAAGGAAGAGAACATCAAATCTGGAATGACATATCTTGTAATGACACACTTTGGAACTGCTTTTATTTTTGCTTCATTTTTGCTCGGGTATCTTCAAACAGGGAGCCTTAGTTTTGATTCTCTGAGAAATTCATCGCCCTCATTTCCTTTATTGATAAAAAATCTGATGTTTGTATTTGCGTTAGTTGGATTTGGTACAAAATCAGGAATTGTCCCATTACATACTTGGCTACCAAAGGCACACCCATCAGCCCCAAGCAACATCTCTGCTTTAATGTCTGCAGTCATGATAAAAATGGGTATTTACGGTATACTCCGAACAGTCTTTGATTTTGCAGGTTTTGGAGCCTCTCCAGATTATGCATGGTGGGGAATGTTAATAGTTGCAACAGGGTCTGCATCTGCACTGATTGGCGTGTTATACGCAGTAATAGAGCACGACATCAAGCGGGCCCTTGCCTTTCATAGCATAGAAAATATCGGCATAATCCTAGTTGGTCTTGGTCTATCTGTGGTTTTTGCGTCATACCACCTTACTGCCTTTTCAGTTTTGGCCCTTGTGGCAAGCATGTATCATACCATAAACCATGCAGTCTTCAAAGGATTGCTTTTCCTAGGCGCAGGGTCTGTTGTATACACGACTCACACCAAAAACATCGACGAGCTTGGAGGACTAATTAAACACATGCCATGGACAGCATTATTGTTTCTAATTGGTGCAGTTTCTATTGCTGGGTTACCGCCCTTCAATGGCTTTGTAAGTGAATGGCTAACACTGCAGGCAATTCTCTCAAGTTACCAAATACCATCTACCATACTGCAAATATCAATTGCCTTTGCAAGTTTGCCATTTGCACTTACTATAGGCATTGCAGCTGCTACATTTGTCAAGTTGTTTGGAATAACGTTTCTTTCCAAAGCAAGAAGTAGACATGCTCTAAACATCAAAGAAGTTCCACGCGACATGATTGCAGGAATGTCAATACTTGCAGCTGCATGCATCTTACTTGGCATCATTCCATTTCTAGGAATATCTTTGATAAGCACAGCATTTCATCTACATCAACAACCATCAAGTCCGTTTGCTGCAATCACACTGCAGAATATCAGTGGAACAAGCTTTGCAAATCTCTCCATGCCAGTAGTTATAATCATCCTATCTTCTATGGCGGTTGCTATTTTTGGTTTTATTCGAGTTATTGGTGGAAAGACCGCAAAAACAATTTACGGAACATGGGATTGTGGATTTGGAAATTTAAATGAGAGAATGGAGTATACTGCAACCTCGCTTTCTCAGCCAATTCGTGCAGTCTTTAGAGTCTTTTTCAAACCTCATAATCAGACCAGCAAAGAATTCTTTGTACAAACAAATCAATACTTGGTAAAAACAATTGAGTTTAGTTCTACTACAAAGAACATCTTTGAAGAAAACTTGTACCAACCCATAACATCATCGACAATTTTTGTTCTTGACAAGATACGCAAGATTCAGACAGGAAAGGTAAACTCGTATCTGCTTTACATTATGATAACTGCCGTATTGCTTCTCTTATTTGTGAGGCTGAATAATTGATGGTAGGCTACACAGAGATTGCAATTGGTGTAATCCAGGTGCTTGTCATAATGGCACTCTCACCTATGATTACTGGAATAATGAGAAAGACAAAGGCAAAAACACAGAAGAGAATAGGATTTGGTATATTTCAGCCATACTATGATCTAGTAAAACTTTTACACAAAGATGAGGTTGTCTCCGACCAGAGCTCTTGGATCTTTAGATTTGCTCCATGGGTAAATTTTGTTGCAATAGGCACTGCTGCATTTTTCATACCTGTGTTTCTTTCCCACTCGCCATTTGGACTTGTAGGCGACCTGCTTCTAGTAGTTGGCCTATTTGGACTTGCAAGATTCTTTACAATGCTGGCAGGCTTGGATGTGGCAAGTGCCTTTGGTGGACTGGGAAGTAGCAGAGAGATGATGATTTCAGCACTCTTGGAGCCTGCCTTGTTTCTTTCAATATTTGTTGTCGCACTCACCTATGGCGGAACAAACCTGAGTACCGTGGTAGGCGGTGCATCAAACTCTCCCTTATTGCCCCACCCGCAACTAATTTTTGCAGCAATAGCCATGTTCATTATCATACTAGGCGAAACAGGCAGGTTGCCATTTGACAATCTTGCTACACATCTTGAACTTACTATGGTCCATGAGGCAATGGTTTTGGAATATTCTGGTAAAAGTCTTGCCTTGATAGAATGGTCTCAGTCAATAAAACAAATGATACTCTTTACATTGATTGTAAATATCTTCATTCCATGGGGGATCTCGTCCTCACTTTCAATACCTGAGCTTGGCGTTGGATTATTATCATTTGTTGCAAAAATTTCGATATTTGCTGTATTCGTTGCCCTGTTAGAGGCGTCTGTTGCAAAATGGCGTTTGTTTAGGCTTCCTGATCTGATTTCCATGGCAATTGCAAGCTCGATGATAGGCATAGTATTATATTTTCTCTAGTGATCTTTGATGACAATCGTACAACCCGATATTTTGACAATCTCTGCTGCAATATTGCTTATTGCAACATTTGGAGTGGTTGCAAGACGAGGATTCTTGGATTGGCTAAACGCGTATAGATTGCAATCTGTAGTCCTTGCAGGAGTTACTGCCATTATAGGCTATGTTACAGGAATTTGGGAAATATACATCGCTGCTGCACTGACATTTGTTATAAAATCAATTGTAATCCCCAAAGTTCTTACATATGTAACAAGTAGGCTTGAAATTGAATTCAAGACAGAAACAAGGCCGTACGTCAGCCTCAGAATGGCTATTATAATCTCAGCATTTCTTGTTGCACTGTCTTACTTTTTGACACAGCAGATACCGCTCAAATCAGATCCTGTAGCAGCTACATACTTGCCAATTTCGATTTCATTATTTCTGATAGGTCTTTTTGTAATTGTCAGCAGACGAGCAGCTCTTAGCCAAGTGGTGGGTCTTTTGATAATCGAAAATGGGCTATTTCTTTTCACATTGGTACTAACACATGGCGTATCATTACTAATAGAGATGGGTATATTTGCAGACATTCTGGTAGGGATAGTAATCTCATCAATCTTACTGTTTAGAATTAGCAGGACATTTGACAGCCTAGATATTGAAAATCTTCAAAACTTGAGGGATGATTAGATGCAATTAACAGAGATCTTTACCGAATCAAACACGACTATACTTTTGTTATTTTTGACTCCAGTCATTGCATCAATTCTGGTTACTATATTTAGACAAAAAAGAATATCAGAAATAGTAACCATATCTTCTGCATTTTTAATTTTGATACAAGCATTCTTCATTATTTCTAGAATTATTAACGAAAAAGTAATCAGTGCATTTGGCAATACATTTTACATAGACTCGCTAGGTGCGATAATACTCCTTCCAATATCACTTGTAAGTTTTGTTTCTGCGCTTTATTCTGTGAACTATATGGGCAGACAATATGATAATGGAATGGTGGATTTAAAACACATAACAAGATACTATCAGGGATTTAACGTCTTTTTGCTTACAATGCTTGTTGTTCCAATAACAAACAACCTTGGAATAATGTGGATTACGGTAGAGGCAACAACGCTCATCTCAGTTCTTTTGATAATGCTTTACTTTAAACAAAACGCAATTGAAGCTGCCTGGAAATACCTGATAATTGCAACTGTGGGGTTGTCTTTTGCTTTGATTGGTACTGTATTTTTCTACTATGCAAACATTAACTCAGGAACTACTGATGCAATGAACTGGACTGAAATGATACGAAATTCAAAACTATTTGATCCAAATCTAGTCAAAATAGCATTTGTTTTCATACTGATTGGTTATGGGACAAAGGCAGGTCTTGCCCCAATGCACACTTGGTTGCCTGATGCTCATAGTGAGGCTCCTACGCCAGTCAGCGCACTGCTTTCTGGCGTGCTCTTAAACTGTGCACTCTATGGCATTTTGCGTTTTCATATCATTAGCAGTTATTCTATTGGTTCTGCGTTTTCAAGCCAACTTTTGATAATACTTGCCATAATCTCAGTAGGAATAGCTGCTGCATCAATATACTTCCAAAAGGACATGAAGCGAATGCTTGCCTATTCTAGTGTAGAACATATGGGTCTTGTATCGCTAGGAATCGGTTTTGGAGGTTTGTTGGGGATTTATGGCGCTATACTTCAGATAATCAACCATGCCATTGCAAAACCAATGATGTTCTTTGTAAGCGGTACGATCAGTCAGAAATATGAAACAAAAGCAATGTCAAAAATTACTGGAATTATTAGAACAATGCCAATAACTGGTACATTGTTTTTGGTTGGGGGCCTTGCATTAGTTGGAATGCCGCCGTTTAACATCTTCCTAAGCGAGTTTATGATACTTGGTTCAGGTTTCAAGTCAGGGCAATTCCTTGCAACCTCACTTATTATCTTGTTCCTAATTGTTACATTTGTAGTATTTCTTAGACACTTGATAAGAATGGTCTTTGGAAAACCCTCTCCAGAAATAAAGACAAATGAGATGGGAAAACTTGCTGTAGTACCAACTGTAATTATTGGATCATTGGTACTAATTCTAGGGTTATACATTCCAGAGCAACTGCAGACGCTAGTGCATAATGCATCAGCCATTGTTATCCAAGGAGGTTTACCATGAAACAATCTCTAGACCAATACAAAAAGGACATTCAAAACAAGTTTGCAAATAAGATGATAGAAATCAAGGAAAACTATAACGAAATACACTTTATTCTTACAAACCCAAAAGACATTCCAGAAGTTTGCACTTTTATCCATGAAACTATAGGAACAAAGCTTGCAACAATAATCTGTAATGATGAAAGAAACCGTGGGAACAATTTTGTAATTCGATATGTGTTTGGAAAAGAAAATGGAGAAGATATTTTCTTTTTTATAACTGTAAAAATAGATGATCAAAATTTATCTTTCCCAAGTATAGTCATGTCCATTCCTTCTGCGGCTCTTTACGAGCGTGAAATACATGATATGTTTGGACTTCTACCGATTGGCAATCCAGACACAAGGCCATTAGTTTTGCATGAACAGTGGCCTGAGAACGTTTTTCCATTAAGAAAAGAGTTTGATCTAAATAAA